>NZ_CP019332.1:1923144-2523144 GCF_002163855.1 Winogradskyella sp. PC-19 | reverse complement strand
AATTAAATAATAATGAAAAAATTATCCTAATCGATTTAGTCGAAGATTTAGAATTAGATTATAAAGCTTTTACTGAAGACAAAAAAAACCTACACAGGCAATTAAAATTAGTTGACGAGCTTATAGATAGACCCTTATAATTCTACATTAGCAAAAACCGATATCAATTTTATAAGATATCTTGTTTACATCTACCCAGTGACCTTCGAGGATAATATACCCGAAGGTATAAATAATAAAGAGATTATTGAAGTCCTAAAAAACTATTACAGGTATCAGCAAGTGGCATTAAGGGATAATGTAACTTACAGTAACGTAGTATTAAATCTAATTAGACCTTATTTACGAAAAAACGCTATACACATCCCTAAAAAAGCTGTTATTAATATAGAAGATTATGGGAAAAATATATTAGACATATCAAAACTCGAAAAGCTCTACGATACTGATGAATTTGGTCAAATATTATTTGAATTGAGAGTAAAAACAGCAGAGCTTATTGAAGACATAGAAAACCTAATGAAACTCAATAAAGAACTTGTACCAGTAATTAACAATCATATTAACGACATGTAAATGATTAAATTTTTTAGACATATCCGCAAAAACTTACTTATAAAAAACAAGACAGGCAAATACTTTAAATACGCTATTGGTGAAATTATCCTTGTGGTTATAGGAATTTTAATTGCATTACAGATTAATAATTGGAATGAAGCGAATAAGTATCATAAAGTAGAGATACAATTATTAAAACAGGTTAAAATTGACCTCGAGAGCAATAATAAAGAAATAGAAAGTGTAATTGATAAATTAGAATCCAATAATCAAGCTATTGATTCCGTTTTATCTGCTCTAAAAAAGCCAGAATTTAGAGCAAACACATCTTTATATTATTCTATAATTCATTCTAAACAATTTTTAAATTCTATAAATAGCGGTTACAAACGTATTCAAAATAGTCCTAGTGTAGCTATAAATAACGACAGTATACTCAATAGAATAATTGAACTCTATGAAGTTGATTTTGATAATGCCTTTACATTTGAAAGGCAAATGCATGGTTTTATAGAAAACGCTCTTTTTTCATATACAAATAAAAATTTTGAAATTTTATCGGGTTATCAGATGAGTTTTAGTGGTATAGACGATAATCAAAAGAATTTCTTTCAACCTTTAGATTTAGAGAATCTTTCAAATGACAACACCTTCAAAAATATATTATTTCAGCTAAAACAAACCTCTGAAAACAGACTAAAACATTGCGAAATGGTAAAAATTAAAGTAACGGATTTAATAACCGCGATAGAGTCTGAAATTAATTCAAAATAAAAAATGAATTGTAAAGCACATATCCTTTTATTTATAGTATTAGTAGCTCTTAGTTGTAATAAAACTAAACCTTCGTTACCTGACCCACTAGAAGCAGGTTGGGAAGGCAAGTCTGTATGTAAAGTCTTAGAAGACAATAAAGAATTAAGAGTCCTCAAATGTACATTTCCTCCAAAAGTTGGACACGAATTACACTATCATAAACCACATTTTGGCTATACTTTAGTTGGAAGCAAGTTTAAAATTAAAGACACATCTGGAGTAAGAGAAGTAAATGTCCCAACAGGTTATTCGTTCTCTAAAGATAAACTAACAACACACGAAGTTTTAAATATTGGAGACAGTACTGCTGTGTTTTTAATTATGGAATATAAATGATGGATGGATTTAATATCATAATGGTAATTGCTATAATTCTTTTTGCAAGATTAGGTGTAAGATTAGTTACTGGTTATATAAAAATGAAAAAAGAGGATAAGTAAGAGCAATAAATAAAACAATAGCTTTTTTATTTTTTTGTATCTTATTTCCATGAAAGTAGAAAAATCACAAACTATGAAAACTTCAAAACGTTTTGAAGCTGCTATAAAAAAACTCTATTTAGCGTTTCATAACAACACACTAAATCCCGAATGTTGTAAGCAATGTGCTGTTGGTAATATTTTGAATAATACCGAAAGTTGGAAATACCTTTCTGACGACCATGGCTCCACACAACTCAGTTATGTAGGTAAGGTACATCAAAATTTAGGACGTCGTTTTAATGGTTATACGCCACTAGAATTATTGACTATAGAATCTATTTTCTTAAAAGCTTGTGGTTACAAGCTACCGTTGCATCATAAAAATGGTAGACCAGATAACATTAAAGAAAAAGAGGTGCTTTTTAAGGGGCTTTCCGCTGTAATTTCGCATCTATGTAGGATAGAAGGCATCACAAACATAATGGATTATTCTAAGCTATTAGAATACGAAAATAACAAGCCTAAATACCACTTAGTTTAAGAAAGACATCATTTGTAGAAACAGAAAACCCAATAATTTAATTATTGGGTTTTTTATTTTATAAAATTTAGTGATTACCCACCAAAGTCATCAAATCTAATATGCTCATCTGGGATACCAAAATCTTCTCCCATTTTCTGAACCGCTTGGTTCATTAATGGTGGTCCACAGAAATACAGCTCTATATCTTCTGGTGCTTCATGATGATTTAAATAATTATCAATCACACAGTTGTGAATAAATCCTACGAAACCATCTCCAGCTTCGTCATTAATATCCTTTTTCACCTTCCAATTATCTTCTTCCATTGGCTCAGAAAGTGCCATATAGAATTTAAAGTTAGGGAAATCTTGCTCTAATTTTCTAAAGTGCTCAATGTAGAATAATTCACGCTTAGAACGTCCACCATACCAATACGTCACTTTACGACCAGTTTTAATCGTACGGAACAATTCGTATAAGTGTGAACGCATTGGCGCCATACCTGCACCACCACCTACGTAAAGCATTTCACTTTCTGACTCGTTAATGAAGAATTCTCCATAAGGTCCAGAAATCGTTACTTTATCTCCTGGTTTTTGTGCAAAAATATATGATGATGCTACACCTGGATTTACATCCATCCATTGGTTTTTACTTCTATCCCATGGCGGTGTTGCTATACGCACATTCAACATAATCTCACGTCCTTCTGCTGGGTAAGATGCCATAGAATATGCACGCTCAACAGTCTCCGTATTTTTCATTGTTAATGGCCAAAGACCAAACTTATCCCATTCTGCTTGAAACTTGTCTGGCGTATCATGCTCTTCTGGGTGTGCTGTTATATCAATATCTTTGTAATCGATAGTACATTCAGGGATTTCAATCTGAATATATCCACCAGCTTTATATCCCATATCTTCAGGAATCTCTACTACAAATTCCTTAATAAATGATGCTACATTATAGTTACGTACTACAGTTGCTTCCCATTTCTTGATACCAAATACTTCTTCAGGTATGGTAATTTCCATATCCTGTTTCACTTTTACTTGGCAAGACAAACGTGCACCGTGTGCTAACTCTTTTCTTGAAAAGTGAGGCGTCTCTGTTGGTAAAGCTTCTCCACCACCAGATAATACATGACACTCACATTGTATACAAGTTCCACCACCACCACAAGCAGATGGTAAGAAAATTTTATTACTTCCTAAGGTAGATAATAGTGTACTACCAGATGCTACTTCTATTTCGCGTTCACCATTAATCAGAATTTTTACTGGTCCAGATGGTGATAATTTTTGTTTTACAAATAACAATAAACTAACTAGCACCAACGTAATTAATAAAAACGCTGCTACTGTTGCTATAACTGTTCCTGTTGTTCCTGCTGCTAAAATCATATTAATCTATAGTTTTAGTATTTTCTGCTAGTTTGTTTTCTTCTTTAACTTCAAGCTTTTCAACTTGTGCTGTTGGCACATCTTTTGGTGCTTCTTCTTCATCTCCACCAGTTAACATACCACCAAAACTTAGGAAACCAATACCCATTAATCCAGTAATGATAAATGTAATTCCTAAACCTCTTAATGGTGCTGGCACTGCACTGTATCTAATTTTTTCACGGATTGCAGCAATTGCTAAAATCGCTAAAAACCAACCTATACCTGATGATATACCATAGTTAAGTGCTAATCCAAAAGTTTCAATCTCACGAGATTGCATAAATAAAGAACCACCTAAAATCGCACAGTTTACGGCAATTAGTGGTAAAAATATACCTAATGAATTATATAACGATGGAGAGAATTTCTCAACCACTATTTCTACTAATTGCACCATGGTTGCAATCGTTGCAATAAACATGATAAAAGACAAGAAGCCTAAATCGTAGTCTGCATATTCTGGGCCTAACCATTTTAATGCACCTGGCTGTAATAAATACTGGTCTAATAACCAGTTTAATGGTACTGTGATTGCCAATACAAATATTACTGCTGCTCCAAGACCTACTGCTGTAGCTACTTTTTTAGATACGGCTAAGTATGAACACATCCCTAAGAATACGGCAAATACCATATTATCTATAAAGATGGATTTGAAAAATAATTCTAAATGCTCTATCATTTTCTTATACTTTAAATTAAAACGCTAAGCGTTTAGTCTTCGATTAAATCTTTGTTTCTGCTACGTTGTACCCAAATAATAAGTCCTACTATGACTAACGCCATTGGCGGCATTAACATAAATCCGTTGTTCTCATATCCGATAGAATAAACACCTGTCTTTTCAATTGGATCTCCTAAAACTGGAATGCCGAATAAAGTTCCGGATCCAAATAACTCTCTAAAGAAACCAACAATAATCAAGATTACTGCGTAACCTAAAGCGTTACCAATTCCATCAAGAAAAGATTTCCAAGGCCCATTTCCTAGAGCGAAAGCTTCAAAACGTCCCATAATGATACAGTTGGTAATTATTAAACCAATAAATACCGAAAGTGTTTTACTTAATTCAAAAGCAAAAGCCTTTAACACTTGATCAACAATAATTACTAAAGAAGCAACTACAATTAGTTGAACGATAATTCTAATTTTTGAAGGAATAAGATTCCTTAATAAAGAAATTACAACGTTACCTACACCTAAAACAAATAGTACGGCAATACCCATTACCAAAGAAGCTTTCAGTTCAGCAGTAATTGCTAATGCAGAACATATACCTAATACTTGAATTGTAATTGGATTATTGTCCGCTAATGGGTCAGTAATTAACTTAGTGTCTTTTTTTGAAAGTAGTCCCATAGTTATTATAAGTTTTTAAAGTAAGGTAAATACAATTTTAAATCTTTCTTTATCATTTTAGAAACACCGTCACCTGTGATTGTTGCGCCAGCAAGTGCGTCAACTTCGTAATCGTCTTTTATTTCGTTTTTTGGATCATTATTACCTTTAGCGACTGATATACCTTTAAATACACCAGCTTCTGTTAATAATTTTTCACCTGCAAAATCATCCATAAAATAGCGCTGCTTTATGTTAGCACCTAAACCTGGAGTTTCACCTTTATGGTCAAAAAACGCGCCTTGGACAACCATATTTTTATCTACAGCAACATAACCCCAAATAGCATCCCAAAGTCCTTTTCCTCTAATTGGTGCAACATAAACTTTTTGACCATTTTTGTTTGAGATAAAAAGTGGTAAATATCTAGACTTACCTTCTTTTACTCTTGTTTGTTGTTTCTTCACATCAATCAAATAAGGAGCAATACCTTTATCAGCATCTTTGGAATTTGCAAACTCTTCACCTGTCATTTCATTGATTATCTTACCATCTTTAACTTCTAAAACAACTTGCTCAGAAACATTGGAAGCAAATTCTGCTTCAGCTATCTTCGCATCAATAAAAGTAATGTCTCCAGCTCCTTCATTTCCATTTATACCCATAGCATAAAGAATATTTTGTTGCTTTTCTATACGCTCATTCTCTTTAATATTTGGCTTCAATGCTGAAGCTGTAAATGCTAGTAAAGAACCTACAACCAATACCATTACAACTGCAAATAATATTGTGTACGAATTTTTATCTGTGTTAACTGCCATAATTATGCTGCTTTAACTTTTACACGTTTTAATCTTCGTTTTACATTTCCTTGAACCACATAATGGTCAATAGTTGGTGCAAAAACATTCATTAATAATATTGCTAAGAATACTCCTTCTGGATAAGCTGGATTAAATACGCGAATCATAATTGAAATAAATCCTATTAAGAAACCATAAATCCATTTTCCTTTATTTGTTTGTGATGCTGTTACTGGGTCTGTTGCCATATATACCGCACCAAATAATATTGAACCGATAATTAGGTGTTGCCAAAAAGGAACGCTCATCAATCCATAAAACTTACTTGATTCGCTAATCCAACCTGCATCAACAACACCATTAAAAATTAGTCCCATTGCTAAAGCACCTATCAATGTTGAAAATATAATTCTCCAACTTCCTACTTTAGTGAATATCAAAAATAATGCACCTATTATGATTAAGAATTTTGAAGTTTCTCCAACAGAACCAGGTATAATTCCCCAGAACATATCCCAATAATCTATACCTGCTAAAGAGCTATTTTGAGCATATGCTCCTAATAAAGTTTCTCCAGAATATGCATCTGGTGTTCCTGCTGCCGCAGTTGCACCATGCACCCACACTTTATCTCCTGACATCCATGTTGGATAAGCAAAGAATAAAAATGCACGTATTGTTAGAGCTGGATTCAAGATATTCATTCCTGTTCCTCCAAAAACTTCCTTACCGATAACTACACCAAAAACAACTGCTACTGCTAGCATCCATAACGGGATGTCTACAGGTACAATTAATGGCACTAACATACCAGTTACTAAGTACCCTTCTTCAACTTCGTGACCTTTAATAATTGCAAATATGAATTCTACTACAAGACCTACACCATAAGAAACTATGACTAGCGGCAATACTTTCCAAAGACCTATAACAAAGTTGTCCCAAGTCCAGAAAGATGCGCCTAAGAACCCATCAGCAGATTCAATTAGACCTTGTGCTAAGTAGTGTTGGTAACCTGCGTTAAACATTCCAAATACTAAACATGGTACTAAAGCCATGATTACAGTATTCATTGTTCGCTTTAAATCATCTGCAGCTTTTATATGAGTACCGTTATGAGTTGTCTCATTTGGCATGTATAAAAACGTAAATAATGCGTTAAATCCAGGCAACCATTTCTTGTCCTGATTTTTAACTTTGAAATTATGTAATTTTTGCTTTAAACCCATTATCCTATTTCTTTAAGCATTAAGTCTAATCCTTCTCTTATTATTTTTTGATGTGGTTGTTTAGACACACAAATAAACTCAGTCAATGCAAAATCCTCAGGTGCAACTTCGTACATCCCTAGAGCTTCCATTTCATCTAAGTCTTTGTACATACACGCCTTTAAAATCTGCATCGGATAGATATCTAAAGGGAACACCTCTTCATAACTACCAGTGATTACAAATGCACGATGCTCTCCATTAGTATTTGTTGTTAAATCAAACTTTTTATTTGGAGTTAACCATGAAAATGTCAAAGCTCTTGAAGTCGATACTTTATCAAAAACAGGCTTGTTCCATCCGAAAAATTCGTAATCGTCACCTTCAGGGATTACAGTAATTACATTACTATAATAATCTAAATTCCCATCAGGACTTACTTGTTTTCCACTTAATACATTTCCAGATATAATCCTATCATTCCCATCTTTATCAACACCATTATCATAAATCATGGTTGCTACCTCTGCACCGATTTTGGTTTTGAAATAACGTGGTTTCTTTACTGAAGAACCTGCAAGTGCAATTGTTCTTTCGGCGTTAAACTTACCTGTTAATAGTAACTCTCCAATAATTACTAAATCCTGAGCATTTACAGTCCAAACAGTTTCGCCTTTATTTACTGGTCCTACTTTATTGATTAAAGTTCCAACGTTTCCTGCTGGATGCGGCCCAGAAACAACATGAACACTAGCGCCTGTAATATTAGAAAATATAGAACCAGAACCCTTAGCTACAGAAACATGTACATTACCTTCAGTTAATTTTGAAAGTGCTGTTACCGCAGCTTGCAATTCAGCTTCTTTACCTTCTAAAACATAGTCTAAATCTGCTGCTAATGGTGCTGTTGCAAAGCCAGAAATATAAATATCTCTAGGTGCTTTTTCTGCACTAGCCACAACGTCGTAAGGACGTTGTTTAATAAATGCCCAACAACCTGAAGCTAACAAATGTGCCTTAATAGCAGCTGCATCTGCACTTAAGTCAAACTTTCCATGCTCAGCATAGACTTGTGCTTTGTCTGCGTTAATTTTAATGCCGTCAATTCTACGTTTTGGTCCACGTTGTATTTCAGCAATCTCACCAGACACTGGTGACACAAACTTCATAGCTTCATTTTCCTTATTGTAAAATAGTGTATCACCTGCTTTTACTTTAGTACCTTCTTTGGCAACCAATTTTGGTGTAATGCTGTGAAAATCTTCGGGTCTAATCGTGTAAGTGTTGCTAATAATAGCGTTTTCAGTGGTCTTTTCGGCTTCGCCGACCAACTTTATATTTAAACCCTTTTTTATTCTAATGTCTTTTGACATATGTCTTTAAGATTTAGTTATCTAAAAATCGGTGCAAAAATACGAATTAAAGCCAAAACAATTTAGACCATTCTTAAAATTTTTAGTTAATTGTTGTTAAGGAATTTGTCGCAAAATCGTTTTGTTTAACAATCACTTTCAATTCTAATCAAATACTAAAAACAGATTAAACAAATCTTATAACAAAATGTAAACATACTGAGGCATGGATTTTGATTATCTTTGAATGAGAATTTATTAAACTATGAATTTTAAATACTACGCTACTTTACTACTCGTTGGAATTTCTTTTTTTAGCTTTTCTCAAGTTGAAGAAACATTACCTCCGAATTTTATAAAGACCATTACATTCAAAGGAAGTACGAGTCAAGCACAATTACCTATTTTAAGACTTGGTGAACCTTTTAGTCTTGAATTTGATGCATTAACTGGCAATGAAGAAGATTTTTACTATAAGATTGAACACTTTAATTTTGATTGGACGCCTTCGCAACTTGTAAAGGGAGAATATTTAAGAGGCATTGATAATATGAGAATCATCACTTACCTTAATTCTCTTAACACATTTCAAATTTATTCTCATTACGATTTAAATATCCCTAATCAACAAACTAAAGGATTACTTAAATCTGGTAATTATATGATTACCATATATGATGACTATGATGAAGTTATGTTTTCTAGAAAGTTTATGGTTGTAGAAGACATAGCATCTGTCGGCGTAAAACCAAGACGTACTCGTAATTTTGAAACAATTAACGAGAAGCAAATTGTCAATATCAAAATAAATTCTGGGGACACTAATTTGAATAATCCTTTAGAAACTGTAAAGACTCTTGTTATTCAAAACAACAATTTAAATACTGCAATATCTAACCTAATACCCCAATTTACAGTAGGGAACGAATTAATATATCGATATGACGACGAAGCGTCTTTTTGGGCAGGTAATGAATACTTAAATTTTGAAAGTAAAAATGTGCGTTCTGCGAATCTTGGTATTCAATTTATAGATTTACAAGACTTATATCATAGCTACTTATTTAAACAAATAAGTAGAAGAGATAGACCATACACATGGAATCCAGATATAAATGGCAACTTTTTGATAAATGCTATTGGCGTCAATAATCTAGACACCCAAGCTGATTATACCGAAGTTCACTTTACACTTATGCACGAACAAATCCCAGGTAAAGATGTACATGTTTTTGGCAACTTTAACAACTTTGCAATAGAGGATATGACACGTATGTATTATAACAATGAAAGTGGTAATTACGAATGCATTATAAAGTTAAAACAAGGTTTTTACAATTATAAATTTGTAACAGTAGATGGCGATGGTACAGTTGATGAAGGAGCAATTAGTGGTAACTTTTGGCAAACTGAAAATAACTATAAAGTTTTGGTTTACTACAGAGATTTAGGTGCACGTTATGATAGATTAATAGGCTTTGGAGAAGCAAACTCCGAACGCATTACCAATTAATACTCAATATTTTATTTAAAGTAATTTTGTAAGTATCTTGTAGGTTTTTAGACATAGAAACCAACATTTTAGAGTATTACAAAATGCAGCAAGACCTCAAGATATTTTCAGAATTATGTGATTTTCTTTTTGAAGAAGAAAAGAACAACCCTGTAGCACAACCTATCCCTACTTCAGAATTATTTCAAAAATTAGATTTATCACTAAATGACGAAGGTGTCATAAACGAGGAATTAGCTTTGACATTAAAGTCTATTATAAAATATACGCCTAAAACAGCTTCAAAATCATTTTTTAATCAACTTTTTGGTGGAAGAATTGGAAAAGCCACTTTAGGAGATTTACTAGCAGTTATGCTTAATAACAGCATGTATACATACAAAGTTGCTGGCCCACAAGTTGGTATAGAGAAAGAGATTATAGATAATATTTGTAACCTTTCTGGCTATCCCAAAAATAGCGGTGGCACATTGGCTGCTGGTGGCTCAATGACCAATTTTATGGCGTTATTAATGGCTAGAGATTATAAATTCCCTAAAATTAGAACTGAAGGCATTACCCAGAAAATGACAATTTACACTTCTGAAGCTTCTCATTATTCCATTTCTAAAAATGCAGTTTTATCTGGTATAGGAAGACATAATGTAAGATTGATTAAAACCAATAATAAAGGTGAAATGAGCGCAACTCATTTAGATCAAGTCGTTAAAGAAGACATCGCAAATGGACATCAACCGTTTTTTGTAAATGCAACAGCTGGCACAACCGTATTGGGAGCTTTTGACGATATTACTAATCTAAGTAAAGTCTGCAAAGCACACAATTTATGGTTACATGTTGATGGCGCATATTGTGGCAGTGTAATATTTAGCGCAAAATATAAACATCTTGTTGACGGACTAAGATTATCTGATTCTTTTAGTGTCAATGCTCATAAAATGCTTGGAACACCTTTAGGTTGCTCAATTATTACTACACAACACAAATCTCAGCTACATCATTCTTTTTCTAATGAAGCTGATTATTTATACCAAACAGATGGCGATGATTACAATCTAGGCAAAACTTCATTACAATGCGGGCGTCGAAATGATGCTTTAAAACTATGGACACTATGGAAATCTGTTGGTACTAAAGGGCTTGAGAAAATAGTTGACCATCAATTTGAACTAGCTCAAACTGCAAGAGATTACATTAATAATAATCCAGATTACAAACTTTATAGTTTTGACGATTCTATTTCTATATGTTTTAATTATAAAGACATACCTGCAAATTTATTATGCACAGCTCTATATGAAGATTCTGAACTCATGGTTGGCTTTGGTAAGTTTAATAATACAGAATTCGTAAGAATGGTTACAATAAATACAGTATTACAAAAAGAAGATATTCTGAATTTCTTTGAAACCTTAGAAACTTATGCCTCTAAATCTTTGTTAAAAAACACACTAACATAAAGCAATATTATATAACAAATAAAAAAATAGCTTATCTTCGCAGTGAACAAAAAAGCAATGGTACAACAAGTTACAAGCGGAATTAAAATTTCAGTTGAAACTGATTTCGAGGGTACATTTTATAAAAATTATAAAATGAATTTTGCCTTCGCTTATAAAGTTACTATTGAAAATCAGAGTAACGACGTTGTACAGCTAAACTCTCGCTATTGGAAAATCAAGGATGCCTTAAATAATATTGAGGTAGTACGTGGTGAAGGCGTAATTGGTCAGAAACCAATTCTTCAACCAGGTGAATCTCATACTTATAATTCGGGTTGCTTACTAACATCACCTTTTGGTAGTATGCACGGTTATTACAATATGATTAACTTTTCAAACTCTAAAAGGTTTAAAGTTTACATACCTTCTTTTAGATTAAGTGCACCTTTTTCTCTGAACTGACTTCGACAAACTCAGCCACCAAATTATAATATTTAATTATTTGAAATCTTTTTGATATTCAAATCGAAATGTTTTTTCGTTTTGATTAATGTGAAAAAATTTACAGTTAGAATAATGTATAAATTCATAGCTTAGACTAACATCAAAACTAGCGTCATTTATTTTATAGACGCCATCACAATCTATATTTCCGTAAGGAGAAATTCTTCGAAATCTGTATTCAGATTTACTTTCTAATCCATAAATTTCGAACCAAGCACCAGCTGCAATACCACCAAGCCACTGAGCGTGGTCTTCTTTTGTATCATTATGCTTTGGTAATATTGTTCCTTCTATACTTGGGTTATACTCTTTAAGAAGATCCAAGAACAATCGTCTATTTTCTTTACTAACAGAAGAAGTGAATTTATGTATTTCTGCTTTGTCAGTAACTCTATATACATGATTATCTGTATCAGCTATAACTACGTTTCCGATAGTACTTGGTGTAAACCATTTAGATTTAATTAATGCTCTTTTTATTTTTTTATCGATTACAGATGCTATCAATGCATCCGTAACAAAACGCGCGCAATTACAAGCTTGACCAATAAAAGCTGCATATCTTATAAAGCCTTCATTCTGGCGTTCGGTAATATGTTTACGAGCCAAATCATAATTTATACTGTTACATATTGAAGCATATAAATCACCATCACCGTGAGTTAATTTAGGATTTGTAGCTAGAAACTTTAAAACTTCATCAAAATTCAGAATCCTATCACCTTTGATATTTGCTTTTATAGGAAAATTTAGTTCAAAATCGGTCTCTTTACCTCTTACTCTTCCATTTGGTGAAGATGTTATATATCGTCCAAAATCGTGATATTCTAATTCACCCGTTTTCTTATCTATTAACACCAAAGCTGCATGTCCTGCACGCACATGTTTTTTATTTCCTATAAACAAAAATCTGAGAAATTTTGAATACCATTCTTCGGCATGAGAAACAATAGTTTCCGGATAAGCCATAGTTATTATAAAAGCATCATTTTGAAGCATAGTCATAGAAATAAATAATCAGCTATTTTGTCATTTTTATAAGAAGCAACTTACAAAAATTAATCAATAATTAAGTTTTCATTATGAGTTGGTTTTCAAAATAATCTTTTAAAAATTGTACCTTTGCACTTTCAAAATTTATAATTAAAATCACACTATAAAATGGGAAAAGGATTCTTCAATGTACCAATCGCTGTTAACGAGCCTGTAAAATCATATGCTCCAGGTTCTCCTGAGAGAACTGCTGTTACAGAGGCATATAAAACTATGTTTAATAGTAAGACAGAAGTACCAATGTATATTAATGGTAAAGACGTAAAAACTGGTAATACCAGAACTATGTCTCCGCCTCACGACCATAAACATATTGTTGGAGAATACCATTTAGCTGAACAATCTCATGTTGAAGAAGCTATTTCTACGGCTTTGGAAGCTCGTAAAACTTGGTCTCAATTACCTTGGGAACAACGTGCAGGTATTTTCTTAAAAGCTGCTGAGTTAATTGCTGGTCCTTACCGCGCAAAGATTAATGCAGCAACTATGATTGCTCAGTCAAAAACAGTACACCAAGCCGAAATTGATGCTGCTTGTGAGTTAATTGACTTCTTGCGTTTTAACGTTCAGTTTATGACTGATATTTATCACGAACAACCAGAAAGTACATCTGATGCATGGAACAGGTTAGAGTATCGTCCGCTTGAAGGATTTACTTATGCAGTTACTCCTTTTAATTTTACGGCAATTGCAGCAAACTTACCTGCATGTATGGCAATGATGGGTAATGTTGTCGTATGGAAACCAAGTGATAGCCAGATTTTTTCTGCTAAAATAATCATGGATATATTTAAAGAAGCTGGTGTTCCGGATGGTGTAATTAACGTTGTTTTTGGTGACCCTGTTATGATTACTAATACCGTGATGGCAAGTCCAGATTTTTCTGGCTTACACTTTACAGGTTCTACATATATCTTTAAAGAGCTTTGGAAACAAATCGGAAACAACATACATAACTATAAAACGTATCCAAGGATAGTAGGTGAGACTGGTGGTAAAGATTTTATTGTCGCTCATAAATCGGCTAATCCACAACAAGTAGCAACAGCTATTTCTCGTGGAGCCTTTGAGTTCCAAGGACAAAAATGTTCAGCTGCTTCACGTGCTTATGTTCCTTCTAATTTATGGCCAGAAGTAAAAGCTTCTGTAATTAAAGACGTGAACTCTTTTAAAATGGGTTCTCCTGAAGATATGAGTAATTTTGTTACTGCAGTAATCCATGAAGGTTCGTTTGACAAATTGGCAAAATACATTGATGCTGCTAAATCCGATGCTGATGCTGAAATTATAGTAGGTGGTGGTTATGACAAGTCTAAAGGCTACTTTATTGAGCCAACAGTAATCGTAACATCAAATCCAAAATATACAACGATGTGCACAGAGCTTTTTGGCCCCGTAATAACAATCTATGTATACGATGAAAACGACTATACAGCAACCTTAAAATTAGTAGACGAAACAAGTGAGTATGCATTAACAGGTGCCATTTTATCGACAGATAGATATGCCATCCAAGAAGCAACAAACATCTTACAAAACGCAGCCGGAAACTTCTACATCAACGATAAGCCAACTGGCGCAGTTGTAGGGCAACAACCATTTGGAGGCGCAAGAGCTTCTGGAACAAATGACAAAGCTGGTAGCGCACTTAACTTACTGCGTTGGGTTTCGCCACGAATGATTAAAGAAACATTTGTAACACCAACTGATTACAGATATCCATTTTTAGGAGAATAACATTTACAAAAACAATACTTAAAAACCCTTTTTATCTTATTGATATTAAGGGTTTTATTTTATCAGAAATTTAAAATCTAAACTTTGTATCTTTATTGCGAAATAAATGAAATTATATGAAAAAAATTTACTCTTTGACTTTAACTTTAGCATCATTTTTTGCAGTAGCACAAGTAACTCCAGTTTCGATAACGTCTGATTTAACAGCAAATCTAACGGGTTATACAGGCGCAACAGAATTTGCAGGCCAAGCAGAATATTTTGTATACAAAAGCAGTGATGATATTTTAGATAAACCTATCTTTTTAATAGATGGTTTTGACCCAGGTGATACACGAAATATCGATGCCCTTTATTCTTCTTTAGATTACACAGGAAATCCTAACTTCACTAACATTGGTGACGAACTTAGAGCTGAAGGTTTTGATATAGTGGTTGTAAATTTCCCGCAATACACCAACCCAACTGACGGAAATCTAATGGTAGACGGCGGAGCAGATTTTATTGAACGAAATGCACTAACATTGGTAGCACTTATTGAAGACATAAATACTGAAAAAGCACTAGCAAGTTCACCTGAACAAAATATTATCATTGGTCCAAGTATGGGTGGTTTAATCTCCCGATATGCTTTAAATTATATGGAAGGTAATATGTTAGATACCGATACAAGCTTGTGGGTATCTATAGATTCGCCACACCTTGGGGCAAATGTCCCTATTGGACTTCAACATCAATTTAATTATTTAGCTAATAATAGTACAAATCCAGTTATTGAAGTACAGCCAATTATTGATGATGTTTTAAATTCTCCTGCTGCTAGACAATTATTAGTTGACCATTTTTTGGCACATCTTGATGGTTCTGGTGATGGTGTAACATTTGATTCATCATTGACTCTACCAATACCTGATTCATACCGAACGCAATTTGAGATAAATATTAATAGCTTAGATGGAAACCCAAATACAATTGATTTTCCGCAAAACACAAGAAAAATATCAGTTGTTAATGGTAGCGGTATTGGCTCTTCTTATTTAGCTAAAGATGGAGTTACTGAAGTTGTTCCTGGTTTTACTATTATATCGGATACATTCACTGTAAATGATGTACCTATTTTAGGAAGTCTAAACGTAGATATTGACGTATATATGACACCAGTTTCTGGAAGCTCTCAACAGGTTAGTAGTTTTTTTGCTCCAATACCATTCTTCCCAGATATTGTTTCAACTGCAAATTCCGGAACTACAAATTTTGATGGTGTAGATGCAGCTCCTGGCGGTCTATTTGATTTAACTGGTTTAGCAGGAGATTTACCATCCACTGGTCTTGCAGCTGATTTTCTAGACGCTTTAACTATTGATAAATTTAGTTTTATTCCAACGGTTAGTGCACTTGCATTAGAAATTAATGACGAAGGAAACAATGCAGACAATATAAATTGGTATCATAATATTGATTTAACATCTGGTCGAGCAACAACAAACAATACACCGTTTGATAACACCTATTTACCAGATGATAATGAAGATCATGTTGCAATAACGCCAGGCAACGCAGCTTTTATACTTGCAGAAATAAGAGGCACGGTATTAGGTTCTGATGATGTAAACGTTACAGCTTTTCAATTAGAAAATAATCCAATTAAAGACAAATTAGTTTTATTAACAAATGGTAATCAAAATGTATCAGTTTCTATTATTGATTTCACAGGAAAAATAGTTTTCAAAACTCAAACAGAATTGAATAACAGAATAGAAATACCAGTTAGATTAAATTCTGGCTTTTATATTTTGAATATTGAAGGAGAGAATAATTCTAGATTTACAACGAAATTTATAGTTAACTAAAATTTCGTTTTATCAAATAAAAAAGCGCCGAATGGCGCTTTCTTTATTTGTACTTTATTGGTAAATACACCACTTTTTTTGTTTCGAAAAAATCTTCTTCAAAATACTCTGTTAACGAAAATTGTTTTACGGTCTTATATTGCTTTAACTCTTCAGTCAAATCTCCACCTTTTAGATACAAAATCCCGTTTTTAAATTCGTTTTTCTGTTCTTTTCTAATCTTACCTTTTATCCATTTAGTAAATTCTGGCATAGCAGTAACTGCACGACTTACTATAAAATCATATTGCTCGTCAATAGCCTCTACTCTACTGTGAGTAGTTCTAATATTTTTTAAACCTAGAGATTCAGCCACACCATTAATAACTTTTAGTTTTTTATTGATACTATCTACCAAATGAAACTGGCATTCTGGAAACAAAATAGCTAACGGTACACCAGGAAATCCTCCACCAGTACCTACATCTAATATTGATGAACCACCACTAAACGGCATCACTTTGGCTATTGCTAATGAGTGCAAAACATGACGTAAATAGAGTTCGTCAATATCTTTTCGAGAAATCACATTTATCTTAGCATTCCAATCTTTATATAATGGCAATAAAGCTTCAAATTGCTCTATTTGCTGCTCTGCTAGGTTTGGAAAATATTTTAAGATTAGTTCCATTATATAGTTTTGACAAAAATAGTTATTTTTAGCTTGGATTTTTTAACATTTGGTCATGTTTTGACAGCATATATTAATTATCTTTGCTACGTATACTTAACAATTTTTTGAAGCGTTATGTATTAAAATTAAAAGCCCTATGAATACACAAAAAGCCCTTACTTTTTCTAGAAAAGATTCTGCTAAATTCTTCAGAACTCTTAATAAACGTGTCAACGATTATTTTAAAGAAAACAACATAAAGCGCACAGGAAACTACAAATTATGGATTAAAACCATTGTTATGTTTGCGCTGTTTTTAACACCATATTTTTTATTATTAACACTCAATATTCCTACTTGGGCACAACTTTTACTCACTCTAGTAATGGGTGTTGGAATGGCTGGCGTTGGTATGAATGTAATGCATGACGGGAACCACGGTTCTTTTTCTAATAAAGAATGGGTAAATCGTTTAATGGGAAGTAGTATTTATATTCTTGCCGGAAATGTTTACAACTGGAAAGTACAGCATAATGTACTGCACCATACTTACACAAATATTCACGGTCATGATGAGGATTTAGAAGCTGGACGTGTACTTAGATTTTCTGAACATTCTGAATGGCGTAAGCATCATAAATTTCAGCACTACTATTCTATCTTATTATACGGATTACTTACGATTAACTGGGCAATCACTACTGATTTTCAGCAAATGTATCGTTACATGAAGCGTAGATTATCATATGGTAAACTTCCAAACCCAGTTGTAAATTGGAGTAAATTGGTGGTTTCAAAACTGATTTATGTAAGTATGTGGATTGTAATCCCAATTGTATTAACTGATTTGGCTTGGTATAAAGTTTTAATAGGTTTCTTTTTAATGCATTATGTCGCTGGTCTAATTTTAAGTGTAGTTTTTCAACTCGCTCATGTTATGGACGAAGCAGAAATGCCGATGCCAGAAAAAGATGGTACTATGAAAAATACTTGGGCTATTCATCAGTTAAAAACTACTGTTAATTTTGGTGCAAAAAGCTGGTTTATCAACTGGTATACAGGTGGATTAAACCATCAAGTAGAGCATCACATTTTCCCGAACATAAGCCACGTTCATTACGGAAAAATTGCAAAAATCGTAAAGGATACTGCTAAAGAATTTAATTTACCATACAAGGAATATAAAACCACAAGAAAAGCTATTGTAGCACATTTTAGATTTTTGAAAGAAATGGGAATGAAGCCTGCAATGCAAGCATAAATCTTAGACAACCAACACGCGCATGAACCACCTTTCGGATAGAATTAACAATCTATCGACTTCGGCAACTTTAGCAATGGCCGCTAAAGCAAGAGAATTAAGAGAAGAAGGAAAAGATATAATCGGACTTAGCTTAGGTGAGCCAGACTTTGACACACCAGACTTTATAAAAGAAGCTGCTAAAAAAGCTATAGATGACAACTATAATAGCTACACACCTGTTGATGGTTATGCAGAATTAAAAGATGCTATTATAACAAAATTCAAGCGCGATAATAAACTTGAGTATAATCGTTCTCAAATTGTAGTATCTACTGGTGCAAAACAATCTTTGTTTAACATTGCATCTGTATTGCTTAATGATGGAGACGAAGTAATTTTACCTTGTCCATACTGGGTGAGCTACAGTGATATTGTTAAACTAAATGGAGGTGTTCCTGTTGAAGTAAAGACGTCAATTGATGATGATTTTAAAATGACACCAGCACAACTTGAAGCTGCTATTACGCCAAAAACTAAAATGATTTGGTATAGTTCTCCTTGTAATCCTAGTGGCTCAGTTTACAGCAAAGATGAATTGAGAGCTTTGGCTGATGTACTACAAAAGCATCCTAATATTTATGTGGTTTCTGACGAAATCTATGAGCATATAAACTTCATTGGCGGTCACTCTAGCATGGCACAATTCGATGATATGTTTGAGCGTACAATCACAGTAAATGGTGTTTCTAAAGCATTTGCAATGACAGGTTGGCGAATAGGTTTTATTGGTGCTCCTACCGCTATTGCTAGAGCTTGTAACAAAATGCAGGGTCAAGTTACAAGTGGTGCCAACTGTATCGCGCAACGTGCAGTAATTACTGCTATGGAAGCTTCTCCTGAAAAAATACAGTACATGGTTGACGAGTTTAAAGAACGTCGTCAGCTAATATTAAAATTACTTAGTGATGTAGAAGGTTTTTCTTGTAATGAACCCGAAGGTGCATTTTATGTATTTCCAGACATCTCAGCTTATTTTGGAAAAACTCTTAATGGTACCAAAATAAATAATGCTTCAGAATTTGCTATGTATCTTTTAGAATATGCTAATGTAGCCACTGTAACTGGCGATGCTTTTGGCAACCCTAATTGTATTAGAATTTCTTATGCAGCGTCTCAAGAACAAATCAAAGAAGCTATAAAGCGAATTAAAAAAGCTTTAGGTTAATAAGTAAACAATCACAGTCGAAGCAATAACCAGAACTAAGGAAATTATTAACCGTATTGTTCTGGTTTTTTTGTTTTCTTTAATCATCCTTTCTCTAATTTTTGAGATTAACTCAGGTGTAGCTTCAGGAAGATTATATTCTGTTTTTGACTTCCTAGAATTACCACCACGAGTTTTCCTAAAATGTTTTGACTTATCTAGCATAACACTTTTGTTACTTCTAACGACGCTCAGCATTGATTCTCCTAAAGGCATATTAAAAAATATATTTAATTACACAATAAAATATAATCGCTACAAAAGTGAAGTTTATCAAAGTCAACATTATTACATTGAACCACCAGTTTCTTCGCTCTTCTTTCATCTTTTTCTTTATATCTCTTAATTGTTTTGATGATGCCTTAGGGAAATTATACTCGGTAGTTTTTGATGCATCATAACCGCCTAATCTATTCTTGAGCTTATCTCTTTTTTTAAGTAGTTTAAGATTATTACGCACACTTGTATTCATTGAATTTCCATGCATAGCGATAAGTTTTAAAAGTTTGAAAAGTGATATAATAAAAGATGCTTTTTAATTTCTTAAAAAGCATCAGTTAAAGGTCCATATGCCGTTTTGTAACTTAAAACATAATAGTAAGTACTGTTACAAATACAGATAATTTTAAAATGACTCCAATAGCTTGTACGTTATTGAATTGCTTAAATTTAAGACGTTGTCTCATTCCGAAAACAGATGGCTTTGAAGATTTGATGAAGTTCTGCTGAACCGCTGCTTTGTAATTAGAGTTTAGTAATGGTTCGTTTACAATTGCAAACGTTTCTCTGGGTTCGGGTAATGGTTCTGTTTCAAATGTGTTTAATACTAATTCCATGATTGATAAAAATTAATTGGTTATGCTTATAAGACGAAGCTATTTTAAAAATGTTACAAGATATTTCTCGCTAAACACTTAAAAACCAACACTAAAATCACTGAGATATTAGTATTTATATAGGCTGGAATAAAATTGAATTTTATCAAAAAAAATAGAAAATATATCAATTTGAAGTAAAAATTGAGGCAATTTTAATAAAACAATTATCTATTTCTCCAGAAAAAAGGCGTCAGTAAAATTAGTACTGTAAATAGTTCAAGACGTCCCAAAAGCATTAAAAACGAAGCCCACCATTTTCCTAAAGGCGGTAATGCTGCATAATTATTTACAGGACCAAAATCACCCAAAGCAGGACCAACATTACCTAAGCTCGATGCCGAAAGTCCAATAGCGGATTCAAAGTCTAGTTGAAACATAGAGAATACCAATGCTCCGAATATAAAGAATAGCATATAGGTAATAAAAAAACCAAGAATATTAAACACAATATCCTTAGATACAGATTTTTGATTGTAGCGTACAGGTAAAATAGCATTAGGGTGTAACGCCCGCTTAAACTCTAAGAATCCATTTTTAATCAACACTAAATGTCTTACAACTTTAATACCACCAGATGTACTCCCAGCAGAACCTCCTAAAAACATAAGTCCAAAGAAAAGGACTGTCAAAAATGGCGTCCACATCGTATAATCTGCTGTAACAAAACCAGTTGTTGTTATAATCGCTAATACTTGAAATAATGAATGACGCAAGGCGCTCTCAAACTCACCTAAAACCATAGGATGTTCTATTGAAGATTTGGAAACGTCTGCATTAAAGTAAATAACTAGAGCAGCTACGATTGTAAAAACAGCGATAAACTTGAAGTAAACCTTAAACTCATCATCCTTAATAATTTTCTGAACCTTACCCTTAAAAGCAAAATAACTCAATACAAAATTTGTACCTGCTAAAAACATAAATGTGATAATAATGTACTGGATAGCAGGATTATCATTCCAATGCGCAACACTAGCATTTTTAGTAGAAAAACCACCTGTAGATAACGTACTTAAGGCATGATTAATAGCATCGAAAAATGACATCCCAGCAACTTGAAGCAGAATAGTCTCTGCTGCAGTATATCCAAAATAGATAAGCCACAAACGTTTAGCAGTGTCTGTAATCCTTGGATGTAATTTATCACCACCTGGACCTGGTGCTTCAGCAGCAAACAACTGCATACCACCAATACCTAATAATGGTAAAATAGCAATGGCTAGTACGATAATTCCCATACCACCTATCCAATGCGTCATACTACGCCAAAACAGTACACCTTTAGGCACAATCTCGATATCATTAAGTATACTTGCGCCAGTTGTAGTGTAGCCCGACATTGTTTCGAAAAAAGCATCTGTAAATGACGGAATTACCTCTGTAATCATGTATGGTAGCGAACCCGAAAGTGACATTACAATCCATCCAAAAGCGACGACAATGTAACCTTCTCGCTTATTCATTTCTTTACGGTGATTGCGTGTGTTAAACATCACAATACCACCTAAGAGAAGAATTGTAAAGCCCGAGAGCAATAACTCTAAAGTAACACCATCTTTGTAGATGAAGCTTATCAATGTAGCTATAAGCATAAAACCTCCATTAAATAGGAGTAATAATCCTAAAAAATGGAAAATGATTTTATAATTAAGTTTCATTTTTGCCATAATACCAAATCATGCAAAAAACTTTTCAACTTCGGCGATAGAACGTGGTAAGCAACAAACGACAACTCGGTCTCCAGCTTCAATTTTAAAATCTCCCAAAGGAATTAATCCCTCTTCATCACGAATAACACCACCAATGATGGCCGATTTAGGAAAACTAGAATCTTTGATTTTCTGATTTGTTATTTTAGAATTTGACTTGACTTCAAACTCTAAAAGCTCAGCATTCATATTGGTCAATTTTGTCATTGCAACAACTTCACCTTTTCTAATGTATCTAAAAATGGTGTTTGCTGCTAAAAGTTTTTTATTAATTAATGTATCAATTCCGATGGATTGAGATAGTTGATAGTAATCCATATTTTCGACCAATGCGATAGTCTTTTTTACGCCTTTTGATTTTGCCAAGAGGCAAGACATTATATTAGTTTCGGAATTACCTGTAACCGATATAAAAGCATCCATTTCAGATATACTCTCTTCTTGAAGAATATCTACATTCCTTCCATCTCCACAAATCACTAAAGCGTCTGGTAATTCATCCGCTAAATCCTCTGCTGTAGCTCTTTTTCCTTCAACGAGTTTTACATTAAACTTACTTTTACATAAATCTTGCGCAGTCTTAAAACCGATTTGACTACCACCTAAAATCATTACATCCTTAATACCTACTTTTACTTTTCCTGATAGCTCAAACAACTCTTCGTCTCCACCTTTTGAAGTTATAAAAACGACTTGATCTCCTTCTTTAAAAATAGTGTCTCCTCTCGGAATTATAGTGTATTGTGTACCATATCGCTGAATTGCAATAGGTATAAAGTGCAATTCAGAATACGACTCAGCAGCTTCTTTTACGGTTTTACCAACAAAAGTTGCAGTACGAGATAATCGAAGACCTAGCATGGTTAGTTTTCCATCTTCAAACTCATAAGTATCATTAAAACCATATTGGTTTAATAATAATTCGATTTCTGAAGCAGCTAAAGATTCTGGTGAAATCAACTCGTCAATCCCAAATTTAGAAAATCCAACCTCGTCTTTATTTTCAATAAACTCTGTATTAGAAATTCTTGCAATTGTTCGTTTTGCACCCAATTGCTTTGCCAATACACAAGCTGTAATATTTGTAGTTTCAGAAGATGTTACTGCAATAAATAATTCAGAATTCTCTATTCGACCTTCTTTTAAAGTTGCAATAGAGGTTGCATCTCCTTTTATAGTTTTGATATCTAAATTTTCGCCAGCGTAGCTTAAGCTATCTTTTTTATTGTCTATTAAAGTAATTTCTTGAGACTCGTAAGAAAGTAGTTTAGCCAGATGGAATCCGACTTCTCCTGCACCAGCAATGATAATTTTCATTTATAATAATTTGAAAAAAAGTATACAAATATACTAAACCTCAAAGAGTGCTACTAAAGTTATAGATCTTATTAACGGAATTCAAAAGTAATTTTTAATCGTATGCATATTTTTTTAAACCAAATCTGGTGTTATAGATTGGTTAATTTAGTCCTTTACAGCTTTAAGTACTTATTAGTTATGACTATATTTGCAAAAAAAAATTTTGATGTCAAAAAACGTAAAGCCATACAAGAATAGCGAGCTTGATAAGAAAGAACAAGTCACAAAAATGTTTGATACCATCTCTGAAGAATACGATGGATTAAATCGAGTTATTTCTTTCGGAATCGATATCAAATGGAGAAATAAAGTTGTAAAACTTGTTGCAGACACCAATCCAAAAAACATATTAGATATTGCTACTGGAACAGGTGATTTAGCAATCAGTCTTGCTAATACATCGGCTAAAGAAATTATTGGCTTAGACATTAGCGACGGAATGCTTGAAGTTGGCCGTAAGAAGATTAAAACCAAAAGCTTAGACGGTGTAATCAATATGGTTATTGGAGATTCAGAAGATTTACCCTTTGAGGATAACACTTTTGATGCTATAACTGTAGCTTTTGGAGTTAGAAATTTTATGAATCTAAAAAAAGGGCTAGCCGAAATATTACGAGTCCTAAAACCTAACGGCATTTTTGTAATACTAGAAACATCTGTACCAACAAAAACACCTTTCAAACAAGGCTATAAATTGTATTCTAAATTTATTTTACCTACTATTGGCAGAGTCTTTTCAAAAGACCAAAGTGCCTATAAGTATTTAAGTGAATCTGCATCAGTATTTCCTTTTGGAGAAGAGCTAAACAATATTTTAAGGGAAATTGGGTTTATTAATGTCGAGGATAAACCACAAACGTTTGGTGTAGCAACAATCTATACTGCAACGAAGGCTTAGTTTTATATGAAAAAAATAATTATAGTTATTGCTGTTCTAATCAGCTACAACGTAAGTTTCGGACAATTATTCACTAACAAAAAGGTTATCAACCTTGAAAACATGGATAAAAAAATATTGTCATGGGGTTACTTTTTGGGTTTTAATAGTTATGATTATAAATTTGAATACGAACAAAATTTAGATGATATTTTAGTTGATGCAACAACAGGGTTTCAAGTTGGATTAACTGGTGACTTAAGGCTGAATAATCACTTAAATTTAAGATTTGAGCCAGGTGTATATTTTACGACTAGAAATCTAAGATATGACGAGAGTTACTTCGATGGCCAAAGTTTTAATCCTTCAGACTTATTACGTGAAACAAAATCTACGTATATACACCTACCATTATTAATTAAGTTTTCGACTAATAGAATTAATAATATCAGACCATTTATTGTTGGAGGCGTTTCTACGGCTATTAATCTAGCAAGTAATGAGCAAAATCCTGACGACAACAGCGCAGGTCAATTCCGAATGACATCAAATAACTATTTCTACGAAATCGGATTCGGTATTGATTTATATCTATTATACTTTAAATTTACACCATCGATTAGAGGTGTATTTGCTATAAATGATGAAATCGTTAGAGATGTCGACCCTAATAGTCCATGGACAGGCAATGTTACATCAATGAAGACAAGAGGTGTTTTTATAAACTTTACGTTTAGATAGTTTTTCGCATAAATTCACTTAAACAAATTGCAGTCGCTGTAGCAACATTAAGACTCTCTGTCGCTTTTTCTCCAAATTTTGGTATAGATATTCTTTTAGTTACTAAGTCTTCAATACTTTGAGATATCCCTTTACCTTCATTACCCATAACTAAAATACCTGCTCCTGATAATTCTTTACTGTATATATTTTCTCCATCCATAAAAGTGCCATAAATTTCATGTTCATATTCAGAAATAAAACTTTCTAAATCTACATAACTAACATTTACTCGAGTTAGTGAACCCATTGTAGCTTGTACTACTTTAGGATTATAGCAGTCTACTGTATTACCATTACAAACTAAATCAGAAACTCCAAACCAATCACACAAACGTATAATTGTCCCTAAATTCCCAGGGTCTTGCACATCATCCAAAGCAATAATTAGCTTTGACTTATTAATAGGTTTAGGTTTAGAAATTTCGAAAACACCAACAGCAGTATTTGGATTTTTTAATTGACTTATTCTTTTTAAATCTGATTCACCTATAATTGTTAAGGCATCACTTTCAACATCAAAAACCGAATTTGTAGTGTAAATATGTTGTAATCGAAATGAAGAATTTACGAACTCGGTAATCCCTTTTACACCTTCGACTGTAAATAATCCATGTTGGCTTCTAATTTTTTTTTGGGCTAAACTTTTAATTAATTTTATCTGATTCTTTGATAACATTAAAATGTATTTACATTTGTTAGTAGTATATGCGCTGACAAATTAATACTTTTTGGACTAATTATTGCTCAGTGTATTTAATATCGAAAAATTGCTTTCAATTTGAACGTTAAACGTCATAAACTGGTATTACAAAAAATAAACTCCTTTTTCACTAAAGCGGCTATTTGCATTAGCTTTTTATTACTAATCGCATCTTGTAGTACCGTTAAGCGTGTAAAGGATGGTAAATACCTTTTAATAGAAAATAAAATTGAAGTTGATGGTAAAGTCACCAATAAAGAACGTGTAAATAATATTCCGCTTCAGAAGCCCAATTCTGGGATTGGCTTTTTTCCTCTTAATCTTCACGTTTATAATTTAGCAAGACCAAATAGAGACTCAATCTTTGAATCTTGGTTAGATAAAGGTAATAGACGAAAACGTCTAACAAACACATTATCCAAAAAGCAACTTGAAAAATACAAACAGTCCGTTTTAGGATTTAATTCATGGTTAAAGCGAATTGGAGAAGCACCTTCAATATTAAACGAAGAAAAGACTGAAAAAACAAAAAGCAGACTTCGCGCCTATTACTACAAACGAGGCTTTTTATATAATGAAGTAGATTATACTATTGAAAAAGATTCAAACAAAAAAGCTAAAGTAAAATATACAGTAACTAAAAATTTACCTAGTAAACTTGACACCTTAAAAACCACCATAAAGACACCAGTTGTAGACTCTATTTATAAAGCAAATATTAATGCGTCATTAATCAAAAAAGGTCAGCAATACGATGAAGACAATTTTACAAATGAAAGGGTTAGAATAAACAGGTTGATGCGAAATTCTGGGCTTTACTTTTTTGGTCAAGATTACGTTCGTTTTGAGATTGACACCTTCAAATCAAGAAAAACAGTTAATACAGAGATGTTTATAGATAATAGGACAATTAGATATAGTGACTCTTCTGTTATTAAACCTTTTAAAGTTTATAAAATAAAAGCTGTAAATATAATTACTGATGCATCAAATGAAAATCTTATTGAAAGCGGACAAATAAAAGACAGTATAACTTACGACGGTTACAATCTTTATAGCTTTAATGAACTAAAATTTAAGCCCAAAGCCTTAACTGATGCTATTTTTATAAAAAAAGGAGATGTCTATCGTGATATAGACAGAACAAGAACTTCGGATTACCTAAATCAACTACAAATGTTTAGATATCCTACAGTTGATTATGTAGCTAACGAATCAGACTCGACTTTAGTAGCAAACATACTCTTATCTCCACTCAAAAAATACAAGCTGCAATTTGCTTTTGACGTGTCTCAAAGCAACATTCAAACAGTTGGTTTTGCATTTAGTACAGGTCTAAAAATCAGAAATGTTTTTAAAGGCGCAGAAACTCTTGATATATCTGCTTTAGGGTCAATAGGCGCTTCTAAAGATGCAGGTAATAATGAAGATTCGTTTTTTGATATTAATGAGTTTGGTGGAGCAATAGGATTGACAATACCAAGGATTTTCTTTCCTATGAACACTGACAAAATTATACCAAAATCAATGTCCCCAAGTACGAAAATAAATATGGCTGCTACAAGTCAACAAAACATTGGCTTAGATAGACAGACACTATCAAGTATTTTGGCTTACAATTGGTTTCCTTCAAAAAAAGTAACAAATAATTTAGAACTGTTTAATATTCAGTATGTTAGAAATTTAAATCCTGAAAATTATTTTGGGGTATACACAAATTCATTTAACCGATTAAATGATATTGCTCGTAACATAGGCTATATAAACAATAATCAAGTTCTACAAGACCCACCACCAGATAATGGATTTCAACCTGCTGATACCTTTATTAATGATGTATTGACCGGAAATACTAGTTTGACACCGACAGATAACGATTTTATAGACGTAAACAATATTAACCAACGTCAAGACAGATTAACAGAAAACAACCTTATAATATCGACCAATTTTGATTATACCAGAGATACAAGGTCAGATTTATCAGATAATAATTTTTCGAGATTTAAATATCATGTAGAATTGGCTGGTAATTTATTATCTGGTATTTCTAGTTTAACAAACACAGAAAAAAACTCTGATGGTCGCTACGAAATTTTAAATGTACCATTTTCGCAATATTTTAAAACTGAATTGGACTACGTTAAATATTTTGGGCAACGTGGTCGAAAAAGTGTTTTAGCATTTAGAGGTTATTTTGGTGTAGCTATACCGTTTGGAAATTCAAACAACATACCATTTGTAGAAAGTTTTTTTGCTGGTGGGCCAAATGATAATCGAGCCTGGACAGCTTACAATTTAGGACCAGGAAGCTCACAGAATACTAATGAGTTCAATGAAGCTAACCTTAAACTTCATTTTAGTTTAGAACAACGCTTTAACCTTTTTGGAAGTTTTGACGGTGCACTTTTTATGGATGCTGGTAACATTTGGAACGCCTTTGGTAACGTAGAAGACGACCCTGAATCTACATTCAATAATTTTAAATCGTTACAAAATATTGCAGTTGGTAGTGGTTTTGGTATCAGATATGACTTTACCTTTTTTGTACTTAGAGGTGACATTGGCTTCAAGACCTATGATCCATCATTAGAGATAGGCAATCGTTGGTTTACAAATTATAACTTTGGTAATGCAACATATAATATTGGAATAAATTATCCTTTCTAAAAAACTAGTTTTAGCTACATCGTTTTCGTATTTTTTTGAGTAATTATAGTGTTTTTCGCATATTATAATGCTGTAAATTATGTATTTTTGATTTCATTAATTATTAAAAAATAACCATGAGTCATAATATAAAACCAGGCGTTGCAACAGGATACCAAGTTCAAGAAATTTTTAAACTAGCTAAAGAAAAAGGCTTTGCATTACCAGCCGTAAATGTTATTGGCTCTAACACTATTAATGGAGTATTAGAAACTGCTAAGGCTTTAAACTCACCAGTAATTATTCAATTCTCAAATGGTGGGGCGCAATTTAATGCAGGTAAAGGCTTAAGTAACGAAAATCAAAAAGCAGCAATTGCTGGCAGTATAGCAGGTGCAAAACATGTACACCATATGGCAGAAGCCTACGGTGTACCTGTTATTTTACACACTGACCACTGCGCCAAAAAATTATTGCCTTGGATAGATGGATTATTAGATGCAAGCGAGCAACATTTTGCAGCAACAGGAAAATCGTTATACAGTTCTCACATGATTGATTTAAGTGAAGAACCTCTTGAAGAAAATATAGAAATTTGTAAGACGTACCTAGAGCGCATGAGCAAAATGGGTATGACTCTGGAAATTGAGCTAGGTATAACCGGTGGAGAAGAAGATGGTGTTGACAATAGTGATGTTGACGAATCAAAGCTATATACACAACCAGAAGAAGTTGCATATGCTTATGAAGAGTTAAGTAAAGTTAGCGACCAATTTACAATTGCAGCCGCATTTGGTAATGTTCACGGAGTGTATAAACCTGGAAACGTAAAATTAACACCAAAAATTCTAAAAAACTCTCAGGAGCACATAACAGAAAAATATGGTGTAGCTCATAATCATATTGATTTTGTATTTCATGGTGGTTCGGGATCTACAGAAGAAGAAATACAAGAAGCCATTGGTTACGGTGTAATTAAAATGAATATTGACACCGATATGCAGTATGCCTTTATGTCTGGAGTTAGAGATTATATGGGTGAAAAAGAAGCGTATTTAGCATCACAAATCGGAAGTCCTGATGGACCAGATTCTCCAAATAAAAAATACTATGATCCAAGAGTTTGGTTACGTAAAGGAGAAAATGCATTTGTGGAGCGTCTTAAAAAAGCATTTGAAGACCTAAACAACGTAGATACTTTATAATTAGATATTTATAAAATTCAAAAAACCTGTTTCAATATATCTGAAACAGGTTTTTTTTTGATATCAATAATTCTATAATAGATAGCAAAAGCAAATGTTGAGTGGTATTAATAAAATGCCTAATTTTGTCGCTGTGTATAACACGTATTAAAACTAACTAAAATCGTAAATCGACATATGGCTTGGTTTAAAAGAAAAGATAAAGGCATACAAACCTCTACCGAAGAAAAAAAGGATACTCCAAAAGGTCTTTGGTATAAATCACCTACAGGAAAGATTGTAGACACTAAAGAATTGGCTCAAAATTTTTATGTAAGTCCCGAAGATGGATATCATGTAAGAATTGGCAGTAAAGAATATTTCGAAATTCTTTTTGATGACAATAAGTTTAAAGAATTAGACGCAGGATTATCATCGAAAGACCCTTTAAAATTCGAAGACACAAAAAAATACCCAGACCGTTTAAAAGCTGCTCAAGCTAAAACAAATCTTACCGATGCAGTGCGTTGTGCTGTTGGTAAATCTAAAGGTAATGACCTGGTAATTGCGTGTATGGATTTTGCCTTTATCGGAGGCTCAATGGGTAGTGTCGTTGGAGAGAAAATTGCTAGAGCAGCTGATTACGCTTTAAAGAAAAAACTGCCATTTATGATTATTAGTAAATCTGGTGGTGCACGTATGATGGAAGCAGCATTGTCCTTAATGCAATTAGCAAAAACATCTGCAAAATTAGCACAACTAGCTGATGCAGGAATACCATACATCTCTTTGTGTACTGACCCTACAACTGGTGGTACAACAGCATCTTTTGCTATGCTGGGCGATATTAATATCTCTGAACCAGGTGCGTTAATTGGTTTTGCAGGACCACGAGTTGTAAGAGACACAACAGGAAAAGAATTACCTGAAGGCTTTCAAACTTCAGAATTTTTACTGGAGCATGGTTTCTTAGATTTTATCACACATAGAAAAGAATTAAAAAATAAGGTGAATCTTTATATAGATTTAATAAAAAATCAACCTTTAAGAACATAAAAAAAGCGAGCCAATCGGCTCACTTTTTTCTTTTCAAAACTCAATCAAACAAACTAAAATCAATTCAGAGTTATATTAATCTCGGTACCATTGTTAAAGGTAAATGATGCTTGATTATCGCAATCTCCATTACCGTAATCAAAAGTTCCACCAAAATTTGTGCGTTGTACCTCGACAGTACCGCTCACAAAATAAGTACAAATGACTTCCCGTCGTAGAGGCGTCATCACTTCATAAGTGTGAGAGTTACCATTTACGAAGGTTGTTGTCCAATCTCCCGAAACTTCAAAAACGTTATCACTAAAATTTCCGCTACCAAAACCTTCAACCCATTCTCTAACTTTAGTTCCTGTTCTAGAAGCTTGTACACCATTCGGCCAAATCACAGTTAAGTCTAAATTGTGAGTAAACTGTGGATTTCCATTATCATTTTCTTTCTCTCTTAAAATAGTTCGACTTCCTAATACGTTTTTATTATCAAAGTAAAAATCAATAAGGTTGTAAGTAATCAATACTTCCTGAGCTTCAATATCTCTAGTATAAGAGAAAACGATTTGTCCTTTAAGAACATGTCCTCTCACTAAACAACCTTCATTTCCAAAATCTATAGTAACTTCTCTAAAGGCTTGTTGTGCAACAACCGTAATAGTTACACAATCTGGTAATGCTAGTGGTTGCACTCTTCCATTAGGATTTGCTTCATCGAATTCAAATACTTCAGTAACTATATCTGTCATAGAAGAGCTAGCAGCGTCTACCTCTGATGCCCGTGATAACTCGATAGCGTCATTTGCCGAGTCATCGATTTGTAAATCCTCATTATTATCTGAGCAAGAACTAAATAGTAGTCCTATAATTAATACTGCCAAAGCAGATTTTGTAATACATTTAAAGTGTTTCATGATTAAAATGTTTAAGTTGTTAATGTAAAATCATAATTGCGTCTCATCTTATGTGCACTAAAATGAAATAACAATTGAGTAGGATTAATTTTAGTTGTTAACATGCTTTTAAGACTTTACATTTTTAAAAAGGTTTAGTAAGGACTCAAAAAAAGTCAAATAAATATCATGTTCGATTTGTTAATATTTTAATTTTCTTATATTTGCCGCCTGAAAGAACGACTTTCAGAATACATAACAATCATTTACAATAATATTAGCATGTACGTTACAAAAGAAGAAAAAGCAAAAATTTTTGCAAAGCACGGAAAAGGTGCAAACGACACAGGTTCTGCAGAAGGACAAATTGCTTTATTTACAGCACGAATTAACCATTTAACTGAACACTTAAAAAATAACCGTAAGGATTATAACACTGAGCGTTCTTTAGTAAAATTAGTAGGTAAGCGTCGCGCATTACTTGACTATTTAACTAAGAAAGATATTTTAAGATATCGTGCAATAGTTAAAGAATTAGGATTAAGAAAATAATCTAAATAAAAAGACCACGCCTAACAGCGTGGTTTTTTATTACTATACAACGCAATCGAAAGCGTCTAAAATTCGAGTTGAAGAAGCTAAATACAGTTTTTCATTGGTCAGACATTAAATGTCATTTACAACAACTACACACAACAACACAACGACCATTGTTTAACAAGACTTTGATAGTTTAATATCAAAGCGTGAATTAAAAATTTATGATTCCAAAGACTTACAAAGAGGTTATTGACCTTGGTGATGGTAGAGAAATTTCTATCGAAACCGGAAAACTAGCAAAACAAGCTCATGGTAGCGTTGTTGTGCAATCAGGAAAATGTATGTTATTATGTACAGTTGTTTCCAACTACCATCAAAACGATGTTGACTTTTTACCGTTAACAGTAGATTACCGCGAAAAATTTGCAGCAGCTGGTCGCTATCCAGGCGGTTTCTTTAAAAGAGAAGCACGTCCAAGTGATGGTGAAGTATTAACAATGCGTTTAGTAGACCGTGTTTTACGTCCATTATTTCCAAAAGATTACCATTCAGAAACTCAGGTAATGATTCAGTTAATGTCTCATGACCCAAACGTTATGCCAGATGCAATGGCAGGTTTAGCTGCTTCTGCAGCGATTCAATTATCAGATTTTCCATTTGAATGCCCAATTTCTGAAGCCAGAGTTGGACGCATCAATGGCGAATTTATCATTAACCCGACATTAGCACAGTTAGAAGAATCAGACATCGATATGATGATTGGTGCTTCTGCCGATTCTGTGATGATGGTTGAAGGTGAAATGGATGAGATTTCAGAAGAAGAAATGGCAGATGCAATCAAATTTGCGCACGAGCATATCAAAGTACAATGTGCTGCTCAAGTGCGTTTGGCCGAAGCTGTTGGTAAAAAAGAAGTACGTGAATATGAGCCAGAACGTGCTGACGAAGAATTAGCCAAGAAAATTCATGATATGGTATATGACAAAACATATGCTATTGCAAAAGCAGGCTCTGCAAAACATGAACGCGGCGCTAAATTCTCTGAAATTAAAGAAGAGGTGTTCAATGCTTTCTCTGAAGAAGAACAAGCAGACTTAGGAAAACTCATCCACAAATATGTTGCTAAAGCACAAAAAGAAGCGATTCGTAACTTAACATTAGACGAAGGTTTACGTTTAGACGGTCGTAAAACGACAGATATTAGACCTATTTGGTGTGAGGTAGATTACTTACCATCAACACATGGCTCCTCTGTTTTTACGCGTGGAGAAACACAAGCATTAGCTACAGTAACTTTAGGTACATCTAGAGATGCTAACCAAATAGATATGCCATCTCAAGAAGGTGAAGAGCGTTTCTATTTACATTATAACTTTCCACCATTCTGTACAGGTGAAGCTAGACCAATCCGCGGAACATCACGTCGTGAAGTTGGACATGGTAACTTAGCACAACGTGCATTAAAAGGCATGGTGCCAGATGATTGCCCTTACACAGTAAGAGTTGTGTCTGAAGTATTAGAATCTAACGGTTCGTCTTCTATGGCTACAGTTTGTGCTGGTACAATGGCTATGATGGATGCTGGTGTACAAATGACAAAGCCAGTTTCTGGTATTGCTATGGGATTAATTTCCGATGCAGACTCTGGAAAATACGCTGTACTTTCAGATATCTTAGGAGATGAAGATCACTTAGGTGATATGGACTTTAAAGTAACTGGTACAGCAGATGGAATTACTGCTTGTCAAATGGATATTAAAGTAAAAGGATTAAGCTACGAGATTTTAGTGAATGCACTACAACAAGCTCGTGATGGTCGTTTACATATCTTAGAAAAATTAACTGATACAATTGCAACACCAAATGCTGAAGTTAAGGATCACGCACCAACTATGATTACGCGTCGCATTCCTAACGAATTTATCGGAGCCTTAATTGGTCCTGGTGGAAAAGTGATTCAGGAAATGCAAAAAGAAACTGAGACAACTATCGTTATTAATGAAGACCCAGTTACTGAAGAAGGTATTGTTGAAATTTTAGGAGTAGGCAAAACGGGTATTGATGCTGTAATGGCAAAAATAGATTCATTATTATTTAAGCCAGAAGTTGGAAGCGTATATGAAGTAAAAGTCATCAAAATGTTAGATTTTGGTGCTGTTGTAGAATATATGGAAGCACCAGGAAATGAGGTACTTTTACACGTTTCTGAATTGGCATGGGAACGCACAGAAAATGTATCAGATGTGGTAAACATGGGCGATGTGTTTGATGTAAAATACTTTGGTATTGATAAACGTACCCGTAAAGAAAAAGTATCTCGTAAGGCGATTTTACCAAAACCAGAAGGTTATGTAGAAAGACCTCCAAGAGATAACAATCGTAATGGACGTGACAACAGAGGTCGTGACAATCGTGGACGTGATAATCGCAATAGAGACAATCGCAGAGACGACAGAAAACCAAGAGAAGATAAGAAAGAAGATTAATTTTTCTTAATCATTATGAATAAAAAACAGCCTATCAGATTTCGATAGGCTGTTTTTATTTAAAAGCAATAGTCTAAATATTCAAAAGAAAATGAGTTGACAATATCAATATTAAAAGGAATTTCATTAGTAAATCCATCTGTTTGAATTCCATTTTTATTTTTATACCATCTAACTTTAAAACTCTGAGCAGACTCTGGAACGCTGTAATATACAATTGAATTCACATTAATTCCAGTACAAGAAGTGTCATCGTATGGACCAATACTGCCTCCTCCAGGAAGAGGATCTGCTGGGTAATGATTGTTACACCAGCTCAAAAAGCATTTTTTACACCTTTTACAGTCCTAAGTTATTTTAAAATTGAGAATAAGGTAACATGTGACATGATGCATGAATTTTTGAATAAACAAATGGCAAACTCAAAACTACTTGCTACGGCTGGTGAAAAAGATAGAGCATTATTTTTTAAAACAATACATAATAAAATTTCATTAACAAAAGAGAGAATAAATTTAGACTATAAGATGAATTTTTTATAGTTCTCCGATTGATGTGTAATATAAAAAAGCCGCGTAAAAACGCGGCTCAAATTTTCTATGGCTGAATAGGACTAAAAACTATATAAGAAGCTAGCAGAAAGTCCTGTGGCTTCTGGCACAAAACGACAGACACCACCCACGCAAACTAATCCAGCTCGTTGTCTTCCGTAATTTAAAGAAAAACGTGTAGCTCCTTTTGTATAACTGCCACCAAAATTATAGTAATGCGTTTCGGTAGTATCACTATCATCTCCGCTATTATATATATCATTGGCATATATAGAGAATTTAGTATTAAAGTTATACTCAACGACACCACCAATCCAATCATGGTTATCTGAATTAGACCATAATTTCTGAGCTACAAGACGCAAAGATTTTCCATTACTACCTAATCTATGCATAGTCTCTAAAGCCAATATATTAGTTTGAATTTGTTCTCCTGAGAAGTTATCCTCAATAGCTCTCTGATTATAATATTGATTAACATAATAGAATATTGTATTCAACTTTGAAGACCATTTTTTTCTTACTTCTAAACTGATATCTGAAAAGTATTTTTCTCCAAAACCTAAATAGTCTACATCATAGGACAGGTTATTAAAATCATAATTACCTTTCAATCCTGCCCAATACGATGCGTTAACAGCTAATTTTGTTCCATACTTTCCACCTAATGGAGTGTCTTTTTTAATATTGTAATACATATCGACTTGACCACCAATTTCACCTACTTCTGTTAATTGAGGATCGGCAAAAACAACTTGAGATTGTGCTTGATAAACAAAAATATTAGTAAGTAAATAATCGTGTTGCTTTGTTAAAGCAGGTGTGAAATTCACATTGTTCTCCAAGTATATATTTCCAGCTTTTTCTCGATCAGAAAAGAATGCCATATTCTCTAATCTTCTAAAAGTGGCGTCTAAACCAAAACCTTTTTTAGAGAATCCTGTATTAATAAGTAAAGCACTTCCTGGATTTACAAATTGATTGATTAACTGACCCGTTAGTACAGCCACGTCCTCCGACTTATATACATATTCTAAACCTGCATAAAAACTATTCTTTGAATAATCTAAACGCCCAGAAAATGAATTTGTTAGCTCATCGTATTCTGGATTCATAATATCTATATCCTGCTTTCTACCGACATAACTAAATCCTAAATTCACTGAAGATTCTGATAATCCTAAAGATTTAGAAAGGTCATATTCTATATTAGCACCAAAAATCTCTCCATCAGAAGTTTTAAATCCTACGCGTTGCTTACCATACAAGGCAGTTATCGATAACTCATCTAAGATTGAATAGTTGACGCGACCACCTAACAACGCATTATTAACACCTAGTTGACGATCTTCCCAATTTCTTAAAATTAGACCACTTCCAAATTGCTCATAAAAATGTCCAACGGTTGCTTCTAATTTTTCACTTCTATAGTTTAAGGAGTATATACCTAAATTGGTACCATCAAAATTTGGAGAATAATTCAACAACGCTAGTGGTGCATAAGATTCTAATTGCACAGTTGCCGTAAAGTTTTTCAAAAAGTCATAATCGAGTTTTAAATAGCTATTAGCTCTTAAATGTTTATCTGAATCTTGGTTATCAGAATCAAAAAATGGTCCTGTATTTTTGTCATCATTGTACCAAGCAGCATTGACTTCTAATCCTACTCGTAAGTTCTCTATTAATTGGCAATGTCCTAACGAAACAAAGCTCAAAAAAATAATTAGGGTGGTTAGTTTTTTCATAAAAGAATAGGAAAATATTAATCAGTGTGTTGCTTTACAATTTCAAAAAGTTCTTCTTCACTACCTGGCGTGTACCCTGTTCTTGTATGAATTATTTTCCCTTCTTTAACTACGATTACATATGGTAAAATATTGATATTAAGTGCTCGCTTAAGATCTTGATTTTCGTCTACATAAATTTTAAACCCCCAATCTTTTCCATTAATCAGGGGTTTTACTCTACGTCTTGTTCTAGCATCATCTGTAGATATAGCTATAACTTCAACATTTGTTTCGTCCTGCCAATCTTGATAAATCTCGCTTATTGCATCTAACTCATTAATACATGGCACACACCATGTAGCCCAAAAACTAATGACTTTAATGTCTTTTGAATTTTTAAATTCTGACGTAGAAATGTCATCTCCAGCTAAATTTTTTACTGTGACTTCTGGAATGTCTTGTGCCTTAACACAAAGTGTGATAAACAGAAGACATAAAGTGAAAAAAGTTCTCATATTTTGATTTTAACATTTTATTAATATATTCGCAATTATAATGCCTAAAAAGGAAATAAAATAATTTTAATATCATAAATTTTTAAATAATTAATATGAAGATTAGATTCTCAACAAAAATTTTATTCTTTCTATCTGCTTTAACAATTTTAGGTTGTAGCAGCAGTAGTGATGATGAGAACCCAGGAGGTAATACAAACACTATTACAAGTATAACTTTAGCAAGGGTTGGGACAGGGACTTTATTCCCTGGAGACACTGTTGCCTTTGAAGTTAAAGGAAATACAAATGCAGTGGTTACATCCTCAAGTAGCATTACAGTAAACGGAACACCAATAAATGGTAGTAGTTATCAAACTAATTCTGCTGGTCAACTAAGCGTCAGTGCTACATATGAGAACTTAACGAGCAATACAATACAAATAACCGTCGACCCAGAGCCAGTTATTACAAGCATTTCATTATTTAGAGTAGGCAATGCACCTATTTATCCAGGTGACACTGTAACATTTCAAGTTGTAGGTGATACAAGTGAGAATGTTACTAGCCAAAGTACCATTTCTGTAAATGGTACACCTTTAGCCAATAATACTTACCAAACAACAACTGTCGGTAATTTAGATGTCACGGCCACTTATGATGGATTAAACAGTAATTCATTACAAGTTATTGTGGCGCCGCCGCCAACTAAGTTTACTAAAAATGTTTTAATAGAAGATTACACTGGAACTTGGTGTCAATTTTGCCCAAGAGTATCTCATGCCATTGATTTAGTAAATGGACAAACAGATGATGCAATAATTGTTGCTATACATAGAGGAAGTACAAATCCAGCAAGCGGTTCTTATGACCCGTATAATTTTAATGCAGGTGCTCTTGAGGACATGATTAATCTTACTGGGTATCCTACAGCAATGTTAGACCGTACTACAGATTGGACTTTTCCAGAGCCAAATAATGTTGCACAAGTAACAAACTTAACAGGAGATGATGCAGATTTGGGCCTTGCAATAGTGCCTACTCTAAACGGCAACAATGTATCTGTAGAGGTTAAAGTTAAATTTGGTGGTGAAATAGCTGCTACTGACTTAAGAATTGTTTTATACCTTCTTGAAGATGGATTAGAATTCAACCAAACAAATGGTACAAGCTATTATGGAGGTGTTAATCCATTAGTAAATTTTGAACACAATCATGTATTAAGAGCAGCCTACACAGATTTACTCGGAGAATCTATTCCTTCATCTGAAGTTGTTGGTGAAGAAGAGTATACAACAACTATAATAGGCTCACTACCTGCTAGCATAGAAAACAACAGTAATTTAAGTTTAGTAGCTATAGTTGTGGACGCCATCACAAATGATGCGATAAATGCAAGATCTGCAAACTTTGGAGACTCTCAAACTTTTGAAGAGGAATAGCAAAAATTAAAAGACAAAATAATATGTAAAAAAAATTAAAATATTGTAACAAAACATTTACTTTTTGCGTATAACTATAGCGCAACATAGTGTTGCCCCAAAAATTGCACATATAAAATACATGAGACAGCTTAAAATTACCAAGCAGGTAACCAACAGAGAAACTGCATCGTTAGACAAATACTTACAAGAAATTGGAAAAGTAGACCTTATCACGGCGGACGAAGAAGTAGAATTGGCACAGCGTATCAAAGCTGGTGACCAAATCGCTTTAGAGAAACTAACAAAGGCAAACTTACGTTTTGTAGTATCTGTGGCTAAACAATACCAAAACCAGGGCTTAACTTTACCTGATTTAATTAATGAAGGTAATTTAGGTCTAATTAAAGCAGCTCAACGTTTTGATGAGACACGTGGTTTTAAATTTATATCATACGCTGTATGGTGGATTAGACAATCAATCTTACAAGCATTGGCAGAACAGTCTCGTATTGTACGTTTGCCTCTTAATAAAATTGGTTCTATTAATAAAATCAACAAGACATTTGCTTTTTTAGAGCAAAGTCATGAGCGCCCGCCTTCTGCAGAAGAAATAGCAAAGGAATTAGATATGACTATTAACGATGTTAAAGAGTCAATGAAAAATTCTGGTCGTCACGTATCAATGGATGCACCGCTTGTTGAAGGAGAAGATTCTAATCTATACGATGTATTACGTAGTGGAGAGTCTCCAAACCCTGATAGGGATTTATTACATGAATCTTTACGTACTGAAATAGAACGTGCACTTGAGACATTAACACCTCGTGAAGCAGATGTTATTCGTTTGTATTTTGGTTTAGGTAACCAACACCCGATGACTCTTGAAGAAATTGGAGAAACGTTTGACCTTACGAGAGAACGTGTTAGACAAATAAAAGAAAAAGCTATTCGTAGATTAAAACATACCTCAAGAAGCAAAATATTAAAGACCTATTTGGGATAAGCTTCGGCACACTCATCATCCAACTTTAGGGTAAGGAATTCTTTGAATTGTTAAAGAAGTTTTAAAATATCATTTTAGTTGTTTATATTTGAAAATAAACTCACAGTAAAATCTGTTAGTTTTTATAAGAAATACGACTGAATTACGGTAACAACAGTTACAAAACATAACTGTTCGTTTTTTGATTGATGAAAGAAACCTCGGCTGATTACCGGGGTTTCACTTTTTTAAGTAACTTAGTTATATCAAACTTAATCGTTCCTCTGTTGAAAGCCATTTATTACATTAGTAATTTTTCTAAAGATTTAAGTAAGCACGATATTGACAAATTAATTCAAACAGTCAATAAGAAAAATAAACTTTTGAATGTTACTGGGCTATTAATCATTAAAAACAAACACTTTTTTCAGATTCTTGAAGGTGAGGACGAGAAAATAGACCCACTATACGAAAAGATAAAAATGACTCTTGACATACAGGTGTTATTAGATTGCTAAATACCAAAATTGAAGGAAAAATATTAAAAGATTATAATAGTGGTGAATTTGATGCCTTTCAAAAATTTAGTAGTATGAAAAAACTATATTTGTACTTCAGTTGGATTAAAAAAGCAGAATATTTACCTGCAAACGAATTAATTGAATTAACAACAAACTTCTTAAACAAAAACAAATGAGTAAATGCCTCATAGCACCTTCAATGCTTGCTTCAGATTTCGGAAATCTTCAACGTGATACTGAAATGGTAAATAATAGTGATGCCGACTGGTTTCACATTGATGTTATGGATGGACATTTTGTGCCAAATATCTCTTATGGCATGCCTGTCATAGCTGCTATTAAAAAGCACGCGACTAAGCCACTAGATGTTCATTTAATGATTGAGAAACCTGAACGTTATATCGAAGAATTTGTCAAAGTTGGTGCAGATATTATCACTGTGCATCACGAAAGCACTGTGCATCTTCACAGAACACTTAGACAAATAAAAGCTGCTGGTTGCAAAGCTGGCATTGTTCTGAACTTGACAACTCCTGTTTCTGTATTAGAAGATATTTTACCTGAATGTTACATGGTTTTGTTAATGTCTATTAATCCTGGCTTTGGGGGTCAAAAATTTGAAGATATCACTTATAATCGTGTAAAAAAATTACGTAAGATGATTGATGAACAAGGTTTAAATACACTTATCGAAATTGATGGAGGTGTAACAGATAAAAACATTAAAAAGCTAGCAGATGCTGGTGCTAATGTTTTTGTTGCTGGTAGCCACGTTTTTAAAAGCGATAATCAGCCTGAAACAATTACAAATCTTAAACGTTTAGCTAATTCTTAATTAGATTATTAGTAATTACTTTAACGATACGTTCAGCAGTTTTTCCGTCCCAGAACGGAATAGATTGCATTTGTTTCCATTGTCCATCAAATAGTTTATTTAAATAAGTTTTTAGATTTTTAGGATTTGTACCAATAAGTTCGTTAGTACCTAAAGTAATCGTTTCTGGACGTTCGGTATTATCTCTTAGAGTTAGACAAGGCACATTCATTATAGAGGCTTCTTCAGTGATACCTCCCGAATCTGTAATAACAGCTTTAGCATTTTTTACTAAATAATTAAATTCCAAATAGCTTAAGGGTTCAACTATGTGAAGTCGATTACTTTCAATATTAAGTTTTGATAAGATTCTTTGTGTTCGTGGATGTGCTGGAAATATAATTGGTAAATTTTTTGTTTGAAGAATGATTTCATTCAACATAGCTTCCAAGTTTTTTTCAGCATCAACATTCGCAGGACGATGCATGGTTAAAACTACATATGACTTAAGTCTTAAATTTAAATTACCCCATATTTCTGGCTTAAAAAAACGTTGTTTATTTTTAAGTAAAGTATCTATCATTGTATTACCAACTAAGAACAACTGATTTTTATCAACACCTTCAGCTATTAAATTCTGATTTGCTAATTCTGATGTTGTAAAAAAATAATCGGCTATGCTATCGGTAACAATTCTATTAATTTCTTCTGGCATTGTCATATCTCCTGAACGTATTCCACCTTCAACATGTGCAACTTTTACATTATTTTTTTTAGCTACAAGTGTGCAAGCCATTGTAGATGTCACATCACCAACCACTATAAGTAAATCTGCAGGATTTATTTTTAATTCTTTTTCAAATGCTAATAATATACTTGCTGTTTGTTCTGCCTGAGAACCACCTGAACATTCTAAATTAGTATTAGGTTCAGGAATAGAGAGTTGCTCAAAAAAACTATCAGACATATTTTTATCGTAGTGCTGACCTGTATGCACCAATCTATAAGATATATTGAAACCTTTTTCTTTTGCTTCTTTAAGCGCATACATTATAGGTGCTATTTTTATGAAATTTGGTCGCGCACCTGCTATTATGGTAATCTTATACATATTGAAATTAGAATGTATTCAAATTTACACTTTTAGAAATAGTATTTATCCTGAAAATTAAAAAACCAGAAGATTTCTCTCCTGGTTAATTTTGGTGAATAATTGAAGTGTAAATTAAATCCCCCAATAGTAATTACCACAACTTGGTTCACCTACTTATGCGCAATTGAATTATATGTTTTTAAAAGGAGCAAACAACTCCAGATTCTTTTATATTTAGCGTACTACCTTCTCCGCAGGATGTAAACCTCGTTTCTATATTTCCGCTAGGATATACAACCGTTACAATTATTGCAAAACATTTTGAAGAGCATTCGGTTTTCGAATTTCTGATTTTGCCTTCATCAACATGTAAAACACCATTACTTTTTGGCTCACTTAATAAGCTTTGTACTTTTTCTGTAACATCGTAACCAGCAATGATATCAGATTGTGATGCATTGCAAGAATATATGGCTGAGTGAACTTTGTATCTGTAAGACATAACTGTGTGTTTTGTTTGACACAAATCTACAGTATAAACTCAGGCAAAATTTTTAAAATGTTGTAAAACGGAATTTCTTATTCGCGAAAGCGGAATTTTTTGGTATTAAATTTTGAAAGTTTGAAGTAAAGGAAAAACCCAAACTATTTCAACGTTTTAATGTCTTTTATGACATCACGATAATTATCACTAATATCAACTTTGTGACCTCCAGAAAGTAAGATTAAATTATCTGAAATCGTGATTTCTTGAATCTTTTCAATATTTACTACAAAACGTCGATGTGTTTGATAAAAAAGAGAAGAGTTTAAAAACTTTATCATCTTCTTTAAAGACATTAAAATGACAAAATTTTCTTTTTCAGTTACAACGTTGCAATATTTATCTTCAACTTCGACATAAATAATGTCACTAACAAGAACCTTCTTTAGTGATTTCCCTTTTTTAATGAATAAATGCTCATCACTTATTACAGTGTCTTCTTCATCTCCAGAAAATACATCGTTTTGGTTGTAAAACTTTTCTACAGCCATCTCAATTGCGTAAAGTAATTCTAGTTCATTAAAAGGTTTCAACAAGTAACTAAAAGGTTTAGCCAGCTTAGCTTTTTCGAAAATTTTTCTGTCAGTAGAACTAGTTAAAAACACAAAGGGCTTTGAGCCGTTACTACTAGCATCGACAAACTCCGCAAAGTTAATACCGTCTGGTGTGCCGTTTAAAAAAATATCAATGATTAGAACATCTGGATTAGTACTATTATAAAGCTGAAGTGCGTCTTTAAATGTTGACGCTACACCAAGAACATTATAATTATTTGCTTCTAAAACAGGAATTAGTGCATCTCTTTCAGAGACTGTATCTTCTACTATAAGCACATTAATTTTATCCATCTACATCGGCTTTTGGTAAAGATACAATGATTTTTGTTCCAATACCGAATTGCGTTTCGATATCGAATTTTCCCTTGTTTTTTTTAATATAAGATTTACATAAATGCATACCTAGACCAGTACCAATAATACCTTCATTCTCTTTTTTAGAAAGCAATTTACTATCACTTAACAATTCGGCTTTTTTATCTGCTCTCATACCTAATCCATTATCCTCAATTATAACTTGCCAATAATCATCATCTAGGCTCGATAATATTGAAATCTCACCATTTTTCTGTGTGAATTTGATAGCGTTGTCTAAAAAATTACGGAGTATTATTTTAAATGATTCTTTGTCAATAAGAACTTTGGCATTTTTTGAAACTTGGTTTTTGAAAGTTATTTCCTTTTCCTTTAATAAAGCTTCATAATTAAAAACAACTTGCCCTACTAAATGATGTAACCTGTGTGGCTCTATTAAAAAGTAAGTTTGCTTAGTTTGAAGCATAGCCCAATTAAGCAAATTATCTAATAAATTATAGGCACCATTTACAATACTACTATTTGATGCCAACAATCCATCTAACTTTTCTAAATTTTTTGTTTGAAGACTATTGATTAAAGTTTTGTTATTGGATTTTAAGGCATTTACAGAAGACCTTAAGTCATGACTAACAATAGAAAACAGTTTGTCTTTGGTAGCGTTAAGGTTATCTAACGTTTCGTTTTGAGAGGAAATTATTTTATTGGTTTTCACCTTTTGTATATAGTAATACATACTTACGCCTAACAATAGTAATAATACAGCAGCAGATATAAAAACTGCATTTCGTTGAGCTTCTTTAGCCTTGTTTTCTGCTCCGAGAATTGTTAGCTCTTTTTGTTTTTCGGAAATAGCCAACTTTTTATCATATTCGGCGATTTCCCAGACTTTGTCACGATTCAATATAGAATCCCTTAATGAATTTGATTTCTCTAAGTAAGCGATTGCTTTTTTATAATTTCCCAAGTACTCGTTTACAGCGAATAAATTATAATTAAACTTTTCTCGTAAATGAATATTTGTGCTGTCTTTTATAGGAAAAGATTCTAATGCTTTTAAAAAATATACTTTTGCTTTTTGGTCGAAGTCATGTTCAAAATACAGATTACCTAGGTTATTATAAGTTCGCGCTGTGCTAAGAACATTTCTCTCTTTGAGGTATATATTTAGTGCTTTTAAATAGTAACTTTCGGAATCTTTTAAATTTTCTTTGAGCAAATTAACTGTTCCTAAAGCTTCATAAACAAGTGCTTTCTTTATTTTACATGAATTACTATCTAATAATGCCTCTGCTTTTTTGTAATTAGGAATTACTTCTTCGAACTCTCTAAGACCTGACATATAACTTGCACCAATTCCTAAATAAGTGTAAAAAAGCAAATCCTTATTAGTAGATTCCTTATTTAAAATTTTGTTATAGGCCTCTAAACTTTTGTTAAATGAGCCATTGTTGTTGTGAATTTGTGCTTCTAAAAAGAATAAGATACCACTTAAACTCTGGTCAAAATTCTGTTTAGAGTTTATGTCCCTAATTATTTTGAAGGCTTCTTCATTCTTTCCTTTTGTTATAAATTCATCAACTTCAAGGAGCTTTTCAGATTTGGAAAAAGATTTTATAAGATCCTGCCTCGTACAATTGCCATTTTGTGCAAAAGAAAGAAGTGGGATATACAACAAAAAAAGTACTAAACTAAAATTAGCAGACATACAACTAAAATAGATATATCTGCTAATGTGAAAAAATTTTACTCTGTTATTTTTTAACCACCATTAGAGGCTGTAACTTTTGTTTTCTTTTTAGGGTCACCTAATCTATCTGAGTTGTTATCAGGTAAGCCTTCTTCGTCAACAGTGACATTGATAACTGCTTCACCCATATTTAAAGCCACATCGTTTAATGTAAATGAAATTTTAGCCACTTGTGTATAAGTTGTGCTTAAAGGCATTTGTGGATTGTATGATGGGGTAATTAACACATCGTTACCATCATCACCAACCGAAACTGAAATAGATGGCAGTACTGAAGCATCTACATTGTTATGAAATGGTGCAACAACTCCAACTGTAACTTGTCCGTTGACTACTGGACTCGAGTAAACAAGTGGATTTTCTTGACTTTGAAAACTTTCTCCACTTTCAATTTGGGAGATGGATACATTAGACACTTTAATTGTTTCTGACATAATAATTTAGTTTTTTAGTTTAACCAAATATAGATAAAATTTGCGTTTTATCGTGTTTTTTATCCTTTAAGCGATTATTTAATGGTGCAGAAGCCCAAAAGTTAGGCATGAAATCAAAAACTAAATATGTGTTAGATACTTAATTTCATTTTTTAAAATCAAAGGAAAAGGTCAAAAGGATGCAAAATTAAAATTAAGCATCTGCTTAACATAGTTATATAATGTTGGAAAATTAGATTTAAATTCATCAGGTGTTTCAATAAAACATTCAATTAAAACTGCCGCAAATTCAAACTCATTTGTGTATGCATATTCTCTAAAATATTTTGTAGTAATAAGCTGCTGTCGCTTTAACTCGTTAGATTTTAAAAAACTTTTTAATTCATTAAAACCATCTCTAAAAATTAAGGAACTAACATCATTATTTCTGTAACTATTTAGATGAATAGCATGAGTAAATTCATGAATACCTAGATTAAGATTGTCATTTTCTATATCGAAACCATGTCTAAAATCTTCCCATGATAATGCAATAACTGACAATCTAGGGTTAACTTCTCCTTTGTGTAATTGTTCATTCTGCTTTGAGTAAAACGGTTTTGGGTATATCAAAACAGTATTTATAATTGGCAGATTATAGTTTCTAAAACCAAAAGTTATCATAACTGCTGTGGCTGAAATTAATACCTTCATCTCACTAGTAACTTCTAAATTCTCTCTTCCTACAAACTCTTTACTATTTATAAATACAGATAAACGATGCTTAAAGATAAGTTGCTCTTTATTTGACAAACGTTTATAAAAACTAAACTGATTATTTAGAATTTTTTCTTCTTTATTGGATAAATCCTTTTTAAAAACTACAAAATTAAGCACAAAAGGTTTTTTCTTGACCTCGGCATAAGATTGCTCAGCATACCTTATAATATACTTTAGTACAAAAAAACCTATTAATGATAATATTAGAATATTAGAAAAGAAACTTAAATCTGTTTCTTGATTTAGGGCTAAGAGCATATGTAAATATATACTTTTTTAGCTTTAGTAAGGAACCCATATCTTAATCAACTCACTAAAACAATACACTAAAATGTCTATTCATTTAATCTATGTAAACCTCTAATAGTTTTGAAGATTGAGAATCCAAAATTACCTCTTCGCAATTAGCAGGAATCAATATAGTTTCTCCTTCAGCAAGAAATTCTGAAAGACCATTAATTGTTACCTTAAGTCTTCCTTCCACACACATATAGATTACAAATGAGTCTAAACTTTTGTAATTTTTAACCATAGATTCAGAAACAGTAAATTCATTTGTTGTAAAATAATTACAGTCCACTAAATTAGCAGTTGTACAATTTTGAGTATTATGACTTACCTTTCCACTTGAAGAAAAAACTTTTGTTGCTTGTTGAGCTAAGTCTATATGGAGTTCTCTTTTTTGACCATTACTATCTTCTCTATCCCAATCATAAACACGGTAAGTAATATCACTTGTCTGCTGTATTTCTGCAACAACCACTCCTGCTCCAATGGCGTGCACTTTACCAGCCGGAATAAAATAACTATCTCCTTTTTTTACTTTTACAGCGTTGAATATATCACTGACGTTATTCTTATTTATTTCAGCTAGTTTATTTTTATCTAAGTTTTCGTCCTTCAATCCTACAATAATTTCGGCATCTTCTTCGCTATCCATCACATACCACATTTCTGTTTTTCCAAATGAATTATGATACTTATTAGCCATCTTATCATCAGGATGAACCTGTACAGAAAGATTTGTATTTGCGTCTAAATACTTAATAAGTAAAGGAAAATTCTCGCCATAGGTTTTGATATTTTCTGAACCTAAAAAACTACTCTTGTAAGAAGTAATTAAGTCATTTAACGTTTTTCCTTTGTAAATACCATTTGCAACTACAGAAATATTATTTTCTACTCCTGAAATTTCCCAACTCTCGCCCAAATTTGTAGAGTTAGATGCTTTTCTAAATAATTTATTGAGCTTTTGTCCACCCCAAATTTTTTCTTTGAGTATTGGTCTGAATTTTATTGGATATGCTTGCATGATTTATTTTTTTAAGTTGTTGACAAAAAAGTAGTGTCAGATGAATTATTTAAATGATTCTGTTTAAGAAAATCTAGTACAGAAAAGATACTTTTAAAAAAAGTCTGCCGAACTTGTGTCTCTCTTTTTAATTCTTTATCAAAATCGATTATAGAACCTTGACTTTGGCAAACTAACTCTATTACATTATTAACATCTAGGGTATTTTTTTCTATAGCATTAACATCTATAAAGCCTAGATGTTTTAAATTATAAGTATTGAACATAAACCGAGCTCCAGCTTTTTTTGCTGCTTCTAAAGTGCTATGTTTTTTAATTTCTACAACCTCAACGTTTGAAGAATTTTCTCTGACTTCTTTAAGCTTTTCTAGTGTATCATCTTTGCTTTGATTATCTACTACACACAAGACCAAATCACTTACAGATTTTAGGCTTTTCGAGATAGCTTCAATATCAATTTTATCTGCATTGTTTCTAAAAATTATTATGATTCCTAACTTCATTATGTTTAGTAGCTTATATGATTTCTATTTCGCCTTTTGTGTCATACTTTACGTATTCTTTCTTGTTTCTATACACCCAAGCTATTTGTGCTAATTGAAAAACTATTTTTACTGAATCTTTCATTGATAATTTAGAGCCATCGGTATGTATCCATCTTTTTAATGGTTGTTCACATAACATTGACTTAGCTTTAGTTAGTCCAAAATGCATTGTCATTCTTTTGAAAATTTCAACATCAAAAATCCACTGAGTAACAAACTTTTCTTTAAAGGCTATATCTATAACATCTTTATGAAAAATCTTAGCACCACATTGTGTATCTTTAAAATCCATGGAAAGAATTTTTCTTATGATGTAATTAATCGTTAAACTAATAATCTTACGTGCTGATTCTTTTGTGATATTTGCTCCCATTCTAGAAATACGAGATCCACTTACAATTTTAAAATCTGATGTTTCTATAGTTTTAACCAAATCGTCAAAATCCGCTAAGTCAGTAGATAAATCGGCATCTAAAAACCCTATATAATCTAAATCCTCTTTTTTAGACATGTGTAACATTCCGAGTCTTACAGCTTCAGCTTTACCTCCATTTTTTTCGCAATCATAAACAGTGATATAGTCTTCTCTTCCTTTTTGCAAATCCTTAAGAACATTTAAAGTATTATCTTTACTTCCATCGTTAACAAAACATAAATGGTAGCCCGAATTTGTATTTACAAAATCTAAAAACTCTTCACTTAATAAACGTTCCTCTTCATTATAACAAGGGATAACAACACCAACACATCTTTGCTGAATTATAATATTAGATGCTGTAACAGATTGGTTTTGCATTTGTGGTGCACCGATTAAGTTTTTAACTCTTGCGCATATTTCTACAAGGCTTAATGGTTTTTTCATATAATCGTTAACACCTAAATCAAAAGCAGCTGTTATTGCATCGTCTTGAGTATTACCAGACAAAATCATAATAGGCGTTTGAGAAGCTCTTTTTACTCTTATATGATTGATCACCTCAAAACCCGATACATTTGGCATGTTTAAATCTACTATTACTAAGTCTGGATTAAATACATCGTAAGTCTTTAGACCATTAGAAGCATCAGTTTCTATTTTAACTTCGTATCCTAAATCCATTAATCTTTTTTGTAATGGAAGGAGTACTAATTGTTGATCATCTATTGCTAAAACCTTCATAATAATTTATTTTATTGTTTTAATTATACCTCAAAATTAGTTTTAAAGCGTCTTCAAAAAGTTTAATTTAGACTAATGCGCTTCTAAGTGTAGACGAATGGTAAAATGGTGTAGATGATTAAAAATCAAATGGCTTTTTTATTTATATATCTTTACACTGTAGACTTAAGACCTATACTGCTTAGTGAAAAACACTTCAAATAAATATCTTATTGCTGCACTACTCATTGGTATTGCGTTTCATGGTACTTCTATCTTCTTTACTTTAGAAACTACCTATGATGCTTTGATACACTTATTTTTTGCAGACCATTATTCATCGAGTTGGTTTGAACCATGGAACACAAAATGGTATACCGGTTTTACTGTTATGAGTTATCCTCCATTAGTCCATCAATCCATTGCCGCACTCTCATTAATTGGAGGATTAAAGTTTGGAATGTTTACAGTTGCGCTTTTGGGTATTATACTTTTTATAACTGGCGTTTACAGATTTTCGCTTCTTATGTCGGCAAATAGAACTGTTGCTGGTTATGCCGCTGTACTTGCCGTGTTTTCTTCCTCATTTGTAGAAACCCTTCATATTTTTGGTCAATTACCGGGTATCATTGGTATCTCTATACTTATGCATGCATTACCAGAGATATACTTATGGCTTAAAACAGGTAAAAAACGTTACCTAGGTACGTCCTTATCCTTAATAGCAGTCACAGTTACTTCTCATCATGTCACCCCAATCTTTGGTATGATATTTTTCATTTTTCCTTTAATAGGAATGGTTATCATGAATGATGCTAAAGAAAAGGTAAAGACCATAAAAGAAGTGACTATAAAGGTGTTTATCAATAGTTTCTTTAAACTCTTTAAACGTATTATTAGCTTTGGTATGCTGTCTTTAACTATAATTATTGGATGCATACTACCGTATTGGATAAACTCTAAAAACAACCCTATTACCCAGGTACCAATACCACATGGCTCGAGAGATAATTTTCTTGAAATCACGTCTTCAGGATTGGTTTTCTTTTTAATCCCTTGGGGGATTTTACTCATATTATTACCTTATATTTTTTATAGATACTACAGCAAGCGGTATCTCTTTTTTGGGTTATCTATTACAATACTCTTTGTTTTAGGAACAGGTGGCACTACTCCAATTCCAAGAATGGTACTTGGTGAAACTGCATTTAACATATTAACCCTAGATAGATTTACGCTTTGGGCTTCAATAATGTCCTTACCATTATTTGGCGAGTTTGCTTATCGTTTTGTAGAAGGCGATTTAAAGTCTCTCATTCAGAATAAATTTGGTGCTGTTTTTCATAGAATTTCAGGTGGTATTTTAGCAGGGCTCTTTTTATTTATGACCATATTTACAATGAGTCTTGGCTATTTTAAGCCATCACAACCGCAGAAGATTAAAATGTTACCCATTGTAAATTTTCTTAATCAAGATCAACACGACCAATGGCGTTACATGACCTTGGGTTTTGGAGATCAGATGGCTTGGTTATCAGCACAAACCAATGCGCTATCTGTAGATGGAAATTATCATTCTGCTAGACGACTTCCTGAACTCACTACACGACCTACAGAACGCCTAGAAAACTCAAAGTTTAAAGGCGTAGAAGGAATTGGTTCGTTACAGCAGTTTTTGACCACGCCAGAAAAATACAATCTGAAATATATTTTTTCTAATGATAAATTTTATGATCCTATTTTATATTTCTGTGGCTGGCAAAGATTACGCCAATTAGAAAATGGTATTATGGTATGGGAAAAATTAAATGTTCCTCCATTGTCATCTATTTTACCAAAAGATGATGTAGCTACTTGGCAAAAAATACTATGGGGTACAATGCCGTTCTTAAGCGTCTTGATTGCTTTTATTTTGAATGTTCAATTCTTGCTAGTCCATGCGTTAAAAACTAGAATTACTGCGCCACCTGTATTTATGAAATTTCAGAATAACTATTCAAAATTCTCTAGAAGTGTTTTACGTATAACTCATATTTGGTCTGTTATTTTAGCAATTTTCGTGGTCTACGGCGTGTATTTTTTTTATATAAAAAATGAATCACATCATTCGCCAGAGAATGCCGTTTTGACTTACTATGATGCGCTTGATTTTAAAGAGTTTGAAAAAGCACACAGTTTAATCAATCCAAAAAGTGAGCTTTCTATAGCACAATATATGTTAGAGATATCTGTAACCGATGGATTATTAAGCTCATATGCAAAACTAGAATCTCTTACAACAGAAACTATTAGTCAAACAGGTGATTTAGCAAGCTTAAAGGTAACAACAGATTGGATAACACCTTTAGAGATGATTGAAAAAATAGACTTTAAAAAGCTTATTAAAGTCAATGGCAAGTGGTACTTACAACCTGAAGATAAACCTACTGACCTTCCGCCAGACCAATTATATTCTGATAACAAAACAACTTATTTTAATCAAGGTAGAAGACGCATAACTACAGAGCAAACACATCATGAAGACGTTTTAAAACAACCTGTACTCGAGATTTTAACTGCCAAACTTGTAAAACACAAAGGCAGTTATGCTATCATTGGTGAAATTCAAAATATCGATAACGTCCCATCTGATGTGGTCCTAAAGGGTACGCTATACAATGATAACAATAAAGAGCTAGCCACATATAATGCCAAATATCATGTAAAACACAAACTGTTACCTAAAGAGGTAACATCTTTTAGAATAAATTTTGAGGGTATTGCATGGTCACAAACTAAAGACTCTATTCCCAAAACATTTAACCCTGATGAGTTTACCCCAATTGCATTTGAAGAACAACCAACTAAATTTAATCTTCAAGCCGCTGGGAACGTCTCTGGTTCTGATTTATTTAAAAATACGGCTATCTCAGTATCCAAATCCGAAGTAAACTATGTATATGGAACTATAGTAAATATGGGTACGGAAGAGGTAACTATACCTCAGCTGTTGGTCTCATATTACAGTAAAGACAAAAAAATAAAATGGGTTGATCATTTATTCATTACAGAAGGTGTAAGACAACAACGGCAAGGTGTTTTTAAATATAAAATTATTGACAACTCAGCCGTAGAAGTTATTAACGAGGACATGAGTAATTGTTATGTAAATGGTCTGCCAAATACAGCTATTTCAGACAAAATAATTGCAAATAGAATTACAAACCACAATAAAAAAGAACTTCAAAACATAGAACATAAAACATATAATTTCATAAAATTAGAAGTGAACACATATATAGGAAGTCCTAATTAATGACAGCTAAACATTTTTACATATTGCTTTGGTTTTTAATCATTGTCTCTCCAAACAGAGCGAGAGATACCAATGATGTATCAGATTATAAACTTTTAAGCCAAACGACCACTTACGTTGCTGGAGCAGATATAAGTCTTAAGTTTAGTTTTACCTCAAACTCAGATGTTCAATTATATTGCTCAAATAGTTATGGTTCTGCGTTATTAGATCCTAAAATCAATAATAAGGCGCTCATATTTAAAATTCCGATAGCACTATCTAAAAAATCCGGTGTTTTAAATTGGCAACTAATCACACCAACAAATACAATTCGTGGGCAAATTGACATAAAACCTAGAGAAGCTATTAAAACAATAGAAAGCTACCTTGGACCTCCAAGTATTGAGGCTGGCAAAACAGATTACACTATGCTTGTTACTATACCAACTGACAATCTTGACAATCCTCTAAAAGACAGCACTAAAGTCCAAGTAAAACATCAGTTTCTGGATAAACAGGTTAGTGATTCTGTATTTACTAAACACGGTTTTGCTTATAAGAATATCTATTCTTACCAACCTAGCGGACGTATTTTAATTAGTTCAGAATGCTTAGAACTTAACTCAAAAGAGTTTGATGTCAATGTTATGCCAGCCATCCCTACAGATTTTACCATTAATGCTAAACGAATTCACGATTATGCAGATGGTAATCAAATGACAACATTTACAACTTCAATAATAAGAGATAGGTATAATAATATTGTTAGTGATGGAACCTTTGTAAACTTTTTTATAACAGATAAAAACGGTAATAAAACTCAAACCTTCGGAGCAACAATTAATGGTGTTGCAACAGCAAAAATATTACATCCAGATGAGGAAGACCAATGGTCTGTCAAAGCGTATATTGAAGGTATGGCAAATAGTAATAGTATTGCGTTGAACTATAAGCAAGCTGTCTCAGATTTTGAAGTTTCTTTTTTAGATAATAACAGAACTATCAAAATTGGACCTATCAAAAGCTTTATGAATCAGAAAATCCCAGATGGACTGAAAATTAGATTAAAAATTTACAATAAAAATAATTTAGAAGATGAATTATTAGTGACTACTTTAGAAGGCTTCGGCATCTTTAAACTAAATTCCGATAGGTATCCAGAATCAACCTACAGTTTTATTATAGAATCTGCTGGCTTGGTCAAATCTTTTAAAAATATCACCTATGAGTAGTAGTATGAACAAAAACATATTGCGTGGTGTAATACTCCTAATCTACATTGTTATTATGTCATTAATTATTTATGGAATAGCTGCAATCTTCACATATCTAAATACAGGAGCAGACCGAAGTAAAATGTTGCATACAGAAATTAAACAAGTAGACCAATATCTGCCAGAATTTAATTGGAGTCCATTAACTAATGAAGGCAGGTCAATGGACCAACAGACTTTAAGATCTATTGAAAACGATTATTTAGACGCTTGGTATGTAAAGCATATTTCCTTTAAATCTAATACAAAAATTGGCCTAGATGACTATTACACAGAGAGTGCTCGTCTAAATCTATACGGTATAATAGACCAAAACAAAGAAAACACAACTTCTATTGAAGGCACAAGCCTATCCCACAACCCTAATCTAGAATTTTTTAGTGAAGATGGGCAAATGGCCGTACTAACTGATAAGGATGTGATTGAATACAAACGCATTTTTAAAGGAGAAAAACTCATAACAGAGATAAATGAAAAATCTACCTATAAAGTTATCTTATTATTAGAAGATGGCTTTTGGAGAATACGACATCTTGTAAAAACTAGTAGTGAATTTTATTACCCAAAAAAGAAAGAAAAACCATTATCAACTTCCAACATAAAAGGTATTAATTACTATCCGCAAAATACACCTTGGGACATGTATGGTGATAATTTTGATGCTTCAATTATAAGTAATGACTTCGAAATCATAAAAAATGCTGGATTAAATAGTATCAGGATTTTTGTTCCCTACGAAGACTTTGGAAAGTCTAATATCAAAGCAGATAAGCTAGAAAAACTATCTACAGTCTTAGATATTGCAGAACGTAAAGACTTAAAAGTATTAGTAACACTATTTGATTTTTATGGCGATTATTCGGTGTTAGATTGGACATTAAATCAAAGGCATGCTAAGATTGTTGTTAACCATATAAAAAATCATGAAGCTCTAATGGGTTGGGATATTAAGAATGAGCCTAATTTAGATTTTGAATCAAGAGGAAAAGAATTGGTAAATACGTGGTTAGATAAAATGATAGATGTAGTAAAACTTTATGACCCTAATCACCCAGTTACCATTGGTTGGTCTAATGTAGAAAGTGCTAATATATTAGTTGATAAATTAGATTTTGTAACATTTCACTATTATGAAGATTTAGAAAAACTTTCTGAGAGTTATAAAGTTTTAAAATCAAAAATTAAAGATAAGCCAGCTATTATTACAGAGTTTGGATTATCGTCTTACAATGGCATCTGGAATCCTACAGGTCATAGCGAAAAAGATCAGGCGGATTATCATCAAAAAATCCAAGCCATTTTCTCTGAAAATAAGATTCAATTTATGTCATGGACCTTGTACGATTTTACGGAAATACCAAAGGAAGTCGTAGGCGGACTTCCTTGGAGGCAAAATGCTCAAAAATATTTTGGTTTTATAAATGAAAATGGGGTAAAAAAGGCATCGTACAAATATATCTCGTCTAAAGAATAATTTCTTGAGCTTTTACTACTATTGACTTACTTTCAATAATAGTTTGGAATTCTTCAATATACATTTGTGTAATTTTTGACATAGGATGCGATGTTGCAGCTTTATAATTAGTTTTAGCTATATGCAATCTATGTGCTTCATTTGTTACTAATATTTCAATAGCATAGGCTAAACTTTTTACGCTTGTTGGCTCAAAAAACTCACCTAAGTAACCTTCATCTTGAACCAGTAATGCCAAGTCTCCTAAATCTGGCATAACCACAGCTTTACCATAACTTCCGGCTTGATGTAAAACACCTGAACTTCCTGTTGTAGATGTATACGGGAAAACAACAACTGCACTTTCATTAAATATTACTGGCACGTCTTCTTCTTCAACATAACCTGTGAATCTTACTTGTGGGACGTGTTTATAATCTTCTTCAACTTGAGCTAAATACCCAGGTACATTTGGATTATCAGTACCCGCAATTACAACTTCTAAATTTAGTCCGGTTGACTTTCTCACCATCTCAACGGCTTGGATCATACCTTCTACTTTTTTATAGGTACCAAATTTACCAAAGGTCATAATTTGAAATGGTCCTTTAGACAGGCTATAATCTGGTTCTGCAGGAATTTCAAAAGTACCATGAGGTATTAACTTAACGTTCTTTGCATTGTATTTTTCCTCAAGGATATCCACATATTTTTGCATGGTTACTGCAACGGTATCCGCTTGCAAAATAAATTTAGTCAACGTTGTACCAATAAATCCGTAGATTTTCTTCATCAATTTATTTGATGTAAATCCTGCACTTCCTAAATCTACTTCCTCAAGTATATTGTGTAATAATACGATGTTAGGAATCTTTTTTAGTTTACAAACCAATGGCAATAATAAACCTAAAGCTGCAGCAATTTTCTTATCACCAAACTTCATGAATTGTAAGTTGAACAATACTGAATCTGGCTTAGTTTTGTTGATGGCCTTTGTTACAGAAAAGATATTTGCATAGCTATTAAAAGACCAACATTCTTTTACTGTAATCTTACAACCTTGTTCTGTAAAAGTGATACCCTTTGCACCTTCAGTTTTATCTGTTAATAAAATTAATTCTGTAACATCTTTATTTTTTATAAACTGTTTTACCAAGTGATAGGCGTACTCGTTTAAAGTGACTTTACTTGGCGGATATGCTGTTACAATTGCTAGTTTCATGATATTGTTTTTATAATTGTTATTTCTTATTTACACTACAAATTTGCAGCTAAAAAGTCATTAAAATTGTTTGGTGTAGTTGGGTTGCATTTTGCTGTAGACGAATGGTCATTAGCTTTAGATTAGCTTTTTTTATTGAGTAGACTTTCGCTTTTAAAAAACAGCACTTGTATGACTAAAAGTAATGCCATTGCAACGATTTGCATATGTACAACTTGCTCTAAAGAATCGTGATAGAATACGACTAACAACATTTGTAACATTCCAAAAACACCAGAGATAATTACAGGCACGTATTTATCTAAAGACAAATAGTAATACGCAAAAATGTTAGAGATGGCAAACATAGATGTAGCGATAGCATATTTCCATAACAAAGGCGCCATGGTAAGATACTGCTCTCCAAATAGTAGTTGTATTATTAACTCTGGGAACACTAAACACGCCAATACTATAACTGCTGATATTAAAGCTATATATCCTACATATTTAAATAAAACAGAAGCTGTTTCCTTTCCTTCCTTTTTTAGCTCAACAACAGCAGGTAAAAGCAACATTACAAACATCCAAGCTATGAAGTATACAATACGACCTATTAATGCTAATGATGCATATAAACCAGCGTCATAAGAATCGAAATAATGTTTTACCAATAGTATATCGCTATTGTTTATAATGATTTGAGTTAACTCGTAAAAAGCAGTTAGCAAGAAGAAATTTTTAATCTGCTTACTATATTTTGAGTCTAACGGAATGAGCTTCTTAATACTAACATGCTTTGTTTTGAAAGGAAATAATCCAAAAACAAAAGAGATCACAATTCCTATAGCTATAACTGCTGAAGATTGGATATTAAAAACCAGAATCAAACCTAGTGTTATTAGCAGACGGCTTAACATTTCACCTTGATACGTTATAGAAAGTGATTTATAGGCTTTTTTGCCTTGATACGTACCGCGATTTACACTCATCAAAAAATAAAGCGGAACACCAAAACCAAATATGACAAACATCGTGGAAGATGATGTATTAAATAGTGTTTGCAATTGAGACGCACAGGCAACAATAATCACACCCAATAATAGACCCACAAAAAACGCCTGCTTATAAACCTTGGCAATGAAATTATTAAAGATTTCGTTTTCAAAAAGTACCGAAAATTTTGCAGTTACCAACTGAAATGTCATTGCCATAAAAGACAACACCAATAAAAATGTGATAAGCACTGCCGCATCTGCAAATTGACTAGGACCCAGTAAACGACCCAAAATAAGATTATATAGATAGTTACCACCATTTACAGCCAATACACTCAACATAAATAGTTGCTCTGGCGTAAGGCGTTTTGATTTTATAGCTGTTAATAATTGCATGTTGTTTTGATTTGTAGTTATTACTAAGTTTTATGCTGCTGCAACTGTAAAAGGAAATGCTTCGTATAACTTTTTACTACGATTACCTTCTATAAAAAAGGCGCAATCCTTATAAATTGCATTGGTATACAAGGCGTGTATTGCCTTAATGCCATCTTCATCTATATCCGTCAAAAACTGAACATCAATAGTAAGTTGTTTATCATGATTCATGATAAGTTCGCAATGCGACTGAAAGTTCTTTGCTGTATTTACTGTCAAGGGACCTTGCACTTCATATATGCCGTTATTCTCTTCTATTGTAATTGCCATACTATTTTGATTTTTGTTTTATTAATTAGTTTTTAAGCAGCTGTGTTTGTGGTTCTCATGTCGTCATAGATATCTTTACAACCTGTACCAATCACATAAAATTTTCTTTGACTAGTATTTGCATTTGCAAATAGTGATTTAATAGCGCGCATACCATCGCTATCTATTAAGCTTGTTTTTTCTATATCAATAGTTAATTTTCCAAACGCATTAAGTAGTATTTCGCAATGCGTTAAAAAGTGATTTGCAGTGTTTACATTTAGTACACCTTCTAATTGATAAGCGCCATTGTTTTCTTTAATTGTAAGAGCCATATTTTCTTATTTTTTTGATGTTTTACATTTATTTCTGACACAAATATCTTTAGTATTTCCATGTATGTGCAATCTATTTCGACGGATGGTCGTTTGCTGTAGATGAATGAAACGGTTCTTGTCCGTAACTTGCAATTAGTTAAATACAACAGATATGAAGACTTTAAAATTAATAGGAATTGCATATATTATATTGTTTACGTTACCTGCACAAGCACAAGACATGCAAGACGGTTTTACCTATTTAGAAACGGGGAAATACGCAAATGCAGAACAGTTTTTTAGTACCATACTAAAGACATACCCTAATAATAAGACGGCACGTTTGTGTTATGGTCGCGCTATTGGACTTAATGGTAATGCAGAAAAAGCGAATACACTATTTACAGACTTACTTAAAGACTATCCAAATGATTTTGAAGTAAAACTAAACTACGGCGAATCTCTTTTGTGGACCAATAACTTTAAAGCTGCAAAACAATATTACAAGACTTTGGTTTCTGAAGACTCAAAAAGCTTTGCTGCATTATTAGGTTATGCAAATACCTTATCTAATCTAAAAGAATATGAAGATGCATTAACTCAAGTCAATAATGCATTAGCTGTTTCCCCGGGAAATCCTAATGCGCTAACCTCAAAAAAGTATATCTATTTGGGTTACGCTTACCAAAACCAACAACAGCAAAACTATGATAAGGCAGAACAGTTATTAATAAAAAACCTAGAATTATTTAATGACGATAAAGACACTTTACTAAATCTGGCCAACTTGTATTTAATATGGGAAAAGCTTGATGATGCCGAGCTAACCTACCAACGTCTAGCCAAACAACCTGAAAATCTAATGTTAGCACAAAACGGTTTGTCTTTGGTAGCGCATTTAAACGGAAAAGAAAAAAAGGCTTTACAAATAAGTACTGAAGCTTATAATAGCATTACTGATAATACAGATGCAAATGTAGCACAACAAACCACTGAGCGTTATGCACAAGCATTGATTTGGAATAAAAAGTACAGCGCTGCGACACATCTTATTACAGACTTAATCGCGAAGCATCCTAACAAAAATTGGGTATTGGCTTTAAGAGCAACACTAAATGTTTACAAAAGCAATTTTAAGCAGAGTCTCGCCGATTATAACAGAATTTTAGAAAATGACAGTACATCTTTTGATGGCAACTTGGGAAAAGCTAATACCCTAAAAGCCTTAGGTAGATTTGACGATGCGTATACTTGGGCAGAAAACACATTAAAAATATATGACAACCAAAAAGATGCCGTTAATTTTATTGACCAATTAGACCGCAGTTTTTCACCAGTTTTAGAATCTAAAGCATCACATACTTTTGATAATGGAGATAATAAAGCATTTGCCTTTAATACCACAGTAACCTATCCGCTATCTACAAAACTAAAGGTGTTAGGAAGCTATAATTACAGAACCACTAATAATACAGTAACAAATAATACGGCAAGCTCTAACAATTTTTCATTAGGCTTGGCATACCAACTTATACCAAATATTACAGTTAATGGTACTGCAGGTATCACTGCAGCAAATGCAGAAACTAACGATTTTACACAATTAGTGACTGACCTATCACTTAATATCAATGCACTAAAATTACAGAACATCGCAGTTGGTTATAAAAGACAAGTCGAAAGTTTTAATGCCGATTTATTAGACCAAGAGTTAGTGCAAAACAACTACTACGCCACTTATAATTTAAGCACTAATTTTAATTTAGGTTGGTATACACAATACATGTTTACGGACCAGAACGATGGCAATAACCGTAACTTACTATTTACTTCATTGTACTATAACCTATTGGCAAAACCCTCTTTAAAAGTTGGACTTAACTACCAGTACATTACGTTTAAAGACCAAGTACCAAGTATTTACTTTAGCCCAGAGCAATTTAATGCTGGCGAAGTATTTGTAAACCTTATAAAGGACGAAGCAGTTGCTAAACCAAACGAGTGGTTTTACAACCTAACCGCAGCATTTGGTTACCAGTTTATAGAAGACGATGCCAAGCAAAGTACGTATAGACTACAAGGTGCTTTTGGGTACAAGTTTTCTGAGCGTAGTTTACTTAACGCTTATGGCACCCATAGTAATATTGCCTCTGCGACTGCTGCTGGATTTACTTTTACGGAGATTGGGTTGAGGTTTAAGTGGGTGTTTTGGAACAGGGCTACCTTTAAGAAATAACAATTTAGCTATCTATATATTCAACTAGTTGAGAAAACACAAAGTGAACTCTTGTGATGAACATAAAGTTTATTTGTTTATTGACTTCATCTATTTTTTAAATTATTTTGTAATAATTAATGTGGTCTTGTCAGTACTCTATGATTAAATTTATCATTAAAAATCTTGATTTTTCCTTTAATTTCAACTTTTGAAAAATCATATTTTTCGAATTGACTTTTTGAAATTAATACATTACCACCAACTCTTTTTAAAGATGAAATATTATAGCATGTAGTCTTTCTTAAATTCAAATTCCCTCCAACTTCTTCTAAACACTCTAATGACGCATGAGTGTTTTTTAAATTTAAATCACCATAAACTATTTTTAATGGATAAATAGATTCTAAATTTTCTTGGTAAACGTGATTAGAAAACCACAAATCGCCACCAACTTCGTTTAAGTTTGCAAAGTCATTCATTTTCCCGTCAATACCTAAAGTTCCGTTTATTTTTGTTATTTGTCCAAATGTTTTAATGAAATTTTCCTGTACAAAACCATGATAACTATGGTATTTTTCTCTTACAATCATATCTCCATCAACTATATGATTCGCTAGAATTAAAAAGTAATTCCGTATACCTCTTTCAATTTGCAACAAAAAAGGTTTTCCATTCAATTCAGGAAGTTCAAAAAGAGTTTTAAAATCATCAACAACATAACCTGTGGTATCTTTTAACCAATTAATCACAATTTCTTCTTGGGCTTTTCTGTTAAGCATGAATTTATTTGGAAAATCAGGTGCTTTTATATTGGGGTGGTTATGTGTAGAAATGATTAATTCTCCCTTATTTATAATCTTATTTGTTGTTTCATCAGATTCAATTTTCAACTTATTTAAAATGTTTCTTTCTTGAACTCTGACTGAGAAGCAATCGAGCTTTTTAAATGGAATTCCTGTTTGGTCAATATAATTGTACATTTTAGACATTTCTGTTCTTTTTTAGCTTGCTTACAACAATTTAATACAATAACTATATCCTACTTGAAAAGTACTATTTTTTTACTCACAAGTTAATATCATTTTTATGGATGAAGACACATAAATACAATTATAAAACCGAAACCTATATTAAAAAACAGAAAGCAAAAGCTTTCGCTTTTGCCTTCTGCCCATCAAACCAAATCATTAATGAAACTCTACTTCACTAATAGCTTTATTATTTTGTAATCATTGTATTGGCTTTGCAACTTACAGAAGTATAAGCCCGGGACTAAGCCTTCATTTTTTAGGGTCATACTATTTTTACCAGATTTTGCATCAAAAGTTGTCTTGTACACTTCTTTACCAAGTGTATTGTAAATAATACAACTGATTGTTTCGTTTTGTGCAGCTGTAAATTGCAATTCTGTTTGCGTATCCATTGGGTTAGGGAATGCTCTTAATTCTGATACGTCACTAGAAAAATCTTCTACTGATAATGCATTGTTATTCGAGAGTCTTAAATTCTCTAAAGTCATTTTTTTATTTACTAATGTTCCGTCTTGAGATACCATTGTAAACACTAATGTAACTACATCGTCGAGCGAGCCGTTTCCTGTGCTAGAAGCAAACTCTTCAATTGGCAGCAAATAGGTTTGGCAAGTATCGGATAACGTAACTGTTCTTTTAAATTGTTGGCCCCAATCAGTGATACTTTCCTTAACAAAAGCGATTTCTAATTGCCCTGTCCCTTTTGCTTTAAATTTTAAACTACTAAAGGTGGTTAAGTCTATAGCTTTAAAACGTGGTGTCAAAGCTCTATAAACAGCAACATAAGTATTTGTTGTAGCGTCTAAATAAACATTACGTTCTATTGGCCTGTCTTGCTCAGCAAAAGTATAGTCATTAGTTGTAATTTCATAACTATCTATATTTGTTCCTTCTTGAGAATCGTCTAATCCCCAAGGGCCATCAGACATAAACAAATCGTCTGGTGTAGTGATGCCATCACCGATTCTAAAACCAATATCAAATAATAGTCCAGTTTCTACTCTAATGTTAGTTAGGTATTGCCCGTTTAAGTCAATATCCATATTAAGGTTACTAAACTCAGCTGTTTCAGAAGTTCTATAGCCCGCATCAAAGTTGACGCTCTGTGTTGCATTGATATTTATAATTTGCAAGTCTAATCCGCCATTGTTGTATTCTCCCTTTCTTACAAATACTACTGGTGGTTCAGAATTATTGTAATCTACAATTGGCTTTTCGATAGCCAATAGGTTTAAAACCTCGGCGCCTAATAAGTATAAATCGTCTACAGTATTAGCCCATATCTGAAAATTATAGAACGTTGTATTTTCTTCGTACTTATCTAAATTCCAGTGGCTTTCTATAGCAAATTCAGCATCATTATTAATCACTTTTGCAGATAAGCTTAATACAAACTCATGTGTACCATCAGGATTTTTTATTACAGATTTAATAAACTGCTGCTCATTAATATTTATTGTAGACACTGTTATTAACTCAGCTCCTAATAAACGATCACAAATATATTTAGTGTGTTCGTAAACTCCATCTTCAGTTTTTAATGCTAATATGGTGGCAATAGGCGTATCGACATTCATATAATCTACTGCGAATATCTCTGTTGCATTTGTAATCTCTAATAAATCTGTTGGCGAAGAATTAATAGCTTCAGTCTCGCCAATAACACCTACAGGAATAAAGTCTTCTAGGGTAAACGAATTGTCGGTATTACGCTGCAAGTAACTTTGCGGTCTTTCGAACCTTGGTGCTGTACTTCTATTAAATGTATAACCAGATTTCGCACGATTAAAATTACGCTTATTAATCTGTTCAGATAGGCGATTATTACTTTCTAATCCGCCGCCATCTCCACCAGAAACAGGTGGCTCTATAACCTCACAAGAACCAAAACCAGAACATGATGGGTCTTCGCAATCAATAAGTCCATCGCCATCATCATCAATACCATTATCACAATCTTCTTGTAATACTGGCGCTGTAGGACAACGCGCACCATCGTTACTGGCACTCGATGGTCCAAAAGCAAACAGGTTAGATTCCATATCATCAGCACTATTCACATTCTGCACAGCTTGAATAACATATATCGTTCCTGTTTGATTTGCCGACACGTAAAAACGTCCGTCTGCATCAAAATATACAGCACCATACGTATAATTATTACCATCTAAAATTGGCACAACACCTAATGATGTTACTTGTCCATTATCAGGATTAATTCTGTAAAGTATATTCGAGTTCTTTTCTACTGTATATAATTGATTATCTACTGCGTTAAATGCCCAATCGTGAATACTGATATTTTGAGACAGGCTTTCTGTAGCATTATGCTGTATGTAAGTTGAAGATTCTGGGTCTAAATCTATTTTGTAATAGGTTGTTCCGCCACCTTTTAGGAAATACATTCCAGTAGCACTTACGTCTCCAATATACCTTCCATTGTTAGGCAATTCTTCAATGTAATACGTTGTTGTAGAAAAATCCTTACCAATCTTTACAATAGATTTTGCAGGTGATGATAAAGAACCCCAAATGTATCCGTCTGCAGGATTATAAGCTGCTGCATTAACATTACCTGGAGTTATATCTGTTGCTACTCTATAAGAGTCACCAGAAGCCAAGTCTATGGCAAAAACATCATTGTACTGAAATAAGTAAGCATTATAATCGCAGTAAAAAGGTTCTCCTTCTTGTGCTTGACCAATAAAACTTAATGCTAATATTAGGATTAATCTTAGTTGATTTTTTAAAGTGTAAAGTTCTGATTTCATTCTATTTCATTTAATAATATGAAACAAAACTATCTAGCTATCAGAGTTTATTTATTAATTTTCGATTGGCATAGAAATGGAAGCGACGGAAGACCGTTTACTATCGACCAATGGCTTTAAAGTAAATTTAGTCTTTTCATTAACTCAGGTCTATTTGAACGACTTACAGGTATCACATCCTTTTTTATAAGCACACTATTATCCTCGATATCAATAATTTTATCGACGTTAATAATATATGAACGATGTACTTTAAGGAATAAGCTATCTGGTAATTTCTCTTCAATTTTTTTAAGCGTTGAATGTACTGTATAATTTTTATCTTCTGTTTTTACATGGATATAATCGCCTTTGGCTTCTACCAAATAAATACTTGGGATATCGATTTTAATAAGTCTTCTATCGATATTGACATACAAATCATTGCCTGATGTCGTTTCGACTTTTTCAGTAGAACTTTCTCCAGTAGATTTTTTTACAGTTGGTGAAGACTCTGCTTTCTGAATTGCTTTTTGAAAACGTTCTGGTGTTATTGGTTTTACCAAATAATCGACAATACAATCGTACTCAAATGCTAGTATAGCAAAATTAGCATCTGATGTGGTAAGGATAATTTTTGGTATATTTTTTAAAGTTTCTATAAAATCAAAACCTGTAAAATCTGGCATATGAATATCCAAAAATATTAAGTCTACTATGTTTTGATTAAGATATTTTATGGCTTGCATTGCATTTGAAAATTCTTCCAACATATTCAAACTTGAGACATTTGAGCAATATTGAGAAATTATAGCTCTTGCTGTCGCTTCATCATCAATAATAATACAATTCATAAAGTAGGTTTATATGGTCTTTAAAAATTTTGTTATTAACTTTAATATAGATTCAAATTCAGCTTTACCCTTAGTACTATTTTGATTTAGGTTATTTTCATAATTAGCCGCTATTTCATAACCCTTAACAAGTCCTAAAATACTAATTTTATGTTTAATTTTATGAACATTTTCAGCTGTTGCTTTAAAATTTTTATCTTTAATATTATTAAGGTAATGTTTTTTCTCTATTGGAAACTCAGACTTTATGATATCTATTAATTTTTGCTGAAAAACCTTATCACCATCAGACATGCTTTTTAAATATGATAAATTTGGTTGTTGCATTTTCTATTTCTTAAGTGTAAAGTGAAAGGTTGTACCTTTACCATATTCGGATTCAACCCAAATCTGACCTTTATACAAGTCTACTATTTTTTTAACGATGGATAGTCCAATACCTGTGGAATTTTTACTTTTATTTAAAGCATTGAACATCTTAAAAATCTTGTCGTGATACTGTTTTTCAATTCCCATACCGTTGTCACTAATAGAAAACTGAAAAAATGAATTTTCATCTTCTATATCTAGTTCTATTAAGCCCTCCTTTTTGTCATTAAACTTAATAGCATTTCCAATTAAGTTTTGAAAGAGTTGCTGCAATTTAACCTTATCACCTTTTACAATCGGAAGTCGTCTTGTAACATTAAATTTTATATGTTTAGGAATTAATAAAATCTTTGAAAGTTCATTTATAAGCTCATTTAAATCTACATATTCAGTGTCATAATCATTTGAATTAATACCGGAATATTCCAAGACATTAGAAATCAAAAGTTCCATTTTTTCTAATATAGCTTCAATATGAGATAAATTTTGAAGACTATTTTCATCAAATTTATCTTGATTATCCTCCTTAAGCCAATTTACCAAAGCATTAATACTTCTGAGAGGTGACTTTAAATCATGTGAGACAATGTGTGCATATTCGTGCAATTCAAAATTACTTTTTTCTAATTTTTCTAATAACTCATTATTTGTTGCTTCTGCTTTTTCTCTTTTACTAATGTTAACCGCTGTTTCTATTTGTATTCCTACTATATGAGCAACACTTTCTAATGTTTTCAAATGTTCTTTGGTAAAATAATTTATATTTATGTGCTCAGCATCTATAATTCCTATTACTTTGCTATTTCTAATTATTGGGACTGTTATCTCTGAAAATCTCATCTTATCGTCTATAACATATCTACTATCTTTTGAAGTATCTTTTATCAGTTCTGACTTTCCCGTTTTAGCCACCTCACCGACAATTCCCTCTCCAAATGAAAAAGTTAATTTATTTAAAATATTTTTATCTTCATCCAATTTATTCCCTAGCGCCGCAACTTGTTGTAGCGTTTTATTAGTATTGTCAACAACATAAATTACACAATCTTCCGTTTGTAAATATTCTCCCAAAATATTAACGATTTCCCATGCTAATTCATTTACATTTATTTTACCTAAAATCGATTTTGTCAAATTATTAATCATTTGAAAAATCAAAGACTTATTCCTTTCTGTAGTTATATCTTCTATTGTTGCTATTTGATATTTTAATTCTCCGTTGTAATCTCGTACTCCAGAAACATTGGTCCTTGCCCATATATAAGATTTATCTTTACATCTGAATCTTTTATTGATTATAAAGTTATCAATTAGTCCTTGACTTAATTTATCTAAATTATGTTGATTCTCATAAAAATCATCTAATACTGTGATATGACTCATATTTTTTCCAAATAGTTCATTGCTTTTATATCCTAACATTTTATTGAAGCTTGGATTTGTTCTCAAAATTTTTTCATTCTTTCCAAGCACAATTCCTATGGAGGCATTATTTAAAATGATATCTAATTCATCTTTTTTCTCTTTTAATAGTTTTAAGTTTCTTTTTCCTTCCGTTATATCTAAATGAATTCCAATAGAACCAATTACATTTCCTTTTGCATCATAATTAGGTGCACCGCTTACAAGCCAACAACGTAAATCACCAGCTTTAGTCTTTACATTTAATTCATAAGAACTGGATTCCCCTCTAATTCGTTTTCTTGTTTCTGAATTAATAGTATTATTGCTAGGTTCAAAGAATAGTTCTGATCCTTTTTTTCCAATAAGTTCTTTTGCTGAATATCCAGACATAATTTCAAAACTTTGATTAACCATCAAAATTTCATCGTTGTTATTTACTTCAACTAAACCAAGATTCATATTGGCTATTACATTACTATACTTTTGTTTCTCGCTTTCAATTGCTAATTGATAATTGTTATCCAATGTTATATCTCTAATAATTCCTTGGGCGGCAACGGGAATATTGTTTTCATAGATGATACTGGCATTAATATGAATAAGTTTGTGCTCTTTCTTTAGCGTAACTATCTTTATTTTAAAATCTGTAATAGAACCTTTTTCATTTAAAGTCCTAAATGCAGGAGCTATGCGATGTACTTCTTTAGGATTGACAATTTTTATTAAATTATAATCATCTTTAGCACTTTGAAATCCTAACAATTCTACAGCGGCATCATTCATCTTTAAAACATTACCCCATAAATCCATAATCACATAAGCATCTACTATATTTTCAAAAACACCTTGAAGTTGAGAGGTAGTCTTATTATATAAGACATTAAGTTTTTCATGTGAGGTTTCTAATTTTTTATTCAGGTTATAAAGTTCAGCAGATTTAGCCTCTAGAATAGCTTCAGCAGCCTTTCTTGAGGCTCTTTCTCTAACCAGTGCTCTTTTAAGAATATCTACTTCCTCCAAAATCCTTATTTTTTATTTATAAAAAATCTTACTTCTGTGCCATCATCATTAAGTTTCTCAAATTTAATATCCACAGGGATGTTAAAGAGTTTAAATGTTTCTAGCATTAATCCTTTACCTAGCATGTATAAAGCTCTATCAGATTTGTAAACCATTACCATTTTAGTTTCTGTACGTTCTTCTAGTTCAAAAGTAGGTAATTGTGCTTCTGTATAAATTTTTTGCACGTCTACATGTATATGGTTTTCAATTGATGCTAAAAGATCCATAGGGGTTTTGTAATGCTCAATTAAACTGGGATAAGAGTTTATTAAAACAGAAAATAGATGTTCAGAGTAGACTAAAAGTAAATCATCGACAGATATATCGGTATTTTCACTCAGTTGAGATATAAGCTGTAGCATTTCTGAAAATTCATATGTACCTACTGAAGTGTAAACACCTCCAGACTTCAATTCTGACTGGTTGATGATTTTATCGACCATGCCAAGACCAAATTTATTCTCAACTAATTCTAAAAACTCGGTAAATATTATTCCTTTCATAATACTTTAATCAATTCATTAATACTCCAATATGATAATAATTTTTCTATTTTAAAAACATACTCCTCATATTTTAATGGTTTTAGAATGTAACCAGCTACACCTATTTTGTAGCACTCCAATAAATCACGTTGATTATTGGAGGTGGTTAATATTATGGTAGGTATATATTTTAGCCTTTCGTCAGTTTTTAGAATTTTTAAAAATTCTATACCATTAATTTTAGGCATATTTAAATCTAACAAAATAATGTCTGGAAGATTATCCTTTTGCTCAAGAGCTTTAAGTGCTTCTTCTCCGTTATTAGCTTCGATTATTTTATGGTTTAATTTTAGTGAACTAGTTGCTCTATTTAGCTTCATCACTTCAATCATATCATCTTCAATAAGCATTATTTTAAGAGGTATCATAATCAGTTTTTACATTTTAGAATAATGCAAGGTAAATTATGTACTATACTTATAATTTTGATTTCGGTTAAGCGAGATTAAGTGTCGTTGGATGGCAGTTAAGTGTCGACGAATGGAAATTAAAAATTAAGCTGCAGTTTTAACTTTTTTCATTATTGCATTAGTACTATTTAGCGTTGCTAGTTGTGCATCAATCTTTAATTGATTAAAGCTCTGAAGAAATTCTGATGAAAAGTCAGAATCTTCTCTGCAGGATAAATAATGTTCAAATTGACTAATATATTCTAAGTTTTTGAGACTTTGATTTAAATAAGACATGTCCATATCATTTATGGACTTAAATGGTTTCTCAGAGGAAAGACTCTTTACCTCTGGATGAGTTAGTAAAGAATTTTTGTAAATAAATAAAAATACTACTATTAAAAAAGTATTACTGTGAATAAAGGGATTAAATCTGCTAACATGAATAATGGTATTAATTATTACACGCAATATTAAATTGTTAACTCCCTTGTATTATAGTTTTTCGATGAATAAACAGTCTGAATAGTTAACTTGTAAATATTTATAGATGACGTCTTATAAAAAATCCTAATAACTCTATTTAAAGATATTAGGATTAATTGACCTCAAGAGGATTAGCTTCGCGCTTCCTAAAGCGTTCCGCTTTGAAAATAGTTTAAACTAAAAAATACTCGAGCAAACTCGGCATTTTTTCGTTTAAACTATTTATTCGTGACCTCGAGAGGATTCGAACCTCCAACCCTCAGAGCCGAAATCTGATATTCTATCCAGTTGAACTACGAGGCCTAAGTATACGATTTAAGACATTAATTTTGTCTTAACTATAGTAGATATTGTTTTACCGTCAGCTTGTCCAGCTAATTGCTTATTAACTATACCCATAACTTTACCCATATCCTTCATACCTTGGGCTCCTGTATCAGCTATTGCTTTTTCTACTACTACTGTGATGGCAGATTCATCTAATTGCTCGGGTAAAAATTGACTAATTATTTCTGCCTGAGCTAACTCCGGCTCTGCTAAATCTTGTCTATTTTGCTCTGTAAAAATCGACGCACTGTCTTTACGTTGCTTTACGAGTTTAGATAAAATTTTAATCTCATCTTCTTCGGATAATTCACCATTACCACCAGAAGTCTTTGCCAATAAAATCTCAGATTTAACTGCTCTTAGTGCAGCCAAAGCGGTCTGGTTTTTCTCTTTCATAGCCGCTTTCATTGCGGTCATTATATCTGCTTGTAAACTCATAATTCTAATTATTAATTTGGATTGCGAAGATACTAAACTATTAAAACAAAACCCGAAAAGCTGAGGGGCTTTTCGGGTTTGATACTTGTACTTAATTAGTACTTCAATAGATTAACCATTAATCGACATTATCATGTAAGAAAGAATTATTACTTCTTAACTGAATGTCGTCATTATCGTCTGTTCCTACAGAAGTGCGAGATACATTTGTCTCAGAAGAGTGCTGAGCGTCTTCTAAATTAACACCTTGTCTTTTGTACGCAGGTTCTTTTTCTATTTCGTCAATTTTTGCATTATTGAACTTGTAATTAAAGTCTTTCATTTTCTTACGACGCTCATCTGCTCTAGCTTTTAAGATTTCAGAAATTGGACTATTCATTGGGTCGATTTCACCTTGAATTTCTTCTTCAGCTTCTTCTGCAGGTAATGTCTTCTTTTCGAAAACAATTTCTTCTTTTACTTCAACTTCTTTCTTAGCTTGGGTAGTTGTTTCTGTATCTGAAGAGGAAATGTCATCTAAAACATAACGCTTCTCTCCTTCTTCATTTACAACATCAACAGATATTAATTCTATCGGATCTGTAACTGTAATTTCTTTGACTTCTTCTTCAAGTTGAAATAACATTTTTTCATCTCCTGTCTCTGGTTCTTCAATTTTTTCTCCATCAAATTGAGATAGTGGTAAATCAAAAGTCAAAGTGATTTGCTCTTCTTCCTTTTCTTCATCAGACACTTCAACTTCGTTTTGCTTAATTGGAGTGATGATAAAATCTTCTTCTGTGACCGGCTTTGCATCTAAAACTTCATCATAAATAACATTGATGTTTTTGATAGCATCAGTTGTTTTTATAAGCTCATTTTCAATTACTGAAGATTCTTCCTCAAAGTCATCTTCAGTTAATGTATGTATAATTGGTGCTTCAATGGCTTCTTTCTCTAAAACAATATCTGGAGATATAATAGCTGGTTCAATACCCTGAACTTCAACCTCTTCTTTAAAATCTTCTTCTAAAGCATGGATAACTTTCTTGGCCTCAGTATTTGAAATTTCGTTTTGTTGATCAATATCAAAACCTGTTGCTATAATCGTTACAGATATAGATTCCTGAAGTGATTCATCTTCACCAACACCCATTATAATGTTAGCGCCATGACCAGCTTCTGTTTGGATATGGTCATTAATCTCTCCAATTTCATCGATAGTAATCTCTTGAGAACCAGATACGATAAGCAACAATACATTTTTGGCTCCTGTGATTTTATTATCATTTAATAATGGTGAATCTAAAGCCTTCATAATCGCTTCTTGAGCACGTGTCTGACCTGAAGCTGTTGCAGAACCCATTATTGCTGTTCCACTTTTACTTAGTACTGTCTTAGCATCACGTAAATCAATATTTTGTGTATAGTGATGCGTAATAACTTCTGCAATACCTCGTGAAGCAGTTGCTAAGACCTCATCTGCTTTTGAGAATCCTGCTTTAAAACCAAGGTTCCCATAAACTTCACGAAGTTTATTATTATTGATTACAATTAAAGAATCTACTTGCGCTCTTAGTTTCTCTATACCTTCGTGAGCTTGCTGGTTACGCATTTTACCTTCGAACTGAAATGGCATTGTTACAATACCTACAGTTAAAATATCTAATTCTCGAGCCATTTTTGCAATAATAGGTGCGGCTCCTGTTCCGGTACCACCACCCATTCCTGCTGTTATAAATACCATTTTTGTATTGGTATCTAACATGCGTCTAATGTCTTCTAAACTTTCGACTGCAGATTGTTCTCCAACATCTGGATTTGCACCTGCACCAAGTCCTTCTGTAAGGTTTACACCTAATTGAATCTTGTTTGGCACACCACTGTTCTGGAGGGCTTGTGCATCAGTATTGCAAATAACAAAATCTACACCTTTGATGCCTTGTTGAAACATGTGATTAATTGCATTGCTTCCGCCACCACCAACACCAATGACTTTAATGACATTAGATTGATTTTTTGGAAGGTCGAAGGCAATATTCCCAAATTCGTTGCTGTTGCTCATATTAACTTTGTTATGGGGTTTTATTTATGGATTGATTAATTATATTTTATTCGGCGTTGTCTAAAAAATCTTTCACTTTTTCTGTGAGTTTATCTAAAAACGAACGACGTTCTTTTTGTACTTCTTTTGATATTTCTTCTTGATTTGACTCAATAGTTTCAGTTTCATTTACAGGGCTGCCTTCTTCTATTTCTTCAGCTAATTTTCGGTCTTGACGTTGTAAACCGTCCATAACTAGACCTACAGCTGTTGCAAAAAGTGGGCTTGCAATTTCTTCATCACTTCCGCCAGCTAAATGCTCGTTGGGATAGCCTATTCTGGTATCCATACCTGTAATATATTCTACTAATTGCTTAAGGTGCTTTAACTGGCTTCCGCCACCAGTTAATACAATACCAGCAATAAGCTTTTTCTTTTGTTCTTCGTGTCCGTAGTTTTTGATTTCTACATAGACTTGTTCTATAATTTCCACAACTCTAGCATGGATGATTTTAGATAAATTTTTGAGTGTAATTTCCTTTGGATCACGGCCTCTTAAACCTGGAATAGATACAATTTCATTATCCTTATTTTCTCCTGGCCAAGCTGAACCAAATTTCATCTTTAATAATTCGGCTTGTTTTTCGATGATTGAACAACCTTCTTTGATATCCTCAGTAATAACATTTCCACCGAAAGGAATTACAGCTGTATGACGAATAATTCCATCTTTAAAAACAGCTAAATCTGTTGTTCCACCACCAATATCAATTAAAGCTACACCTGCTTCTTTTTCTTCTTGGCTTAAAACCGCATTTGCTGAAGCCAATGGTTCAAGTGTGATACCTTCTAATTCTAAATCAGAACTTTTTACACAGCGCCCAATATTTCGTATTGAAGATACTTGACCAACAACGACATGAAAATTTGCTTCTAATCTTCCACCATACATCCCAATTGGCTCAGTAATTTCGGCCTGACCATCGACTTTAAATTCTTGTGGTAAAACATGAATAATCTCTTCTCCAGGAAGCATTACAAGTTTATGAACTTGGTTAATTAAACGATCAATATCGGCTTCATCAATCACCAATTCCGAATTTGCTCTTGTGATATAATCACTATGCTGTAAACTGCGTATATGCTGACCTGCAATACCTACAGTAACACCTTCTATTTTTTCTGAAGCGGCAACTTCTGCTTCTTGAACTGCTTGCTGAATAGATTGAATTGTTTGTGTAATATTATTTACAACACCACGATGAACGCCTAAGCTTTTAGATTTACCAACGCCTAAAATTTCAACTTTTCCGTATTCATTTTTTCGACCAATCATAGCCACAATCTTTGTGGTTCCTATATCTAATCCTACCGAAATATTATGCTTTTCCATAATTTATTTTTTGGTGCATATCACTTGGTTATCAAACCTTAAGTTTACACTACTATACGTGTTTATTGTCTTATCATTTACTGCTTTTTTATAAAAAGCTTTAAAATTATTTATCTTCTTTTCAAGCTTGTTTAAGCTTCCAAAGTTTAGTCTAAAATCGTATTTCCGCAATCTTAAACTTATGTTTTGGTCTGCATCTTGATTAATCTCTATGACATGCTGCTTTAGAAACTCATCTGCATCTATAACCATTGCAATTTTGTAAATTTTATCTAGCTTGGTTTTATAAACCGTACCTGTTACTAGCGGCACTCTTGCTGAATAATTTGTTGATAGCGGCATATACGAACCTTCATCATCAATATAGTATGAAGCGTTTGTATATACTCTTGCTATTGGTCTTTTTTGTTCAACTTCGGCAGTTAACCTTCCATTTACCGACATAAAGACCTCTGCATTTTTCACCATTGGATTAGAATTTAGGGCAGATTCTAATACATTCAAATCTATAATATCTTTAGTGTCATTATTAAGACCACTTGGATTTTGTATTAACAATTTACTAACATTATCATGTGTAAGAAATAAGTTAGCCGAACCTGAAAATTTCACCTCTGGTTTTGTGATGATGCGTGACTTATTTCTGGTATTTGTAAAAGCATACAAAAACCCTACTATCACTAGTAAAACCAATACTTTTATGTAACCACAATTAACTTTCAACACACAATGCTTTTTTAATCGTTTTTACTTCTTCTCCTATATCTCCAGCACCAATGGTTAAAATAACTTTGGCAGAACTGGCATTAATATTTTGTACTAACTCTTTTTTACCACTTAATACTTTGTTTTGATTAGATATTTTTCCTAATAACCAAGAAGAATTAACACCGTCGATTGGCAATTCTCTTGCAGGATAAATATCTAGAAGTATCACTTCATCAAACTGAGACAAAGCTTCTGCAAACTCGTCTACAAAATCTTTAGTTCTAGAAAAAAGATGTGGCTGAAATATTGCTAGTACCTTTTCTTCAGGATACATTTCTCTAACTGCTTGATGTACTGCATTAATTTCTTCTGGATGATGTGCATAATCATCAATAAAAACTAAATCATCAGTTTTGATCTGATATGTAAATCTTCGCTTTACGCCTTTGTAAGATGCTAAAGCTTTGGCGAGCTGTGGTCGAGGGAGACCATATTCTACAGACATCGCCAATGCTATCAATGCATTAGACAAGTTATGTCTACCAGGTAGGTTAAATCTGAAATCTTTTAGAATAGTTTCTGGGGTTTTTACATCAAAAATATAAGTTCCATTTTCTATTCTAATATTTTGTGCTGTATAGTCTGAATTATCTTCAATACCATATGTTATTCCTTCAATTGGCAAACCATTTCTAACAAATAGCTTTCCATTTGGCTTTATTTTTTTTGTAAAATCTTTAAACGATTTTGTTAGTTCTGAAGCATCTCCATAAATATCTAAATGATCCGCATCCATTGAGGTAATACATGCATAATTTGGTGACAGCGTTAGAAATGAACGGTCAAATTCGTCGGCTTCAACAGCTGTCACTTTAGTACCGTTAACGATAAGGTTTGAGTTATAATTTTCACTGATTCCTCCTAAAAAAGCGGTCATCTCTACACTACATTCATTTAGTAAATGCCCAAGTATACTCGTTGTCGTAGTCTTACCGTGAGTACCAGCAACAGCAAAACAAAATGTATTTTTAGTAATATCACCCAAAACCTCTGAACGCTTCTTCACCTTAAAGCCATTATCTAAAAAGTAATTGAATTCTGAGTGTGTTTTGGGAATAGCTGGTGTATAGATTATTAAGGTTGAAGACTGTTTTTTGAATTCAGCCGGAATACTATTTATATCATCTTCAAAATGAATCGAGACACCCAAATTCTCTAAAGCTTTTGTAATATCCGAAGGTGTTTTATCATAACCAGCAACCTTATTTCCATTAGCCACAAAATAGCGCGCCAGAGCACTCATGCCTATACCGCCGATTCCTATGAAATAGACAAAGGCCTTTCCTAAATCCTTTCCAGAGGAAAGGACTTGCTCACTGTTGTATGTATATTTCTCTTGTTTACTCATATTCATTTCTTCCCTCTGGGAAGATTAAGATAGGCTTTTCAAAAGCTTTTCTACCTCGTCTGCTATATCGATAGTTGCATTAACTAATGCTAATTTCTTAATATTCTTACCTAAGTTATTTCTTGTATTTTTCGATTTTAAAAGTTGCTCGAATACATTATCAAAATCAGTATCTAGCTGTACTTCTTTAATTAAAATAGCTGCATCTTTATTAACTATTGCTTGCGCATTTTTTGTCTGATGATCTTCTGCAACATTTGGTGATGGTATAAAAATCACAGGTTTACCAACGACACAAAGTTCAGAGACAGAACTTGCACCTGCTCTAGAGATAATAATATCAGCTGCCGCATAAGCTAAATCCATTTTATTTAGAAACGCATGTACTTGTACATTATCTTGTACTTTGTATTTACTGTACTGCTCGTGATATAATTTTCCGCATTGCCAGATTAATTGCACATCGTGATTTTTAAAAAATTCCAGCTTACTTTCAATGAGTTGATTTACACGTCTTGCTCCTAAGCTTCCACCTAAGACAAGAAGTGTAATTTTATTTTCATCTAAGTTAAATTCACTCAGAGCTGAAACCTTTTTACTTTCAATCTCTATTAAGTCTTTTCGGATTGGGTTACCTGTCAAAACAATTTTTTCTTTTGGGAAAAAACGCTCCAAACCTTCATAAGCCACACAGATACTATTTGCTTTTTTACTTAATAGCTTATTTGTAATTCCAGGATATGAATTCTGTTCTTGAATAAGTGTTGGAATATTTTTTGAGTTTGCCGCTTGCAGTAAAGGACCACTTGCAAAACCACCAGTCCCTATTACAACATTTGGTTTGAATTTACTAATAATTCGTCTAGACTTAAATAGACTTGACATTAATTTAAAAGGAAACATCAAATTCTTTAAAGTCAGTTTTCGTTGAATACCAGAAATCCAAAGTCCTTCAATCTTATAGCCTGCTTGTGGAACTTTTTCCATTTCCATTCGGTCTTTTGCACCAACAAATAAAAATTTTGAATTAGGAAACCGTGACTTTAATTCATTTGCAATTGCTATTGCAGGATAAATATGCCCGCCTGTTCCACCACCAGATAAAATAAAATTATATGTTGATTTATTTTGACTCAATCTTATATTGTTTCTGATAAAATATCTAAAGGATTATCCTCCGATTCTTCACCTTCTTTTGCTTTTATTTCTTCTCGCTTTGCGCTAACACTTATTATGATTCCTATAGCTAAACAAGTCATCCAAATTGATGTACCTCCGCTACTTATTAATGGTAAGGTCTGTCCTGTTACTGGAAACAACTCTACTGCAACTGCCATATTGATTAATGCTTGAAATACGATTGGCAAACCAACACCAAGTACCAAAAGTTTTCCAAAAATGGTATCTGATTTTTGAGACACAATAACAATCCGAAATAAAAACCAAGAATACATTGTAAGTAAAAACACACCTCCGAAAAGCCCATACTCTTCTATTATTATTGCAAAAATAAAATCTGATGACGATTGGGGTAATACATGCTTTTGCTTACTCTTGCCTGGACCTTGTGGCGTCACACCTACTGCTATAGCTATTTTAGCATTTTCAATTTGGTAATCTTCTTCCGTGTCTTCACCATTGGCAAAATTCTCAACTCTACTTATCCATGTATCGACACGGTTAGGCATTACATCTGGAAAAGATTTGGCTACTAAAACAAATAAAACTAACGCCATTATTCCCGAACCAATGATTACCATTAAGTATCTAATTGGATATCCTCCGAGAAAAGTCAACAAAACTACCATAGCAAAAATTATAGCTGTGGTTGAAAAGTTAGCTGGTAAAATCAAGGCTAGTACAACAAAAACCGGCATCCATAATGGCAAAATAGTTTCTTTAAAACCTACTTCTTTGTCTTTGATTTTAGATAGATAACGCGCCACATATACCATTAGAACAACAGATGCCAATGTTGATGTTTGAAACGACATATTTACAATTGGAATTTTAATCCATCGACTTGCATTAGCTCCATCTATAGTTGTACCCTGAAGTACTGTTACAATCAATAAAACTATAACTATAGGAATCATAACCATAGACAAACCTCTAAAGTAACGATAGGGTATGCGATGAACAGCATACATAATACTAAATCCTAAAAAAAGATGCACACCATGTTTAAACAAATAAGGAAATGTACTTCCTGAACCACCAGTATATGCCAAATTACTAGCAGCAGAAAACACAGGCAAAAATGAGAAAACAGCCAACAAAGCAGCTATCGCCCATATAAGCCTATCCCCTTTTATATTTTGAAACAAAGTCTGCATTAATTATTTATAATTTACGAACCGACTCTTTAAATTGTCTACCTCTGTCTTCATAGTTTTCAAACAAATCAAAACTTGCGCAAGCTGGAGACAGCAACACATTATCACCTGCACTCGCTATTTTATAAGCAATTTTTACAGCTTCACTCATAAACTGAGTTTCTATAATTACGTCGACCATATTCCCAAAAGTCTCCATAAGTTTTCCATTATCGACACCTAGGCAAATGATTGCTTTTACTTTTTCATTCACAAACTGAAAAAGCTCTTTGTAATCGTTACCTTTATCTTCACCACCAACTATCCAAACTGTAGGCGCTTGCATACTCTCTAATGCAAAATAAGTAGCGTTAACATTAGTAGCTTTTGAGTCGTTTATGTATTGCACTTTATTAATTCTAAGTACATTTTCTAAACGATGCTCCACACCCTGAAAGTTCTCTAAACTTTCTCTTATGGTTTGCTTTCTAATCTTAAGCAAATGAGCGGCCGTTGATGCAGCCATTGCATTTTTAACGTTGTGTTTACCGTCTAATGCTAGTTTCTTTATTGGCATAATTATTTGATTGTTATCTATAGTTATTATTATTTCTTTGTCTTTTATATATGCTCCATTTTCAACAACTTTAGTTAATGAAAATGGTAATTTTTGAGATTTAATGACGTGTGATTTCATCCAGTCTTCAATTACTGGGTCATCTGCATCGTAAATGAAAAAATCGTCCTCCGTTTGGTTTTCTACAATTCTGAATTTTGAAGCGATATAGTTTTCAAACTTATAATCGTAGCGATCCAAATGATCTGGGGTAATGTTTGTGAGAATTGCAATTTTTGGCTTGAAATCTTTTATATCATCTAACTGAAAACTACTTATCTCTAGCACATAGTTATCGTAATTTCCCTCTAAGATTTGCTTTGCGAAACTGTCTCCAATGTTTCCTGCTAAACCAACATTAAGATCTTGTTTTAAAATATGATGTGCTAAACTTGCAGTTGTTGTTTTACCGTTACTTCCTGTAATTGCAACTAAAGTCGCATCTGTATAATCTGAAGCGAACTCAATCTCTGAAACGATCGATATTCCAGCTTCGCGAATTTGTTGAACCAAACTCACTTTATCAGGAATTCCAGGGCTTTTCATTATGACATCTGCATTCAAAATTTTTGATTCTGTATGCTGTTTATCTTCCCATTTAATCTCATTATGTATAAGAACTTCCTTATATTTCTTTTTTATTTCGCCTTTATCCGAAACAAAAACATCGTATCCTTTTGCTTTTCCTAAAAGTGCTGTACCAACTCCACTTTCTCCTCCACCAAGAATCACTAGCCTTTTCATCTATCTAATTTTCAATGTCACAATGGTTAAAATGGCTAGAAGAATTCCGATAATCCAAAATCTTGTGACTATTTTACTTTCGTGATATCCTGATTTTTGATAATGATGATGTAAAGGCGACATCTTAAAAATGCGCCTGCCTTCACCAAATTTCTTTCTCGTGTATTTGAAGTAGCTGACTTGCATGACTACTGACAAATTTTCTGCTAAAAATATTCCACACAGAATAGGGATTAACCATTCTTTACGAATTGCAATTGCAATAACAGCTATAATTCCTCCAATGGTCAAACTTCCGGTATCGCCCATAAATACTTGCGCCGGATATGTATTGTACCATAAAAATCCAATTAATGCTCCAACAAATGCAGCGATGTAAATTGTAATTTCTGATACTCTTGGAATGAACATAATATCAAGATATTCTGAAAAAATAATGTTACCAGAAACCCAAGCAAAGATTCCTAAGGTGAGGACAATAATGGCTGAAGTTCCTGCAGCTAAACCATCAATACCATCTGTTAAATTTGCACCATTTGACACTGCTGTAATTATAAATATTGCTGCTAAAATGAAAATAACCCATGCGTATTTTTCTAAACTTGGACTTATCCATGTAATCAAATCTGCATAATCGAACTCATTATTTTTAACAAAAGGAATTGTTGTTTTTGTTGACTTTTCTTCAGCTTCAAATAATTTAAAAGGCTCTATGTCTGGATTTTCAGCAAGCAGTACTTTTTGTTGCTCAATTGGTAACTTTTCCTTCATCGTTACGTCTTGATGAAAATATAATGTTGCTCCAACGATTATACCCAAACCAACTTGTCCAAGGACTTTAAACCGTCCTTTTAAACCTTCTTTATTGTTTTTAAATTTTTTGATATAATCATCTATAAAACCAATTGCTCCCATCCAAATCGTAGTCACAATTAGCAGTATGATATATATGTTTGCCAATTGAGCTAGTAACAACACTGGTATCAATGTTGCTAGGATTATGATTAAGCCGCCCATTGTTGGTGTCCCTGCTTTTTCGGCCTGACCTTCTAAACCTAAATCTCTAATTGTTTCACCGACTTGTTTTTTCTGAAGAAATTTGATAATTCTTTTTCCATAAACAATAGAAATCAACAAAGACAAAATCATCGCGATAGCTGCCCTAAATGTTAAGAACCCAAAGAGTGTTGCTCCAGGAAACTGGAACTGTTTTTCTAAATAATCAAATAGGTAGTATAACATAGTTTTACTTTTGCAATTGCCTTAATAATTTCGCTACGACTTTATAATCATCAAAATCTGATCTTTTACCATTTATCTCTTGATAGGTTTCGTGACCCTTACCAGCAATAAGAATAATATCATTGGGTTGCGCCATTTGACACGCCGTCTTTATAGCCTGTTTTCTATCTAAAATTGAAACTACTTTTTTAAAATTCTGAGGTTCTACACCAGCTTCAATATTTTCTATAATTGTTTGAGGATTTTCCGTTCTAGGGTTATCACTTGTAAAAATGACCTTTGTGCTTAAAGCTGAAGCTATATGTCCCATTTTAGGTCTTTTTTCGGCATCTCTATCACCACCACAACCCACGACTGTAATCAATTCTTCGTTTTTAGTCCGTATCGCATTGATAGTTTCTAGCACGTTTTTTAGTGCATCTGGTGTATGCGCATAATCAACAATAGCTGTAATTTTCTCTTCGGACACAAAATATTCGAAACGTCCGCTTACACTTTCTAACTCACTTATGTATCTTAAACTTTCTTCATTATCTAACCCCAACAATTCTGAAGTGGCATAAATTGCCAACAAATTATAGGCGTTAAAATTTCCAATTAGTTTTGTCCAAACCTCATTATCATTCAACTTTAAAAGCAATCCTCCAAATTGATTTTCTAAGATTTGAGCCTTGTAATCTGCATACGTTTTTAAAGCGTAAGTATATTTTTTTGCATTGGTGTTTTGGATCATTACCAGACTGTTTTTATCATCAGTATTCACCAAGCAAAATGCCGTTTTTGGCAAAGCATCAAAAAACGCTTTCTTCACATCTCTATATTCCGCAAATGAATTATGGTAATCTAAATGGTCGTGAGATAAGTTTGTGAAAATTCCGCCAGTAAAATACAACCCTTCAGTTCTACTTTGATGAATACCATGAGAACTCACTTCCATAAAGCAGAATTCTACACCATCTTCGCTCATTAACTGTAAGTACTTGTTTATAGTTAAAGAATCTGGCGTGGTATGTGTCGCCTTATACTCTGTATTATCTACCATAATTTTTACCGTAGATAACAACCCAACTTTATAACCTGCTTTTTTAAATAACTGGTATAATAGAGAACTAACAGTAGTTTTTCCGTTAGTTCCTGTTGTACCGACTAACTTTAAATTTTCTGAAGGATTTTCGTAATAATTGGCTGCCATAAAGGCTAAAGCTTTATTAGAATTTTCGACTTCTATGTATGTAATATCAGCCACCAAATCTTCTGGTAACATCTGACATACAATTGCTTTAGCACCATCACTAATAGCCTTGTTGATATAATCGTGTCCATCAGAAATAGCACCAACAATCGCTACAAAAACATCATTAGATTCTATCTTTCGTGAATCGAATTCAATTTTATTTATAGCAATGCTAGTGCTACCCACAACTGCGTTAATAGTAACCTTATACAATATGTCTTTTAAAGGTTTCAAGATGCTTCTAAAACAATGGTTTGATTAAACTTAAGCTTTATATCTTTTGAAATAGATTGTGATGTAACGACTCCACTTCCGTTTACTTTTACTTTTACTTTTACTTCCATATTCTCCAAAAACGCAACAGCATCCATAGCAGGAAGACCTACTAAATTTGGCATAATGGTTTTGTATTTATTTGAAATTGAGTTGAATTTCTCAAAATCTTGAACAACCTGAGGATTATTAAATTCGACAGACTGCATCTCATCAATTAAAGGTGTGTCGGTATATATTTTTTGTGCGATTCGTTTGAAAACTGGCCCAGAGACATCGGCGCCATAAAAACCAACTTTAGTGCTTGGTTTATGTATAACCACTATACATGAATACTTAGGATTTTCCGCCGGAAAATATCCTGCAAATGATGACACATATTTTCGGTCTTTTAACCACGCATCGTAATCTCCATAGTCAGTTCGGGCTGTGCCAGTTTTTCCTGCCATTGAAAATGTTTCAGAATACAGCTTCTTTCCTGTTCCTCTTACTACTATATTTTTTAGAATGTCTTTTATTTTGAAAAGTGTTTGGTCGGAGCAAATTTTATCTACCAATACTTCCTTCTCAAAAACTTCTATATCTCTATCAAACTCTTTAACTGCTCTTAAGAACCTTGGCTTAATCAACTGACCATCATTAGCTATAGCATTATAAAAAGCTAATGTTTGCAAAGGTGTCAATTTCATATTGTAACCATAAGCTATAGAGGGCAATGCATTTTTACTCCAGATCTCATCACCTGGTTTAGGTATATCAGGAATACCTTCTCCAATAATCGAAACACCTAATGTGTCATTTAATCTCCACGAATAAAGTCTATTTAAAAACTTAAGAGGTTTGTCTTTATAATTATCATCAATAATAGTAGCCAGACCTATATTCGAAGAAACTTCTAGAGCTTTTGCCGCAGAAATTTTTCCATGACCAGCTCCAGAATCATTTATATCACGTCCATAAAATCTTTTACGTCCGTTTTTAGTATCAACTACAGTAGAAGTATCAATTACCTTATCCTCTAAGGCTGCCATCATTACCATAACTTTAAAAGTAGAACCTGGCTCATGACTTTCGCCTACGGCATAATTAAGACGCTCGTAATATTTACCTTCACGGTTACGACCCAAATTAGAAATAGCTTTTATTTCGCCTGTTTTCACATCCATTACTACTACGCAGCCATGCTCAGCCTCATACTTTTCCAGCTGACCTAACAAAGAGTGGTGTGCTATATCTTGAACATTTACATCAATGGTTGTGTAAATATCATAGCCATTCTGTGGCTCTACTTCATTGACATCCCTAATAGGTTTCCATTCACCTTTTCCAATTTTTTGCTTAAGACGTCTACCATTTTTACCTCGTAAATAATCCTTACCAAAAGCACCATCTATACCAACACGTGTGTAATAGTTGTTTTCGTCTTTCCGTTCGTATCCAATCGAACGCTCAGCAATGCCTCCTAAAGGATGTTCACGTTTTGTTGTTTGATCATACACAAAACCTCCACGTATAGATCCTAATTTAAAAAGCGGAAAATCCCGAACTCTTACAAACTCCGAATAGGATAGATTTTTAAGCAATAACAAATACTGATCCTTTGTGTTTCTTGCTTTTGTTATTTTTTTCTCAATACTACCAGAAGACTTTCCTGTAAAAACTGACAATGAATCACAAAGTGGTTTTATGTATTTATTGAAATTTTTATTTGAAGACGTTACAGCATCTATACCAATATTATATTTTGGAATAGATGTCGCAAGCAAGCTACCATCAGCAGAATACACATTACCACGATTCGCAGGAATATCAAATGCTCTAACAGAACGTTTTTGCGCCATCGCACGATATTTATCACCGTCGACAAACTGAATTGTACACAACTTAAAAACAACGGCAAGTGCAAAGACAAACATACAGCCTGCTACGAAGTACAATCTGTTTAATATGTTAGTTTCTGTTGTTGCCAATGTTAATCTTGTGCTATAATTTTTATTTTTCTAGGCGGAACTTTTGAAGTTTCCAACCCTTTTTCTTCTACTTTTTTTATAATGGTAGATTCCATTTTTAATCTCATCAGTTTTGAGCGACCATCAACAAAAGCCGAGCGTAAATCCTTAACCTCGTCACTTAACCTTGATATTTCAAATACTTTTTTGTCTGCACTATGAGCACTTGCAATCATAATTATGGCTAGTCCAGAAATAAAAAGAATGACCCGCCAATTTTTGAACGAATCATCACTGATTAGAAATGTACCTCTTAATATGCCGTAGATACTTTTTTTCACAATTTCTCTGCTATCCTTAGTTTTGCACTTCGTGCTCTGTTATTAATTTTAATTTCCTCTTTTGAAGGAACTATCAGTCCTCCTACTTTTTTTAGTGGCACTTCGAAATTGCCAAACATATCTCGCTCTGGTTCACCTTCAAACAAACCGTTTCTTATATAGCGTTTTACCAATCTATCTTCTAGAGAATGGTAAGAGATAAAACTTAACCGACCATTAACTTTTAATATCTCTGGCGTTTGCTGCAACAATTCTTTTAAAACCTCAATCTCTTGGTTTACCTCTATTCGTATAGCCTGATAAATCTGAGCTAATACTTTATTTTCTTTTCTATGATTTAGAAAGCGTTTTAAAACTCTCTTAAGCTGTTCGCTTGTTTTTATTTCATGATTTTTTCTTTCTTCAACTATCACTCTTGCCATTGCTGGCGCTTGCCTTAACTCACCATATTGAAGCAATACTTGTTTCAAATCTTCTTCTTCATAAGTATTTACGACATCGAAAGCTGAAAGTGCGCTATCCTGATTCATCCGCATATCCAAATCTGCTTCGAACCTTGTAGAAAACCCTCGTTCCGCAACATCAAACTGATGAGAAGAGACCCCGAAATCAGCAAGGATTCCATCAACTTCTTTTACGCCATGAAATTTCAAAAAACGCTTTACATATCTAAAATTTTCGTTTATAAGTGTAAATCTATCGTCATCAATAGCATTACCTAATGCATCTGCATCTTGATCAAAAGCGTAAAGTCTTCCATTTGGCCCAAGCCTTTTTAAAATCTCTAGACTATGGCCACCACCACCAAAAGTGACATCAACATAAACACCATCTGGCTTTATATTAAGACCATCGACTGTTTCTTTTAGTAAAACTGCATTATGATACTCCATGTTCACTATCATCTTGTCCCATAACCTCTTCAGCTAAATCTGCAAAATCAAGCGCTGCGTCATCAATAGCTTTTTCATACTTATCCTTATCCCATATTTCAACAATGTTAACTGCCGAAGCCAAAACAGTTTGTTTGGTTATACCAGAAAACGCTAGTAAATCTTTTGGAATCAATAATCGACCAGTAGCATCAACCTCTACAACTTTGACACCAGCTGTAAAGCGACGAATAAAAGCATCATTCTTTTTATTAAAACGATTGAGCTTATTTACTTTTTGCATCAACTTTTCCCATTCTGGCATTGGATACAACTCTAGACATGGCTGAAAAACAGCTCTTTTTAACACAAAACCAGATTGCATCACAGGAGCCAACTGTTTCTTTAAAACAGCTGGCAGCATAAGCCTTCCTTTGGCATCTGCTTTTACTTCGTATGTTCCTATTAATGCGTTCAATCTATTGGGTCAAAAAAGGTTGCAATTCAATTTGCAAATCAAATATATCGAAAAAATACCCACATTTTACCACATTCTACCACATTTGTTAATAAGTTTTTGTTTTTTCGACAAAAAACATACTTAACACTTAACGATAAAGCGTCGATATTTTGAATAAAATGTGAGCAGATATAGAAGTTATAATCCCAAGTATTTAACTATATTTGTTTCAAACTATACTAACTAATTTGCATGGCACACCTTTTAAAGGAAGAAGGAGATTTTAAATACATCGAAGTAGGCGAAGGAACACCAATCATAGTACTTCACGGACTTATGGGTGGACTTAGTAATTTTGATGGCGTTACTGATTTTTTCAGTGCTAAAGGTTATAAAGTAGTAATTCCAGAATTACCGCTTTACACTATGTCACTTTTGAAAACTAATGTGAAAGCTTTTGCAAATTACCTAAAGAAATTTATCGATTTCAAAGGTTATGATAGTGTATTATTACTAGGAAATTCACTAGGTGGACACATTGGACTATATCACACAAAACTATATCCTGAAAAAGTAAAAGGTCTCATAATCACTGGTAGTTCTGGGCTTTACGAAAGCGCTATGGGAAGTGGTTACACAAAACGTAGTGATTACGAAGTCATCAAGAAAAAAGCCCAAGACGTATTTTACGACCCTGAAGTAGCAACTAAAGACATTGTTGACGAAGTTTATGAAACCGTAAATGATAGAAACAAACTCATAAAAACTTTAGCAATTGCAAAAAGTGCCATTAGACACAATATGGCAAAGGATTTGCCAAAAATGAAAACTCCTACTTGCATCATTTGGGGAAAGAATGATACCGTAACACCACCAGAAGTTGCAGATGAATTTCATGAATTATTACCTGATTCAGAATTATTTTGGATTGACAAATGTGGTCATGCTGCTATGATGGAACATCCTAATGCGTTTAACGATATTCTATTTGGCTGGTTAGAATCTAGAAGGTTTTAAAAACTAACACTTACAACATTTTCAACACAAGTTCTTTTATATAAAGATGCTTAACTTTGCGCTATGAAAATAAAATCAGCTGAATTTATTATAAGTAACTCAGAAGTTTCAAAATGCCCTACGCAACCATTTCCTGAGTATGCATTTATTGGTCGAAGTAATGTCGGAAAATCTTCGCTAATAAACATGTTGACTAGTCGCAAGAGCTTAGCAAAGACTTCTGGAAGACCAGGAAAAACACAGCTTATTAATCATTTTCTAATTAATAAAAATTGGTTTTTGGTTGACTTGCCGGGTTATGGCTATGCAAGAGTTTCAAAGTCATCAAAAAAGACATTTCAAAAATTTATTACTAATTATTTTGAAAAACGTACCCAGTTAGTTTCTGCCTTTGTTTTAATTGATATTAGACACAAACCTCAACCGATAGACCTAGAGTTTATGCAATACTTAGGTGAACATGAAATACCTTTTTCTATCATTTTTACAAAAGCTGACAAACTAAAGCCAAAGACCATAGAAAGACACGTTGAAGATTACTGTAATAATCTATTGCAATTTTGGGAAGAACTACCACCGCATTTTGTAACATCGTCTAGCAAAACTATTGGTAAAGAAGATGTTTTAGGATTTATTGGTGAGACTAATGAAGAGATTGAGCAGCTGAGAAAGGGAAATTAACTCTTAACATCTAAAGCATCACGTAATGCATTTCCAATTAACATAAAAGCCATTACCAAAACCATAATACAAATACCAGGAATTAGAGCTAAATAAGGCTTACCTAATATGATGTAATTATAATGGTCTTTTATCATAGCTCCCCAGCTAGCCATAGGTGGTTGCGCACCAATACCCAAAAAGCTTAATCCACTTTCTATTAATATAGCTGCTGCAAAATTAGCCGCACAAATCACGATAAGCGGCGCCATAATATTAGGTAAAATGTGTTTGGTAATTATCCTAAAATCTGTAAAACCTAAAGCTCTTGCCGCAGTAACATATTGCAGCTGTTTTGCACCAATAATTTGACCACGCACTACTCTAGCAACTTCGACCCACATCGTTAAACCTACGGCAATAAAGACTTGCCAAAAACCTTTACCCAAGGCCAGCGTAATGGCTATGACTAAAAGCAATGTTGGTATTGACCATGTGATATTAATAACCCACATAATAAATACATCTACTTTTCCGCCATAATAACCTGCTAAACTTCCCATAAAAAGGCCAATTATTAAAGAAATAAAAACAGCCACAAAACCTATAAAAAAAGAAATACGTGCACCAATTAAAATACGACTTAAGTAATCTCGACCATACTTATCTGTACCAAAAACAAAAGTTCTTTCTTTTATAAAATTCATATAATTGTTGTCAGCGAAAATGGTCAAGGGTAAACTTTTTTTCTGACCTATCAAACCATCAGAAGCGTATTCGGTATACATCAATTTTTCTTTTTCTACCTTATAATCAGAAATAGGAATCTCTGTTGTAGTACTATTTTTTCCAAAGAATAGTTTAGATACAAATGAAGTTTCATCTTTAATATCACTAGGAACTTCTAACATTTCGACTTTAAAACCAGGTGATTTTGAATGAATTGACAAATGCATCTGATTTGCATTTTTTGAATTATCTGGCACCAAAACATAAGCAAAAACAGACATCAAACCGATAGCAACAATTACCCAAAAACTGAAAACGCCCCAAATATTCTTTTTGAATTTTTGGAGCGCTAACTGTGATAATGAATTATTAGTTTTTGACATGTATTGTCAGACTTTTAGTTCTTCATTTTTGCTACATTACTTTTTATAGCATAAGATAATTTTAAATCGTTAAGCACATTTAAAGCTTCCTCTACATAAACATCTTTACTTAAACTTACGTGCCAACGCTTGCGTTTTTCCTTTAAGATTGAGTCTTTTTCAACCAACTTTAACTCATAAGGTAAAGAGTTAAAAGTTAAGTCAGTTTTATAGTCAGATAATTTTTCAAAACGCTTAGCTTGCTCTTCATTAAGTTCTAAACGTCTTTTATAAGCTTCATAATTCAACGAAAATGTTTCATTCTCTCTAATGTCATTTATCCATTTTGCATTTTCATCAATTAACTTTAATTGCTCGTTATTTTCGATACGTTTTTTACTTTTAGAAATAGCCGCATCATAATCATAATAGTTTTCCCATAGATTGTAATCCGCAGAATCAATCTTATCCCATGACAATGGATTGTCTTGTGTACGTTCTCCTATTCCTATGTATTTGTAGCGATCCGGAACAATGATATCGCTCTTTACGCCTTTAAGTTGTGTAGAGCCACCATCAATTCTGTAGTACTTATCAGTAGTAAACTTAATTGCCCCTAAATCTCCATTAGAATTATTACGGACCATTCTGTTTAAGTCTACAACTCTTTGAACTGTCCCTTTTCCAAAAGTTTGCTCACTTCCTATTACAACTGCACGTTTATAATCTTGCATAGCTGCTGCTAAAATCTCTGAAGCTGATGCTGACAATTCATTTACCATTAACACTAAAGGTCCGTCCCAGACGATAGACTTATCAGTATCTTTTAAAATTCTTTTTGGTTCTGCAGTACTTTTTACCTGAACAATTGGACCTTCTTCAATAAACAATCCAGCCATATCTACAACAGCTCCTAACGAACCACCGCGATTATCTCTTAGATCTAAAATAACACCTTCTATACCTTCTTTCTTTAGTGCTTCTATTTCCCGTTTCACATCGATAGAGCAACTAATTCTATTAGAAGAGTCAAAGTTATCATAGAAACTCGGTAGATTAATAAGACCGTATTTTTTTCCGTCTTTCATAACCGTCGACGACTTTGCATAAGTTTCTTCCAATACGACCTCATCACGAACAATAGAAATATCTTGTACAGTTCCGTCAACTTTTTTTACTGTTAATGTAACGGTTGTTCCTTTTTCTCCCAGAATAAATTTTACTGCATCTTCGAGACGCATACCAATAATATTAACACCTTCTTCTTCATCTTCTTGTGTTACTTTTAAAATCTGGTCACCTGGTTCTAATTCATTTTGTCTCCAAGCTGGACCACCACTAATTAACTCACTAATAGAAATAACATCTAATTTACGCTGTAAACGCGCACCAATACCTTCGTATTTACCTGACATATCTCTATCAAAACGGTCTTTATCTTCTGGATTAAAATAAAATGTATGTGGGTCAAACTCACTGACAACAGCATTTATATAAACGCCAAACCAATCTTTTCGTTGGCGCTCTTCCATATATGTGTATAGCTCTTCTAGCGATTTTCTTGTTGTTTCTCTTGCTTCTGCTTCTAATTCTTTTTCAGATTTCAATTCAACACTATCATCCTCTTCAGCCATTATGTTATTGTTCTCAATAGCTTCGTCGTAATTAGCAATCGTAGAAAACTTAAGTTGTTTTCTCCAACGCTCTTTCATTTCACGCTTGTTTTTTACGTAATCTAATTCATCATAATCAGAATCAAATTCCTCGTCTTTAGTATAATCAAAAGACTTGTTTAAAATCTTCCCGAAAGTTTCTTTAGACTCTTCAATTCTTTCGATTAAACGTTTGTGAGTCATGTCAAAAAATGACAAATCGTAAGCTTTTAGCTGATCATCTAATTCGATTTTGTAAGTCTCAAACTCTTTGATATCCGACTGATAGAAATAACGTTTAAAAGGGTCTAACTGCTTGATGTAATCATCATAGACACGAACTGAAAACTCGTCATTAATATCTTGAGGTGCAAAATGCCCTTGATCTAATAAATACGTAATTAACCTAACTAACAACTTATCTTTATCTCCATCTCCTGCATCGACTTTACTTGTAAAGCTACATGAAGCAAATGCTATTAGTAGTGCTAACAATAAAAATTTGTATTTCCCTCGCATGTGTATTCTTTTTTTTTAAAATTGAAAACATTTTTCAACATATAGTTGACTAAAATAGACGAAAAAACCGTGCCATAAAACCAAACTGCTACTAATTTTTTGTTAAACCAGCTGACTCTAGCTTTTACTCGCTATTTTAGTATTTTTGTGAAAGGAATCTAAAACTCCATAAATGTCAAAAAGACCTTTAATTCTTGTAACTAATGACGATGGCATAACTGCTCCAGGAATTCGAACTCTAATTAGTGTTATGAACACAATCGGAGATGTTGTCGTAGTTGCACCCGATAGCCCGCAAAGTGCAATGGGACATGCGATAACTATTAACTCGACGTTACATGTCGAAAAAGTAAAAATCGACAATGGCCCACAAACTGAATATAGTTGCTCTGGCACACCTGCAGATTGTGTAAAACTAGCAGTTAGAGAGGTTTTAAACAGAAAACCTGACCTATGTGTTTCTGGAATTAATCATGGTTCTAACTCATCCATAAATGTTATTTATTCTGGTACAATGAGTGCAGCTTTAGAAGCTGGCATCGAAAGTATCCCTGCAATTGGATTCTCGTTACTGGATTATAATTGGAGTGCTAATTTTGAACATAGCAAAGCTTTTGTAAAAACAATAGCGCTTAATGTCTTAAATAATGGCTTACCAAAAGATGTTGTTCTTAACGTGAACATACCCAATACAGAAGAAGAAAATATACGAGGCATAAAAATTTGTAGACAAGCACGTGCTAATTGGGAAGAAGAGTTTGACAAACGCACAAATCCTATGGGACGAGATTACTATTGGCTGACTGGTAAGTTTGTTAACATGGATAATGGTGAAGATACAGATGAATGGGCTTTAGAAAACAACTATGTATCCGTTGTGCCTGTGCAATTTGATTTGACAGCTCATCATGCCATACAGCAACTAAACTCTTGGGATTTTGAATCTTAAAACATATAAATTTAATAGAGATTTCTCAACTCCGCTCGAAATGACAGTAAATCAAAATATAGATGAAATATTATATCATAGCTGGTGAAGCTTCTGGAGACTTACATGGATCCAATCTTATGAAGGCTTTATTCAAAGAAGATAAAAAAGCAGACATTCGATTTTGGGGTGGTGATTTAATGCAAGCTGTTGGTGGTACATTAGTAACTCACTATAAAGAGCGCTCTTTTATGGGATTTGCTGAAGTAATTATGAATCTTAAAACCATTTTAGGTTTTATAAAGTCATGCAAAAAAGACATTGAAGCTTTCAAACCTGATGTTATTGTTTTTATAGATAACTCTGGTTTTAATCTAAGAATAGCCAAATGGGCAAAAGAAGAAGGTTATAAAACTCATTATTATATTTCACCACAAGTATGGGCGTCTCGTGCAGGTCGTGTTAAAAAAATAAAGCGTGATGTTGACGCGATGTATACCATTTTACCTTTTGAAAAGCCTTTTTATGACCAGTATAACTATAATGTAAATTTTGTTGGACATCCGCTTATCGATGCTGTATCTAACCGAAATTTAGTTGATGAAATGGTCTTTAGAAAAAAACATAAACTCAGCAACAAGCCTATTATTGCGCTTTTACCAGGTAGTCGAAAGCAAGAAATTAAGAAGATGCTTGATGTCATGCTAAGCGTAGTCGATGATTTTTCAGACTATCAATTCGTAATTGCAGGAGCACCAAGTCAAGATTTTAGTTTCTATCAATCAATAATTCAGTCACGCAACATCGCATTTGTAGATAATAAAACTTATGACTTACTCAGCATTTCATTTGCCGCACTTGTAACTTCTGGAACAGCAACACTAGAAACCGCATTATTTAAAGTCCCGCAAGTGGTTTGTTACAAAGCAAATACTATTTCATATCAAATTGCTAAGCGTATAATTACATTGAAATTTATATCCTTAGTTAACCTAATTATGGACCGTGAAGTTGTGACCGAGTTAATCCAGGGCGATTTGAATACTAAGCGTCTAAAAAAAGAACTAAAATCCATATTAAACTCAGAAAAACGAGAGCAATTATTTCTTGATTATTTTGAACTGGAGAAGAAGCTTGGCGGAAAAGGCGCCAGTGAAAACACTGCAAAACTGATATACAAGGCTATCGCTTAATGAAGAAAATATACGTCCTACTCATCATAATTATTTCGTTAAGCAGTTGTAAATCTGCCCAGAACAAATCACAACGTAAAAAAAGAGCTTCAAATAAAACAACAAAAGTTGTTACAAAAAAACCGAAGTCTTCATCAAAATCAATTTCAAAAACTGCAGAAGCTATTATCAGAGAAGCCAAATCTTATAAAGGGACTAAATACAAATATGGCGGTAATAGTAAACGTGGTATTGATTGTAGTGGATTAATCTATAACGCATTTGGCGAGAACGGCATTGTTATGTCTAGAACCACAAGAGACTTGTCAAATACTGGCAATTGGATTGATATAAAAAAAATTCAGGAAGGTGATTTAGTATTTTTTGCAACAAAAAAGAATAGCCGAAAAGTCAATCATGTTGGGATAGTAACACATGTAAATCGAGGTGAAATCTCATTTATTCATGCGTCTTCGAGTCGTGGCGTTATGATATCAAAAATCTCAGAACGCTATTGGTATCTCGCTTATGTTCAAGCTAGGCGATATCTATAAATAAAAATTTTGTAGTAACTTTCTGTAATGAAGTTACTCAATTTTAATATCATAAAACTAACTATTTACCTAACATTAGGAGTCCTAATTGGCTTTTATTTTAATATACAGCCAAGAATCATTTTATTTTTATATTCGATATTATTTGTAGGATTTTGTATAAGTTTCTTTATTTCAAAACGCAATAAACTTACATTAGTTTTTGGAAGTTTTGTGTTTTTAACTTTCGTTTCCATTGGAGTTTTTGCTACAAAAATTCATGATGAAACACTACAATCTTCGCATTACACAAACTCCGAAGATGATTTTAAAAGCTATAATAATTTAAGCTTTAAAGTAACAAAGCGCTTAAAACCGGATATATATAACACGAAGTATGTCGCTGAAGTTTTATGTCTTAACGACCAAAAAACATCTGGACAAATACTTATAAATCTAAAAAAAGATTCGATTCCCAAAACTTTAGAAATAGACCATATTTACTTTACCAACGATAGACTAACTGAAGTTGTCAAACCAAAAAACCCTTATCAATTTGATTATAACAACTATCTAAAACAAAGAAATATTCATCATCAGCTATACCTTAACAGTGATGAGATAATTCGATTAAAAAACACGTCAAAATCAATCAATGGCTATGCTGATAGTTTTAGAATTACAATTAATAATAAACTAGAAAAATATGGTTTTAAACCTGACGTATTATCTATTATAAACGCATTGCTTTTAGGGCAACGACAGGATATTAGCCCTGAAATATACAATAGTTATGTCAATGCTGGTGTTATACATATTTTAGCAGTTTCTGGTTTACATGTTGGTATAATTTTTATCATTTTGACCTGGTTATTTAAGCCTTTACACCGTTTTAAGTATGGAAAGCACCTTATAAAACCAGTGTTGATTATTCTGATTCTGTGGTGTTTTGCTTTTATTGCTGGACTTTCACCATCCGTAACAAGAGCTGTAACAATGTTTAGCATTATTACGTGTGCTCAATTTCTCAAACGCCCAACCAATATTTATAATACGATAAGTATCTCTATATTTCTTATGCAATTGGTAAATCCTATATATATTTTTGATGTTGGTTTTCAGATGAGTTACGTTGCCGTTTTGGCAATTGTAAGTATACAACCTATACTTTACAAATTTTGGGAAGCTCCAAATATAGTTTTTGATAAGTTTTGGCAGATTTTGACTGTAACTATCGCAGCACAACTAGGTGTTGCGCCGCTTGGGTTATTTTATTTTCATCAATTTCCAGGGCTGTTTTTTGTATCTAATTTGGTTATTATCCCAATCCTAGGTGCCATTCTAGGTTTAGGCATTTTAGTAATCGCGTTGGCATTAGTGGATAAATTACCAGAATTTGCTGTTTGGGGATTTGGCTTTATCATAGAAACTTTAAATACATTTATTGCTTGGGTTGCAAAGTTCGAAAATTTTCTTTTAAAAGATATATCATTTAGTTTCTATCATGTAATAGCAAGTTATCTTATTTTGATTAGTGGTATATATCTTTGGAAACAGAAAACAGTAAAATCATTGAATTACGCATTACTGAGTATTCTACTATTTTCAAGTGTCATACTTTTTAATAAATATAAAAACAGTACTTATGAATTTGTGGTTTTTAATAAAAGTAGAGCAACCATTGTAGGCGAAAAAAGGAATCAAAATCTACACCTTACGCATAACTTTGACACTACTAAAATTAAGTCTGATAAACTATTTAAAAATTATAAAGTTGGTAATTTTATAAAATCCATTTCCATTGATAGTTTAAACTCTATTTATAATATTGATAATGACTATTTATTAATTATTGATAGTCTAGGTATATATAATTTAAAGCAGTTAAAACCTAAATATGTTTTACTTACTAATTCTCCTAAAGTGAATCTTAACCGATTGATTGACTCATTAAGACCGGAGTATATAATCGCAGACGCTAGTAATCACAAATCGTATGTACAACGTTGGAAAGCAACTTGTATAAATAAAAAAATCCCTTTTCATAGTACATATGAAAAGGGAGCTTTTATATTAAGAAAATAATCTTATTTAGTTTTAGAAAATGTTGGTTTAAAGGTTTCGTAGTATTTATTAAAAGCCTCTTGCGTTTTTATCTCCTTGTATTTATCATCCTTAAAAATAGTCAAAAAGACTTCTAATTGTTGAGGTGTTTTGTAACCTACAACCGGAGTTATAAAATTTGCTTCTTCGTCTAAAAACAAAATTGTTGGATAAGAACGAATGCTAAAATATCTAGATAACTGGTGTGGTGCGTTTCGTCTTTTGGCCTTAGCTGGATCATATTGAGGATTGGTAAAGACTTCGCCTTTAAAATTCACTTCCTCATTACCTTCTGCATTGAACTTTACGGCATAGTAATGCTCGTTGACATATTTTGCCACATCTTCGTTTTTAAATGTATCACGGTCTAGCATTTTGCATGGCCCACACCAAACTGTATACATATCTACCATAATCTTCTTTGGAGTTTTCTTTTGCAGCGCAATTGCCTCCTCAAAAGTCATCCAATTTATTTCTTGTCCTGATACGTTGATTGCCATTAGCAATACAAACACTCCTAAAAATATCTTTTTCATCATAATCAGTTTGTAGCAATTACTAGACCAAACTTACAAAATAAAAAACGCCCTATGTAGAGCGTTTTTTGTTTTAACTATTATTTATATTTATCTGATGCCGTGCATCATTCTGATTAATGTTTTGTTTAAAATCAACATTATAACTCCTGCCCCAACTGGTATAGCTGTAAATATCAAAAAGAAAGTTGCCATTCCATATTCCTCAACAATTGGGTCAATGTAACTACCTGTAATACCTGCTGCAAAATTTGCTATAAAATTCGCTACAAACCAAATACCAAACATCATACCTACCAACTTAAGCGGCGCTAGTTTACTTACATAAGATAAACCTACAGGAGATACACAAAGTTCTCCAAGTGTATGAAATAAATATGCTAAAACTAGGAATATCATACTTACTGAAGCTGATTTAGCTCCTAATGGAATTCCCATTGAGCCGTATGACAAAATACCAAAACCAAGACCTAATAAAATTAATCCAATCGCGAACTTAACAGGACCACTTGGATTATATTTACTTTCCCATACTTTAGAAAACAATGGTGCAAAAGCAATTATAAAGAAGGAATTAAGAATACCAAACCAAGATGCTTTTACTTCAGCCACTTCTGCATTAAACTCTCTCACAAGCATCCAAATAACTATTCCCCAAATAATCACAAAACTTGTTCCTAAGAACATGTTGGATAATGCATATTTCTTAAAAGTTTGTTTAAAGAGCATTACTAAAACCCATGTTATTATTAACATTGGCACTACGGTTAATAAGGTATTAAATACTTTAAATGTTGTAGCTCCGCTACCTTCTAAAACTCTATCAGTATAGTCCGCAGCAAATATGGTCATTGAACCACCTGCTTGTTCAAAGGCCCACCAAAAGAAAATAGTAAAGAAAGAAAATACACCAATAACTTTTAATCTATCAGCTGTAACTTTAGACTTTGATGCATGGTCAGCTACTGCTTCAATAGCATCTTTTGTATCTTCTATAGAATCCTCTATAACATCGTCTAAGTCTTCAGCATCTTTTGGAGACAAACCAATATTTCCAAATATTTTTTGAGCATAGAAGAACTGTAACATTCCAAAAAACATAAAAATACCTGCAAGTCCAAAACCATAATGCCATCCAACAGATTCACCTATATAACCACATAAAAGAATACCTAAAAACGCACCTGCATTAATACCCATATAAAAAATAGTATAGCCCGCATCTTTTTCTTTTCCTTGATTTTTATATAATTGACCAACAATTGAAGAAATATTTGGCTTAAATAGACCATTACCAATAATAAGCAATCCTAATCCTAAATAGAAAAAGGTATCAGCTGTAACTTCTAAAGCCATTGAAGCATGACCTAGTGTCATTAGTAAAGCTCCTAATACGACAGCCTTTCGATACCCCATTAATTTATCAGCTATAAAACCTCCAATAATTGGTGTTATATATACCAAGCCTGTATACCAAGCATAAAGGACTAATGCTTCTGATCGTTCCCAGCCCCAACCGCCTTCACCTAAGATAGCTGCAGTTAAGAATAACACAAGCAATGCTCGCATACCGTAATAAGAAAAACGCTCCCACATTTCTGTGAAAAACAAAACAAAAAGGCCAGATGGATGACCTAATACTGTCTTTTGATTCGTTTCAGAACCTCCAAATTTAAATTCCATATATAATTATATTAGTTAGTATTTAGTTAGTTTATCCTTTAATTTTAGATTTCGACTTTTCCTTATTTTCAGACTTCTCTCGTTTATCTCCGAGTGTCTTATGAATAAAATTAGTCATTTTTGTGTATAAATGTAATCTTGTATTACCACCATAAATTCCATGATTTTTATCAGGATAAATCATCCAATCGAACTGTTTATTAGCTTGAATTAATGCTTCAACCATACGCATGGTATTCTGTAAATGTACATTATCATCACCAGATCCATGAATTAATAAAAAGTCTCCTTTAAGTTTATCGACATGGTTTATTGGAGAGTTCTCGTCATATCCGTTTGGATTTTCTTGAGGTGTTGTCATATAACGTTCTGTATAAATAGTATCGTAAAATCTCCAACTGGTTACCGGCGCAACAGCTATCGCCATTTTAAATACATCATTACCCTTAAAAAGCGCATTGCTACTCATAAAACCACCATAACTCCAACCCCAAATTCCCATTCGAGTTTCGTCAATGTAAGGTAAAGCACCAAGCTTTTTAGCCGCTTCAATTTGGTCTTCAACCTCGTATTTACCTAATTCATTTTGAGTTACCTTTTTAAACTCTGCACCTTTAAGCCCTGTTCCTCTTCCATCTACACAAGCTACAATATAACCTTCTTGCGCTAAATGCTGGTACCAATAATCATTTGCACCATTCCAACGGTTTGCTACCTGCTGAGAACCTGGTCCAGAATACTGATACATAAAAAGCGGATATTTTTTATTTGGATCAAAATCTGCTGGCTTTATCATCCACATATTTAAGTCGTTTCCGTTAACTGAAATCGTACTAAACTCTTTTTTTGAAGTTTTATAATCGGTGACTTTCTTTGCCAACTTATCGTTGTCTTTAATACTTTTAATCAGTTTTCCTGATTTAGAATCATTAAGTGTATATTCTTGTGGAGAAGTAGCACTAGAATGTGTGTTTATAAAATAAGTAAAGTCAGCACTAAAAGAAGCACTGTTTGTTCCATCTCGTTTTGATAAGCGTTTTTTATTTTTTCCGTTTAATTTAACAGAATAGATATCACGATTTATTGAACCGTTTTCTACTGATTGATAAAAAATAGTATTGGCCTTTTCATCAAAACCATAGTAATTAGTCACTTCCCAATTTCCATCAGTTACTTGATTGATAAGCTTTCCGTTTTTGTCGTAGTGATAAATGTGATTATATCCATCTTTCTCGCTTGTCCAAATAAAACTATTGTCTTTTAAAAAAGTAAGATTAAAAGTAACGTCGACATAAGCTTTATCAGTTTCTGCTAAAACTAAAGCTGAACTAGAATTTGATGTGTCAATCATCCATAAATCTAATTCGTCTTGATGACGATTCATATACTGAACACTCAAAATATTAGCATCATTTGTCCATTCTAATCTTGGAATGTAAAAATCTTGATAATCTTTATTTGCTTTCAATTCAGAAAGTTTGTCAGTATCTAAATCATATAAATGCAAAGACACCTTAGAGTTTGCTTCACCGGCTTTTGGGTATTTAAAAACCTGTTGTGTTTGATATAATCCTGAACCAAAAACATCCATAGAAAATTCTGGCACTTCAGTTTCATCAAATCTTATAAAAGCAATTTTATTGCTATCCACGTTCCAATCAAAAGCACGGACAAAACTAAATTCTTCTTCGTAAACCCAATCCGTAATACCATTGATTATGCTATTCTTTTCACCATCAAAAGTGAATTGTTTAACTTCACCAGAACTTAAATCTTTAACGTATAAGTTGTTTTGAAAACCGTATACTACTTTTCTTCCATCTGGAGAAAATGTTGGTTCTTGCACTAAGTCGTCACTTAGCTTAGTCAGTTTTTTTGTATTGGTATCGTATATGTAATACTCACCTAAAGTCGAACGTCTAAATACAGGTTGTGACTTTGTAGTTAGTAAAATCTTGGTTTCGTCGTCGCTAAAGCTATAATCAAAAAAAGCTCCAATTTCAGATAAATCTGATGAGCTTAATAATGTATTGTCTTTTTCTAAAGTTTTATAATCGTATATGTCAATCGATGTTGTTCTGCTTGATCTATCAAGGTTTAAAACCGAATATTGCTTACCGTTATTCATTGAGTGTAGCGCTTGCATACCTTCGGTTCTAAACGTACCATTCCAAATCTCTTCTAAGCTAATCTGTTTATTCTGAGCAGTTACAAGAGTCGTAACCAAAAAACCAATAATGGCAAAAAAACGTGTGTAGTTCATTAATCTTCGTTATTTAATAAAGCAATGCCAAGTTTACTAAAAAATATGCAAAAAACCCGAATTATTAACAGTAAATCGGCAATATTGCAGAACATGCAACACATATTATACCAATCCTAGTATCTTTGTGTTTTTAAATAAAATTAATCATGCATAAGACCATTTCTGGATTTTCTAAATTGACCAAAACCGAAAAAGTTGATTGGATACTTAAGACTTACTTTAACAACGATAACAACTCTCGTGATTTAGTGACTCAATATTGGAATTCTAATCAAAAATTGCAAAAATTGCATGATGAATTTATTGAAAACACTATCACTAACTTCTATTTACCACTTGGTGTGGCACCAAACTTTTTGATTAACGATACACTTTACACCATACCTATGACTATTGAAGAAAGCTCAGTAGTTGCAGCAGCTAGCAAAGCTGCAAAATTTTGGTATGAACGTGGTGGCTTTAAAGCTGAAGTAATATCAACTACAAAAATCGGACAAGTTCATTTTACATTTAATGGCGATAAAACCGAATTGGAAAATTATTTTAATACTATAAAATCTAAACTTATCTCGGATGCTTCTTCGATTACAAAAAACATGGAGCGTCGCGGTGGTGGAATTTTAGATATCGAATTACGTGACAAAACCAAAGAATTAGACAATTACTATCAGCTACATGCGACTTTTGAAACGCTTGATGCTATGGGAGCAAATTTCATTAATTCTTGTCTAGAGCAATTTGCTGAAACTTTTAAGAATGAAGCAAAATCTCATAATATTAAAGACTTAAATATTGTGATGAGCATTTTATCAAATTATGTTCCGCAATGCTTAGTCAGAGCTGAAGTTAGCTGTAAGATTAGCGATTTAAAAGACAAAGACATACCTAATCCTGAAGAGTTTGCAGAAAAATTTAAACAAGCAGTTTCGATTGCCGAAGTAGAACCTCATCGAGCTGTAACACATAATAAAGGCATTATGAATGGTATTGATGCTGTGGTTTTAGCTACTGGAAATGATTTTAGAGCAGTTGAAGCCGGAGTGCATGCTTACGCCTCTAAAGATGGTAAATATTCAAGCTTAACCCGTTGTCGTATTAATGATGATACTTTTACTTTTTGGCTAGAAATACCTTTAGCTCTTGGTACCGTAGGTGGATTGACGAGTTTACATCCATTAGTCAAATTTGCATTGCAGTTGCTAGGAAAGCCATCTGCAAAAGATTTAATGAAGATTGTCGCTGTTGCTGGATTGGCTCAAAATTTTGCAGCCTTAAAATCATTGACTACGACTGGAATACAGCAAGGACATATGAAGATGCACTTAATGAATATCTTAAATCAGTTTGAAGCAAACGACACCGAAAAAAAACGGCTTATTGACCATTTTAAAAACAATACAGTCACACATAATGCTGTAGTCGAAGCCATTGAAAAATTGAGAGCGTAATTGATGACTAAATTCAAAAGCAACGGAAAACTACTGTTAACTGGAGAATATCTAGTTCTAGATGGCGCAAAAGCTCTAGCCTTGCCTACGTCTTTTGGTCAGCAACTTTTAATAAAAAATAACAATAGCAATTATATAATCTGGGAAAGCTTTGATGAGCACAATGACATTTGGTTTAATAACAAGTTTTTAATTAAAAATATATTATCTAATGATTACACATCCAGTAATGAAATATCGCAAAGACTTATTGAGATATTAAGGAGTGTAAATTCTCTAAACCCTAATTTCTTCAAACTTAATAACGGTTTCGATATTAATACTACTCAAGATTTTAATAGAAGTTGGGGATTAGGTACTTCATCTACTCTAATTAATAATATTGCCAATTGGACAAATGTTGATGCTTACAAATTATTAGAACTGACTTTTGGAGGTAGTGGCTATGATATTGCTTGTGCTCAAAATGACAATGCTATCACTTACCAATTAAGAGACAAAAATCCTTTAGTTACTGAAGTTGATTTCGACCCTAGTTTTAAAGAGAATATTTATTTTGTTTATCTTAATCAAAAGCAAAATAGTCGTGAAGGCATAGTAGCTTACAGGAACTTTAAAGGTGATTTAAAAGCTTCAATATTAGAAGTTAATAGTATTACAGAAAAAATGATTTCTTGCGAAAATTTGAACGATTTTAATGCCTTAATAATTGAGCATGAGTCTATCATTTCAAAAATAATACATCTAAAACCAGTTAAAGAAGCTCTTTTTAAGGATTTCGAAGGTGCTATAAAAAGTCTAGGTGCTTGGGGTGGAGATTTTATAATGGTTACTTCAAAAAATAATCCTAAAAATTATTTTGAAGCTAAAGGTTATCCTACAGTAATCCCATATCATAAAATGATAAAAGCATAAAAAAGCCTTTGCATATTGCAAAGGCTTTTCCATTATGTTTATAAGTAATATATTTTTAGTATACTGTTTTTGCTCTATTATCTTCAATTTCGGCAGCAGCTTCAAGTGCAGAATATACTTTAGTTTGTACACCGTTTTTACGAGTATTACTTAAACGTGCTATTATAGCAGCATAGTTTTCTAATTTAGTAGCTTCATTTACTTTAGTAACCTCTAAAACATATACACCTCTATTTCCATCAATAGGCTTAGAAACTTCACCTTCTTGTAATCCAAATGCAGCACCAATTACTTTAGGTTCAGCACCTGCACCAGATAAAGTAGTGTTACTCATTGTAACTCCAGTTGCAGATTTTACAGTTTGTCCTTGTGCAGTAGCAATATCAGCTAATGCACCAGCAGTAATTTTTTCACGAATCATTTCTGCTTTCTTCTCATTACGAACAGCTGTACTTACTGTAGCAGTAGCATCATCTACACTCATCAAACCTTCTTCATTAACATCAACCAACTGTGCAACAATAAAACCAACACCAGCTACTGTGAAACTCTTGTAGTCACCAACTTTAGTTTCGTTATCAAATGCCCAACGCACTACCTGTCTTTGACTTCCTAATCCAGGAATGTTCTCGTCAAGCTCTTTGAAAGTTACTGGCTTAACAGCAAGATTACGCTCAGCAGCTAATTCTCTAAAATCTCCTGTTTCAGCAGCAATTTCAAATTTTTGTTTTGCGTTAAAAACATCATCGTTTGTTTTTTCTGAAGGCTCTATTTTACGTGCTACAGTTGCTAATTGTAATGTGTTATTGAAAGCTGTTTGGTCTAGTATTTCGATGATGTGGTGACCAAAACTTGTTTCAACTACACCCATGTCTCCTTTTTTATTATCAAAAGAATACGCTTTAAAAGCAGGTGCAAATCCTTGGTTGTATGCAAATTCTATAACACCTTCCTTTTCATTACTCACTTTATCAGAAGATAATTCTAATAAATCTGTAAATTTAGAACGGTTACCTTTTAATACATTGTAAATACTGTCTGCCGTTGCTTTTGCTTCTTCATTTGTTTTTACAACATCAGGTCCAGCACTAGATGCACCAGCGAAAGGAATTAAAATGTGACGTACTTTTACAGAATCAGCTTTGCTTGCCTTATCTAATACTTTAGAATACTTGTAGTAACCAGCATCTTTATATGGCCCATAATATTCGCCAATAGCTGTATTTGACAAACTGTCTTTAGCAGCACCTAATTGCGCAGGTCTAAAAAAGTCAGCTGAATATTTAATATCAGAATTAGAATTTACAAAAGCTTCGATATTTTTAGTGTTATCAAAACCAAATACAGTGTCAACAGCTTTAGTTGTTTCATTAAATTCTGGTCTATCGCTTCTTAGAGCTAAAAGTTCAGATTTAATAGCATCTTCATCTTCAACAGAAGCTTCTTCTTTAAACTCAACAAATAAAACTTCTCTAGTAGCATCTACTTTGTAAGTTTCTTTGTTTCTTTCCATGTACGACTTAATGTCTGACTTGGTTACAGTCACTAAACTGTCTGCAATCGTTGTATATGGAACTTGAACATATTTTAAATCTAGAGTTTGAGCTCCAGCTGCATAATCATCTTCAGCTTCAGTTACAGTTGCATTGACACCAGCTTTTACTAAGTTGTAATACTGTTGCGTTAATGAGTTATTAGCTAATGATTGCTCATTGTTAGTCCACTGCGCATAATTGATAGTAAAAGTACTTAAAGGCGCACCTTGTGGCTGAATATCTTTTAAGTTGGCAATAAACGCATTAAGCTTATTAACATCAAAAATACTGTCTTGATTCTGAAACTCTGGATAATTACCAAAACTTGTTTCTAACAATTGACGCATTTTATCTTTCTCAACAGTTAGCCCTAATTTTTCGAACTCAGAATTCATTATTATACGTCTTAACTCTTGGTTGTAAATATTGTTTTTTACTTGAGTTTCTGAAGTATTTGGACCTGTACGTTGCTGCATATTTTGCACTGCAAACATAAATGGTTCTCTTTTGATGTCTTCACCGTTTACTGTTGCTATAATGTCTTGAGGACCGCCATTAGAATCTAAGTTTCTAAAAACATCTCCAATAACAAAAGCAAATAATGCCAATGCGATTACTAAAATTAATACTAGCGAACGCTGTCTGATTTTATTTAAAACTGCCATTTTATGGTATATAATTTGTTGAAATTAAGTGTGCGAAAATAACATTTTATACCAAATAATAAAAGGATGTCGCTTCTTTTTTGGTCTAATAAAAAGGGATTAATCTTCAGGTATTAATTTAAGATGAACACTATCAATTTTTGTTGATGAAACCTCTGTTATTGTAAACTTAAAGTTTTTGATAATAATCGTTTCTTTTAACTGAGGAATTTCTTCGGTATGATTGACAATTAATCCACCTAAAGTTTCATAGGATTCTCCCTCAGGAAGATTGATTTTATAGGTTTCGTTAAGATAATCGACTTCTAATCTGGCTGAAAAATTATAACTATCTTCAGCAAGTTGCTCTTCCGTTAAAGCTACGCTATCATGCTCATCTTCAATCTCACCGAATAACTCTTCTATTATATCTTCAACGGTCATAACGCCTGATGTACCTCCATACTCATCGATAACTACAGCAATACTTTTACGCTTTTTGGTCAATAAATTTAGTACATCTTTAATCAAAATTGTTTCTGGAACAAATACTACTTTTATTAAAATAGACTTGATACTTTTTGGCTTTTTGAATAACTCAAAAGAATGTACATAACCTAAAATATCATCCATCGAATCTTTATAAACCAAAATTTTAGTGTATCCAGTATCTACAAACAACTGACGTAAATTTTCAATAGAATCCGAAATATCTATTGCTGTTATTTCGGTACGCGGCACCATAACTTCGCGAGCTTTTACTTCAGTAAATTCAAGTGCATTCTGAAATATTTGAATTTCGCTATCCACCTCATCGTGTTCTTCGACAGACTCCATTTGCTCTGTAATAAAATTCCCCAACTCGACTTTTGTCAAAGCCAATTCTACTGCATCACCTTCAGTTTTAAAGAATGTCTTTAATATAAAATCTGAAATCCTAATTACAAATTCAGAAATAAATGAAAATAATTGATAGAATATATAAGCTGGAAGCGCAAAAAACTTAAGTAAAGTATTAGAATAAATCTGAAAAAACACTTTTGGTAAAAATTCTGCTGTAAGTAAAATGACTAAAGTAGAAATTACAGTTTGTGATAATAACTCTAAATCTAAAAACAGATAATTAATAATATTATACTCTGACGGTATAAAAGTTTTGAACCATTGTACCAAAACCTCACCCATTTTAAAACCATAAATTACAAGAGCTATATTATTACCAATGAGCATCGTCGTAATATACTTTGATGGCTTTGCTGTAAGTTTTCCTAATAATTTACCTAAAAAATCACCTTGTTTCTTCTCTAACTCTATGTGAATTTTATTTGCCGAAACATAAGCAATTTCCATTCCTGAAAAAAAGGCGGATAATACTAATGAAAGAATGATTATTATAGCATCAGTCGTCATAGATTATTTTTTCTGACGGTCATCAAACTTTTTTCTGAAACGCTTACGAAAGAAAAACATAAATACTGCAAGTGCTGCAAATAATAACGATATATAACTACGACTTCTGTCTGTTGACCAATTTGAAATGGCGTCCCAGGCAAACATTATTGCGAATATGATATATGCGTATTGAAAAAATTTTAGTGCTTTAAGCATAACTCTAAATATTAAAGCACAAAGGTAGTTAATTATTGACTTCGATATCACCTTGCATAGCTAACATCTCGTATTCTTCAAAGTTTCTGTCTGAATCAAAGCCAATGCCGTTGATATCTGTTCCTTCAGAGCGTAATCGGACATTTTTATTTGTAAAAACCCATTCTTTTGTCTGGTCAAAATACATCTGTTCGGTAAACAACGAATCTTTTTTATGAGTTGCTAAGATGACGTTACCTCTTAAATCCACTAAATCTGTTTCGCTGTAAACTATGGCATAATCGGCAAAGATTCTACTCTTGTTACCGTCATTATCATAAATTATTAGCTCCACTCCTTTTGGGAATTCTGAGAATGCAAAATCACGATTAGAATAATCGAGCATTTTTGGACTCAATAAATTTGCTCTTAACTGAAAAGAATCTGTGTACTTTAAATTAATGGTATCTGCAACTCCAACAGGCTCGTTTTGTAATACACCTACTTGCTGAACATCCTTGAAGTTATTTTTACATGAAAAAAATACAGTCACGACTAATGCCGTGACTGTATTAAATATAATATGTATTTTTTTTATTTTCATTTAGTTATTAAGGTACACGAACAGTAACTCCAATCCAACATCCAATTTTGATTGAATCACCAGAATTCATTCCTTTAGAAAAAACCATAGTTTTATCAGGAGCTAAAGCTTTGTATCTTTTTACTGCACTAGCACCAGAACCACCAGCTTTTGCTGCTTCATTTGCTGCTGCCCAATACACGGCTCTTTTAGCAAACGCATCAGAACCACAATTATTGGCACTTGATGCATACATACCTGCAATTCTTAAATAAGGATTTTTGTTTGATGGGTTAAGCTTTAATGCTTCTCTGTATAATTGTCTTGCTTTACCTAATCTACCTGCTTTTCTGTTTTTATCAGCTCTTGCATAAACAAATTTCCACTTTTTAATTGGGTCAGTTTCAAGGCTTTCTGCTTGTGTATAATATTTGTTAGCTTCAGACATGTTGCCTTTTTTCTCGTTCAAAACACCTAAGTAGTATGCAGTTGTTGCATCAGGCTGAACAGTATTTTTCTGAGCTACTAATTTTTCGAACATTGGATCATCAGTACAATCTTTCTGTCCCATCTTATTCATTGCACGTTGTAACCACTTTGTATCATTTTTATTTTCTTCAAAATCTTTTTGATATAAAGGAATAAGAACTTCGCAAGTTGCTAATTCAGAAATTTTTGTATCCAAACTTCCTGAGATTTTATCATAAGCACTCAGAGTTTGTTCGTAAAAGCGCTTATACTGACCTTCTTTTTTTGTTAAAGTTGCCCCAGATTCTTCTTTTGTAATAATTTTATTCAAGCCTTCAGAAGCTTTACCAACCTCATATTCGATCTTATCAGTTATATCATCATACTTATCAAATAAGTCTTGAGTATCTTTTGTTGACTTTGAACTTTTTTCATACATATTAACCTTAAGAGTAAAATATGTATATAAAGCTTTTGCATCTTTAAAGTTCTTTAAATCTTCTGTATATCCTTTATCAAAAATCTTATAAAGCTCTTCATCAGATAAACCTAACTCCTTTTTAAAGGTATAAGATAGATTTCCTTTTTCGTATTGTAATTTTCCTAACGGAAGCTTAGATGCGTAATATTTATTGTAATCATCAAATAAGGCTAACTGATCTTTAATAAACTGTACTTTTTCTGCACCTGTTGCATTCTTGATTTTGTGATCTAAGATTTTTTCACCACCTACATAAATATTTCTATTAAATTGAGGGCATTTAGTCTTCACTTTCATCCAAGACTCATAGGCTTCGTCATATTTTTTGTTCTTTACATAAGAACTGAAAATAGACAGGTGATTCATACACTCTTCGTCTTGCTGACCGTAACTTGTGTTAAAGCCAAAGACAAGAGCTATAAGGATTAATGTAATTTTAGTCTTCATCTTTCTAATTTTTTGTTAGTTATATTTTCTTTTCTGGAACCATCTGTCACTTAGCGATAAACTGACATTGAAGTTAAAAAATTTCTCTTGTATTAAATCTCTGTTTTTAGTACCTCTTTGTCCATACTCAAAACCAAGATTTACTTCAGAAAACAATCCTGACTGTGGTCCTATTGGTAATCCTAATCCAAAAGATATGCCAAACTCATCAATAGATTCATTATTTACTACTAAACCAGTATTTTCGAATCTTGCTCCAGCTCTATAAGTAACTCGTTTAAAGTAACTTGAAAGCGACCTGTGGTTTGGCAAATAAAAACCACCAATAGCAAATGATGACGCATCTTCGAAAGAAGAATTAGTTGTACTAAATATTGGATTATTAAATACACTCGTGTTTTGAGCTACGTACTCGGCTCCGATAAACCATTTCGATGTTTGGCCTATACCAAGCCCTAATGACAATCTAGATGGCAAATCTAATTCTGTTTCATCTAAATTACTTGCTGCTAAGTCTACATCTATAGTATTCTGAACAAACTCATCACCAAGAGTAGAGACTATTAGTGTAGATATCGAGCGGTCATTAATTGAATTTAAGCTACTTTCTGGTGAATAAGTTGCTGTTGCTGATAACTCTAATTTTTCGTTTATTTTTCCTTTATATGCAGCTCCGATATTAAAGTTGAGACCACTTAAATCTGAACGGTTATTTTCTCTTGTTGCAAATTGTACGATATTTCCATCGCTGTCATAAACAAATTGAATAGCACTATTTTGAGTATTTCCAAAATTATAATTAGCATCTACACCAACTGATATATTATCATTCACAAGATAACCTAAACTAAAAAAAGCTTTATTCAGACCTCCTTCGCCCTCATATCTATAGTCTATTCTATTATTTTGAGCTGAGTTAATATCCTGAAGTTTATAACCTACTGAAGTAAAAGGTAACAAACCAAAACCTGCTCCAAATCTTCCTAAAGGAATTGATACAGCTATGTAATCAAATGTTGATGTACCTGCACTTTCCGATTCGGTATTACTTTCTAATCCTATACTACTAAATGAACCAGCAACTGAAAACTTAACTGGTCTACTCTCACCATTATAAGGGTCAGCTTTTAAGTTTTTGCCTGCATACGAAGCTGGGTTTCTTAAATTGATATGTAAGCTATCAATGTAAGAACCTATACCACCCATTCCACGATTCTCTACAGTTCCTCTAAATTTCAAGCTACCTATACCATAAAAAGAATATGGTGATGCAGTACCTTGCTGAGCATAAGAGTAGCAACCAACTATTGCAATAAGAACTACAACAAATTTTTTAATCATTATTACGAATTAAATTCTAGAATATAATTTAGACCTTCAAGCAGAAAATCCGAGTTGGCAAATATGCTACTTTTTAATTGTTTAGACAACATTTTGGCATCTCCTCCTGTTAAAATAACTGTTAAATCTGAATATTTTTCGCTGTATGCCTTAACAATACCATCAATCTCATAGATTGTTCCTAAAACTACACCTGAATGAATAGATGATTCTGTAGTATTACCGGTTATCCTTTTTGGAACCTTAGTCTCTAACAACGGTAAATTTGCTGTTAAATTATTCAAAGACTTATAGCGTAGTCTTAGCCCTGGAGATATAGCACCGCCTAGGTATACATTTTTATCTGTAATAAAATCGTAAGTAATACAAGTGCCAGCATCAATAATTAATACATTTTGATCTGGGGATTTTAGCACAGAGCCACTAACTAAGGCAATTCTATCAACACCTAGAGTTTTTGGTGTTTTATAATTATTTTGAAAAGGAACTTCTGTTTCTGAATCTAATTCAAGGAGTTTTAAATCTTTTTTTATGATAGCAATATCTTTTTTAGATAAGCGACCTACAGAAGATACTATCGCCCTTTTAGTTTTTGGGAATTGTTTTATTACAGCTTCAAATTCTGTTTTTAAGTCAGAAAGCAGGAAACTCTTCTTCCATTTGAGAAGATTATTATCAAAAACTGCAAATTTCACACGCGTATTACCGACGTCTACTATAAGATTCATAGGCACTTAAGAAAAGACAAATTTATAAAATCAAATTTTGTTATTTTCTTTTTGGTAATACTAAAAATGAATTTATATTTGCATCCGCTTTAGTAATGAAGCAACTGGTGCCTTAGCTCAGTTGGTAGAGCAAAGGACTGAAAATCCTTGTGTCCCTGGTTCGATTCCTGGAGGCACCACTTTTAAACCCTGTAAACATTTGATTTACAGGGTTTTTTGGTTTTAAGGAGACAACAAAAGGGACACTTAATCTGATTTTTATCTAATAGAATATTATTTTTAAATAATAATAGATATAATTAATTTTTGTGTGATTTTAATTACATTTATACAAAAATTTGTTTAACATAGATAGAATTTTAGGCAATTCTTAATCTCCCACTAAAATTTGTTTTAGCCTATTTTATAAATGAAAAATAAACATTCTATTTTAATCGTCGATGACCATTTAATGATAATCGACGGCTACAAAACAGCTTTAAAATTTGGATTTTCAAATTTTAGTGATGCTAAACTAAATGTAGACTATGCTACCAATTTTAAAGGTGCTATTGAAAAAATTAAGCAAACAAATAAAGAAACTTTCTATGATTTAGTTGTATTAGATTTAAGCATTCCAAAATGTAGTATTAGTAACATGAATACTGGCGAAGATTTAGGTAAATGGATACGATTAACTTCTCCTAAAACCAAATTGTTAGTGCTTACAGCTTATGATGACGCTTTTAGAATTAATAGTGTTTTAAACTCATTAAAACCAGAAGGGTTTTTACTCAAAGGAGAGATATCATCCTTAGATTTTATTACTGCTGTTATTAAGCTCTTACAAAATAAAGTCTATTATGGGAATAAAATAACCAAACTATTAAACAATAAATCAAATCAAAGCTACAAAATTGATAAGGTAGATATTCAAATATTAAATGAAATGTCTAATGGCACAAAAAACATAGATTTGCCTAAATACATACCAATGTCAAAGTCTGGTATAGAAAAAAGAAAACGTCAGCTTAAAAGGTATTTTAAAGTAAAGGATGACTGTAACCGCGAACTTATACTAATAGCCAAAGAAAAAGGGTATATCTAATGACTATAAGTAGATACGTTAAACCCGTTTTTTTTACTATCCTTATCACTAATTATTTGATTCTATGTTTATGTTAGGAGATAATCGACACAATTCTATCGATTCACGAAGCTATGGTTTTGTTCCAGAAAGTTATATACAAGGGAAAGTAGTTAAGGCGTTTTAATCTATTTTTTCAAAGTAAAGACAGGTAAATAAAATAATATCCCGACCAAAGAAAAAATTAGACCACCTATAGTACCAACACCCAAAGCAAACCAAAAGACTTCATTTTGTCCATCTTTTACAAATGGGATAAATCCAAGTATTGTAGAAACTACCGTCAATAATATTGGAAAAATCTTTTGCTTAAAAGCTTCTATATAGAGTAATATACTATCCTTTTCAGGAAAAGTTTTTCGTAATTTATTAAAACCATTAATAATAAATATTGATGCATTTACAGTTATTCCACTTAGTAAAACAAAACTCGCTAGTCCACCCTGATCAAAATTAAAATCAAATAAATAAAACGTTAAAAACACACCGATAAAAGAAATGGGGATGACACTTAAAATAATAAAGGGTTGTTTTAAACTTTCAAACAATATAGAGCAAATCAAATAAATAATACTTAATACTAGAACTAACAAAAAACCATAGTTGCTATTCTTATCTTGATTAAAATACCATTGCTGCTCAGAACGCTCAAAAGTAAAGCCTAAGGGTAATTTTGTTTCTAATTCTTCTAGCTTTTCATTTAAAAACTTTGAGCCAAACTTAGCTGCACCTGTGTATTGAAACTCTACTAATCGGAGATATTCTTGATTTTCTTTATATATATTTTCTTCTTCACGTTCTTTAACAACCTTAGCAATATCTTTAAGCACTATTGGTTTGCTTAAACTATCTAAAGGCGTATTTTTTATATGCCAAATATCGTAAGCTTTAGCATCATTAGACTCTAAACGTATAGGGGTGTATTTCCCTTTAATATTTAAAGAAATATCCTGAGTTTTAGACAAGGTTAACCCTTTAAGTTCATCAACTACGCGTTGAGGAGATACGCTTGCTAAGGCTAAACGCTCTTTATCTAGTGTAAATCTATACTCATAAGATGGTGCTTTTGCATAAGCACTATTTTCTCTAACCAGGACTTTTTGAATACGCGGATGTTCTAACAAAGCTACTTTTAAACTATCTGCCCAAACATTTAATGCATCATAGTTATAACCTTTGGCTTTTACAGAGAATTTTACAGGCTCATTCGAGCTACCTCCATTGTTAAACCCATTTCCTACACCATAGATATTCCAATCGATACCTCCAAAGTCTAAAGCTTTTCGTATCAACCTAGATTTTAATAAAAATGGAAAAGAGGATTCCTCATATTTTTCTTTAAACACAACCTCAATTGTAGCGTAATCTCCACCATACACAGACGTATTGTATTGTTTTATCTCTCCAAATTGAGATAGATAATTCTCCAACTCAATAAAGACAGTATTCATTTGATCTACTGTTGCTCCTTTCTCCATCGATGCAGAAACATAAAGCTTTGTCTGTTCATTACGACCATAATAGGCACTATCAAATACATAATAACTAAATAACCGAAATGACCCACCCAGATACTTGTCTAAAAAAGGGCGCGCATTTTCGAGATACCATTCATTACCTAGAGTAGTATTATAGGTCTTCTCGTACCAAGTCTCATTAGCATCTAACTTTTGCGGCAACATAAAAACTGGGAGACCAAAAATAAGAATGATAACTACAATACTCATCTTTTTAAAACGTAACTGAAACCTAATAGTATTTTGGTAACTCTTATAAAACTTCTGTTTTAAATTTAAAGCCCATTGTTTTTCTTTTTTTCTAGGGAGTTTTAGCTTTTCTAACAAAGCAGGTATGAGATATAGAGTAACACCCAAAGAAACACTTAGATTAATTATAATAACCAATGCAAAATCAATCAGATTAACTTTATATTTTTCATTTAAAAAGTGAATAATAGATAAAGCCCCAATAGTAGTTAATGTTGAAGCTAGAATAGGCACAAAAACGCTCTTGTTGTTTTGATGCCTTATATGGTCTATCATTACAATACTATTATCAATAATAAGTCCTAGTGAGATGGTAATACCGGCTAAGGAATACAACTGTATTTCTATAGCAAACGCGTAGTATAGTAAAAATGCAATAGCTATGTTTGCTACTAAGCTTAGTATAGTAACCCATAGATATCTAATACTTTTGCTTATTAACAAAATGAATAGTAATAGAATTATTACAGTATATAACGAGCGTTCATATATTTTAGAAAGCTCAGCCTCAAGATATATCGTGCTATCATAAGATTTAATAAGGTTATAATCCTGAGGCAAATTTTGCTCTAATTCAATTAGCCTCTTGTCAATAGCATGCGCCAACGCAATTGTATTTGCATTCTTAGTAGCGTAAACAGATAATGTAACGGCATTTTCACCGTTAATCCTGTAATAGCTTGTAGCCTCTTGCTCCTGCTCTTTTACAGTCGTTACTTCATCCAGATAGACCAGTCTATCACTTACTTTTTTAATAGGTATATGCCAATCTACGGTGGTGTTTTGTGGTTGTATAGACAATGTAATATATTCTTCATTGTAAACAACATCTCCTAAGGATTGTTTACCAAACCAAGTATTTAGAGCTGTAATAATATCCTGCTTACGAAACTCTAGTGTTTTTAGTAAATTAGTATTATAGGTTAGTAAATATTCTTTAGGGTTAGCACCATAAACCGTGGTTTTATCTGCACCTTTCATAGCACCAATTACAGGTTCTATCTGTGTTTTTACAGTTTCTTGAATATCATAAGGCGTGTCCTTAGCATTAATACTGTAACTTAAAAAAGCGCGCTGGGTCTCGTCATTAGGTCTATTAGCACTGATAACTGGGTAAGATGTACGCTCAGGAAGTTGTTTATACAATTGGCGTATTATTGTGGCAACCTCAAAACGAGCAATATCAATATCTGTATACTTATCAAAATTTAAGGTAACACTTCCATTACCTTTAGATGATTTAGAATCTAACTTTTGTAATCCTTTTATAATACTAAAGCCACTTTCCAAAACTGATGTTACATCACGTTCTAAAATATATGGTGATGCATTAGGCCAAACGTAAGAAACAGTAATTGATGGTAAGCTCCTACTCGAATTTAGTTTTACAGAAAGTTGAGGTATAACAAAAAGACCTGTGATAATTAAGATAATTGTAAAAGCGAATATTTTAAAAGAGGATATTCTCAAAAGACTATTTTTTAACAAACTTAATTAATTAATTAAACACTATCAAGTAAGCATATTGATCACCTTCTGTACATTAAATTTTAAATGCTAAATGATTTTTATTTTCTATTTTTATCAAAAATATAATCACAATGAAAAAATCTTTATTTATTATCACTGTAATTTCTTGTTTTTTTGCAGTTAGTTTAATTTCAACAAGCACTGTTGTAGCACAAAGCGGTGGGACGGAATATTGTTATTCGCAAGGGCATTGGGAACACCTACCAATTCCAAGTAGACCAATGGTAATGGTTTGTGACAATTCCGGAAACTCAGTGTGCGTCAGACCTTGTAAACCTATTATCGTATCAATACAGTAAATATAAGCCTTATGATAAAATCAAATTTAAAAAAAATCTTACTTACTTTATCTGTTTTTATTTTTATGTTAGCTTCATCTAATTTAAAGCTAAATGCTCAAACCCCAGGGATGACATGTCCTGTAAAAGCACATAAAGAATGGAGTTGGCAAGTTTTACAAGTTGTTGTTGTATGCAATGGCTCTGGAGAAATCATTTGTTATATTCCTTGTAGACCTGCGATTACAGATGCACCTTAACATTAAAATATATTTTATATGTGTTAGTCAGTAATATTTAAATATTACTGACTTTTTTAAATTAATTTATTTATGAAGAAAACTTTAAATCTTTCAATTTTATTTATTTCAATCCTTTTACTTGCTTCATGTAATACCGAAAATAATAATAAACGTTATGATAGCTCAGATAATATTAGAATTATAGACTCTTTTAAAATTGGGATACCCCAAGCCATAGTAGCAGATATAAATAAGGATAAGATTTTAGCCTACAATATGATAAGTAATGATATTGTGATTTTTGATATTGCTAAAAAAAAACAAAAAAAATTCAACAAATATGGGAATGGTTATGATGAGTTCATGGCGTCATTACAACCATACACACTGAATTTTATCAAAGATAGTCTGGTAGGAATATCTAGTGTAAATAAAATTAAAGTGTATAACTCAAATGGTTTATTAAAGGACACCTATCAAATAAATAACAATAACACAAGCGCTCCTTTATCGAATTTTGAATTTTTAAATGATTCTACTTTAGTAGCAGTAACTAAACCGCAAGGCGACAATTCTAAAAGGAGTTATTATAATCAGAATCATCAATTACTCCTAAAATTTAATACTCAAAGTGACTCAATAACTAGATTTGCTGAATTTCCGCTTCCTGAAAGTGATTTAAATTTAAAAGATGAAGATTTTTATTACCCCTATCCTTTTATTTATTTCAATCAAATAAATAAGAATGAAATGGAGTATTCACTAATAAATTCTAATGATTCAAATTTATACTTGTTTGATATAAATAGTACAAATTTAAAGAGCATTATATCTTTAGATTTAGATCACTACAAGCCCCTAAAGAAACCTTTTAACAACACATCTAACTCAAGCCAAAATATGGCAATGATGGAATTTTTCATGAATTCAACAATCGTAGGCTATCATAAAAATGAAAAATTTGATTTCATTATATATAATGAAGCTATTGAAAGAGATAAGCTTATAGAACATTTCAAAAAAAATGATTTTACTGGACCAAATTTTGTAGCACCTAAAAGTAAACTTTGGCTGCACAAACTAGAAAATGGTCAAAAGAAATCTTCAGATATTCTTCTACCAAGCAAATATGGGTTTCCAATTCATATTAATTCTGAAAATCAAGCTATATTTTCAAAACCAATTTCTGAATCAGATGATTATAATGGTACATCTACCTTCTATATTTACGAACTAAATCCAACGGAAGAATAAAGAATGAGTTTAAAAAAATATCCTTTTTGCTTAATGATTCTGTTATGCTCTTGCAATCCAAATAACTTAATTGAAAAAGATGTAATTTCTCTTATTGAGGATTATGAGGTTAAGAAAAATATTATTCATATAGTTTCAGATAATGATTGTAGCTCATGTTATAATAAATTTTTAGAATTAGAAAATAGTGAAAATGTAAATCATACGATATATATTTTCTCAAGATATCCAAGTACTTATAAAAAAAGGTTATTGAAAATCACTGAAAATATTGAAATTAAAGAACTAGAAAATTTTAATTTATTGTTAATGTTAAGAGAAAAGTTCAACAAAAATGGCCCTTTTGAAATTCACGTGGATTCAAATAAAAATATAACATACTTCTAAAGTTTTTAATTTTAAAAATTGGTTTTCATACATCTTATAAGGAAAGATCTAATAAAAACTTGGATTACCTAACTGCTGATTTTTAAAATTTTTAACGGATCGTAAAATTTATTTCCTTGTTCGATATAGCAATCTTTATTGGGGTCGTATTGAGACTACAATGACAGGATTATCTTAAATCATATAAAATTCCCATTCGACATTATAAATAATCTAAGAAATGACAATAAAATAATTTATAAATACAGCAAGTATTTATAGCTTTTCTTTAAATTAGATTTATGAAATCAAAAATTAAGTTTCTTTTCATATTTACTCTTTTCTTTAATTGCAACCCGCCTAAAGAAAAAGACAAACAAGATTTAGAATCAGTATCAAATACCTACTCTGAAGGCATAACTGTATCTGTTAATGTAGTTAAATCTATACCATTTAAAAAACAGATAATATCTAACGGTAATATAGAAGCTTTACAAAAAACAGAACTCCGTTTTAAAACTAGTGAACGCATATCTTCCATAAAGGTTAAAAACGGGCAAAAGGTCAATAAAGGTCAAACTTTAGCCATTTTAGATAATGCTATGCTTTCTAATCAAATGAGAAAGGCTAAAATAGAAGTGGATAAAGCTAAAAGTAAGTTACAGGAAGAAAAAATAAACTATGGCGTTGGTAAATCTAATGATGAATCTATTGATGCAACTATTCTTAAAAATCTTAAAATAAAAAGTGGACTTTTTGAGGCAGAAAACGCATTAGAGAATGCGCAATTACTCTACAGCCAAACTATAATTAGAGCACCGTTTTCTGGGATTATTGCCAGTATAGAAACAAAAACGGGTGATTTTATAACTTCATCAGATGTGTTTTGTACACTCATAAATTCCAAGAATCTAGAAGTCGTATTCAATGTTCTAGAAAATGAGCTACAATTTTTATCTAAAAGCCAAGAAGTTTCAATTATTCCGTTTGCTGATACAGCAAACAAATATGTAGGCAGTATTACAGAAATAAATCCTTTGGTGGATGAAAACGGTCTCATACAAGTCAAGGCAAAAATAAAAGGTAGTGATAACTCTTTATTTGATGGCACGAACGTTAAAGTGACTTCAAGCAAGTCTATAGATGATGTTATTGTTATACCAAAAGAAGCACTAGTACTACGCTCAAACAGAGAGGTTGTGTTTACTTACCAAGATGGTGTAGCTAAATGGAATTATGTAAAAATACTAGATGAAAATAGTAATAGCTACGCCCTTAGAGAAGGTGTAAAAATAGGAGATACTATTATTGTTTCTGGCAACATGAATTTAGCGCATGATGCTAGAGTAAAACTAAATAATGCCAATAATTAACTAAATTAAGGCATGGTAAAATTCCTAACTCATAGACCAGTTGCTGTATTTATGGCAACTTTTGCTTTTTTACTATTAGGTATTGTAGCTTCTACACGCATACCCACAGCTTTAATGCCAGATATTGCTATACCTGAAATTACGGTGCAGCTCTCTTATACCAACAATACTGCTAGAGAGCTTGAAACAAATGTCGTTAGGCCTTTACGTAATCAGTTGTTACAAGTCGCTAACTTAAAAGATATAGAAACAGAGACAAGAGATGGTTTTGCTACACTGAAACTAGTTTTTGATTACGGTACAAATACGGATTATGCCTTTATAGAAACTAACGAGAAAGTAGATGCATCACTCAATTACTTACCTAAAGACTTAGACAGACCAAAGGTTATTAAAGCATCGGTTACAGATATCCCTGTACTTAATCTCGCGATATCTTTAAAAAACGAATATTCAGATAATCGGTTTTTAGAACTCAGCGAGTTCTCTGAAACGGTTATTAAAAAACGTATTGAGCAACTGCCAGATATTGCATTGGCAGATATGAGTGGCCAAACAGCTTCTGAGATTATTATTACGCCAAATACAAACAAACTTCAAAGTCTTAATATTTCGGCTGACCAGCTTATCAATACCATTAAACAGAATAATTTTGAGTTCGGCAATATGGTAGTGCAAAATGGTATCTATCAGTATAATTTTAAGTTCTCTAATCCACTTCGGTCAAAAAAAGATATTGAGAATATTTATCTAAATATTAATAAAAAACTCTTTCAAATTAAAAACTTAGCAATGGTTACTGTTGTTCCAGAAAAAGAAAGAGGTCTTGTTTTTATAAATGGCAAGCGTGCTATCGCACTGGCAATGATTAAGCAAGCCGATGCCAGAGTTTATGAATTAAAAGAAGCTTTAGAAACGCTTACCACAGCCTTTAAAAAGGATTATCCAAATCTAGAATTTACAACAACCCAAGACCAAACCAAACTTTTAAAACTATCTATTGATAATTTAAAATCGAGCTTATGGATTGGAAGTTTATTAGCAATTGTAATTATGTTCTTTTTTTTAAAAGATATAAAATCGCCTTTAATTATATCTATAAGTATACCTGTTTCTTTAATTATCAGCTTACTCTTGATGTATCTTTTTGGGTTGTCTATTAATATTATATCTCTATCTGGCTTAATTCTAGGTGTAGGTATGATGATAGATAATGCTATTATCGTTATAGACAATATTACTCAAAAACTAGAGTCAGGTCATAATCTAGCAAATGCCTGCATTGAAGGTACTAACGAAATTATTACGCCGCTCATAAGTTCTGTATTAACCACTTGTTCTGTGTTTCTTCCATTATTATTTTTAAGTGGGATTACTGGGGCTTTATTTTACGACCAAGCTCTAGCTGTTTCTATAGGTCTATTTGCTTCACTCATAGTTTCTATTGTTTTAATACCTGTTATATACAAACAACTTAAAAACAGAGATTTTAAATTCGAAAAATGGCTGCGATTTAATACCAAAACTCAACATATTGAAGATTGGTACGAGAAAGGATATGACTATTTCTTTAGCAAAAAATGGATAGTCTATACCGTGGCTATGGCAGGAATAGTAATGGCTATTTTCTTTTTTAAAACCATGGATTACTCTCAATTGCCTGAGATAAACCAAAATGAAACTATTTTGGTTATAGATTGGAATGAAAACATCAACGTAAAAGAAAACCAAAACAGGATTCAACAATTTTTAAAAGATATACCAGAAATTGAGTTAGATTTCTCTCAGACTGGAGAGCAACAATATCTATTACAACGTGATAATACCAAAAGTCTATCTGAAGCTTCAATCTACATAAAAACCAAAACAGTTAATGAGATAAATAGTATAAAATCAAAACTATCTACAAACATAAAAAAGGTCTATCCTTCAAGTAGTTTTAAGTTTGAAGCACCTAAGACTATTTTCGAATATATATTTGGTACTGACAAAAGTAAATTAACCGCGCAAGTATTTTCAAAATCTTCTCTCGAAGTCCCAACTGAAGACAACTTAAATACAGTAAACAACTTACTTTCTGATAAGAGCAGTAACGAAATACCCTTAAAACAAACAGCGTCCATACAGATTATTCAAGAAAATGTATTACTGTACAATGTTGATTATAATAGTTTAGTCAATGAACTAAAAACAGCCTTTAACGAAAACTTTATTGATAATCTTAAAACAGCTCAGCGTTTTATTCCTATAAAACTGAATTATGAAAGTGAAGAGTTCGACAATATCATAAATTCGTTGTTTGTTAAGAACACAAATGAGGTTAATATCCCTGTGAAAAATCTTATAAAGGTCAACAATATTGAACAATACAAAAGCATAAAAGCTAACAGAAATGGAGAGTATTTAGGATACAAGATAAATGTTAGCGATAATATAGAGAGTGATATAAATCGAATCCAAAACCAATTTAAATCCTCTAAAGATTTTAATGTACGATTCTCTGGAAGTTGGCTTGAGTTAAAAGCATTAAACTCACAACTCATAATCGTTGTAATTGTAGCCTTACTCCTACTCTATTTTATTATGGCAGCTCAATTTGAGTCTTTATGGCAACCACTAATCATATTACTAGAAATACCTATTGATATTGGTGGCGCACTACTATTATTATGGCTCTTTGGAGGTACTATTAATGTTATGGCCGCTATTGGTATCGTAGTAATGAGTGGTGTAATAATTAATGATAGTATCCTTAAAATCCATACGATTAATATGCTACGCAAAAAAGGACTATCAGTAAATGAAGCCATAAAAAAGGGTGGCAAACTAAGATTAAAACCAATATTAATGACCTCTTTAACTACAATCTTAGCTTTAACACCATTTTTGTTTATTGACGGGCTAGGCGCAGAACTTCAAAAGCCTCTAGCATTAACCGTTATTGGAGGCATGCTTATTGGCACTTTTATTAGTTTGTATTTCATACCTTTAGTTTATGCTGCTTTGAGTAAAAAATAAATTCATGAAAAAAATCACATACCTATTATTTTGTTTTACAATAAGTTCCTTCGCTCAAAAGAAATGGACTCTAGAAGACTGTATCAATCACGCAAAAACTAATAATATAGATATAGCAAAACAGCAAAATCAAAATCAATCTTTTGCTGAAGATGTAAAAGTTGCTAAAGGAAATTATTATCCAGATTTAAATTTTAACGCATCTCAAGGTTATAGTTTAGGAAATTCTTTCAATGTATCTACTGGTGTAGGTCAAAGAGAAAGTCGCTTTAATAGTTTTAGCTTGTCCTCATCGCTAAATGTCTTTAGTGGTTTTTTAAATAAATATACACTTAACAAGGCAAAACTCACAGAACAAAAAGGGAAGTTAGATATAGATGTTCTAGCGCTAGATTTATCGATTAATATCACCAATAACTATTTAACTGTTTTATTTAACAAAGAGATATTAGAGGTTGCAAAAGAGCAGGTTAAAATTAGTGCATTAGAAGAGAAACGCTTAGGTAGTTTATACAGTCAGGCACTAACTGGTAAAAATGAGTATTTGCAACTTCAATCTACTTTTGCTTCAGATAAAAAAGAGGTTTTAATAGCTGAGAATAATTTAAAAACGAGCTTAATTAAACTAAGGGAGTTATTGGATATCAACTTAATTCAAGATTTTGATGTTGAAGATATCAGTCTATCTGATTTTGAGAGTTCTGCATTTAATACGGAAATTCAGTTAATAATAAAAGATGCCTTGGAAGTTAATCCCCAATTAAAATCTGCCGAAATCAATCAAAAGATTAGTGAGCAAGACATTAAAATAGCCAAATCAAATTTCTACCCAAAGCTTAATTTTAGTTATAATTATGGAAGTAATTATTTTGGGATTTTAGGCGAAGACGATGTTGTGTTTGATCAAACAACAATGCAATTTATTGACAATGGTTTCTTTGTACAACTAGATAATAACCGCACCCATTTTTTAAGTCTTAATCTTAGTGTCCCAATTTTTAACAGATTTAAAACAAAATCAAACTACAATAAATCGAAGTTTGAAGCTGAAACTCGAAAGATTGAATTAGAGAACCAAAAGAATGAGCTTAAAAACAAAGTTGAGATAGCTTACAATGATTTGCTTACGGCGAAAGCAACTCTTGAGGCTTCTAAAGTTGCAGCTTCAACACAAGAAGAAGCTTTTAACATAGTTTCAGAAAAATATAAAGATGCATTAATTTCAAATTTTGATTTCCTTGAAAGTAAATCAAACTACATTAAAACACAATCTGAGCTTGTTAAAGCTAAGTATGATTATTTGTTTAAGATTAAGGTTTTGGAATATTACAGTAATTAAAGAATAATATTTTATCAAGTTTGATTTAAATTGTTCTTCCAATCATAAATGCCACCTCGATTCAAAAACTTTTTTAAATCATAATCCATTATTTCTAAAGCCTCTTTTACTCCAACTTTTAAAAAGGGTTTGCTATACCTGTGTGTTCCCTGTGCATTATCAAAAAAGCGTCCAGCTGGATCTATCATCACATAACTCCCTTTAATCTGATCATTCGATTCTGGCACAATTGTTTTTATACATTTATGAGTATTTAAAAAATAATGATACTCGTGCTTAGAAATTTTAAAATCGTCAATATTAACATCATTTTGACCTAAAATAGGTAATACTTGCAACACCTTCCATCTTTTTGGTTTTGCATAATTGATAAAAGCATTTAAATCTTCTTGATAATTTACCCTATTAACTACTGTATTAATTTTTAACCCATAACCATACCTTTTAATGCTGTCCACTATTTCATAATAATAAGATTTATCTAATGCGCGCTTTCCTAGAATAGCTCTTCCAATTTTTATATTGTCTCCTTCTTCCAAGCTATCAACACTTAGAGCAATCCAATCTAAATAAAGAGTGTTTTCTTTCAAGAAAGTTTCAGACAAATGACTACCATTTGTCACTATCATAGTCGTCATACCTAATTGCTTTGCCTTTTTTATTAAATTAGGTAGTCATTTACAAAGTAGAGGCTCTCCTCTTGCAAAAGTTATTTTCTCAAATCCTGTGGCAGCAATGCTTTCGACTACTTTTAGAACATCATACTCTGACAGATGTCCTTTGGGCAGAATAGTCTGTTTTACATCTTGAAAAGTTGCGAAACAAAATTTACAACGCATGTTACACGGTTCCCACAAGTGAAAATTTACGCTTGGGATAAAACCATTAGTTTTCATAAAAGATAGTTTAAAATTAAGCCTACATGCAGCTTCTATCCTTTATTGGAACTCTAATTCAAGTATCTTGTTTACGTAAATTATACAGATAGTCTGACTCTATCATTTCTATAAAACTACTAAGACTTTTAAGACGTAATCTTCCAGAATCTAACAACCGCTTCGTATGAATTAAGTCTTGATAACTCACACGATAAACATCATTCTCCCATGTACCAACCTTTTCAAATGCTGTAGTTACGTACCAAAGATGAATGTTCTTGTTACTGTCAATACTTTCTTTTGCCTCTAAGAGTTGACTAAATGCTTTTTTATCTTGCCGCAGTTGATTATGAAGTTCAAACATATTTGTTTTTTGAGTCGTGCGCTTCATCTGCATAAGCACAATGCTTTTTTCATCTTCCATTAACACGTCTATATCGCCAAATTCTTGATTATCTTCAAGTAGTAATGTTTTCCAGCTTGTATTTTGATAAACCTCCTTTAACCTATTTTCTATTCTTGTTCCATCACCAGGTCTAAAGTTTTTTAAAATTGACTCTGAAATCGTGTAAAGACCAGTAAATCCAGTTAACACACTTAATGGAGAAAGAACATGTTTGCCTAATTTAACGAATGGTTTCTGCCACAAACTCAGAGGCATTGTAATAGGATCAAATTTTTTAACAATCCAGTTAAAAGAGAACGCATCAATTAATTGATCAAATTCTCGTTTTGCCAAATTAAGTCCAGAAGCCTCAGCTGCCTGAAACAAGATGCTTTTATCACTAATTATTATAAACTCTGAAAAACGACTTTTATAATTCAGCTCTGCTATACCTTGTGAATATTTATTGCGTCTTGTACGCGAGATTTTATGCAAAGGCTTCTCTGAAGTTTCTAATTTGCGCCATGCAATACCATGCATAAAAGAAATAATCAAATTAAGATTAGGAAGCTTACAGTTTTTCAAGTCCTCATCGTGAACACCTAAGTCAATTATTGCCTGTTTGATTGCAAATTGTCGCGCATTACCTAATTGATTATTTGAATCTTTATTACCGTTTATAAATTTGATTTTTTCATTCTTCTTCACTTCGTCAAACAATTGTTCTCCAAAAGCATAATACAAATTTTCATTAACTGAATATCTATACTCATCACGTTGCCACTGTTTATTAAAATCTTCGGATTCTTTGAAAACTATATTGTTTTCATCAAATACGACATTAAGTCCTGGCTCGTGAGCATATCTGTAAACGTTATTTCGACACAAGACGTAGTCAAAAGTTTTATTAAAAAGTTCAATAGCATTAGGATTAATTACGCTTTCAAGGTATGACTTATTAAGAGTGTCTGAATCAACACTTATATCTGAAAAATCATATGTATTTTGAATAAATGCCACGAGTAAACTTAAAGCCTCAACTGCAAAGTACCATCTAGATTTATTATCAGAGTCTTGATAAATAAAAGCTTCAAAGGCTGAAAAAATTGACATGCATAATTCATGAGGTTGTGCATTTATTTTATCAGTTAATTGGAGAACATCACTCCAATTTGAATTTAAGATATTATTGAATTTATCCCAGATTTTAAGTTCATTTATAATGGGTTCTGGCAATTGTTTCCTTTCGAGCAATTTTATTCGACTACTATCTAAGAAGGTTTTTCTATTCTTATATCCTTCAATAAAAAGTATTGCATTGTTATGAGCTACATACAATTCAAATTCAAGTGAGATTTCTTTCTGCGAATCTAAATAGTGATGCCAAAGTAATATTGCATCATTATGCTGAAGCCAAACAGGCGGTTTGGTAATTAAGAATGAATTATAAAAAAAAGAATTATTAAAAAAAGTTTGACTTTTAGACAATCCTCTTCTTTTTTGAGGATTAGTATACCAAGTAATAAAATCTGAAAAAGATAATTTCCAAGCACAACTGTAAGCCTCAAAAAGCTTATTGCTTTTGTAAAGGTTTTGGGCTTCTTTTTTGTATTGAATGTTTGACATGATAAACAAGTTTAAAGTTGACTATTGGAAATAGTTCTTGCTTATCTTGACCGTAAAGATAAATAGAATCTTTTTTCTCCCAAACTATTTATTAGCATTTCCTGCCATTAAGCTTTTAATTAGCTCTATTTTCAATTGCTCTTTTTGAGTTGTAAACTCCAAATCTATCGATTTTTCATTTACATAATCTACATCGAATAACTTAAAATTTATGATAGGTAATTGACACGATTTAATTTGAACTCTCTCGCCTTTTGCCAATTCATCAACTAAGAACAATACTGAATCATTTGGTTTTCGCATAGTTATCGTATTTGGGTAAAACAACACAACTTCTTTTACTTTAAATCTAACAGCATAGGCTAACATTTGATACAAGTCTGTTTGTGCAATTCCATTTTTCGAATCTGTTATATCGTCATAAACAATTTTATATTTTGTATCAGCAATAATTTTTCGACTATCAAATTCTAACAATAAATCGGGTTTTAATTGAAATTTATTTCCTTCTGCTAAATACCTAGATTTATCCTGATCTTTAGCCTTTATCTCATCGATTTCTTTATCAATAAAACCAAATATAAAATCCTCAAACACATATTCCATTGGTAACAAGAATGCGAATAGTTTTAAATCGTTTTTAAAATTAAACGACACACTATTGTCTAAAAACAAAACACAATAATCTCGAATAGTTTCAAAATCGGAAAACATTGGGTTAAAACTCATACGTTTCATTTTGTCAGACGAAACATTAACGTCTTTAACCTCATCAAGTATAAACAAAACATCGCTTAAAAACCGTTTACTTTGAGGTTCTTTTGTAACAGATAATAATAGTTTTGAAACAAACTTCACACATCTGTTAAACTCATTATCCATTTCAAAGGCATCAAACTCGCAACTAATTTTATGGTTCCTTCCTCTTGATAAGTTCTTGTTTATGTAAGCACCAAAATCTATACGTCCTTTTACAAAAGAGAGTTCTTTATTTACCTCTGTATATTTTTGATAAATAGCGCTGTTTAATAATTCTCTTGTGTACTTACTAAAAAGATATATTAGTATCTCAAAAAAGTCAGCCTTCTCAGTGTTTAAGGCAGATAGGTAGTTAGGAAATTTTAATTTTCTACAATAACTCAACCACCACAAAATATGTTTATTAATAGCGTTTACTTGATAAGCTTCTGGATCTTTTCCATTATAGAATATTTTTGGGAGTAGATTTATTGTTTGACCTTCGTAATGTACAACACCAACATATTTATTAGACTTTAGTGTTTTTGATTTATGTAAAAACTGAACAAAACGCTGTTGCTCAACTCTATTGTCTTCTTCATTAAAGTAGTAATTTGATTTTTCTCTTTTTGACCAAATATCGTCTAAAAACTCTTCCAGACCATCAAAATGACGCTCTGAAAAGGTTTCGTTATTTTGATATTCGAAAAGATTAGTTGTCATTAGGTATATATTGCATTGGCCAACCATCAACAGTTATGTTTGCTGCGCTCATAATTTTTTTCACTTCCTCAAAATCATTCATAAAATACTCTAGTAATAAAGGAATTACTTTATTATCAATAGTGTTTTTTAAGTCATAGTCTTCTCCCATAAAATAAGAATGACCGATAGTGAAATCATGTCCTTTTCTATTTATGATTTCTTCGTTGATAGCATCTAAAATATTTGAATCCTTTACTACTTTATCTTCTGTAGATTTAGAATCTGGATACATTGGCACAAACTCAAAACGTCTTCGTAATGCAATATCTAAAAGTGCAATAGACTTATCTGCCGTATTCATTGTACCAATAATATATAAGTTAGATGGCACAATAAAAGACTCTCCTGATGGTAAAATTGATTTAAGTGGTATTTTACCATGAGAGCGTTTGTCTTTTTCTATAAGCGTAATAAGCTCACCGAAAACTCTAGAAATGTTTGCTCTATTTATTTCATCAATAATAATAACATACTTTGAAACTTCATGCTTGGATACGCTTCTTAGTTCTTCTAAACTAAAATTAGATAACAGCTCCTTTTTTCTCCGATAAGTAATATCATCATAATCGTATTCTTCCTCTTCATCTACAAACTCATCTACACTCTCCTTATATTTTTTTAAGAAGTCGATAAATTCTCTTAGAGCGACGTAATACATCGTAGAATTACAACCTCCTATTGCCTCTCTAATATCTTCATTAACTCTTTTAATGTTGTCTATGTCGTCATAAACTTTATATAGTTTGAGCAAACGATTGGCAGAAACTAAATATGACTTGACTCCATTTATTGGTCTAAATTCTATGTTCTGTCTATCTGTAAAATTATAAACTTTAACTATTCCTCCTGTTTTAGTGTTAAATTGCTGACCAATTTCTAAAGTATTCATAAACTCGATAAAAGCATCATTTAAGTCTATTTTTGCATCCACAGTATTATGCACTTGCTTTTGCTTTTTTTGATACTCTTTATAGTACTCAAACAATGCATTAGTTACCATTTTGGTAAATACCCCATCTGCTCTATTAAAGCTCAATGCTTTCTGCTCTACATCTGGACGTAAACCTTGTATAAAATCTTCATAACTATAATTTTGATGAAACGTTATAAACTCTATTTTATCTCGTAAATTTTCATTAAAAACCTCTAATGCTTTTGTATAGCTAATATCTGGATTTTGTGTGATAATTTTAGCAGATTCTAAAATGGTATTGTAGGTTTTTCCCGTTCCTGGTGGACCATAAAAGATTTGGTTTAGTGGTGCTATATATTTTCTATTTGTTATAACGGTATTCTTTAATGAATATAAAAATTCCTCATATTTCAGAAGTGCTGAACTATACCTATTGTGGTGTTTATCATTAGTTATTATATATGATTGAATCTTTTTCAATGTCGTCCAAAAGTCCTGAAAAGCTGAAACATTTGTTATCTCATAAATTTTAAAAGTTCTAAGACCTTCAGATTTAGCAAGTTTTTCTAAGGACCTTATTGCTGAGAGATAAGTTTTAACAGTTCCCTCAGACAATGAAAGATTTAAAAATTCTTTAAATTTATTTTCCATGTCATTATTTATAAATTCAATGTTAAAAAAAGGCTTGAATAAAACTCTATTAGCTTCCTCAATTTCATCTTCACTTATTTCCCAACACGTTGTAACTGTATTAGGAGTCCAATACTTACCTTTTCCGTTAAATGCACTTTCTTTAATTGGCGTTATTAATGGTTCAAAACTTCTTTCTAACCAACCATAATTATGCATATTATTGAAAGTAGCTGGTTTTGAAGGAGAAGTTATACTTCCAATTAATTTTACATTCTTGTTACTATGGGTTAAATAGAAAAAATCACCATCTCTAATTTGATTTATAAAAATATCAGCCTGAGATATTTTAGAACGTCCTTTAGGTTTAGTTTCAGAATGAACTAAAACTAACTTTTCGTTAATTGCTTTTTCGATAGCTTCATCATTAAAATAGTCTTTACCCATTGAAATTTTGAATATTCTTTGTCCATCTAAAATTATTTTATCGCTATAAAAATCACCTTTAATAAACTTTAACCTGTAGTCCTTATCAAAAACAGCTTTCCTAAAGGCACTGTTATCATAGGTTTTGGCTAAGGCATGATTATCTCTATCAATTTCTATCGCAACAGCACCTTTTATCTCTTCATAATTATTAAAAACAATATCTGCACTTCTACTCTTATACAGATATGCAGTTTCTGTACCGCTAAAAACCTCTTTATTTTCGTTTTGATGACCATCTGAGTCATTATAAGAAATAAAGTCAAATAGTTGCTTGTTTACATTTAGACAATAGCGTTTACCCACTTGAAAACTCAACCGATTTTTTGCAATACTAAAGACTAGTTTTTCTTCGTCCTGAATATCCAAATCTTCCTTTAGTCTATCGAGTATTTTAAAATAATCTAACACTGAAGATGCCTCAACTTTTTTAAGTGTTTTTACAAATGCTTTTTCATCATTTATAAAAAGAAAATTGATATCAGAATTTAGCTGTATCCATTGTTCTTTGGTATTTTTAGTATGCTCTAAATAATCTTCCCAACTATTAAATTTTAAATCTTGATTTTCAAATTGTTGTTTTGTCAAATTATGCCCTTTATGGATGCCACCACCCAAACCATTTACATCTACAACAAAAAACATTTGATATGCATACTGAACACTTGGCGAAGACTCTGGTATTATGGCCACCCATGCATGATCTGCCCCATAATTTTGTGGACCTTGGAAACTAACAATGTGCTTAGTAACATTTTGAAATTGATTTGAAGTAATAATTTCATCAGCCAGCTGATTAAGAGATGCTTTTACTTGCTCATTATCGGATTGATTATGAATAAATGGAAATAATATTTTATACACCTGTTTCCAATTGGGAAACATACCAACCTTACTCTGTTTATAATTTATCAAGCTTTGCTTCACTATTTCGCTAAGACTATAATACCCTGAAACATCTCTATTTTCTAAAGCTTGTTTTAATTGATTAATAACCTCAGCGTTTATTTTATTACCTTTTTTAAGTTCGTTGGCTATTAAAAAACGTAATGTATTTACAGGCCTAAACTCGTTTTCTGGTTTATACTGTTGTATAACTTCATCCAGATTATCTTGGTTAGTATTTAAGTAATTAAAAAGCGCTTCTTCGTCGTTACTTAGAAGATTAAGTAACGTTGCTTGTTGTTTTAAGTTATCTATAGTAATATTTGACATTTAATTATTTATTGAAAGTAATTCTTTAATTATATCATTTTTAAACTTACTGAATATCCGTTTGTGATATTTTTCTTCTTCTAATTCAATTCCAAAAATTAACCTATATCTTTCTTCTTTTGGAATATCAAGATGACCAAACGTTTTTTCTAAAAGTATGTTTAGATAATTATCTGAGTACTTATATCGCAAATCAATTAAATCTTGTAATTCTTTAGTTGAGTGGCCTTCATAGATTAAAGGTAAATTGAGAGCACTAACCGTATCAAGACCTTTGAAATTAAAAAGCGAATTATTCTTAAATATTAATTGATTATTTGTCACACTTATTGGTAAATAACTAAACATATATGACGATGAAATATTAGTGTCAACATACGGATGTAAGTGATCTACTAAATTAAAAGTAGTTGTAGATTTGATAGCGTTACAGGTCGCGCAAGATGGAATCAAATTATAAAACGACAATCCTAATAACGGATAATCTGTTTTTGCAAACCAGTGATCAAATTGTGGCACCATCCCTTTACCTCCAGCTTTGTTTTTATAAATGAATATGTATTCTCTATTACAATAAGTACATGTATGTTGATCTAATAAATTAGCAAGCCAATAGTTTTTTTTCTCTTTTAGAAACCAATTTGTGTATCCAGAATCTACAAACAATAGCTTACAATATCTTTTAAAATTATTTACTGTTTTTCCTGGAATAGATACATATTCTGTAAGTAAAATATTATGTAATTGAAAAAGCCTGATAGGTTTGGCCGTTACCAACTCGTGTATTACGCTATCAGTAAATAAATTCCTAAAATCTTGATCTAAGCCTGACCTTTTTTTTCCATTACCATTGCAAAAAACACATGTAGAATCTCCGCAGTTGTAAGTATTTCTACCTTTAAGTTTTACACCAAGCCAACAAACAGCTACTTTACTATACTCATTCAATGCATTAAATTGATCTCCTAAGTAAATCATGTTACATCATCAATTAAATCATCAATATCTAGTCCAGCTCTTCCGAGAATATCTTTTGCTCTAAATAACGCATCCTTTTTATCTACATTATTAGGAAATGCTCGATCATACATTTCTTCAAGCTTAAACTTCAAAATAGGCTCGTCAACAATATCAATTACAGACTTTATGTAGTCTTCATCCTTCGAGGTAACAAAACTCTCTAACCTCATAAATTCAGCTTTCTTTATTTTTAAAAGCTCTCTATTTTTTTTATTACCCTTATTATTTAAATCCTCAATTTCATTTCCTAAAATGAGAAAATTCAAGTTTCTTAGTAATTCTCCGATTTTGTACTCTGCAAATTCTCCCATAAAGCCATCTTTTAAAAAGAAACTGTCAGCTAATAGGTCATGAATATTTGCTCCAAAACTTCTTTTTGAAACTTTTCTATCTTGAGGCAAAACATAGGTTAATTTTGAATTTTTGTCTTTATCTAGAAAAACAATATTACTTTTTGGTATATCTGACAACGTTAAAGGATCATGTGTTGTAAATAATATTTGTATTTTTTGGTTAGGAAAAATAATTCTAAATAACATTAAAATTGATTTTACAAACTTTTTCTTCCATTGAGGATGAAATCCCATATCTGCCTCATCTAATAGTAATAAATAATTATCGTTGGCCACATCCTTAGTCGAATATCTATTGTACTCGTTAAAAATTTGTTTATCAACTTTGAATTGATAATCATACAAAGAAGAAAATAAATTATACATACCCTTTTCTCCAGAACTCAAGTTTTTATCTGGTCGAAATGTTAGTAAAATTTTTCTATCTAAGCTAAAGTTATCTTTAAATGAAATAATAAAGTTTTCATAAGCATCTAAAAGCTGTAGTGCGTCTTTAAATGATATTTGTAGTTCTGTCCAATTCTCAATTTCAACATCTTTTTCAGGAATATGAGATAGAAGTAGTTCGAGTAAGTCTTTTATCTCTCTAGTAGGTAAGAATATTTTCTGACTACCCTTACTCAGCTGAATAAAAGCATTATCTATAAAAAAATAAAAAGCGCTTTTTAAATCTTTATTTTTTTTGAAATCTGAGCTATCTGGAGTATAACTATTATTAATATAACCCTCATTCAAATATTTATTTCCTGACATTTCAAGAATATTTTGAACCTTATCTATAACCCGCTCAATTATTTGTAACTCCAATTTTATTTTATTGCCAAATAGTCGCGGTCGTTTCTTTTCATTCGTTATAGGGTTTAGTTCCCGTAATTTGTCAAATTTCGCAATTTCTTCCTCGTCCTTTATAACTTTAAAGCGCTCAAAAAATGGTCTAAATTTATAAGGTGTATCATGAACACGAGGTCCTACGAAATTAATCTTTACATTAATTTTATTAAAAACAGGTAATGCAACATAATTTAAAAAAAACTCAATATTAGACATCTGTCTAAACTTTATCCATCGTTTTAAATTTTCCGAATTATGCAATTCCAGCTGTGCTGATAATTCTATGTTCTCATATTCAGTATCTTCTAACATTAACTCATACTTAGACACATCTTTGAAATTAGAATTTACATAGTCATGATTTTGTATGTTTAAAAAGGGAGAATAGTATATAATATCAAAAATGTTATCAGTACTATCACCAATTTTATACGTATCATTTTTTTCATTTTCATAAATAAAAAAACAGAACGACCTGTTTCTAAAGACATTTAAAATAGAAGTCTTACCTGTTCCGTTAGCTCCAACTATAGCCGAAACCAAGTATAAATTTGACCCCCAAAAACCTTTAATAAAATTTGGGTTAGGTAGTTTTTCTTTTAAAACTGGTAAATTATTTATCTCTGTAAACTCATAATTATATTTACCACCTAGATTAAGTGTATATCCTTTATGATTTTCACCAAACACGTATGTTAATACGCCATTAGGAATAAAAACAGCCGCTAACCTCATACATCACCATATTTAGTATTATCCTCCCCGACCATACCCAATTCTCCCTTAGCCTCACCAACCGTAACCTGCCCATTCATAAGCATGGGTAATAACCAATCGCGTAAGGCAGCGAGTTTTTGGTTTTCTTTGTGGTTATTTCCGATTTTATCGTGGATAGGCTTCATTTTTTTGTTGAAGCTTTTTAATACTTGTTCATTCGGTTTTACAAGTCTAAATCCCTTAACTAATGAACCATTTAAATTGTTGATGCTTGTGCCTAAACATTCTTTTTTAATAGTTTCAGAAACAAAGGCAGATTGCATGTAACTTGATAAGTAAAACTGGAAATCTTCTTTTGCCTCTAATTTTGCACAAAATGCACCAAAAGCAACTTTTGTTTTGAAGTAGAACAGTCCATTTTTCCCAATATGGTTCTTACTTCCACTAGACATTGTGATTAAAACATCATACTTATTCATTAATTGTTTTTCACTAACAAACTCATCTGGAACATAGACCATATTCTCCAAGTCTATGATGTTTCCGGTAATATTCGTAGCTCTTAGAACTGGAGTGACGCCATCATCATTCGGTGTTTTTATATCATGTTTATTATAAGAAACACCTCTTACAATTTTTGCAATATCATCCAGAACGCCCTTTTCCCAATCCTCCGGAATCTCACGTTTTAATTCTTCATTATGCACCATGTTACCACCAGAAGATTTATAAGGCTTGCCATTGGCATCAGGAAAATCAAACTGTACAAACCAATAGTCATAAATGGTTTTTGCCATGGCTTCTAACTCTGCATTGATTTTGTTGTTGACTTCTATTTTGTCATCAATATTTTTTAAAACTTTAGAAATTCTTTTTTGTTCTATAATATCAGGAATATCAATTTCCAATCTCACTAAATCTCTTTGATAAAGATGATTAATAGTTGAACCTTCTGCCTTAACACGATTAATAAAATTTTTAAAATTGGAACTTTTCAAAAATTGAAATAAATATTCGGTATCTAACCAATCTTCGACGATGTTTCTTAAAACAAATATTCCAGATGCTACTGTTGAAGGTATTTCTAATTTTCGAACAATTCCAACTTTTCCAATTGTGCCGTCCTTTGAAATTAGAATATCATTTATTTCCAGTTTAATTTCTGGCGACTCTTCATATCTTTCTTGACTTATATAGCCTGCAATTTTCCAATCAATATATCCGTCTTTTAAAGAATATCCATTTATAATTCTGTAACCACTTTTTTCTAGATATTCTGATTTAGCTAGTCCTTTCCAGCCAATTCGTCCTTTTAAGTATAAGTCTTGTCCTACATTAACCTTCATATTTTAAAACTTTTAATTGGCTCTTAATTTCACTTACTAACTGAGTACTCTCTGAAAATAACCTATCTAAATTGTGTTCGTGGTCTTTCAACTTGTCTTCAAATTCTTCTGTAGTAATATCTATATATTCAATTTTTACTTCAAAATACTGGCCTGCACTTAAACTATAGTTTTTGGCTTTAATATCATCATATTTTACCACTACTGAGAAATCTTCAATAGCTTCTTTATTTGTAAATGTTTTAATGATTTGGTCTTCTTCAGTAACACTCAATACTGTCTTTTGGTTTTTACCTTCTTTTACCGTGGTTCCTAAATTAGAAGCATCTACTAAGACTACATCTTCTTTGTTTTCTTTATCCAAAAACACAATGGATACATTAGTACCTGTCGTAGCAAAAATATTAGATGGCATGCTTACCACACCTGCCAACATTTTATTATCAATCAGTTTTTGTCGTATTTTTTTATCGATACCAGATTGCGCCGTAATAAATCCTGTAGGCACAACAATTGCAGCTTTTCCTGTCTCATTAAGACTATACATAATGTGCTGTAAAAACAGTGTGTAAATTGCCATTTTATCTTTGGCCTTTTTAGGTATATTGGGTATGCCTGCAAAAAAACGCACTTTGTTTTCTTTCTTCTTAAGCACATCCACATCACCGCTAAAATCTAACTTAAACGGTGGATTACTTACGATATAGTCAAACTTGCGGACATCACCATCTTTGCGATGGTAAGGGTCGGTCATGGTATTGCCTTGTATCACATTCTCAATACTATGTACCAATTGGTTCAGCACTAAATTCAATCGCAATAGGTTAGACGATTTTTGAGATATGTCTTGTGAATAGACCGTACACTTATCTGGCCCAATAGCATGTGCTAAATTCATTAAAAGTGTCCCTGAACCTGCACTTGGGTCGTAAATAGTGACGTTGCTCACTGGTTCTGGTACCAATATATTAGCAATGATTTTAGAAACGGCGTGTGGTGTGTAGTATTCGGCATATTTGCCACCTGCATCAGAGTTGTAATCTTTAATTAAATATTCAAAAATGGTTGAGAAAAAGTCAAAGCCTTCTTCCATGATGTTTTCAAAATTGAAAATCACCAGTTTATTAATCAAAGCTACAGCAAAGGCATCGCGCTTACTACGCACATATTCGGTAATGCGGTCAAAGAGTTGCACCTTTTGTCCATCTTCGGTCTTTACGGCAAAAAGTTCGTTATTATCAGCGGCAATATCCATTAAGGTATCGTCTAACAACTTGGCAAAATCAGGTTCATTTTGGCGTTGAAACAAATAACCCAACAACTGGTGTGGTTTCAAAAAGGCCGTAGAAGCATTCATTTCAAACTGTAAAACCTCATAATCTGCTTCGGCTAGTTCTGCCAGTTGTGCTTCCCAATTGTCCGTACCTTCCAATTCTGGTTTTAATTTCTTTATCTCATAAGCGAAACGGTCGTTTATAAACTTGTATAGAAAAATCTGGCTAATGATTTTAAATTCGTTACCATCATTGCCTAAGCCATAACTGGCACAAACGGATTTGAGTTCGTCAATGAGGTCTTTGGTTTGCTGTGTAAAGCGTTGTGTGTTTTCTGTTGTCATGCGGATTTTCCGTGATATTCGTTAAGGTATTCGTCTACTATTAATTGTGTTATAAATTTGGTGGTTGACACATCCAGTTTGGTCTGTGAAGACTTTTGAAATTCGGCAAACACCAATCGTGCTACCTGGCTTGCAAAATAACTTTCGTTACTTAAACTATCGTTACGCGAGAGTACCGCCAAATCGGTTTGTTCTTTAATTTGCTGTAAAGCTTCAATAATAACCGTTTTTAGTTTAGAAGGTTTACCAGCTTCTAACAAGCGTTTGTGAACACGAGCATATTTAGGGTCGCCTTCGTACTTTTCTTTTAATAAATCGTTACGTCTGTTTAATTCTTTGATGCGCTCATGTATTGAACGTAATGAAGTGATGTTCTCTTGCATTTCGGCTTGGGATACTTCATTGAGATTTCTATCATCAAACAATCGACGTAACTCTTCATAAAGGCTTACCCATTCTGGGTCTTTTCTATCAAAACTACCACCTAAAGCTTCGCGCGTTTTCTTTAAGGTGTCTTTAAGTTCTCCAGCAAGCACTAATTCTTCTTCACCAACTTTATGAAAATCAAAAACAATGTCCTCTAAAGCCATATTGAGCAGGTTGCCTACTTCCTCGTTGTTATCAAACGCCTCTTTGGCATTAATAAGGTTCAATCGGTTTACGGCCTCAATACGTAAAGCATTTAGCTTGGTAAAATCCATCTTCTCCAATAAGTCATATTCACCCAGTAAGCGAATGGTGTTATACAACGAGCGTGCATCCTCTAGCGCCTTTTTAATTTGTAGCATTTCGCCATGGTCTGAAATCTGTGAGATTTGAGAAGAGAAATTTTCGGCGTTCTTTAAATCGTAATCAGCAAGCACTTCTTTAATGTCTCTAATGGAAGCAGTCATTTCCTCTTTGGTCATAAAGAGGTTAGAATAGCTTTCCATCTCATCTCCTAAAATGCTCTGTAATTCGTTAAAGTAATCTCTATTGGTTTTTTCAAACTCCGTTGAAATATCAGCAAAGTCCACTACATGACCATAGCGATAGTCTTTGTATTTACGGTTAACTCTAGTTAAGGCTTGTAAAAGGTTGTGCGCTTTTATAACACGACCCAAATAGATTTTCTTTAGTCGCTTGGCATCAAAACCAGTCAATAACATATTATAGACAAAGAGGATATCTATTTTACCAGCCTTAAAATCGTCTCGCCAAGCTTCTAGTTCCTCTTTGCTACCAGCATCATATAAAATGAGTGCGGCCTTTTTGACTTTATAGTCGTTTTTGAGTTTTCTCAGATAGTCTGGTTCAGGCTCTGCCGCCATTGGCAATTGATTATCGGCTTCGTCAGCATCTCTGTATGTTGCATTGAATATTTTATACAATTCTTCGGCTTGGTCGCTACTATCGCAAATCACCATAGCGCCTGTGCTTGGGTCGCCTTTAAGACGTCTAAAGTTTTCAAAGTCGTTGACAATATAATCCAGCATTGGTGCGACAAAAGAAGGATGCGCATACAAGCGACGCTTATCAATATCGCCCTTTTTAATATCTAAATCATCAAGAATTTTCTTGAACTTGATTTTGTATTCGGTTTCAATCTCCTCACGGATTAGCTTCAACGTATAACCATCCGCAATCGACTTGTTGTAATAGTACTTATGGATATAACCACCGAATAAATCCTTGGATTTTACATCTTTACCAATCAATGGTGTTCCGGTCAAACCAATTTTTATAGCGTTTCTATCAGATTCCTCAAGATTAGCCAAAAAACTACCCTGTGGATTATAACTTCTGTGTACCTCATCTAAAAAGTAAACGCGTTGCACGTTGATGTTGTAATCTGTGGTAGTGCTTACTTCAGGGTCATCTTTGAACTTATGAATGTTTACAACGGTAATTTCGCGTTGCCCTTTATCATTATTTACAGCTGATGTTTTTTTAAGGTCAGCCACAAACTCATCTCTTGAACTAACTGTATGCACTTTTAAACCACGTGCTGTAAATTCATCTCTCGCTTGGGTTAATAAATCCAATCGATCTACGATAAAATAGAACTTGGGTATGATGTGTTGCTTTTGGTAATAATCCGTTAAAAAATGCGTGTTGTAAAATGCCAAAGCCGTTTTACCAGATCCTTGTGTATGCCAAATAATCCCCTTACGAATGCCTTTATCCAATTTCTCTTCAATCGCTTTTGTAGCAAATAATTGCGGATATCGCATAATGTGCTTTTGCAAACCAGTAGTTTCCTTCACATAAGCAAAAGCGTATTGCAAAATGAATTTCAGGCGGTCTTTTAACAGCATTGAAGTTAGAATACGATTCGTTGGTGAATCGGGATTCTTATTGGTAATATATTCAGGATTGTTTTTTACACTGATGTAATTGGTATCCTTTAGCAGGAAATCTTCAACTGATGCATCCAATGGTTTCAATTCTTTAGATAAATTGAATCCTATCTCTTCTCTGAAATAATTAAACTGTGGTTTATAATAGGATGGTGATGCATAATAAGCGCCTTGCCAAGGTTCAATTTCGTCATCATCATATTTCATATTGTTTGAAAAAATCATGAACTGGGTTAAGTTCACAAACTTCCTAAACTTCTTATTTTGAAAGCGTTTATTGATGCGGTCGCGCTCTGCTATCACACCATTCATGTTATTGGGTTTCTTTACCTCAATAAATACCAATGGCATTCCGTTAATCAAGCAGATAACATCTGGTCGAAACTCGTCTTCTCCATTTTTATAAGTCAACTCGGTGACCACATGAAAGTCGTTGTTTTTAAAATTTTCAAAGTCAATCAAGTTTACACCAGAGCGACTGATTAGTTTATCGAAAAATGCTTTTCCTAAATCCTCGTTTTCTAAATCTAGACTGATTTCTTGATACAAACGTTCGATATCGCTCTCTAGTAATTCAGGATTGATACGATGGATGGCTTCATTAAATATATCCGTAAACATATTGGTTTCTTCATCCCATACGCTATCCTTTAATGAAAGGTATGTGTACCCCAGTTGGGTTAAGTGCAGAATTGCAGGTAATTTTACTCTTGAGTCTTCGTTAAATGCCATAAGTGTTGGTTAAGTACTGTAAAGTAACAACTAAATTTGTGGGAGACTTTAAAGATAGAAAAAGCCCTCGTTCCCACAAAAGCTTTACTATAAATAAATCCTATTTTTAATCCTGCTGCAATACACTAAAAAAGAAAATTATTTGAGATATGAGCTCTTCAAGAAAAACGAAGCACACTGGAAAAGTTTAAAGCCATAGAATGTAAGCATGCTGGTGCTCTATGAATGACCCTTGAAGACTCGATTACTGATAATTAAACACATGATTATATAAAGGTAAGGTCTTAGTTAATTTTTTTATGCCAACATTAATTTATCGAGTAATATTAAAAACATTCTTTAATAAATATTTTCTAACCTCGTTTTCATCAATTTTAAGTTTTTTTGATTTAGATAATTTATCATTAACCCAATATTTTCGATAAACATATTCAATTAATTGTGGGTCATCTTTAATTAATAAATCAATTATTTTTTTGGGTGTTTTCATTTGTGATTTATTTCTGTTTGTTTTTAAAAGTATTCTATTTATTTGGAGATTGTTTGACTTAGTGATGCGATTTCAACTGAATGAAAACTATATACTCTTTTTTAATTCATTTAATTCATACAAGAGCCGGTCTATATCTCCTTTTGTAGCAGGTAATGTTTTAGGTGCCAAAAGTTTTTTTACCGCATAAATTGTTGCATCAGAAGCTGCATTCCCAATAGCAGCCTCCGTTATTCCATTTGTATTAATAGTCTTTTTTTGACTATACATTTCAATTTTTTTTTCTAATTCTTTTACCGCTAACAATAATTCATTATTCACTGGTAAGGCTAATTGTTCAGAATTAATTTCTGTTGTTTTCTCATAATGCCCTGAAACATATCTATAATTGTTTCTTTGATAACTGGCTTTTGTCCTACAACTGGGTGTACAGTATAAATGATTACTTCTACGTGACTCAAATTGTTGTTGACAATGTTTACAAAAGCTTAATTTTCCCATTTTATGCTATTTTTTGGACTGAAAAACGTTAAATAACGCTTTATTTAACGTTTTTATCTTCTCATGCTTTTACCTTTAAATTCAATAATATTGAACATTTCAAAAATGCGATCATGTAATCTACCACCATATCTTTTAGAAAAATCGCTTAAAGTTTCCTCAACACTTCTATTTTTATTGGTATAATTACAAGTCACAATGGTTTTTAGATTATTAGCATAGCGTTCAGATAATATTTCTTCCATTAGTTCTACTTTACCATAGTTATTAGCAACTCTTTCAGCATTTAGGTCATCTATAAAAAGTAATTTTCGCATCATCTTATTTTTAAGTAGTTTTTTATCTAGTGGTGTATTACACAGTTCGTAATCACTTACGATTGATTTGGTATTAAAACCTCTAAATCTTAAATGAGGATTTGAGTAAAATATTTTTTCAAAAACTTTTAAATATGCGGTTTTCCCAACTCCGTAGCTTCCAACAATTAGAAGACCTTTATCAAAAGATGGAACACTTAAATTAGCATGGATATTTTCCTGAACAAAAAACTTATCATCACGTAAAAAATAATAAAATAGAGTTTTAAGATTGGCTAATGTCTGGTCATTTTGAGTAAAGCCTTTTTTATACATTTTGCGAAACATAGCGTTAAAATCATTCCACAAATCCTCTTTTTTAATTGAAATTTTTATTTCTGGTGGCATCATGTTTCTTGAACTTATAAGGTCGTTTAGTATCATTATTTTACTTATTCTCATTTCTATTACCTATTATCGTCTTCATTACTTATGGAAACTAACCCTTTAGAAAACTTTTCGGTTTTATTCCATTTTTCTAATCTCTTTTCAATTTCAAAAAACCTCTCGGCTTCACAGCGCATCATAGTTTTATTCGCATTTAACTCACTCCAATACTTAAAAAAATCATTTAAAACTTTATAATTAAACGTTGTGAGTGCAAAAACTTTGTTTTTGAATATATTACGCCTCTCATTAATTTTTACTTTATTTAAGTTATTTTCTTTTTTACCTTCTTTAGTTGTTGTTGATTTAGTGTTGTTAGTTTGCTGTTTGTTTGTTTTCTGAATGTTATTCTGGTTGTTATTAGAAGCTTCTGAAGATTGAAAATGATGGTAATTAACAACGGTTATAAGCGTGTATTTGTTTGTTGTAGTTATCTTTATGCAACCGCTATCTTTAAGTTTTTGAAGCGCAGTTCTAATAACTTGTATGGTTAGTGATAGGTCATTAGCCAACTTCTCGTTAGATGTAATAACTTGACCTCTTTTAATTAGCTTTCCCTGCCACTTTTTATCCTTGAAGTTTACTTTGAGAATGAGATGAAACCACAGTCTAGAAACCTTTGGGCATTGATACCATTCCCAATCCATAATCTGTCGGTGAATTTGCACATATCCAATCATACTAGCACTGCTTTACAAGTTTCTCGTAAATATCACTTTTCTTATAATAGACACGATTACCTAATCTGTAGCTTGGAAGTATACCGTTCTTGCGCCAGTTCCATAAAGCTTGTTTGGAACATTTTAGAAATTCTATTGTCTCATCAACGGTCATCAGAACGTCCTTAGTCTCCTCCTTATAATCTTTAATATCAGATTGAGTTAAAATGCCAAGAGCTTTGGTAACAGCGCGCTCTACAGATTCTTCTAGCGAATTTGGTGTTATATTATATATTCTTATCTCATTAGATTCCATCCAATTAAATTATTAGTTTGAATGGAACAAATTTTATAAGAATTTAATGAAGTAGAACAATCAGCAACTATCGATTGTTATTTGGAATCGTCATCATATTTGGGAATATCCCAACCTAGATTTCTTAATTTATAATCTAAATCCTCATTCTGGGATGAACCTCTTATAACGTATGGCTTCAGACCATCAAATGAAGGTGTTTTGCAAGTAAACTTAAATGATTTTAGAACCTGTCTGGTCAACTCACTGTTGTTTGTCTTTCCTTGATATATTGGTGTTTTGAGATAACCCTTAGACGCTAACTCACTTACCAAATAACCTAGAACATTTGGAGATGCTTTCCAAGTAATAATCTGACCATTATTTATGTTTTTATCATTTTGTTTAGTGAGCTTTTTAAGTATTTTGATTATTCTTTTGAACTTAGGTACATATTCAAACATTGCCGCTTGATGGTAGAACAACCTAAAGTCATAATTTCTGTTTTTTATAACATTCTCAGAAATAATAAATTCTCCTTCAAGTTTTTCAGCTTTATAATATTCTATTCCATTACCACTTATCATTGCGTTTTTAATAATCGTTTGAATTGCTGGGATTACTTCAAGAAATACAAAATCACAAAAAACTTCTGGATGTTCTGAATTTTCAAACTGGATTTGTAAAAAATCGTTTATTTCTAAACTTGGTAATTCGAACAACAGTTTTTTCAAAAAAACTTTCAGATAAAAATCGTCTTCAAAACTAATTTGCTCAGACTTATTTAATGCAAGTAAATAATCAAAATCTTCGAGGAAATAAATATCTTTTTCATGACTGTCCTCTGATTTAAATGTAAACATGTCTTTGTAATTCATTTGTTTAAATTTTGGTGAAAAAAGTAGACTCAGAAATTTTAATCGCTCTCTCTTGGGGAGTTATTTTTATGTATTTGTAAAATTCTCGCTCAGTAGAATGACCGCTTATTGCCATAATATCTATAGTAGGCATTTTTGATAAATAAGCGTTGGTACAAAAAGAGCGCCTTGCCGTATGACTTACTATCAAGTTGTACTTTGCGATATTCTTTATGACCTCTTTTCCGCCAACTGTTCTTCTTATTGTAATAGGCTCATCTATTTCTGCAATGCGGCCAGCTTCTTTAATATATTCATTTATGTCTGGCTCATTCAATTTTCTAGGTAGCTTTCCTTTATATCTCTTATCCATTATTTCTTGAATCTTAGGATGAACAGGAACAAACAGTTTCTTTCCAGTTTTTTTCTGTTTAAATTCAAACACCTTCCTACCATCAAAAATCTTTATTTGATTCTGTGAAATACCGTTATAATCTGATACCCTTTGACCTGTATAGTATCCAATTAAAAAAATATCTCTCGCCAATTCCCAGTCTTTCATTTTTGATAAATCCGCTTTATACAGAGCACTTATTTCAGCTTCGGTTAAATAAATGGAAATTGTTTCTTCTGAAACTGGCTTAAATTCCCGATGCTTATATTTCAGATTAGAGTTTACGCCATCTTCTGTCGCTCTATTTAAAATTGTAATTAAATTCTTTATGTGTTTACCAATAGTATTAACAGAATAGCTTTTATCCTCCATATACTTTAAAAAAGCATAGTAAAACTTCAAATCTATTGAGGCAAAATCAAGCTTATAATTCAACTCGTCATTAAATTCTTTAAGTCTACTAACAGTTTGTTTATATGACCTAACAGTAATGGGACTTAGTTTAACCGCAGAAATATTCTTAGCTTGATTTTCTTTTCTTTCAATAAAGTCATCTGCAAAGTCAAAAAATGTCTTTATAATTTTTACATCTTTTACTTCACCCCTAACAATTCGTTCTAAGGTCTCTTTAAGTAATTTTTTGTTTTGTTTATCATTTTCATTCAGCTTAGATACGGCTGCCAAAAACTCTGATGAATAGAGCTGTAAGTCGCTATTTACTTTCTCTCTATTTTTAATAGATGAGACTGCTCTAATTCTCTGGTTGGTTTTATCCCAATTCTTTGGTAAGACTTTATAGCCTGTTGCAAATTTTATCCTATTATTTCTTCCGTAATTATAATCTAGCAGAATAGATGTCTCCTTTTTCGAGTTGACTTCTTTAAGTCTATATTTTATTGTTCCAGAAGTGGACTTTATAGCTGTACTCATAAAAAAATAAATTCAATATTAAATCGGGGGACAACAAAAGGGACAACATATTGTTTATTCGTTGTTATATCAAATTTACTCAATTATATGAAATACACAATTTAAACCCTATAAATAAAGGGTTTTAAATAATTATAGTTAAAATAGAATAACATGTATTAAACTAAAAAGTGGTACTGGAGGCACCACCATCAAAAACCCAATTCGTTTGAATTGGGTTTTTTGGTTTTTGAATCTTTTAAGATTAATCATTTAACAATATAAATAAGTCATACACATTTTATATTGAAGGATTCACAATATAAACAACCCTTTTTTACCAAATATTTACCAGTATTTTTTTATTAAAAAAAACATCAAATCTTAACACAATAAAATCAAATTTTTTATTGATATTTAATAAAAATACGAAGTCAACTTTAACTTTTTGTTTACAAACTATCGAAAACAAATACGAGTTTCTAAAATATAGACTATTAGAAACAAAAAACATTATAATTTAATGCCAACACAACCAAAGCTCACGAGATTCAATCAAAATGTATTATCAAAATATCAAATTTACAATAGTATTTTTGTGACGCTACCATTTGATACTATCAAAAGAACAGGCACATTATTACCTTTGTTCCATGCGACATGCAAAAAGGGTTTTGCTAACCAAGATGACCCGACAACTATTATTGAAACCTTCTTTGAAAAATATCAAGCCAGACGTTCTCCAGAGAGTCAAATAGATTTATTATTCCGGTTTATTCAATACATAGAACGACAAGTTGTCCTGTTTGATGCTATTGAGGACGCAGCTTTTCCGGTTGTAAATAACATGGACGGCATTGGAACGCTACGAAGCCTAAAGGAAGCTGTATCTAAGGAAAACAAATTAGATTTACTTCAAAAATATCTAGAAGAATTTAAAGTTCGTATTGTACTAACGGCTCATCCAACTCAATTTTATCCAGGCTCTGTTTTAGGCATAATTACAGAATTATCCCAAGCTATTAGGAATGATGATTTACTCAAAATAAACGATTTATTAGCCCAACTAGGAAAAACGCCATTTTACAAACATAAAAAACCATCTCCTTATGACGAGGCAGTGAGTTTAATGTGGTATCTAGAAAATGTATTCTACAAGTCCTTTGGTCAAATTTACGATTATATTCAGCAGAATATTTTTGATGGGAAACATATCGAAAATGACATTATAAACATTGGTTTTTGGCCTGGTGGAGACAGAGATGGAAATCCTTTTGTCACACCAGAAACAACATTGAAAGTTGCTAGGAGATTACGTATCACAGTTATAAAAAATTATTACCGAGATGCAAGACGCTTAAGAAGAAAACTAACTTTTGATGGTGTAGAAAGTAGAATTATTGATTTAGAAACCGAGCTTTGGGCAATTATTACCAATAAGTCATCAGAATTGACTGCCGATCATTTTGCTTCTGAAATGCAAGCCATAAAGGATATTATTACGGAAAAGCATCAGTCACTTTACATCAACGAGGTCAATAGTCTTATTAATAAAATTCATTTGTTTGGTTTTCATTTAGCTAACCTAGATATCAGACAAGACAGCAGAAAACATAATCAGTTTTTCAACGAGATGGTTAATACATCTATTGAAAACGGAGATTCAATTTTTCCAAAAGACTATCATGATTTAACTGAAAAAGAGCAGATAAAAATTCTATCTAAGATTAAAGGCGAAATTGACTTATCCTTAATCAAGGATGAAGAAACATTAAAGGCTTTAAAAACTATGAAAGTCATTAAAACCATACAAGATGAAAATGGTGAAAAATCGGCAAACCGATATATTATAAGCAATAACCAAACCACACTTAACGTCATGCAACTATTTGCGATGCTTAAATTGGTTGCTTTTCAAGATGAATTAACAGTAGATATTGGACCTCTTTTTGAAACCATTACAGATTTAGAAAATGCACCAAAAGTTATGGAAGAGTTATATACAAATCCTAATTATGCTGCACACCTTAAGACAAGAGGAAACAAACAAACTATAATGTTAGGCTTTAGTGATGGCACTAAAGATGGAGGCTATTTAATGGCTAATTGGGCCATTTATAAAGCCAAAGAAAACCTAACCCGTGTATCTCGAGAACATGGTGTAAAAGTTATTTTCTTTGATGGTCGTGGTGGACCACCTGCACGTGGTGGCGGAAAAACACACAATTTTTATGCTTCGCTTGGTCCAACAATTGAGGACAAAGAAGTACAATTAACCATCCAAGGACAGACCATTAGTTCTAATTTTGGGACATTAGATTCTTCACAATACAATCTAGAGCAATTGATTAGCTCTGGCATTCATAATCGATTAAATGATTCTGATTTAAGTATGCAGCCAGAGAACAGAGCTATAATGAATGACTTATCCGAACGTAGCTATAAAGCTTATTCAGACTTTAAAGCGCATCCAAAATTCATTTCATATTTAGAGCATATGAGTACACTTAAATATTATGCTAAAACAAATATTGGTAGTCGTCCATCAAAGCGCGGTAAAGCCAAAGGCTTAGTTTTTGAAGATTTAAGAGCTATTCCTTTTGTAGGCTCTTGGAGCCAGTTAAAACAAAATGTGCCTGGCTTTTTTGGTGTTGGTACTGCTTTAAAACATTATGAAGACACAGGACAATTTGAAAAAGTACAGACGCTCTTTAAAACATCTAAATTCTTTAAAACACTCATTAGCAATAGTATGATGTCCTTATCAAAATCATTTTTTGATTTAACAAGATACATGTCAGAAGATGAGGAATATGGTGATTTTTGGAATATCATTAATGAGGAATATGAAACCTCAAAACGTTTGATTTTAAAACTAACTGGCTATAAAGAATTGATGCAAGAAGAACCTTCAAGTAAAGCTTCTATTGCAGTTAGAGAATCCATTGTTCTACCTTTATTGACAATCCAACAATATGCATTAAAAAAGATTCAAGAGCTAGAAAAAAATGGAGCTAAACCTGACGATGAGCAATTAAAAATTTATGCAAGTATGGTCACACGGTCACTCTTTGGCAATATTAATGCGAGCCGTAATTCAGCATAAATGGCACAACAAAAAGAATAAAGAATCTATGTTTTTTTGAAGAAAAATATCTTGCAATAATTTCTTAATTCTTTATGTAAGCTTTAGCTTTTTACTTCGTCTTAAAATACTATCTTGTTTTTTATAAAACTAAATACATTTATGTCTAAAACATATTATGACCCAGCAGACTTAAGAAAATTTGGGAAAATTACCGAATGGAGTGAGGATTTAGGAAATAAATTCTTTGAATACTACGGAAAAGTATTTGAAGAAGGCGCACTTACCGCTCGAGAAAAGTCTTTAATAGCTTTAGCTGTTGCACATACAGAACAATGCCCTTATTGCATTGACGCCTATACCAAAGACGGTCTACAACGTGGCGTAACCAAAGAAGAAATGATGGAAGCCATACATGTTGGGGCTGCTATAAAAAGTGGTGCTACATTAGTACATGGTGTGCAGATGATGAATAAAGTAAATAAGTTAGATGGGTAAATTAAAAACGCAATCGCTACAAAAAAGACATAGTGATTTAGCGAATACAAATAAACAACTAGAGATTTTATCAAATGGTATTTTTGCAAATGGTGAATTACCAACATTTAAGAATAAAATTTCAGAAACAAATCAGTTTCCGCTTAAAGCTAATACCTTAGAAATTCTACAGATTAACGTAGGCTATATGTGCAATCAAGTTTGCGAGCATTGTCACGTTGATGCAGGTCCTGACCGGAAGGAAATAATGACACAAGAGACCATGCAACAGATTTTGGATGTGATTAAAACAACTGGTGCACACACACTAGATTTAACAGGTGGAGCTCCAGAAATGAATCCAAATTTCAGATGGTTTGTAGAAGAAGCTTCAAAGATTGGTATCAAAGATTTTATTGTACGCTCTAACCTTACCATTATTAGAGCCAATAAAAAATATTACGATTTACCCGAGTTTTTCAAAAAACATAATATTCATGTGGTAAGTTCCATGCCGCACTGGACAAGAGGAAAAACAGATAAGCAACGTGGTGAAGGTGTTTTTGACATGTCAATAAAAGCGCTGCAAGAACTAAATGCTGTTGGTTACGGAATGCCTGATAGTGACTTAAAACTCGATTTAGTTTATAATCCTAGTGGCGCATTTTTACCTGGTGACCAAATGGCAATGGAAAAAGACTTCAAGAAAGCCTTGATGGAAGATTTTGGTATTCAATTTCATAATCTTTTTGCTATTACAAATTTACCAATTGCACGTTTCCTAGATTATTTAATTGCTTCAGAAAATTATGAAGACTATATGTATTCCTTAGTCGAAGCATATAATCCTGCTGCTGTTCAAAATGTGATGTGCACAAACACATTATCGGTTAGTTGGGATGGATACTTATTTGATTGTGATTTTAACCAGATGTTAGAATTACCAGTAAATAGTAAAGCAAAGCATATATCTGAATATAAAACAGAACTACTTGAAGGCAGAAATATAGTAATCTCTCAACACTGCTATGGTTGTACAGCAGGAGCAGGAAGTAGCTGTCAAGGCGTTGTTGCATAATTTTACGTATATGAAACAGAACTTGTTTTACATATTCATTTTTATTTCAACTTTAGGTTTTACCCAAGACGATTTAAACAAATTATTGAAGGAAAATAATCAGCAAACCATTCCATATATTTCTGTACAGGAGTTGGCAATGCCAAAAACTCAAGCCATTCTGTTAGACGCTAGAGAAACTAACGAATATGTTGTTAGTCATCTAAAGAATGCTATTTGTATCGGTTATGATAATTTTGATATAAAAAAAGTAACGGATACTATAACCGATAAAAACAAAGAAATCGTGGTTTATTGCTCATTAGGTATTAGATCTGAAGATATTGCTGAAAAACTTAAAAAAGAAGGCTACACAAACGTTAGAAATCTTTATGGCGGAATTTTTGAATGGAAAAACAACAACTTTAAAGTCTATAACGATAGAGAAAAAATAACCGATAGTATTCATGCTTTTTCTGAAGAATGGAGTAAATGGGTAAAAAAAGGAATTAAGGTTTATCCCAAAAACTAAAAAGGATGACTGATTGTGCCTTGATTATTTTTACACGAAACCCAGAACTTGGTAAATGCAAAACTAGATTAGCAAAATCAGTTGGTGATGTAGAAGCTTTAAAAATCTACAAACATCTACTACAGCATACTGCAAATGTTTCCAAAAAAGTAGATGCAGAGCGATTTGTATTTTACTCTGAAAATATTCAGCAAAACGATATTTGGGACAATGCTTTTTTCAATAAAAAATTACAATATGGAGATGACCTTGGCGAACGCATGGAGAATGCTTTTCAAACTTTATTTTCTGAAGGTTTTAAAAAAGTAATTATTATTGGCAGTGACTTACTAGACTTAAAAGAAGAAATTATACAAAACGCCTACAAAAAACTAAAAGAAAATGACGCTGTCATTGGTCCAGCAGAAGATGGTGGCTACTACCTTTTAGGTATGAAAAATCTGAATAAAAACGTCTTTAAAAATAAGAATTGGGGTACAGAGACAGTTTTAAAAAAAACAAAAAAAGATTTTTTTGAGCAATCTCTGTATGTTTTAGAAACTTTAAACGACATAGACTATTTAGAGGACTTAAAACCCTATAAAGAGTTTAACTATTTGTTTAAAAACTAAATCAACTTTCTCATGAAAAAACAACTACTTTTTTTAGCCGTAACTTTTATGGCTTCTTTTCAATTTACACAAGCTCAATGCTCACGAAGCGGCAGTTTTGTTCAGAGTGATCCAATGTATAGTATCAGTGGAGATGCTAATATTACATTTACGACTTCAGGTGATAAAGACGTTATTTTCGAAAGCAATTTTGCTACAGTACAAGGCGCAGATTTAAGAGTTTACATCTCTAAAACTGATGACATTGCGACGCCTGGTTCTGATGCTATTCAGATATCTGGTCAATTAGAAAACGATGCTGGTGGTTTTGGTGGACCTGGAACAGCACCTATAACGGGTATGATGACTTTTTCTATACCACCATCAACTACATTAGCCGACTTTGATTTTATTGTTATACAGTGTATTGCTATAAATGAACGTTGGGGACATGTTGCCCTTGGCGCAAATACTGGAGCTGATTGTGCGAGTCTAAGTATTAACGAAAATACTTTGAATAGTCTAGCTCTATATCCAAATCCTTCAAAAGGAAATGTAACACTACAATCATCGACAAATGAAGACGCTCAAATCTCAGTTTATAACATGCTAGGTAAACAGGTTTATAAAACAGTTCAGTCTTTAAATTCTGACATTGATTTAAATAATCTTAAAACTGGAATTTATCTCGTAAGAATTGAAGCTGAAGGCAAGCAAACAACAAAACGATTAATTATAGAATAATTATACTTTTAAAATTGCTTACAATCGTAGTTATAGATAAATTTGAAGCTATAACTACGATTTTTTTATCATGACAAAATATATAACAGAAAGTACAGAATACCTTAAAAGCAAAGGCTTTGACAAACCCGAAGTCGGGATTATACTTGGTACAGGTTTAGGACAGCTTATTAATGAAATAGAAGTTATTGCAGAAGCTAGTTATAATCATATCCCAAATTTCCCAACAGCAACGGTTGAGTTTCATAAAGGCAAACTGATTTATGGAATTTTAGCTGATAAAAAAGTAGTGGTTATGCAAGGCCGCTTTCATGTATATGAAGGTTATACATTACAAGATGTAGCTTTTCCGGTTCGTATTATGGAAAAACTAGGTATCAAAACACTTTTAGTTTCAAATGCAGCAGGTGCAGTAAATCTAGATTTCAAAAAAGGTGAAATCATGCTTATCGACGACCATATTAACTTGCAAGGCAGTTCGCCACTAGCATTTAAAGGTGTAGAAAAACTAGGTGAGCGTTTTACTGATATGAGTGCGCCTTACGATTTAGAAATCAATTCAAAAATTGAAGCAATTGCAAAAACAAATGGTATTAAATTACACAAAGGTGTTTATGCATCTGTGGTTGGCCCACAGTTAGAAACACGTGCAGAATATCGAATGTTAAAAATTATTGGCTCGGACGCAGTTGGTATGAGTACAGTACCCGAAGTTATTGTTGCAAATCATCTAAATTTAAAAGTTGCTGCCGTTTCTGTTTTAACCGACGAATGTGACCCAGATAATTTAAAACCTGTAGATATTGCCGAAATTATTGCAATGGCTGGCAAAGCAGAACCAAATATGATTACCTTATTTAAAGAATTAATAAAAACGTTATAAGAAAGAGATTTATGAGCTACTTAGAAGCAACAAACGATTTATATAAAGAAGCAGCATTAACACCAGATGTAGGCCTATGCTGTACAACAAACCCTATTTGGGAATTACCAGGATTAAAGATACCAAGAATCATGCAGGAGATGAATTACGGATGCGGAAGTACTGTAAATGCTCGTGATTTGACCAACGACCCTAAAATGCTTTATGTTGGTGTTGGTGGCGGCATGGAATTGTTACAGTTCTCATATTTTAATCGCCAAAAAGGAGGCGTAATAGGTGTTGATGTCGTAGACGAAATGCTAGAAGCGTCTCGTAAAAATTTTATTGAAGCCGAGGCTCAAAACGATTGGTTTAAAAGTGAATTTGTAGATCTTAAAAAAGGAGATGCACTAAACTTACCAGTTGAAGACAACTCTATTGATGTAGCAGCACAAAATTGTCTATTTAATATTTTTAAAGCTGAAGATTTAAAACGCGCCATTGATGAAATGTATCGTGTTTTAAAGCCTCATGGACGTTTAGTAATGAGTGACCCGACATGTGAGCAACCAATGAACGACACACTAAGAAATGATGATAGGTTAAGAGCATTATGCCTTAGCGGAAGTTTGCCTATTGCAGAATATGTAAAAGCATTAACAGACGCAGGTTTTGGGACAATCGAAATAAGAGCAAGAAAGCCTTACCGTATTCTTGACCCTAAGAATTACCCAACTGATGAGTTAATTTATATTGAGTCGATTGAAGTTGCTGCTATTAAAGACCCAATGCCAGAAGATGGTCCATGTATTTTTACAGGAAAAGCTGCAATTTATTATGGTAGCGACGATTTTTTTGATGACAAAAAAGGACATATTCTTTTAAAAAATCAGCCTATCGCTATTTGTGATAAAACAGCAGGAGCATTAGCTGATTTAGGGCGAGACGATATATTTATTAGCGAATCTACATACCATTACGATGGTGGCGGATGTTGCTAAACTATTTTATATTATTTAAAATTTTACACCTATTGCCTCAAATAAATGACTCATAGTCCAAGCCGGACCAATCATCAAAAATTGGACATCCTTTAAAAACGAAGGTTTTTTACCTTCATGATTATGACCAACAAATTGAACTATCCATGCTATAACAAAAATACCAACCATAATGGCCCAAAGAGGTGCAATCTCAGAATATTCTATAATGTGTATAATGTACAAAACCAATGCTGAAAATAATAACATACCTATAAAAAGCGTGAACGATAAACGTAAATAATACAATAGCCCCAAAATAATTACCACAGTTCCAAAATGTAAATAAGGTTCAATCCAAGTTGGTGTTTGATCCACCAAAAACCCTCCAGTTGGTATACAAGCCAACAAACCTATTAGACTTAGAAAAATAGCAGGAACACAAATGTAATGAACACGCTTATTAAAAGTTGTTTGGTGACTCTCGCCATATTCAGATAAAAGGCTATCTGTTTTTCGCATTTTATAATCGCTTTAATTAAGGATTACAAGATAGTAATACTATTTAAATGTGTTATTTTTACTAAGTAATTTCGACAATAGTCTTAAATGGAAAAGTATTTAGACATTTTTAAAAATTCATATTCTAATTATTGGAATTATTTAAAATATGAATTAATAGACCTCAATCACTGGGATAACTTTTTCTATGGATTAATCATTATTTCTATTGCAGTTTGGCTATTAGAAATCGCTTTTCCTTGGCGTAAACGACAAGCTATTTTTCGAAAGGATTTCTGGCTAGATACATTTTATATGTTCTTTAACTTCTTTATTCTTAATCTTATAATTCTTATTGCGTTATCAAATACGGTTTCAGAATTTTTTAATGACGTCTTAAAAAGTATTGGGATTAGCATAGGAAGCCTTCAATTATTTGATGTTGATAATTTGCCAAAATGGTTAGGTTTACTCGTATTTTTCTTAGTATCAGATTTTGTACAATGGAATACACATCGTCTACTTCATCGCATACCTTTTTTATGGAATTTTCATAAAGTACATCACTCTGTAAAAGAAATGGGGTTTGCCGCTCATTTACGTTACCATTGGATGGAACCAGTAGTTTACAAATCGCTATTATACATTCCGCTTGCGATTATTGGAGGGTTTGATGCTCAGGATGTAGCGATTGTTTATTTCTTTAGTATTGCAATTGGCCACTTAAACCATGCAAACTTAGGCTGGGATTATGGAATACTAAAATACATATTCAATAATCCGAAAATGCACATATGGCATCATGCTAAAGAATTACCAAAACATGTAAGTTATGGTGTTAATTATGGACTAACCTTGAGTATTTGGGATTATCTTTTTAAAACCAATTACGTACCACATAATGGTCGTGATATTGAATTGGGTTTTAGCGGAGATGAAAATTTTCCAAAAGATTTTTTAACTCAAGAATTGTATCCTTTAAAGAAAAAATGAAACAAATAACACTCTTTATACTTCTAGTTTTAGTTACTGCATGTGGAAGTAGCAAAAAAGTTATAGAAAGTTCTAAGCCTACTGAAAAAGTTGAGAAAGATGTGGTTGAAAAATCCGAAGTTGAGATTATACCTGAGGCACCTTATGAAACCGAAGAAATAATTGATATACCTGACAATTATAATCCTAATCAGATAATTAAACCTGACTCATTGGGGTTTCATCAAGATTTAACCAAACATACTTTTGATAGCCTTGATGATTTCTGGACAAACTTCTTACAAAAAAATGTATCCGATAATGGTAATGTCAATTATGAGAGTTTTAGGAAAGACTTTAAAGGTCTTCAATATTATATTAAGTTTTTACAAGACAGCTTACCCAATAATAACGCTTCAAAAGAACAAAAACTTGCCTATTGGATTAACGCTTACAACGCATTAACCATAGATTTAATTCTCAGAAATTATCCAATAAAAAGTATAAAAGATATTGATAAACCTTGGGACCAACGACTATGGAAATTTGGTGAGAAATGGCTAAATCTCAATGATATTGAGCATCAAATTCTTCGTAAAATGGACGAGCCGCGAATTCATTTTGCAATAGTTTGCGCATCCTTTTCTTGTCCAAAACTCCAAAATAAAGCTTTTACAGCTTCAAATTTAGAAGCGCAATTAACCGAAGCTACAAAAGATTTCTTAGCTGATTCAGACAGAAATGAGATTTCTCAAAACAACCTTAGGTTGTCAAAAATATTTAAATGGTTTGCAAAAGATTTCAAAACCGATGGTAGTTTGATAGATTTCTTAAATAAATATACTGAAGTCGAAATTTCATCAAAAGCGAAAAAGTCTTTTAAAGATTACAATTGGGATTTAAACGATTAAAAATAATTGTCATTCTGAACAAAGTGAAGAATCTCTTTTTTAAGATGTTGAAATAAATTCAGCATAACAGATAAACCCTTATGATTAGCATAATTATTCCTGTTTTAAATGAAGCCGAAACAATCGAAGAGTTATTGTTTCATTTAGTGGATTGTGCGGACCTAAAAAATATCAATGAGATTATAGTTGTCGATGGTGGAAGCGTTGATGGCACTCCAGAGATTATTCAAAATCTAGACCTAAAAATAAAGTTACTAACCTCAGAAAAAGGTCGCGCAAAACAGATGAATAGAGGTGCTAATGCCGCTACAGGAAATATCTTATACTTTTTACATGCCGATTCATTTCCGCCTTTAAATTACGACCAACATATTATAGGTGAAGTCAAAAAAGGAAATAACGCTGGCTGTTTTAGACTTCAATTTGATAGTAATCATTGGTGGTTACGATTAGCGAGTTGGCTAACACAATTTAGTTGGCGTGCTTGTCGTGGTGGTGACCAAAGCCAATTTATCACTAAAGCTTTGTTTGAAGATATTGGTGGTTTTGACGAAACTTATACCATTTATGAAGATAACATTCTTATTAACGAACTTTATAAACGTAAGGAGTTTGTAGTTATTAAAGAAACGATAAGAACTTCAGCAAGACTTTACGAAAAAAATGGCGTATGGAAGTTACAATATCACTTTTGGACAATTTATGTCAAGAAATGGTTTGGGGCATCTGCTAATGACTTGTATAATTATTACAAGAAGTATATAGTTTAAAAATACTGTCCAATCCCAAACACAAACCCGTTAGTAGCGTTTGGTGTTATACCGTAACCATAATCAATTCTAAAAATAGCATTAAAGATTTTTTTATGAATAAAGCGTAATCCAACGCCTGGATAAATTCTTAAGTTATCAGAATCTACAAAATCGCCCAAATCACCTCCTGGATTTTGCCAACTCCCAGCATCTATAAAAGCATTTCCTTGTAATGCAAACCAACCTTTTTCGTATAATGTATATCTATACTCTGTATTAAGAACAATGGCACCTGTTCCACGGTCAATCAAATTTCCAACACCTCGAATATTCAAATTATTATCTACTGCAAAAGGTGCAAAAGGTGTATCGTTGTTTGTAGATAATCCTAATCTCAATCGACTTGCCCAATTGCCTTTTTTACCAAACCGTTTAAAGTACTGAAAATCATTCCATCCAATTAAAAAATCTGGTAACTGAGCCGTATCAGTTGATGTCACATATTGAAAATTAAAAATGCTTCTAAAACCTTCTATATATTGATAATCATAATTAAGATTGTTATACTCATAAATAAGCTTATACAATAACTTTTTAACTCTCAAATCTTGCGGAACATTAGGGTTGGTTGCACCAGATTGGTACTCATAATCTTCCGTAAAGTAATTTAATCCTAACTCAAAACGATTTGTGAAATCAAGCTGAAACAAACCCAAAACTTCTATAGATTCATTATTGTATTTGTAATCTGCAGTCGTACCATCAAAAAAAACAGGTTCTTGCGTTGTTAAATCTTGATAATTAATAGCTAAACCCAATTTTCTATTAAACAAAAATGGAGCTCTAAAGTTTATAGCATAAGAATCATAAATATCTTTTTGATAAAACCCTCCAAAAGTCATGTTTTGACCAAATAAATTAAACTCATACAAGCCCAAACGATAGGCAAACTCATCGTCATTAGTTGTATAAACATTGGCAGAAGGAATTATAGTAAAATTCTCTTCGATGTTATAAAACACATTGTATTCATTAGGCTTATTAGCTGGAAATACTTGGTAATATGCATGTGCTATTGAAGGTAACCTTTTGAGTAGTTTTATATCTTCTTCGAGTTGCGTAGAGTCTAAAACTGTACCTGCTTTGACCAAAGCTATCTTTTTTACAAATGAAGATTTAAGCTTTTTATTGCCTTGTACTTTGACATCTACAATTTTTTGAGCACTAGATATAGAGACAAAAAAACAGAATAATAGTGTAAAATATTTCATTGATATGGTTTGTTAAACCATTGGTCACAAAATATAGAAATTCCTTACGATGATTTATTCTAATATGCCGAATAATAATTTTTTATAACCTTTTCAACTGGCTTATTTTGTGGTGTAAATTGATTGTCATCCTTACCACCGCTTTTATCATAATCGATAAACCATTTCCATAAAAATCCGCCTGCAAACCAGTCTTCTTTCCAAAAGGTTTCGTACAAAGCTTTGCTAGTGTTAACTTGTGCTTCCATGTTTACTACCGTCATACTACGGTCATAAACCCATGGTTTTTTGCCAGCATAATCTACACTTCGATAACCATATTCTGTAAACAAAACGGACTTCTGGTTTTGTTCAGATAATGCTTTTATCTGTGGCTTATGATTATTCCAACCTTTCATACTTGTTTCAAAAGTTGGTGTTTGCTCATCACTTACAGGAAAATAAGCATCAATACCAATATAATCCAATTTACTCCAAAATGGTGTATGTTTATACTCGTCCCAATTAGCGGCGTAGGTTAGTTTTCCTTTATATTCTAATTTAATTTTATTGATTAAAACGTCCCAATACTTTGGTCGTTTAGCTACAAAATTTTCAAGTTCTGTACCAATACAGAAAATTTCAGCATTGATTTCTTGAGCTAAATCAGCATATTCAAGAATAAAACTGGTATAGGTTTCTTCAAGTTTTTTCCAGTCTTCTTCAGACTTCATATCCAAAAACCCAGTAAACTCGCCACGACGTATCCAAATATGTGGCTTAACCATTATTTTGATATTCTGCTTTCTTAATTCTTCAGAATATTGCTTTGCACCAGCTCTAGTTTCTCCAAACCACTGTCTATCGGTGTTATGAATTATTTCTGGGTTACTTATATCTCTTATAAATCCAAACGGCATCACAGCCGCAAAATTAGCATTGATTTTAGAAACAACAGGCTCTGTATGCGTCTCATCAACTGGGTTTCCGTAAGCGACAAAACTGACACCATTTACCTTTTCATTTTGGCCTGAACAAGATGAGAGTAAAATTGAAAAAAGAAAACAAATTAGGAGCCTAACTCTAATCATAATATAGATTTAAGCTCCTAAAATAAAATGATTTCTAGAATAAAGCTCTTAAACCTATATTAAAAGTTTGCCCTAAGCCTGTATCATTTCCTCTCACAAAATTAGAATACAGGAATTCTACATTCAATTCATCTGTAAGCTGATATTTTGCACCAGCGCCTAAAATAGAAGCATCCTGGCTAAAATCATTTTGACCAGCATCGTTTCCGCCGAAAGAAATCAACTGTAAATGCTGAACAAATCCTAAGACTGTAAATTTAGAACTTGGAAAATAGCTCAAGAAAACACCTGGTGTTAAACGTAAACTATTGTAAGCAAAACTGTCTTGCTCGCCAAAGTTATACTCAGTATTTAACTCAGTAAATAATTGCCAGTCACCGCTTGGAAAACTATAATCGTAGAAAAATCTATTTTGAAAAATAAAGCCATCTTGGTCTAAAAACACACCATCTTCAGTTTCGTTATCAATTAATGGAATATGAAAAGCGGTCTGTATTGTAAAATTTGACACACTTTTTATTGGATTAAATTTTATTGCTGGCGCAAATGAGGTAAATCCCGAACGTGCCGTTCCGCGTTCTCCATCAAATGAGAATACATCTAAAGCGTCTCTTCCGTTAATAGCGTTTGAGCGAAACTCTAAAAGCAAACCAATATTAACGCGGTTACTATTTGAAATTCCTGTGAAAATATCGACACTAGAAGTAAAAAAATTATTTCTATCAATATCACTCTCTACACCATTAAATGTTGATTTTGTTTCTGTATAGAGGTTATTAAACCACTTGATGTCCCATTGCCCTTTTTTTAATAAAATTGATGGTGTATATTCTTGAATTACACTTTTTGTCGGCTCCTCATCTTCTTGAGAGAATCCAGTAAAACTTACGATTAATGCTATTGCAAATACTATTATTTTTTTCATTTTTGGTCTGTTATTTAGTGTTTGAGTTTGTTATTGTTTATTTAAATTCCAGTTGTATTCAAAGTAGCTTAACTTAGATTTTACTGGTATTTTTTCGGTTCTGTATTTATTGATAAAATCTATTTCTGTTTTTCCATGCATGGTAAAATCTTCTTTATACCATTCCATAATTTTTGAAGCTGAGACTCTCTTTTTCTTAATATTTACTTTTAAGAAACTTCCATTAATAGCCTTAACTGTTTGTTCTTCTAGTTGCGCATCTAGAGTTGCTGGCAAATAGGCTTTATTAATTAGTGGTGGACAACCGTTCGCACCACAAACCAATACAAAATGAAAACGCGGATCTTTAAACACTGGTCGTAATAACTTGTGTTCAATATCATTGAGTGTAATATTTTTACCAGCTAAACTATATGTGGTCTTGTCAAAAAAATCAGCATCATCTAATGGTGATTTTGTTGGATAATTATCAATAACCCCTTTAATAACTGAGAGATTGTAGGCATTAATCCAAAAGGCTTGATAGTTATTTGCATCATTTTTGGATACTGAAACATCTTGGGCAATTTCTAATAAAGCATCTAAAGTTGTCTGGTTTTTATGTATCTCGGCATATGCAACCTTACCATTTTTTACATTAGTTTTAAAAAAAGCGTCTGCTTGTGAAAAGAATTTATCTAGACTTTGACTTTGCACATTTGTCCCGATTAGGGCAATTATTATTAAAATATATGTTTTCATGATTTTTAAGTTGCTTAGTTATTGTAACGCCACTTCTGTCGACCATAAATACGTGTACTTACATTTTTATTGAAAGAATTTTCACGTCTCTTTAAATAATTATTCCTTACACTTTTTTCCTATTTAAAGTGTTTCTAAATTATAGATACAGATTAAGTTATTATCTTTCATTGCGACTTAGCACTAACTAACAATCAATAATCACAAATCAAATGGAACACATTGTCATCATCGGCAACGGAATTTCTGGCGTAACAACTGCGCGTCATATAAGAAAGTTATCCGATAAGAGAATCACTATAGTTTCCGCAGAAACAGACTATTTTTTTTCAAGAACAGCACTCATGTATATTTATATGGGCCATATGAAATTTGAACACACACAACCCTATGGAAATTGGTTTTGGGAGAAGAACAGAATCGAACTTAAAAAAGGATATGTAAAAACTGTCGAAACGAAATCTAAGACACTTCTTTTTGCAAATAGAGATACTCTTGAATATGACAAATTAGTTATTGCTACAGGAAGTAAACCAAACAAATTTGGTTGGCCAGGTCAAGACCTAGATGGTGTTATGGGTATGTATCACAAACAAGATTTGGATAATCTCGAAAAATATGCGCCAAATAAGGAAACGTGTAAAAGAGCTGTTATCGTTGGTGGCGGATTGATTGGGATTGAATTGGCAGAGATGCTAAATTCCAGAAGTATACCTGTAACTTTTTTAGTGCGAGAAAATAGTTTTTGGAATGGCGTTTTACCTGCAGGTGAAAGTGAGATGATTAATCGTCATATAAAAAATCATCATATTGACTTAAGACTTTCGACCAATCTAAAAGAGATAAAAGCTGATGAAAATGGCAAAGTAAAATCGGTTATCATTGAAGAAACCGGAGAGGAATTAGAATGCAGCGTTGTAGGCCTAACGGCTGGTGTTTCTCCTAATATTGATTTTATAAAAGAATCAGAGATTGAAACTGGTCGTGGTGTAAAAGTGAATCGATTTTTAGAAACTAATATTGAAGACGTGTATGCTATTGGCGATTGTGCAGAACAGCATGAAGCTATTGGTAACCGAAGACCAATCGAAGCAGTTTGGTATACTGGACGTATGATGGGCGAAACGTTAGCCCAAACTATTTGTGGTAATCGTATCGAATACAAGCCAGGACATTGGTTTAACTCCGCAAAATTTCTGGATATAGAGTACCAAACTTATGGTTGGGTTTTTGGAGAACGAGGTCGTCCAGAAAACGAAAAGCATTTTCATTGGAAACACGAAGACGACACTAAGTGTATAACAGTTGCCTTCGACAAAAACACTAATAAATTTTTGGGCATCAATACATTTGGTATTCGAATGCGTCACGACGTTTTTGACCGCTGGTTAAGTGAAGAAAAAGATGTAGACTTTGTGATGAACAATCTTACTGAAGCCAATTTTGATCCAGAATTTTACAAACGTTTTGAAACAGAAATATTAACTACCTACAACCAACAACTACAAACTGCATAATTATGAGTAACAAAATAAATCATAGCATGTCCTTAGCAAAACCAGATGCTTTAGACATCACAACAAAACAGAAAATAGCATTAGCAACAGGAATTGTAGGCCTTTTTATTTTTGTTTTAGCATTATTAAACACAAACTTTCCAAATAAAGGGATATTCTTAACATCTGCATTATTACTAATTGCTGGTGGAATTATTGTGTATTCTCGTGAAGCATACCTAACTAAATTAGAAGGTATTAAAAATGACGGACAATGGTTCAAATCTATTTCGTCTAGAGGTGTTTGGGGATGGGTTTTAGGTTTAGTCTTAACAGGCTTTTATATAGTGCTTTACTTTTACCCTAAATATCTAGGCTTAGATCAAGGTGTTGATGGTGGTAACACAGGGTTAATCTCACTCTTTGATCCGCTAAGTCAATTATTATCTGGCAGAGATGCCAGCCAATGGTTTGTCTACGGTACACTTTACACATTAGCTATTTTAGCTTTTGGCTATAAGTTTATCCTTAAATACAGACACAATAAATACCAACAATTACGTACTTTTTCTGTAATGTTTTTTCAATTAGGCTTTGCCTTTTTGATTCCGGAATTTATGTATGTCATGAATAATGATTTACCATATTATGACCTAAAAAGTGTATGGCCACTTAACTATTATATTTTTGATGAATGGTCTGTAAACGGCTTTCTTTCAAATGGAAATATAGGTTTGGCATTAATACTATTTGGTATCATTTCAATATTCATAATTACACCAATATTAACCTATAAATTCGGAAAACGATGGTATTGCTCTTGGGTTTGTGGTTGTGGTGGTTTAGCAGAAACTGCAGGTGATTCTTTTAGACATTTATCCTCAAAAAAAATGTCTGCATGGAAAATAGAACGTTGGTTGATTCATTTGGTACTCGTTTTCTCGGTTGTTATGACAACTGCTATGATATATACTTATTTAGGGTATGATAAAAATGATTTTTGGTTAACACGTGGTGTATTTATTTCACTAGTCATAGGATTCTTGACTCTGATATTTGCAGGTGTCATGTATTTTAAGAGACAAGAATTAGGTAAAGACGCAAAATTTGGCGCCATAGGTTTCTTTTCGGTAATAGCACTATTACTAATCATGCATTTTACTGGGACTACAGATCATGTTTTTTATATAAAAGGTGGTGCTTTACGTTCAGCTTATGGTATTTACATTGGCTCTATATTTTCTGGTGTTATAGGAACTGGATTCTATCCTATTTTAGGAAGTCGTTCTTGGTGTCGTTTCGGGTGTCCTATGGCAGCCATATTAGGATTTCAACAACGTTTATTTTCAAAATTTAGAATTACAACTAATGGTGGCCAATGTATTTCTTGTGGTAACTGCTCTAACAGTTGCGAAATGGGAATCGATGTACGTCATTATGCTCAAAAAGGAGAAAATATTGTACGCTCTAGCTGTGTAGGTTGTGGCATTTGTTCTGCAGTTTGTCCTAGAGGTGTGTTAAAGTTAGAGAATGATAGTATGAAAGGACGTATTAATCCGACAGAAGTTTTATTAGGTAATGATGTTGACTTAATGGAACTTGTAAATCAAAAATAATGCGTTTAGTAGTTTTTCTTAGTCTTATTTGTAGCTTTGCATTTGCACAAAAAAGCTATCAAAAAAATTATTTTGAAGATGGTACCATTGCATCTGCTGGTTGGATAGAAAATGGTAAAAAAACCAAATACTGGCGTACATATTATTCTAATGGAAAATTAAAAGCTGAAGGGCATTATAGTAATGGACAAAAAACAAAATTTTGGAAACTATATAGATTGGATGGCAGCCTAGAAAGTGAAGGACATTTTCAGAATAATGAAAAAACTAAATGGTGGATTTTTTATAATAGCAAAGGATTAGTTATTCATAAATGTCAATTAAAGGCTAGTAAAAAAAACGGCTATTGTCTAATGTACAAAAATGAAAAACTCGCTTCAGCTGTAAAATATTCTTTGGGCAAAAAAATAAAAGAATGGACAGATTTTAGGTCATTCAAAAAAGAAAATAGACTAAGAGATTTACAATGACCCATATAAAAGTCATCATTCCTGCATATAACGAAGCAGAATCTATTCCGCATGTTATAAAAGATATACCCAATTACGTTAATGAAGTTATTGTCGTTAGTAATAATTCTACTGACGATACAGAAATAAATGCCAAAAAAGCGGGTGCTACGGTACTAGTAGAAAATCGAAAAGGATATGGTTTTGCTTGTCTAAGAGGTATGGATTATGTTTCTCAGCAAACTATTAGGCCAGATATAATCGTTTTTTTAGATGGTGATTACAGTGATTATCCCGAAGAATTAACCAAAATTGTTAAGCCTATAATTGGAGAAGATATAGATTTTGTTATTGGCGCTAGGGATAAAAATTTACGTGAAACTGGTAGTATGACTGGTCCTCAAATTTTTGGCAATTGGCTAGCTACAACTTTAATGAAGATTATGTTTAGGTCAACATTTACAGACCTTGGTCCATTTAGAGCTATAAAATACGATAAACTTTTGGCCTTAGAAATGGAAGACAAAACTTATGGTTGGACTGTTGAGATGCAACTCAAAGTTTTAAAGAAAAAATATAGCTACAGAGAAATCCCAGTAAACTACCGAAACAGAATAGGCGTCTCAAAAGTTTCAGGAACGGTAAAAGGTGCTATATTTGCAGGCGTAAAAATCCTGACATGGATTTTTAAATACAGTTTTAAATAATGCTCTTAGAATACATCATAATAGTCATTTACACGATTGCCATCATGCTAATTTTCATGTATGCTTTGGCACAACTAAACTTGTTATCTAATTACCTTTCTTCTAAGAAGAAAAAAGATACTTGTGAAAAATTTGACTTATCAAATTCTGATGAAATCCCTTATGTAACCATACAACTTCCTGTTTTTAACGAGATGTACGTTATGGACAGACTTTTAGAAAATATCGCTCTAATAGAATATCCAAGAGAGAAATTAGAAATTCAAGTTCTTGATGATTCTACTGACGAAACTGTTGAAAGTACGCGCAAGCATATTGAAAAACTAGCCCAAACTGGCCTAGATATTATTCATATTACACGTACAGATAGACAAGGTTTTAAAGCTGGTGCTCTTAAGGAAGGTTTAGAAATTGCAAAAGGTGAATTTATTGCCATTTTTGATGCTGATTTCTTGCCACAACCAAACTGGTTAAAACGAACAATCCCTTACTTCAAAAATGAAAAAATCGGTGTCGTACAAACACGTTGGGGACACATTAATCGTAATTACTCTTTACTAACAAAAATTCAAGCATTTGCTTTAGATGCGCACTTTACTTTAGAGCAAGTAGGACGAAATAGCAAAGGCCATTTTATCAATTTTAATGGTACTGCTGGTGTTTGGCGAAAAGACTGCATTATCGATGCTGGTAACTGGGAAGGCGACACATTAACCGAAGATTTAGATTTAAGCTATCGTGCACAATTAAAAAATTGGGAATTTAAATATCTAGAAGATGTCGAAACTCCTGCAGAACTGCCAGTAGTAATAAGCGCAGCACGCTCACAACAATTTAGATGGAATAAAGGTGGTGCTGAGAACTTTAGAAAAATGCTTTGGCGTGTTGTAAAATCAAAAAATATTTCTGCTAAAACTAAGATACATGGTCTGCTTCATTTATTGAATAGCACCATGTTTTTAAGCATATTTACAGTTGCCATTCTTAGTATACCAATGTTGTATATTAAAAACGAATATGCACACCTTCGTAACTACTTTTACATCATGAGTTTCTTTGTAACTAGTACAATCATCTTTTTTGTGTGTTACTGGTTTATGTACAAAAGTATCTATGGTAGTGGCTTCAAAAAATTCTTTAGCTATATTGGGATGTTTTTTACATTCTTCTCGATAGCCATGGGATTTTCATTGCATAACACAATAGCCGTTTTAGAAGGACATGTAGGCAAACGTAGTGAGTTTGTAAGAACACCTAAATTCAACATAAGTACTTTAAAAGATTCTTGGAAAGACAACAAATACCTACGCAAAAAGGTATCGCCACATGTTATTATCGAAGGTGGGTTAATGCTATATTTTGGTTTTGGTATGTACAGTGCATTTATTGTTGGTGACCAAGGTGGTGACTTTGGATTGTTCCCTTTTCACTTAATGCTTTTTATTGGTTTTGGTTATGTGTTTTTTAAGTCTTTAGGTTCTAAGGCATAATATCCAGAGTTTGCATTATCTTTAATCAATGCTATTAAACCCAAGCTTATTTAAATTTCATAAAGCGCCACTACTATGTATTTTGGTGAGTCTAATTTTGTATGCAAGTTTTGCTTATGATTTAGCTAGGACTGAAGCCGCAAAACTAGTTCTGCTTTATACTGCACTATTTATTTGCGCTTATTTTTTAAAGAAATCTGCAGGTTTCAATTTTAGCTTACTAGTTATTGCCTCAATTCTTATGAGACTAGTTTTTTTACCTGCAATCCCAAATCTATCTCAAGATTTTTATCGTTTTATTTGGGATGGACGCATGCTTTTTGAAGGTTTCAATCCTTATTTATATACACCAGATTCATTTATTCAGAATTCTGAATTTCCTGTTGAACAGGCAAAAGAATTGTATAACGGTATGGGTACTTTGAATGCATCACATTTTACCAATTATCCTCCGATTAATCAATTCTGCTTTTATATAGCTGCTTTATTTTCGGGTAAAAGTATTACAGGAGCAATCGTCTCTTTAAGAGTATTAATCATAGCTGCCGATATAGGAACGCTATACTTCGGAAAGAAGCTCTTAGAAGCCTTAAAATTACCTTCGAGTCGTATTTGGTGGTATATGCTAAATCCATTTATAATTATTGAGCTTACAGGTAATCTTCATTTTGAAGGTGTTATGATTTTCTTCCTTGTATGGAGTCTATATTTGCTCCAAACTAATAGGTGGAAATTAGCAGCAGTCATTTTTGCTTGTTCGATTTCTGTCAAGTTAATTCCGTTAATGTTTTTACCAATTTTCTTTGGTTGGTTCTGGAAAAGGAAAAAAGATGCTTCGGCTTCGCTCAGAATGACAAATCTAGTTCTATTTTACGTCATAGTGATTGGTTCAACCATGGCATTATTTCTTCCTTTCTTCTCCATGAAATTTATTGATAATTATGCCCAAACTGTAGGACTTTGGTTTAATAATTTTGAGTTTAACGCAAGTATATATTACCTAGCAAGAGAAATAGGTTATGCAATTACAGGTTACAATGAGATTAAAACTATTGGTAAAATTCTTCCTGTTGTGGCGTTACTAATTATCCTTTATTTTTCATTCTTCAGAAAAAATATCACAATACCCAAATTAACAAGCTCTATTCTCATAGCTTTTACTTATTATTTGTTTTTGAGCACTACTGTCCACCCATGGTATTTGGCGACTTTAGTTATATTATGTTTATTTACAAATTATAGATTTCCACTAATATGGAGCGTTGCTATTATACTCAGTTATTTAGCATATATAAGTATTGGTAATGCCGATAAGTCTGAAAATTTATGGATTATAGCTCTGGAATATACCATAGTATTTTCAGCCTTTATTTGGGAAGTATTACTAAGGCGTAAGATTAGAATTTAATCTCCTAAATCGACATCGTCATTTATATCCTCAGGTGCTTTTACTGCTTCTGGATCATCATCGCCATAATCATCATAATCATCCTCGTCATAATTCTCCATAGTTACAGCTAACTTAGTACTAACCTTTACTAAATATTTAGTGTCTTCAGTAGTAACTTCTACAGCTTCAATAAGTTCATTTTTAGCATTTTTAAATTCAATGATATGCTTGTCGTCATAACCATCAGGATACTTTTCTACAAGCAATGCCAAAATTTCTGGTGTTAGTTTCTTAAAGTCAACAATAACACGTCTTAAATTGTCTTTCATATCTAAAAAGAAATAATTTTAGTAGTACTAATTTATAAAGGAAAAGTATTCAAAAATCATTTTAATATTAATTTTTGCTACTTTTTCGATAAAGCGATAACTCAATAAAATACTATCTTTACTAAACCATAATCAACGATAACTCATCGCTAGTTGAAAGTAAAGCTGAGAGGCTTTAGTTTTAGGTGAAACAAAATATATACATTATGAAAACAATGCACACAAAACAGAGTAACATCTTTGGTAAGTCCTTATTTATTTTAAGTTTTTTATTTCTAACAGCTATTTTATGTAACCCAATACAAGCACAGAGTAAATCTGTAACAGTAAAAGGTGTCATTAATAGCGAAATTGGCGCTTTAGATGGTGTAAGCATCTACCTTAAAAACTCCAAAACTGGTACCGTATCAAAAACAGATGGCAGCTTTACATTTCCGTCACAATTAAAGGTAGGAGATGTCTTAATCTTTAGCTATTTGGGTTATGAAAAACAATCTCTAACGGTAAAAGAAACCTCTACCTATGTCGAAATCTTTATGAAAGAAGCGCCAATAGATGTATTAAGTGCTGTTAACACCAACAAAAGATTTAAGAGTAAACGTCCAAAAAAGAGCTAGACTATTTAGATGAAATATCTTTATTTTTTTTGTGGGTTATTTTTAGTTTGTGTCTTAAAGAGTCAAGCACAATCTTGGGATTTTGACCACATAAATTTTAAAAAAGCCGATAGCCTTGCTAAGGTAAATAAAGGTGCATCTTTAGATAATTTACAAGAGTTAACATACAATCTTACCAATGGCCTTGAAACCGATGTAGAGCGTTTTAGGGCTATTTATTTATGGGTGTGTACTAATGTAAAAAACGACTATAATCTTTATGCAAAAAACAAACGCAAACGTAAACGCTACCAAGAAGATAGTTTAAAGTTAGAGGCTTGGAATGAGAAATTTAAAAAACGAATCTTTAAGACTTTACTCAAAAGAAAGCGCACCATTTGCACCGGTTATGCCTACATGGTTAAAACGCTAAGCAACTTAGCCAATATCGATTGTAATATCATAAACGGATTTGGCAAAACAAGCTCAGGAAATCCTGAAGATTTACGCTACCCTAACCATAGCTGGAACGCCGTAAAACTAAACAATAAATGGTACCTCTGTGACCCAACTTGGGCCAGTGGCGTACAAGATTTAAATAATGGCAGGTTTAAATTTGAATATAATGACGGTTTATTTTTAGCCACACCAAAACTCTTTGCGATTAACCATTTTCCATTAGAGCAACAATGGTTTTTACTTGACGGGCCATTACCAACATTCACCAGTTTTTTTGAGGCGCCAATTGTGTATAACGAAGCTTACAAAATATTAGCCGAACATAAGCTTCCTAATAAACTATATAATGAGGTGCCTCGCAACTACACTCTAAATTTAGAATATACGCTAAAGCCAAATATTGAGCCAAAAACAGTAACATTGACCTTCGATGATGGTATAAATACAAAAACAATCAAAGCAGACACTCTAGAGTTTAAGAACCGAAAACTCTCGCTTTCTTATGTATTAAAAAAATATGGGTTTTATGATATCCATCTAAGTATCAACGAACAACTTGTAGCTAGTTACGTATATAAGGTAAAACGGTTTTTGTAACACAAAACATATTTTTAGTATTTTTAATCCATATGGAAGTACTCCCAAATATCGATATTGTTAGATTTTTTCATCGTGGAGAAAGTCGGATAGGTTTAAAATTTAATTACAACGAAAAAATTATAAAAATTACACGAACATTAACTAAAGCCAGATGGAGTAGCAGCAAAAAATTATGGTATTTAGATGATAGCAAGGCTAATTTAAAACAAATCGAAACCTATTTAAAGGACTTTGCAAAATTAGATTTCACATCATATAACAATACTTCTAAAAAGCAAAATAGCACTAAAAGTCGAAACCTAAATCAAAATCAAAAAGATAGCCTTAACGGGTTTTACAAATACCTAAAAGGTAAACGTTATAGCCAAAGTACGATTAACACATATACACACTTTATTGCCGATTTTATTTAATTTCACGGAAAGAAATTGTTGTCAGATTTAACCAATAGAGATATTGAACTTTTCATAGAAACAGTTTTTATAAAGCAAAAATATAGCATTAGCACACAAAGACAATTTATAAGTGCAGTGAAATTATTTATTGTTTTTGAACCTACAACTCAGATTAATAATTTACAACTAACACGTCCAAAAAAAGATAAAATACTACCCAAAGTTTTGTCTCAAAATGAAGTTATATCACTTTTACAGCACACAGAAAATTTAAAACATAGAGCAATAACAGCGTTACTTTACTCCTGTGGACTCAGAGTTAGTGAACTAATTAATCTAAAACTAAAGAACATTAATATAAATAGAAAACAGATTTTGGTTTCGCAAAGTAAAGGCCGTAGAGACCGCTATGTAAATTTGGCCGAAAGCTTTATACCACTTCTATTAAATTACCTTAATACGTATAAACCAGTAAATTATTTTGCTGAAGGTAAGAATAACACGAAATATAGTGCAGAAAGTATTAGAAACTTCTTAAGACGAAATAGTTTAAAAGCACAAACATCAATTAAAGTTACACCTCATGTATTAAGACATAGTTATGCTACACATATGTTAGAAAATGGTGTAGACATTAGATATATACAAGTCTTATTAGGACATTCTAGGCCAGAAACTACTATGATTTATACACATGTTACAAAAAAAGATTTAATGCAAATAACAAATCCACTGGATATCGCAGTAAAAAAACTTACGGATAAAACAAACAACAATATAGGTTTATCCCGTAAAATAAACAGATAAAACCATATATTTACTGGTATATAACTAGTTGTAACCAATTTCAGAAGAAATTGAATTAATTATATCTTTCCTTGATTCTTAACATGCCACCCAGAATCATTCTTTGAATTAAACTGTATCTTAAATTCTTCCATCGTTATGGAATTTTTTGTAGATGGAAAGTCAATTTTTTCTTCAGTATTTGTTTTCTCTATAGTTTGCACGTTGAAAAAACGATTTTTTGTTTTTAGTTGGATTATTAATCCTGGTAGTCCGCCATAAATTGAAGGTCCATTATATATTGGAATATCTTCTGTATACCAGGCTTCTATTTCGTTACCTTTATCATCAACTGTTGTAGCTTTCTTACAATTTATCGAATTTATTTCCTTAGCCTCGTCAATTAGTTTCCATTCGAATGGGTACAAATTTGTTTTTATGATGTGAATATCATCACCAATATTTTTTTTTAACACAAGCAATGAATCATTACTCTTCTTGAAATACTCGGTTGTAGCCAAACTTGAGGTCGTTTCTATAGTCTCTTCTGGACTTACCTCATCTATAACTGTTTCTTTTCTTTTTATCATTTTCTTTAATGAATAAACAGATTCATAATTATCTATAAAAAGGAATTTCTCTTCACCTTCGTTGATTTGTTTCAACATTCTTTCTTTCAAAAGGTTTGGAAATTTGTCTATTCTTTTAAGTCCTTTTTCGCTACTAATTCTTTTTTCTAGATAACTAACTAAATATTTCTCACTAGTATTTTGAGCATTAATTAGGTTTCCAAATAGAAATATAACGAGTGTTAGTGTTAATTTAAAATCAATCATAATTTTTTTTTTAATTATTATTCCAAAGAAAAGAATCATTTTATAAGAAAGAGTTAATTTGTGTTAACTATAGTTAATGTATATTTAATTTTTGAATATCTCTAAACAATATTAGACATGAAATAAACTCCAATCTTGAGAAAAAACTTGAAATTGAATTAATAAAAACTGGTCACAACACCGTGTATAATTAATTGCTTGGGTAAGTGCCTACTTGGAAAATTCCTTCGGAATTTTCTCGCGTTCGTTTTTGTTTACTAAATTAGTTGCTGAAACACGCAACTAACCATACACAAGACCGTTGGTATGTAATTGCCTGCGGCACGTAGAATCGCGTTTTGCAAACGCTCCTTTTCTACTAATTACATACCAACGTCCACTGTTAATCACGCCTCCCTAATTTGTTGTATATTTAGTCAAGTCTACGAGAACTCCTCACAAAACTACACACAACTGTATGTATAACAAATGAGGCGCAATTATGGCTTCCCGTGAGGCGCGCCTCACTCGCCATACACAGTGGACGTTGTGCTTCATACAAAAAACGAAAATCAACTTAATAATTGAAAATTCGAAAACAAACTAAAATAATCAGTAATCAATTAAAATTATGAATAGAACAACCAACCGACTGATATTATTCATGGCATTCTTGACTTTTGCTTTTGGATTCCAAAGTTGTAAAGAAAAGCAACAGGAAGAATCAAAAGAAGTTGAAAAAGAAGTAATTGTTGAATTCGAGAAACCTGAATATTTTCTCTTGCGACCTGAGGTAGAGAAAGCTTACGGATATTCACACGCTGTAAAAATCGGAAATAGTATTAAAGTCTCTGGAGCAGTAAGCATGGACGATGAAGGAAACCCAACTGCAATTGGCGATATAGAACAGCAGATGAAAAACTGTTATGCTGATTTGGAAAAAATATTAAAACACTTTGGCTGCACATTTGACGATGTGGTAAAGGAAGATATTTTTACAACCGATATGGCACAAATGCTAGAAAAATCAGCATATCGAGCTGAAATTTATAAAAACGGATTTCCAACTGGCTCTTGGCTTGAGGTAAAAGGATTGGCGTTGCCCGAATTTATGGTTGAAATCGAACTTGAAGTACATAAATCGAAATAAAAAGTACGGATACATAACAACGTGTATAGCTTTCTAAATCTCCGAAGGAGATTTTTTTTTAGACCATTAAGGCTTTCTGCTGTTTAAGAATAAAAAAAGCTGAAAATTAAATTTTCAGCTTTTTTTTTAAATCATCTTCAAAGTGTTTATTTCCTGAATCGTCAGGTGTTTCCAATGTCCTCTTGGTATATCTTTTTTGGTTAAGTGCGCAATCGCTACACAGTCTATCTTTACTATATCGTAATTAAAGTGGTCAAAAATAGTACGCAGAATTGTGTTTCCTGTGTTCTTGATTTTAATCCCGATTTTGTTTTTTGGTTCTCCTTCAATATAACTTATCTCTTCGACAGCAACTTGTTTTCCTTGCACCTTAAAACCTTCTTGGATTTGTTTTAAATCTTCAAACTTTAGATTCTTATCCAATTCAATCTGAAACAATCGTCCTACACCATTTTTAGAATTGGTAAACTTCTGTACGACTTCGTCATCGTTAGTAAATAACAATAACCCTAAAGAGTTACGCCCTAATCTGCCTATAGGTTTTATTTTTGCGCTAGTAGCATTAGATACCAAATCCATTACTGTTCTGCCTTTACCTTCGGCAGTCGTGGTTGCAAAACCTTTTGGTTTATTAAGCAATACATAAACTTTTGGCTCTGGATTGATTCGTCTCCCATCAAACTTTACTTCGTCACCTAACTTTACTTTGTAACCCATTTCTGTAATTACTTTTCCGTTTACGGTAACTAGTCCTATAGATATATTTTCGTCAGCTTCGCGACGCGAACACATTCCAGAATTAGCTATGTATTTATTTAATCTAATCTCATCTGGATTAGATGCTCTTTTTGGTGCAGCTTTCTTCTTAAAAGGCGCATTTCTTTTTACAAATGGCTTTTTGCCCACACTATCTTTTTGATTACGTGCGGGTTTCCCTTTTCCTTTATTGCCTTGCTGTTTGGTCATTGCTTAATTTTTTGCAAAGGTAAGACAATAGTTAACATGTGCTATTTTATTTCTACAGTTGTTTGACGCTCTGTATTAACTGTCAATTTAGTAACATCTGGACGTGAATAATGACCGACAGCATCAAAATTTTGTCGTTCCTCTAATACACAATTAAAATCTATCGTTTGGTAGATAAGTCCTTCTTTATGTAAGACTGGCTCTACAATCCACTCGCCATCTGGTCCAGCAATACAGCTACCGCCATTGGCTAAAGTATCAGGTGCGTTTTTAACGATTTCGTTGTAGTAAGGTGTGTCTTTTGGGAAATCTGTTTTTGCCATTAAACTCGATACAGAAACCACATAAGAACGTGACTCTCTGGCAATAAAACGAGTAATATCTTTTGTATTATGGTCGCTTCCTGGCCATACTGCAATATGCAAATTTTCGCCTTGCCCATACAATGCAGTTCTTGGTAACGGCATCCAATTTTCCCAACAATTAAGTCCACCAACAGTAAATGCTTTTAACGAATGTACTTTTAGTCCATTACCATCACCTGGTGCCCAAGTTAAACGCTCGTCATAGGTTGGTTGTAGTTTACGATGTACAGATTGCACTTCTCCTCTTTCGTTGATATAAACCAATGATGCATAAATACTATGTCCGCCTCGATCTTCAGGGCGCTCCATAATACCCAAATACACAGCCATTTTATTTGCTTTTGCTAGTTTACATACCGAGTCTAATTCTCCTTTTTCTATACAAATAGAGTTGCTTACATAATGTGCATGCAACTTTTTATTGACATCTGTATTCCACTCAGCACCACCAGTTAGAGCTAACCAAAATGGATAACCTGGTAGTAAAGCCTCACCAAAAACAACAAGCTCGGCATTTTCTTTGGCTGCATCAGAAATTGATTTCTCGATTTTCTTTAGTGTTTCTGATTTATCTAACCAAACTGGAGCAATTTGCGCCATGGCAATTTTTAGTGTCGTATTCATTTATAATCGATTTAAAACAAGATTAATATCTATAAGTAATATGGAAAAAACCCCAGCAACAATAATAAACTTCAGAATATTATGAAGCCATAGATAATGTGTTTTTGAATTAGATTTCCATAACAGTAGTAGAAAAGTAAGCAGTAAAATTACACTTGCATAAAAGAAATAATACATGTATCCAATTTCGAAATAAACAATTAGAATAAATGCTGAAAAACAAGTGATTAATATAGCACCCGTGAGTAAATATTTGGCGACATTTTCTCCATAAACTACTGGCACAGTTCTGTAATTGAGAGCTAAATCACCTTTTATGTTTTCTAAATCCTTTGTCAACTCTCGCATTGATACAAGCAAAAACAAGAACAAGGCATGCATAAAAATGACCCATTCAAAATTTTTATAATAGATAAAAATAGCAAAAAAAGGTGTTACAGTTAGTATCGCTGAAACCAAGTTGCCTGTAATTGGCATTTTTTTGAGCTTGTGAGAATAAAACCAAATTGCAAAAATATATAACGCAAAAAATAGTACTGTTCTGAAAGAAACATAACTCGCAAAAATTACTGCAAGAAAATTAAGTGTAAAATATATAGAAAGCTTAGTGTTTTGACTCACCAAACGATCTAACATGCTTTTGTTTGGACGATTGATTAAGTCTTTTTCCGAATCATAAAAATTATTGATAATATAACCCGAAGCAATTGTAGCTGAAGATGCCAAAACCAACATCAGTATATTAATATCAAATAATACATCTTTAAAATGTAAATCTGGGGCAAATATGTATATAGCTGCTAAATATTGAGCGATGACAACTACAAGTATGTTATAACCGCGTACCACAGAAAAGAGACTAAAAACCTTTAAAATGAAGTGTTTTTGAGCCTTCGGTAACATGGATTTAGAAATTATAAACGACTTCTAATTTCTGACCTCTAAGAGCTTCTCTTGCATTATCTATATTCTCTGTAAAACCAAGAATATAGCCACCACCACCAGAGCCACATAGCTTCAAATAGTAATCGTTAGTTTCGATACCTTTTTTCCAAAGTTCGTGAAATTGTTTTGGAATCATTGGTTTAAAGTTGTTAAGTACAACTTTAGATAATTGCTTTGTGTTTTTGAATAGAGACTTAATATCGCCTTTTAAGAAGTCATCCACACAAGCATCTGTATGTTTTATAAACTGCTCTTTAAGCATACTTCTAAAACCTTCATTTTTCATGTTTTCCATGAAGATGCTTACCATCGGGGCAGTCTCTCCAACGATACCACTGTCTAACAAAAATACAGCACCTTTACCCTCAGTTTTCTGAGAAGGAATACCTGTAGCTTCAATATTATCCTTTGAGTTGATTAGTATCGGTAAACTTAAGTAACTGTTTAGTGGGTCTAATCCAGAGGATTTACCATGAAAAAAAGACTCCATTTCTGAAAAAATGGACTTTAGTTTTAAAAGTTTTTCTCGAGTTAAATTTTCTAAAACAGTAATTTTATCTGTTGCATACTTATCGTAAATCGCAGCAACTAAAGCACCACTACTACCAACACCATAACCTTGTGGTATTGAAGAATCGAAGTACATACCAGCATCAACATCACCCTGAAGTTTTTCTGTGTCAAAATTAACCAAATCAGTATCTATCTCTTTCAAGTAGACTGCAAAACGGGTTAAACTTTGATTTGATTTTATGGCTTCTTCAGATGGATTTTCATCAACTTTGAGCGCGCCATTATAAAAATTATATGGAATTGATAATCCTTTAGAATCTTTAATAATTCCGTATTCACCGAATAACAGAATTTTAGAATAAAATAGGGGACCTTTCATAGTTTCTTTGTCTGTTAGAATACTCATAATTTTTGAGCACCTTTTCCGACGTTATCACAAATATAGTGACCATTTTGGCAATAACCAACCAACTGGGTCTTAATGAATTCATAAACTTTTTCTTGCTCAGCCTTTGGAAACAAGACATGTACGTTAGCACCAGCATCTAAAGTAAAGCAAATATTAGAACCTGACTCTGCTCTAAACTGCCAAATTTTATTAATGATTTCTAACGTATTTGGTTTCATTAGTATAAAATATGGCATACTTGTCATCATCATCGCATGAAGCGTCATAGCTTCACTTTCAACAATTTCTATAAATCGCTTTTGATTTCCTGAAATGAGGACATCTTTTAATTCTGCTAAATTTTCATGAGCTTGCTCAAAGCGTTTTTGGGCAAAAGGATGACCAAACATTAGTTTATGCCCAACAGTACTACTGACTTGCTTTTCACCTTTATCCACTAATAAAATAGCATCTTGATAGTCTTGAAAATTTGGATGGATGTCTTCCGTAAATTTGACGCCGAATAAATCTGAACTCTCTGTCGATTTATTATTTCCCCATACTACCAATTCGCCTTCAATACTTCTGCAAGCACTCCCTGAGCCTAAACGCGCTAAAAAGGACGCTTTTTGATTGAAATAAGATTCGCTCACTTCGACTCCGCTCAGTGAACGTTCAATACTCATCAAACACAAAGCCAAGGCACTCATACCTGAAGCTGAAGATGCAATACCAGAACTATGCGGAAACGTATTAGACGTTTCAATTTTAAAATGATAGTATCTTAAAAACGGGACATAAGCTTCAATACGCTCAAAAAAGGTTTGGATTTTTGGCTTGAAAGCCTCATTATTTTTATCTTCAAAAATCACATCAAAACTAAAATCATCACCTTCTTTTTTGGTATAAGTGACTTCAGTAATTGTTTTGCAATTAGATAGTGTGAAACTGATAGATGGATTTTCTGGAATTTGATGTTCCTTTTTTCCCCAATATTTCACCAAAGCTATATTACTAGGTGATTCCCATTTTACTTTTCCGCTTTCAACGTTGGTTTTATAGTCTTTAAGAATAAAATCTTGCTCTGTCATTGGTTTAAATTCTGATGCAAAAATAAGTAAATTCTAGAGCTTAGCTTCAGCTTCTTCTACCATTGCTAATAATTTTAGCATCGTTTTATAATTTCTTGCTGTAGCATTAACTTTTAGCTTACGCTCATAGAAATTGGAGTTGAATTTTGCACGCCCATAACCATTGGCGCTAAAGAAATAAATACAGTTTTCTGTAATACTAACTTTCTCTCCGATGTATTCTAGTTTTGATACTTCAGCAAGCCCTTCAGTATTAGGCGATGTGTCTAAGAACATAAAATAGCTCTTCTCTTTTTCTTCATTTTGAAAAGGACAAGCCTTATAAATCGCTTTTAATTCAGTATTATTTTTTACCAAAATCGTGACTTCAAAACCAAAATGATTTAAGATAGCTTCTTCCAAATTTTGCTTTAATGCCTTTGAATCAGAAGATGATTGCAACACAACATTTCCGCTCTGAATGTAAGTTTGTACATTAACATAACCTGAATTTGAGAGCAACTCTCGCAACTGAGTCATAGGCACTTTTCTGTGACCACCAACATTAATGCCTCTTAGTAAAACAACAAAAACATTCATATTAATTTTGCTTATTTCTCAGTTCTTGTCTTCGCATAGGCATACTGTCAACGAGGTCAAAAATTAATTTTGGCTCTATTATTTTAGTTGAAGAAAATTTACTTCCGCCGTCTAAACCAAACAAATTAATACTGAATTTCTCTGATGTTTCTTCTCGATTAAACATTTTTGGTTTTGATTTTGAATCGTAGTAAACACAGAACTTATTAATACACATGTAAATCACTAATTTTCTGTCTTTTAATTTTTCTAACTGGTTTTCGAAACGTTGATATTGAGCGTCAATAGTATCGCGTGCAGCTTCATTACCAGAAATAACAATAACACGATCTTTCCAAAGATGTGACTTTACATCTTGGGCAAAAAGACAACCAGAAAAAAGGAGTATTAATACAAGATATTTCATAGTCAGCTATTAATTGATTGAGAAACAATATAAGCGCTCGTCCAGGCATTTTGAAAATTAAATCCTCCAGTAACGGCATCTACATTGATAACTTCACCAGCAAAATAAAGATTCGGAATACGTTTACTCTCAAAAGTTTTAAAATTAATTTCTTTTAAATCTATGCCGCCAGCAGTTACAAATTCTTCTTTAAAAGTGCTTTTTCCTGTAACTTTAAAAACGGCATTGGTGAGCTGGTCTACAAGTGCTTCTAATTGATTTTTATTTAAATCTGCCCAACGCTCTGTTTCATTAATATTTGAAGCTATAACTAACTTTTTCCATAAGCGTTTTGGCAAGTTGAATTGCGTTGAATTAGAGACTGTTTTTTTAGCAAAATCTTGCTTTATAGTCTTTAAAGCATCCATACATTGTTCTCCACCATAGCGAATAAAATTGATAGCAACTTTAAAATTGTAATTCAGCCTTGCTAATTCAACAGCTCCAAAAGCAGACAATTTTAAAATTGCTGGCGCACTCATACCCACATGGGTAATTAGTAATGGTCCTTCGGACTCTAAATCCGTTTCCAAAACCTTAACCTCAACGTCTTTTGCAACAACACCCGGAATATCTTTAATACGTTCGTCTTTAATATCAAAGGTAAATAATGACGGTACTGGCGGAACAATGGCATGGCCTAAATCTGAAAGTATATTCCAAATTTTCGGATTGCTCCCTGTAGCTATGACTAATTTTTTACAGGAAATATCTTCTTTATTGGTTTTTAATGTAAATCCATATTCCTGAGCGCTAATTGATTTTACAGAATAATTATACATCACTTTCACATGATGCTTTTTTGCTTCATTTATAAAACAATCAATTATTGTTTGCGAAGCATTAGACACAGGAAACATACGACCATCTTCCTCAATCTTCAATTCTATCCCACGCTCTTCGAACCAAGTAATAGTATCGCCAGTCATGAATGTATGAAATGGTCCAAGCAACTCTTTTTCACCTCTTGGGTAATTCGTAACGAGTTCAGAAGGCATAAACTCGGCATGTGTAACATTACAGCGACCACCTCCAGAAATTTTTACTTTTTGTAAACCTGTTTTACCTCGCTCAAGAATAGCAATTGTAAGGCTTGGATTTTGCTCTGCAATATTAATAGCAGCAAAAAAACCTGCAGCGCCACCGCCAATAATTGCAATATCTAAATCTGTATTAAAATTCTTCAAAAAGTCAGTTGCTTAAAATTATCGCTGTAAATTTAGCATTATAAATTTTGAAGCCTTTATGCGTAAATACTTTTTTATTATTTGCTTATTGGTTCTTAGTTGTGAAACTGGAGAACTTAAAGTTGTTATGGATTTACCTATTGACCTTAACGAAGTTTCTGGATTAGAAACTGACACCAAAAATAACTTGTTTTGGATGGTTAATGATAGCGGTAATAAACCTATTCTATATTGCTTAAATACTGCTGGAGAGATAATAAAAGCCATAAAAATAAAAGCCAAAAACAGAGACTGGGAAGATTTAACTACGGACCCTAAAGGTAATATCTATATTGGTAATTTTGGTAACAATGACAATAATAGCGAGCAACTTTCTATATTAAAGATTACGGCAAAGGATTTAGCTAAAAATAAAGAATCTATTAAACCAAAGGTTATTAGTTTTACTTATCCAGAACAAAAGAAATTTCCTCCAAAGAAAAGTAAACGTCATTTTGATTGTGAAGCTTTTTTCTTTTATAATGATTCGCTTTACCTCTTTACCAAAAGTCGTGCACCCAAAAAGCCAGGTAAAACAAACCTTTACAAATTGCCTTCAACAAAAGGAAACTATAAAGCTGAATATATAGATACATTTAATACATGTAACCAGTCTGAATGTTGGGTAACCTCAGCCGATATCAACACAAAAGGCAATAAACTAGCGCTTTTGACTGAAAACTCTGTTTTAGTGTTTTCAAAATTGAAAGGCAATAAATTCTTTGAATCAGATTATAAACGTTATGAGTTTGAATATGCTTCTCAGAAAGAAAGTGTTGTTTTTAAAAATGATAGTACACTTTATATTGCTGATGAATACTTGGGTGTAACTGGTGGAAACTTATATGAATTTAAGATTGATTAAATTAAAAACCAAATCCTAATTTAAAAGCTAAACGCAAGCCGTCATCACTACTAAATGCAGAGACGTTAGCTGTAAACATGCTATAAGCGCTCACAAAAATACCACCACCTACTGATGTATTCCAGCCACTTTCATTAAACATTGGATTTAGAACTCTACCATCATCTATCCATATACGACCATAGTCGAAACCACCATAGAAACCTACATTAAATGGTAAAAAATTAGATGATTTACGTCTAAGGTTAAATCTTAAGTCTGTACTCTGAACAAAAGATTGCTTCCCTGAAAAACGTTCTCTTCTATACCCACGTAATCCTTCTGAGTCACCTAATGTTGCTGCTTGGTAAAACTCAAAATCATCTCCTAAGTTAATCTGGCTTCGTAATTTAGTAGCTAACACTACTGTTCCTTGATTAGTAATCTTATAATCAAATCCTAACTCAGGAATTACATAACCAAATCCTTTTGAAGTACTTACATTATTTTTAAAACCAGCCTCAAGACCAAACATCATACCTAAGGTTGGGAAAACACTATTATCCCTTACATCATAAATATATTTTGCATGAGCACCATAAAAATCTTGCTTGTCAAAAACTGCGTCTGTTGGAGCAGTAATAGTTTCTAGATATCTACCAGAAGTTCTTTCGACTTCATTAGACTCATACGAAGCGCCAACCTCAAATGTGGATCCGTATTGTCCTCTCCAAACTAAGGCTGGAGAAATATCGAATGTTCTAATTTTTACTCTATTAAAATCTAAATCTATAGAATTATTATCTGGTTCTAAATTTGGTGTGCTATTTCCAAAACCAAAGAAGTTACGTGCAAAATTTGGACTCGTAAACTTAGATTCAATCTTTAAATTAGCTTCTCCTATAACATTTGCAAACTCACCTCTATATCCTAGATCAAAGCCATTAGTCGCAAAAAAATATCCTGCTGATACTGAATGTTGAGAAGAAAATGGATTACGCTCAAACGTATAGTTAGTAAGCGTACTTACAAAACCAATCTTAAAACCATCATCCGGATTTGCTCCTATTGATGGCAAGGTTTGTAATGTGCTATTTTTTAACTTCTTGTAATCATACACATTAGTTTCATAATCATCAGTTAATTTTTTTGACCCTTTATCTGTAACTATTGTGTTCTTTTTTGATTTGTAATCATAAAACTTAATTTTCTTACCATTCTTTATGTCGTAAGTGTCATTGTTTTGACCACCAATAAGTCTTACGTTAATATATCGATTTCCTTCTCCAAATACATTGAATACATCATCATCATCTAATGCATAAATCCAAATTTCTTTTGTTTCGTCTCTATTATAAACACGCTCATGAAAGACATCTGACTTTTTACCATCTTTAATTCTGTAAGCAGTAACTTTAGTCACACCTTCAGGCATACGTTCTATATCAAACCAATCGTCTTTATTAGTACCTGTTATTACTGAAAATTTATTAACTAATCTATAATATCTATCCGATATTTTTTGAAGATTCTCTCTTCGTGCTTTTAATAATCTTTTAATTTCTTCAGCGTCTGCGTCTCTTATTTCTACAGGCATGTTTAAAAATGCTTTTTCAATAACTTCGTCTGTAATATTCTTTTGAATATAAGCAACCTGTTCATCCCAAACCGACTTTACAGAATTCTCAATTAATTCCATATCTAAAGGATATGGTTCAACATTTATGCCTTTTACATCAACTAAATCCTCATTATATTCTCTGAGCAAACCGGCAGCTGGAATCAATTTTACAGCTGTTGTTAAAAGAAATCCATCACTCATTTTAGAGAAAGCCTGATCTCTATCTCTAGGCATCGGTCTATATACCTTTTTCCCATTTTCTTTAAACTCTATCCAACGCCATTGGTCTTGGTGTCTATCCCAATCACCAATAAGCATATCGAATAAGCGTGCTTTTATATAAGCAACTTCATCTATTATAATGTCCTCATCCTTATGGATTTTTTTCATCATATCTGTAGTACTCAATAACGTATTACTATATCCAAAACTTGCTTTATCATCATGACCTTCAGAAGTATGCTCTTCAATCATATACAATTCATCACCAAAATCTGAGTTAAAACTTCCAAGTGTTTTTTGTTTTGGCACATAATACAATACTGGGTTTGTATGGTATACTCCAATAGCATCTGATAAATCACCAATTAAGAATGGTGCATACGGATGTGCTCCTGTAAATACATCTAGCAACAATTCAGAAGCAAAATTATCATCTAGTTTATCTCCAATATATTCATCTTTATATATTAATGCTTGTAGATATTGAGAGGCTTGCTTTTTTAAAGCTCTCATAACATACTGACGTCCTTGATTGTCTTCAAGCCTTAATGATTTTGATTGATTTCCGCCTCCTTTTCTAACAGGTTTTACACCACCAAATAAGGTATCTAAGCTTACGGTTGGTGCTTTCACTTTTGTACCAAATTGTTTTCTATATCTATCACCCCAAAGAAATTTATAAAAGCCTGATTTATCAACTTCTTCTTTTGTATAGATTGAAGCTACTTTTTCATTAGGAAAATCATCTGGATAATTGGCTAAATTTAGTTCTTGATTAGCTTTTAAAACTACTGTCTGAAAAACAGCTTCTTCTTTTCCTGCTTCATAAAAGAGAACAAATGAAGAACCATCTTTAAAGACATCTAAACGAGCATATCCGTTAGCACCGTATGCAAATTGTCCGTTACCTATAAGTCTTGCTGCATTAACTTTAGAACCTGACCCACTTATTATCTGAGGCAGACCTGCTTCAACTAAATATTGAAGATTATGTTCGTGTCCTGAAACAAATATTACTTTATCATTTTGTTGAGCAAGACTGGTAACACGTTTTTGAAGTTCATTATACATTTTATTTTGTAGGTCTACATCAATTACTCCACCTGTCTTTCTTGCAATATTCTTTAAAGTTCCGGCAATAGGAAATGGCTTTACATGACTTTTAAATGAATACTGACCTCCATGTGCACCATTATTAAACATTGGGTGATGCATTGCTATCAGTGTAGTTTTACCTCTAGCTTTTTTTATTTCACTAGCTATTTCATCTAAAAAATCTATTCGTGTTTTAATCTCACAATTGTCGTTTATTGTCGGTTTATTATCCCAATTTGTTATGTACCAATGAGAATCTACAACTAATAAAATTACATCTTCAGATATTTTTACTTTCTCAATCGGACAACCATTTTCTGGTAAAAAAGTGTTTTTTCCTAAGGCATCTTCAATAAATTTCTCTTGCTTTTTAAGACCTTTTAGTCCACTATACCAATCATGATTTCCTGGTATAAAAATAGTATTACCCTTAAAGTTCTTTGCAGCATCTGTCTGTACTTTTATTCTATGCTTTGCTAATTCTTCTTTTTCTTTATCCTTTGTAGTAAATCCGTTAGGATAAATATTATCTCCTAGAAAAATTGCAGTACTATTTTTAGCTGCATTATTTAAAGCTTTTTCAAAATCTTGGATAGCCAAATCAGTTTCTCCAAGTTTTGAATTACCAGCATCACCAAGTAAATAAAAAGAATGTAATAACTCTTTATCTGTTGGATATTGAACTATTTTTGATTGGTCTACTTGCATTTGCATAGTTGCACAACCGCTTAAAAAAAAAGTCAACAGAGGAATAAGGCTAAACTTATAATTTCTCTTCATGTTAGAAATATTGGTTAGAATAATTATCTCGAAGATAATTAAAAATAGGATTACTTCTCCCAGAGACTATCTGTGAAGAAATGTTTGCAATCTAAAAAATTATGGTTGAGTTTAAATTTTGTTTTTTCTGCTAATAGCCTAATATCTTGCAAACTATACTTTTTAGAAAGCTCAGTCCATATCAATTCATGGTAACCAAAATCGATAATTCTATTAAGCTTTTTGATATTAACTTTCTGCTCTCTTAGACTAACAATATAGCTTTTTACTTCTCCATTGTCAGGATTATAATGACAGTAGAAGTCAAAATCATCTACCTTGAAATCTGCATCTAATTCTCGATTAATACGAAGTAATAAATTGAGATTAAAGCGTTTGGTTATACCGTGTTTATCATAATAAGCATTATGAATGATTACTGGATTTTTCTTTAAATCCATCCCTATAAGAAGCTTATCTCCATCTTTCATATTGTCATTAAACAATTTAAGAAGTTCTATAGCCTTATCGTTTTGGTAGTTACCAATGTTAGATCCTAAAAACAATAATAAGCTAGGATAAACACTTTCTCTATTGACTTTTAGGATTTCAAAATAATCACCGACTTGTGGTTTAATATTTAAATCTGGAAGACGTTCTTTAAGTCGCTTAGTTAAAATATCCATAGCTTCTTGCGAAATATCTATAGGTACATATTTAAAATTTATCTTATTATTTACTAAATTTTCTAATAGTTTGAATGTCTTAAAACCATCTCCTGCACCTAATTCTATTATATTAAATGGTTTTGAAAACTTAAGAGCCTCTATAATTTGTTTGGATTGCATTGACAGAATCTCAAACTCAGCATCGGTGAGATAATATTCTGGCATATTCATTATTTCTTGAAAAATGCGGCTTCCGTTATCGTCGTAAAAATATTTTGAAGATAAGTGCTTTTCTTTTGCCGTAAGTCCAGCAAGCACATCTTTTGCGAATGTATCAGTCATATTTATTTAGCAAGTCGTATTCCAGAAAAGTGCCATCTGGTATCTGGTGTAAAAAAGTTTCTGTAAGTTGGTCTGCTATGATTTTTTGGTGTTGCAAGTGATGCGCCTCTCATGACCATTGTGTTAACCATAAACTTACCATTATATTCGCCTATAGCACCTTCAGCTTTTTGATAATTTGGATAAGGTAAGTAAGCACTATTGGTCCATTCCCATAATTGACCATAATTAAGATGTTTCGAAGCAACTTCCCACTCAAATTCGGTCGGTAAACGCATCCCTTTCCACTCGGCAAAAGCCCATGCTTCATAAAAACTGATATGGCTTATTGGCAAGCTCGAATCAATCTCAACAAGACCTTTTAATGTGTAATGTTTCCAAACACCTTTATGCTTATACCAATACATTGGCGCTTTAATATTATTTGTTTTTACCCAATCCCAACCATCTGCATGCCATAGATTAAAGTTTGAGTAACCACTATCTTCAATAAACTCTATAAATTCTCCATTAGTCACTAAAGTACTCGATATTTCACAATCGTGAATATATGTTTTATGAACCCCATGTTCGTTATCAAAACTAAACCCTTTGCCTTTATGACCTATTTCATAAATACCTTCGCTAATAGCAACAAATCCTTTGTCTTTTTCTGGTTGTAATTGAATATCTGTTTTTAAAACCGGGAAAAATGGCTGATTACCTAATATATATTTTATGTCATAAGTCAATAACTCTTGGTGTTGTTGCTCGTGTTGCAAACCAATTTCAATAACCTCTGAAACTTTTGCATTTATATCTTCTTCTAAAAATTCTGCAAGCTGTTGGCTTACATATTTACGGTAACTAAATACATCATTAGTTGTTGGACGTGTCATATTACCGCGGTTTGCTCTTAAAATACGATCTCCAACATTATTATAATAACTGTTAAAACAGTAAGCGAAGTCCTCGCAAAAAAGACGATAATCTTTTTTATATTCTGATAATACAAACTGTTCAAAAAACCATGTCGTATGACCCAAATGCCATTTTGGAGGTGAGACAAAGTCCACTGGCTGAGTAGAAAAGTCATCAATTTCTAGAGACGCACAAATACTTTCTGTTTTTTCTCTAATCTTTAAAAAACGGTCTTTTAATGTTTCTGTTGCAGTTTGTGTTTCCAAAATTTATTAGTCTAATATTTTTGTGTCAAAAATAACTTCGCTAGCAATTGTTTTATGAACTGGGCAACGCGATGCAATCTCTTTCAATCTTTCTTTTTGCTGATTGTCTAAGTTACCAACAAATTTTAGTTTTTTGCTGATATGATCTAAATATTTTGGCTTATCTACGCTTACATTTAAGTCATCACTATGAACTCTAGAATGCGAAATATACACAAAGACTTCTTGTAAATCCCATTTCTTACGCTCTGCGTACATTTTTAGTGTCATGACTGTACATGCGGCTAAAGCTGCGTTTAGGTATTCGTATGGTGAAGGACCAAAATCGCTACCTCCAATACTAGCAGGTTCGTCAGCAATCATTGTATGATTCTTTGTTTGTATGGAAGTCGTAAAATTATCTTCGACTATATTTAGATGACCAACTAGCTGCTCACCTTCTGTATCTAACATTGTATTTTCTATTTGAGGAAAATAACGTTTCACCCAAGTACCGATAACTTCTCCTACATACAAACTATCTCGTTCTTTAGACAATAAATGGTCTGCATCATCTAACGTTATAAAACTCTTGGGATGATGTGCACTGATATATAATTTTTCAGCATTATTTATGCCTACAATGGTGTCTATTGGAGAATGCAAAATCAACAATGGTTTTCTGAGATCTTTAACAATCTTTGGTAAGTCTGTCTTATCAAAAGCTTCAACAAAACTGGTGTTTATCTTAAAAGGACGTCCACCAATATTTACCTGAGCTTCTCCTTTTTCTTTCACCTCATCAATTCCATGAGAAAACAAGTGTTTTACATGTTCTACGTCTGCAGGAGCTCCGATTGTTGCAACTGCTTTTATCGCTTTTATTTTTGAGGCTGCGACTAAAACTGCTGCACCACCTAAGGAATGACCAACTAATAAACTAGGTGCATCAAAATGTTGAGTCATATAAGCGTGTACATCTAATAGGTCGTCTACATTTGCTGAAAAATGACTGTCCGCAAACTCACCTTCGCTTCTACCTAATCCTGTAAAATCAAAACGAACCACCGCAAAACCGTCTTGAGTTAATGCTCTGCTTACATTTCGGACTGCACTCAAACTACTACTACAAGTAAAACAATGTGCAAAAATGGTGTAGTAATTTGGTTTTTGATTTGCTGGTAACTCTAAATGAGCATGCAACGTAATTCCGTTTCGATTTTCGATTTTTAGTTTTTGACTTTTCATGTAACTATTCTTGAATGGTTATACCTCGCCAAAACGCAACTCTGTTTTTTATGTGCTTTGCCAATTCTGAAACCTCAGGATAAAACCAAGCAGCATCGAGATTTTGTTTTCCATCAACATCTATGGTATAATACGAAGCTGTACCTTTCCAAGGGCAGACTGTATGCGTATCACTGGTTTTAAAATAGGCTTTATTGATACTATTGTGAGGAAAATAATGATTACCTTCAATGACTATGGTATCATTACTTTCGGCTATTATCTTGTTATTCCAAATTGCTTTCATTGATATCGGTTTGAGAATGGTTGGACTGAAAATTTGCTAGTTGAACGGTCTTGAAAGTGTATAAAAAATAAGTCGATAACAGGTATAATTCCTTTCAAAAAAATGTTTAATAATCACAAGTTAGAGTAATGGCTCATTTATTGCTCACAAATAATTCTTAAATTCGTCATTATTTTTTTCTATGGAAACACTTATAAAAAAGGCTGAAGATTTTGTAACAAAGTTCTTAAATGACAATCTAGACTCCAAGTTTGTATATCATAATCTAGCACATACTCAACGTGTTGTTAATAAGGCTAAAGATTTAGCTAAAGAAAGTAATCTCTCCGAAACCGAACAACACCAGCTTATTTTAGCAGCTTGGTTTCATGACACAGGATTTACAAAAACCATAAAAGGACACGAAAAAGAAAGCGCAAAAATAGCCAAAGCCTTTTTAAAAGAAAATAATGGTTCTGAAGAAGATATTAAAGCAATCTCTAAAATCATTCTTGCAACAGAAATGGCTTATGAGCCTAAAACTAACCTCGAAGGTATTATTAGAGATGCTGACTGTGCTCATATATCTAGTAAAAATTATGATAATTACGCATCCTTATTACGCAAAGAGTGGGAATTAACTTTGGGTAAAAAAATACCTAAATCAGAGTGGATTGAAGAGAATATTAACTTTTTGACCAACCATACTTTCTATTCTTCTTTAGCAGCAAGTAAATGGGAAGGTAGAAAAGGTAAAAATCTAGCTAATCTTATACAGAGTCAAAACAAAATCAAAGCATCTACTGAAAAACTAAAACAGAAAAAGGCAGAATTAAAATTTAAAAAGGAGAAATTAGATTTACCAGACCGTGGCATTGAGACCATGTTCCGGGTTGCATTAAGAAATCATATAACACTCAGCGATATTGCGGATACAAAAGCCAATATTTTACTATCTGTTAATGCAATTATTATATCTGTTGCCTTGTCTAATTTATTACCAAAATTAGATAATCCTTCAAATACATATCTAATCTATCCGACACTTATTTTTATGACGTCTACAGTAGCGTCTATTGTACTTTCTGTTATGGCTACTAGGCCAAATGTGACCAAAGGTAAGTTTACTAAAGAAGATGTTGCTAACAAAAAGGTCAATCTTTTATTCTTTGGAAATTTTCATCAAATGAAACTCGATGAGTTTGAATGGGCTATGACCGAAATGATGAAAGACAAAGACTATCTTTATGGTTCTCTTACTAAAGATTTATACTTTTTAGGATTAGTATTAAACAGAAAATACAACTTACTGCGAACAACTTATACTGTATTTATAATAGGCTTAGTCATAAGTGTAATAGCTTTTGCTATATCTTTTGCAGTATCAGGAAACCCAGCTTAGGCACTTATTTCTTTCATTAAATCATCATAAGTATAATACGCTTTGTCATTATCTTCTTTATGGTATAATACACTTACCCTAATTGCTTTTAGACCCGTTACTGCTTGCAAATCCTGAAGCTCTAAAATTTCGACATCTGTATCTAAATAATGTTTTGATTGTAAAAATCTAACGTATCTCAAATATTCTCTCTCGTCTTCTTTTTGAGAATATACTATTGTAATTTTCCCTTTTTGAGTAATACGTTCGTTTGTGCCTTTTATAAACGCTTTATCAACTCGCTTTTTTACAATTTCGTATCTAGCATTATATGTACCATCTACATCAAACTGCTTTTCATCCATTCTAAAGCTTATAGACAGTGGTTGACTAAATACTAAAATCATTGATGCAACGTCTAAGTGAACTGGAAATTTTGATTGCGTTTGCATCTGATAATAGGTATTTTCCATTTCACACATTATCTGCAATTGCCACAATCTAAGATTGTAAAGATAAATTGGATTGAAACTATTTTCCTTAGTAATTGACTCACCAATATACATGTTATGCTCAACACCATCAGTCTTATATCGCTCGTAATAATGAGGATACATATCTTGAGCTTCTAATTGCTTGGTATCTAAAACCGAAGCCATTTCTCTATTAATTATAGAAATGGTATCATCATAATCTTTACGGTGATAATATATAGCATTGGTTTGTAAATCAATGGCCTTAAAATAATCATCTATTTGAGCTTTTAAATTTTCATCTGTGTGAAGATGCTTTAAAACTGGCTCAATGTCTTCTTTTATATAGGCTGAAATACGCTGCTCGCTATCTACCTGAAAATTATTTTTCAAATCTTCTAAAAATCGTTTTAGCTGGTAACGATACTGTTCATATATAGGCAGACTATCTGATTTAGAAGCTTCTTTTATTATTTTTTCAATTTTCTTTAATTGCAGTGTTAAATCTTTCTGGGTTGCAGAATTCCTTGCTTCTGATGAGCCTTTGATATCAATTTGTCCATAAAGTGGATATACATTATCAAACGCTATTTTATTGAAGTTTGGTTCTAGACCATTGAGTTGGTCTTTTATAAAATTACGAGCTTCTTTTTCAAAACGCCAATGCACACTCGAGTGAATAGAGGTACATTCTTGCTGAATTATGGCTTCAATTAAATTTTCCTCTTCATTCTTACTACGCTCAACGGCTGAAACAATAAACGGCATCACATCCACAAGTTTATTAGCGTTAATGCTATTAAGTACCTTAGGTTCTTCTGATACAATTTCTAAAATACCCATTAAACCTTGATCATTTGCTATTGGGGCAAATATGGCACTTTGTATACCTTGTTCATGAAGTACTCTTACATGTGGCGCTTGATCTTCAGAACGCTTATACATTAACTCTACATCAGAAACTGAAAAGTATTTCTTTTCTTTAAGTAATCTATTATAAGACCAGCTACACAATGAGTCAGAACATTCCGCAGTTTCTAATTCGTTAAGTAAAAAGCTATTCATACCTGTTCCATAAACACGCTCAAACGTATCTTCGTCTTCGTTATAAATAGAAAACCCCACTTTAATGTCCTTTAAACCAAGTAGAGAGCGAAAAATCTCATGAAAATTTTCCATGAAGCTCTCATCTTTTCTTTTATCTTCTCCTATTAAAGTGGACTTAATATTTGATATAGATTGATCATCAGTAACATCAAAAATATTAGATATTACAAAACCTTTGAACTCATAACTGTTTGGTGGAAATTTCTCTTTCCAAAGGTCTATGTTTTCAAAATTATCTAATAATTGGTGATAATCTTCATCCGTTATTTTAGGAACATTCTTTTTAGGTACTATTTCTGTAAAATCTGCATTATATAGAATTTTATAATAACGCATAATACCATTAGCGTCAGGTATTTCGTAAAAAAATGGTCTTTTAAAATTAAGATTATATCCGTAACAGAAGTTAAGAATAATTGTACAGGCTATTATATACCTCTGATCTACAGGCATATTTTTTATTTGTAATTCAAACCCTTCTCCTGCTGTTTTTAAAATAGATTTGAAACGCTCAGATGAATTAAATATAAGATCATGAAATGGTACAGAAGCTGTTTTAATCTCATTATTTGTTAGTAATGGACTAAATGCGTCTTGAAGTAAACTCTCTATTTCAGTCTCATAAGTTTTAAATAAAGACGTGTCGCTAAAACCATCTCTTAATACTGGATTATCATCAGCAATTTTTAGTATACGCCTTGCATTTGCAGCAATAAAATCATTGTCAGCATTAATAAGTCTTTGAAACTGATTCAAATATTTATTAAAACTGACCTTAAGAATAAGTGGTGACTCTATGTTATCGTTAATGTCCAAATCTAACTTTTTTTTCTAGTTGCAAAGTTACGAATATTTAAAATAGTCGTTTTTTGTTAGACTATCTTACATAGAATTTGTTACCAAAAAAACAGGAAAATTACTCCTTAGTTAATCTTGCAGCAAAACCTCCACCTTCGGCAAGTTAAATTTTTGGTTTTGATATTAGTGATTTAAAATCTGGTATTTATATGGTTAATATCAAAAATAACCGTAATCAGACTTTTACTTCTAAACTAATTAAGATTTAAGATTAGTTTAATATTTATTAAAATAAAAAAGCTTCTCAATTAGAGAAGCTTTTTTATTTTGTGCGGGAGAAGAGACTCGAACTCTCACACCTCGCGGCACTAGATCCTAAGTCTAGCGTGTCTACCAATTCCACCACTCCCGCAATAATCCAATTTATTCAAATTGGGTTGCAAATATAAACAATGTTTTCAATAATCAAACTCATTTAAATCAATTAATAATCATTCCTGATTTCTTATTTTTGTTACTAATCAAAACCATAAAATATGGCTAGTATTCAATCCTATATATCTGACCACAAAGAGAGATTTCTTAGCGAACTTGTAGATTTACTAAAAATTCCGTCAATCAGTGCTGATTCAGCCTATAAAAATGATGTCCTAAAAACAGCTAATGTTATAAAATTAAGTTTAGAAAAAGCAGGCTGTGAACAGGTTGAAGTTTGTGAAACCGATGGTTATCCTATCGTTTATGGCGAAAAAATCATTGACCCTAACTTGCCGACAGTTTTGGTTTATGGTCACTACGATGTACAACCACCAGACCCACTAGATTTATGGGATTCACCTCCTTTTGAGCCCGTTATAAAAAATACAGAATTACATCCTGAAGGTGCAATCTTTGCTCGTGGTGCTTGTGATGATAAAGGGCAAATGTACATGCATGTTAAAGCTATGGAATTTATGACATCTCAAAACGAATTGCCATGCAACGTTAAGTTTATGATTGAAGGCGAAGAAGAAGTCGGTAGCGTTAATCTAGCACATTATGTAAAAGCAAATCGTGAAAAACTTAAAAACGACGTTATACTTATTTCCGATACTGGGATGATAGCCAAAGATGTTCCTTCAATAACTACAGGATTACGTGGTTTAAGTTATGTAGAGGTCGAAGTAACTGGACCAAATCGTGATTTACATTCTGGTTTATATGGTGGTGCAGTAGCAAATCCAATTAATATTTTGACTAAAATGATTGCTTCACTCCATGATGAGAATAATCACATTACCATTCCTGGTTTTTATGATAAAGTAGAAAATCTATCAGATGCTGAACGTGCCGAAATGGCAAAAGCACCATTCTCTTTAGAAGATTATAAAAAAGCATTAGATATAGATGCTGTTTACGGTGAAAAAGGATACTCAACAAACGAGCGTAACTCCATTAGACCTACATTAGATGTTAACGGTATTTGGGGCGGTTACACTGGCGAAGGTGCAAAAACAGTTATTGCAAGTAAAGCTTATGCAAAAATATCCATGCGCTTAGTACCAAATCAAGATTGGGAAGAAATTACAGAGTTATTTAAATCTCATTTTGAGAGTATTGCGCCAAATGGAGCGAAAGTAAAAGTTACTCCGCATCATGGTGGACAAGGTTATGTAACTCCAATAGATAGTATTGGCTATAAAGCTGCATCAAAAGCTTATGAAAAAACGTTTGGAAAAACACCAATACCTCAACGTAGCGGCGGCAGTATTCCTATCGTATCTTTATTTGAACAAGAATTGAAAAGTAAAACTATTCTTATGGGGTTTGGTTTAGATAGTGACGCTATTCACTCTCCAAATGAGCATTTTGGTATTTGGAATTATTTAAAAGGTATCGAGACTATTCCTTACTTTTATAAGTACTTTACAGAACTAAAAAAATAGATGCTACTCTCACAAACATACAAAGCTGAATGGTCTACTAAAAGCAAAGTTGTCTTTAGGCTTGTATGTTCATATTTTTTGCTATATATCTTATTGATGTTTACTAGTGGTTTATTTGAATCACTATTTAAATGGATAGGGAAATTTATTTTTGACCTAACTTATAACTTTGAAGTTAGCGGCTATGGTAGCGGTGATAATACTTATGCCTATATCACTCTTTTTGTAAACTTTGTTTTAGCTATAGTTGTAACCGCAATTTGGACCATACTTCAGAAAAAAAGAAAAGAATACAATATATTTCTCTACTGGTTTTTAGTGACACTGAGAGTTTTTCTCATAGCTACAATGTTCCTGTATGGCTTTGTGAAAATTTTTCAAATTCAATTTCAAGAACCCTCTTTTGTTAAATTACTTCAGCCTTTAGGTGAATACTCTCCAATGGGTTTGGCATGGACTTATATGGGTTTTTCTAAAGGTTTTGGAATGTTTGCTGGAATTATGGAAATTCTTGGAGGTGTATTACTAATATGGAGAAGAACTGCAACACTTGGCGCTTTTATCGTAATTGGTGTAATGACCCAAGTTGCTATGATGAATTTGATGTTTGACATACCAGTAAAATTATTCTCAATTCATTTAATAGTCATAGCAGGTGTTATTTTTATGACCGATATTAAAAGATTCACGGCAGTTTTTATAAAAAACAAACCTGCTGAATCCTATGATTTCTATTATCCTATTAATACAAAGAGCTTTCATAAAACTACTAGAAACTTAAAACTAATACTTCTTCCTATAATATTAGTAGTAGGATGTATCCTAAGTTATTTAGGAAACTTAAATATTAGTGATGTAAATCATAGACCCGAACTCTATGGTATTTGGGAGACTAAAACTTTTGTTAGAAATAATGATACCGTTCCGCCTTTGGTTACAGACTCACATCGTTGGCGTTATCTATTAATTGAGCGTAAGGATAAGGCTATAGTAAAAACAATGACAGACAAATTAGTAAATCATACTTTTATAACCGATACCTTAGACAATAGGATATCGGTTTATAGTCAATATGGAATTAAGGATAGTTTAAACTTTCAGTATACATTAGAAAATTCTAAATATCTGAAACTATTTGGCACTTTAGAAAATGATAGTCTTGTAATTACTCTAATAAAAAAAGATTTAAACAAATATCCTCTTAAGTCAAGAGGTTTCCGTTGGATAAATGAGCGTCCGTATAACAAATAAACTTCCCTACTCTTTTACAAATTTAAAAGTAGTTTCTCCTAAACTAGAAATTATATTTACGAAGTAAATACCTTTGGTAAACTCAGAAATATTGACCTGACTGTTATCCTTATTTATTGATTGTCTTTTAATCACTTTTCCATTAATATCATAAAATTCTAAGCTTAACGTTTCTGAAATAGCGGTTTCGATATTTAAAATTGAATCTACTGGATTTGGATAAATACTAAATTTTCTATTTAATAATTCCTCAGAAGAAAGTACCTTTATAATATTCGCCTTAGTTGCCGTATAAGAAGCTACGAGCTTTACCATTTCATGATAGTAAGGCAAATCTAGAGTCGCTAATTTATCACTACTTGTATGGTAAAAAGGTGTCTGGTCAACAGTTTCCCAAGACTCGCCAACTAACACAGCACCATAGCCTTCATCCCAAAAAGGTTTGTGATCACTAGCTGGTGTGCCTGGTTGAACAACAATAGGATTTAAATCAAAATTATAAGTAGTTACAAGAGCTAGTAAATCGTCTTTAATAGCAGTCGATGAAGTTGAAAAATTCAAATCAATATCAAACTGATTGTCACCTGCAGAGCCTACTGGATCTCCGTCATAACCCATCATATCCATGTTTACAACACCAACAATATTAACTCTATTGGCACCACCATTAGCAACATTAGAAGCTTCTTCTGCATAAAAATTAGAACCTCTTAACCCATTTTCTTCTTGGTCCCACAATGCATAGACTATGGTATTTTCAGTTTCGTATGTCGATAAAATGCGCGCAATTTCTAGTACAGCAGAAGTCCCAGTAGCATTATCATCAGCACAAAAAGCAGCTACAGAATCATAATGTGCGCAAATGAGATAAACATCATTTGGATTTGTAGTACCGGTTTGTGTTGCTATAATATTTCTTCCTGTACCAAAAGAACCTCCATTGTAGGCCTGATCATTAATAGATATGTTACCCAGTGCTTCAAAATGATCTTTAATATATTCTGCAGCCAAATCATTATTAGAAGAAACTCTAGTTGTTATTGTAGTATTAGCACCATTAATTGATGACGAAGTTTCTCCTGATAAGTCAGAGATTTTTCTTTCTAGACTGTCTAAGCGAATAGCATTAATAACATCTTCTACAAATTGTGCATTAGCAAAAAAACACGTAAATACTAGTGAGAAAAACGATGTGTAAACCTTTTTCATTTTAATTTAATTTGGGGTTATTAATGCTAAAGATAATAATTAAGTTTTTTTGAAATTAAATTAAATTTTGAAAATAAGAATTTATACTCTACATTTGTAGAGTTAATTCTAAAAACGTAGAACATGCAACTCTCAAAAACTGAAGAACAACTCATGCAACATTTATGGAAGCTAGAAAAAGCTTTTATGAAAGATTTGTTGGACGTGTATCCAGAACCTAAACCTGCGACTACAACAATCGCAACATTATTAAAGCGCATGATAGATAAGGGTTTTGTTGCCTATAAAACATTCGGAAAATCTAGAGAGTATTATCCGCTAGTAAAAAAAGAAGACTATTTTTCTAAGCATGTTAATGGACTGATCAAAAACTTTTTTAATGATAGTGCCTCACAGTTTGCTTCGTTTTTTACCACAAAAACAGATTTAACGAAGAAGGAATTAGAAGCTCTGAAAAAAATAATTGATTCAGAAATCAAGAAAAAATAATTACGCTATGGAATTTTACTTATTAAAATCAACAGCTATTTTGGCGATTTTCTGGATACTTTATATGGTATTTTTAGAACGCGAAAGTATTCATCGTTTTAAACGCTTTTATTTATTGACATCTCTAGTGGCTGCAATATGCATTCCACTAATAAGCATTCCAGAATATGTTTACGTTCAACCTCTAGATGGTAACTTATTTATTAATGAAGCTATTCCTTTTGTTGCATTAGAACCATTAAAAATAATTGAAGCTCCTTTTTGGAATTTAGAACGTATACTTTGGGCTATTTATAGTATTGGCGTTTCAGTTTTTGCATTTAGATTTTTCAAAAACTTAACTCAAATTTTTAAAACTATTAACACTAATGAAAAGCAAAAGGCAGCCTCGATAACTTTTGTTTTACTCAGACAACTAATCAACCCGCACACTTTTTTTAATTACATATTTTTAAATAAATCAAAGTTCGAAAATAATGCACTTCCAAAAGAAGTAATACTACATGAAGAAACCCACGCGAAACAAAAACACAGTTTAGATGTACTTTTTATAGAGCTTCTTCAGATAGTATTCTGGTTTCAACCTTTTATCTGGTTGTATAAAACACGAATTAAACTTAATCACGAATTTTTAGCCGATCAAGCTGTTATCAAAAACGGATTCGAACCCGTAAACTATCAAAATACATTATTGTCATACTCATCAAATGACGAAGATTTCATCTTGGCTAACGCCATCAATTATTCATCCATCAAAAAACGATTTACAGTTATGAAAACACAAACATCAAAATCAAAGATTTGGCTATTGAGCCTACTAACCTTAACTATTTTAGGCGTCTTAGCTTATAGCTTTAGCGCTAGAGAGGTTATTGAAATTGAAGAAGGTTATCAAGATAGACTTTCTGCACAAGTGTCAAATGAGAATTCAGTTCTTAATAAGAAAACGGAAGCCTCTCAAATATTAATGAATGAATACAAGGACTTCATCAAAAAATTTAAAGAGACTAATACCATATATGGCGATGCTTACGAAAGAGCAATTGTTATTTATGACAAGTTAATGTCTGACAGTCAACGTGAGTCTGTTGAGAAATATCCGGATAGAATAATACCTATGCCAAATCTATCTAAAATAAAGCCTAGGAAACCTACAAGTACTCAATTTGAAGCCTTTAAAAATACCAAAGAGTATGCTGTCTGGATTGACAATAAACATGTTTCAAATTCAGAATTAAACAATTATAAAGTCGAGGATTTTGTCCACGTTTCTGGCTCTAGAGTTTTTAAAAATGCTCGCAGTAAAAAATTTCCTCAACCAAATCAATATCATCTTTACACCGAAGCTGGATTTAAATCTACTTATAAAGACTCGCAATTAAAACGATATAAAAAAGCTACTGATAAATATTCTAATGCTATTTCAAATTATTTAAAAGGAGATCAAATCGACAACTCAGAATTAATAATTCTAAAATCGAAAGCTGATGCTATTTATAAAACATTTTCTCCTGAGGAGTTGAAAATAAATAATATAAAAACTACTCCTCCAGTTCCTGCGGTAAAGGTTTCGCACTCAGCTAGAAGTATTAGTATAAAAGTATTAGGTAATGAAAATTATGAAGTAGATGGAGTTAAGACTAACAAAGCTTCTTTCGTTTCTACAGTTAATAAATTACATCAAGATATATCATCAGAAATACGAAATAGGATTATTAATATCCATGTGAGTTTTACAGATAAAGAATCAAATGACGAAGTTTGGTTTATTTACAATTCTCTTTTAGATTATGGTTTTCACCGTTTGGTTACCAAAAATCAAGAGGTGATTAAAAGTAAAGGGAATAAGCCTTTCTTAAGCAACAGAAATACAACTTCTAGGCAACATAAACCACCAACAGCAAAAGAGATTGCAGAATATAATACTTGGGCAAAAAAGGTAAATAGTAAAAGTAAAAAGCTATCAAAAGATGCAACTTGGTACCCTCCAATTGAAGAAGAAAACCTAGTAAAGTCTCTTAATATTTACAAAAGGATGACCAAGCAACAAAAAGAAAACGCTGAAGAAATGCTATTTCCTGGTATGGAAATAAAAGAAGGTCAGACTAGAGTTTCAGTAACGCCACAATCTGCAAAACAACAAAAAACACCAACAAAAAAAGAAGTTGAAGAATATAATGCTTGGGCAAGTGCATTAAATCAAAAGATTAAGAAAGCGGAACAAAACAAAGATAAATTTGATTATCCCATCATAAAATTAAAAGATATAAATCAATACAAATCAATCTATAATAGATTGTCCTCTAAGCAGAAAATAAATGCAGAAGCATTTCCAAATATTCCACCGCTACCACCACCGCCAACAAAAGTAAAACAGTACAAAAAAGGTAAAAAGAAAACCTTAGAATACATTATAAAAAATACCCGTAAAGGCGCTAAATCTGGTTATGAAGTTTTAGAAAACGGAGAATCTCATTATTATATCATTTACAAAGGAAAAAAAACTTACTATAATAAGGATGGCTATATTACTGATAATAAAGGTAATATTTTACCGCCACCGCCCGCACCAAAGTCCCCAAAAACCATAAAAACTGATTTTGATGTTCCGCCACCACCGCCACCGCCAGTTCCAAAAGAGGCTAAAGGAAAGCTTGGGAAACACCACGTAAAAGCCTACAACGATTGGATTAATTTTATCAAAGGAGATAATCCCGACCCTAAATATATGACGGTTGAAATCTATGAATATTACAGAGACATGTACGAAGCATTTACCGAGGCGCAGAAGAAACAAACTGAAGGAATACCTCCACCGCCACCGCCGCCAGCTCCAAAAAAGTCTAAAAGCAAAGGTGGCCCAAATACCAATCAACAAGCAATGATCAACTATCTAAAAAAAATAGATGGTCCTGATGTAATTTTTACTCAAATAGATGCAAAACCAAATAAAATTCCTCATTACAATACACATTTGTCTCTAAATGAAGCTACCTCTTTAATTGAAAAAGATTCAAGAATGCGATTGTATCCATATAATAGTCCTCATAGCGGTTTTATAGTATTAATATCTAATAATGTTGAGAATACAATCCCAAAACTTACTAAGAATAATAGAATTGAATATATCAGAGCTATAAGTAGTATTGGAGCTAAGTTTTATTTAGACAATAAAGAAATTGATTTTAAAAAAGCTAAGAGGATTCTTAAAAAGAACCCTCAAGCTACAATGGCATCAACAATAACACCGCCAGTAGTTAATATTAGAACAAGTTTGATAGGAATAAAAGGAACTAGTATAGATGTAAAAAGTGGTCCAAACCCTGATTCTTATAATGACGTAAGTACTGATTCGTTCGTTAATATAGAATCTTATCTAAAAAAATATAAGCATTATGAGGTTTTAAGAAATCAGAAGCCACATTATATTAATAAAAGTAAATCTCAACAGAAAGAAATGGACGCCTTATTTTCTGACTTAGGCGGCATGTATTTTAGACTTTCAAAAGAGAATAAAAAATTAGTAGAAAGACCTATTGCACCTATTAGACCTTATGTAAAGATTACACTAGGCGGAAAGACCTACTATAAAAAGTTTAAGGAATTAACTAAAGAAGAAAAAGAAACTTTACCGCCACCACCACCGCCAATAATGAAAAAGAATAAATAAATCTTTAATATTTACATCAAAAAAAGTCTCTATTAAGAGGCTTTTTTTTGATTAAAACTGTAACAAAACCAAACATTTAGCGTTCTAATAGACCAACAATCATCACAATCAAAAAACAATCATCATGCTAAAACAATTTTTCATCATCTGTTCTGGTGCAGACACAGATATTCTTAAAGAATGTTCCATCGGAGAACAAAACAAGTATGCTGGCATAGGTGCTACAGTATTTTTCACTGCAGTAATGGCTACTATAGCTGCTAGTTATGCTTTATATACTGTTTTTGACACACTATATTCTGCTATCTTTTTTGGTCTTATTTGGGGATTACTTATCTTCAATCTAGATCGCTATATAGTCTCTACTATTAAGAAAAGAGACAGTATAATAGATGAAATTCTTCAAGCCACGCCTAGACTATTACTAGCAATAATTATTGCTGTAGTCATATCAAAACCTTTAGAATTAAAGATTTTCGAAAAAGAAATCAATCAAGTATTATTAGAACAAAAAAACGATTTAACTCTAGCAAATCAAAACCAAATTGCAGAGCAGTTTACTCCAAGAATTACTGAATTGCAAAACGATATAGTTGCACTTCAAACAGAAATAGACACTAAAGAGACTGAGGTCAACACACTATACGACACTTACATTTCTGAAGCGGAAGGCACAGCTGGGACTCAGCTTTTAGGAAAAGGTCCTGTATACAAAGAAAAACGAGAAAAACACGACGCGGCTTTAGCCGATTTACAACAGTTAAAAACAGATAATAAAGTAAAAATTGCAAGTATAGAAACTGAAATAAAATCGCTTCAAGACACTCAAAAAAGTGATGTAGAAACTTCGCAACCTGTCATTGATAATTTTGACGGTTTGATGGCACGTGTTAATGCTTTAGGAACTTTACCGTGGTTGCCTTCATTTTTTATTTTCTTATTATTCTTAGCTATTGAAACATCTCCAATATTTGCCAAACTACTATCTCCTAAAGGTGAATTTGATTTTCGATTACAAGACCAAGAAACCACTATTAAAACGTGGGTAACACAAAAAGTAAACGAACGTAAACTATTATTAAAAACGGATAATGAAGTTAACAATAAAGTTTACAACGACATAGCTGACGAAGAAGAAGTTATCAATTATAAGCACAAAAAAGCACGTGAATTAATGCAATTACAAGCTGATGCTTTTTTTAAGAATCAGAAAGGTGCGCTTTAATATTTAGTTATTACTTTTAGGTTGAAATATAATTCTATCTAAAAATGAAAAAATTTATTCTTGCCTTCAGTTTAGCTTTAATATCATACACATGCATTAGCGTTAGAGCCGATGTAGGAGATGTTACTGTTGTAGAATCAACAAATTACAATACAGCCAAAGCAGCTATCCTAAAAGTCATGAATAACCAAGAAATCGCTTGGAATAATGGCGACCTCGAAGGTTTTATGCAAGGCTACTGGAAAAGCGATTCGCTTAAATTTTACGGCAGCAGTGGCTTAACCAAAGGTTGGCAAAACACATTAGACAACTATAAACGCGGCTATCCAACAAAAGCAGAAACTGGAACTTTAAATTTTGTTATTAATGATATTTCACGAATTGAAAATAATAACTTTTGGGTTATGGGTGAATATCATTTAAAACGCGAAGCTGGAGATGCTGATGGTGTTTTCATTATCATCTTTAAAATGATTAATGGCCAGTGGAAGATTGTTGCGGATATGTCGTGTTAGATTTATAGCTTCTTAAAATGTGCTTCAAAATCTACTGGTTTATAAACTACTTCTGTTGATACTGGGTATTTTTCAAGTAAATTTTCAGGACGTATTGGTCGTTTTTCAAAACCACCACCACAATTAGGACAAACGGCTTTTAGTTTGGTTACACAATCTGAACAAAATGTACACTCAAACGTACATATCATAGCATCTTCGGCATCAAATGGTAATGCTTTGTTACAGTTTTCGCATGTTGGTCTTATTTGTAGCATTACAACTTCTTCACATATTTAGTAATAATTACGGTCAAAGTTGGCCCTACTTTACCTTCAATATAATCAGAGTTATCTCTATCTAATCTAATGTTTCTAACAGCCGTACCTTGTTTTGCAACCATACTTGAGCCTTTGACTTTAAGGTCTTTAATTAATACCACCGAATCACCATTGTCTAAAACTACGCCGTTAACATCACGATGAATAATTTGATTTTCATCGACTTCACCATCACCAGAAGCTTTTGCCGTTACTAACACATCATCTTCCATATACATCATACCCAACATATCTTCTGCCCAAGGTTGACTGACACGATTAAGCATGCGCCAAGCCATTATTTTTACACCATCATGCTCACTCCACATACTATCGTTAAGACAACGCCAATGGTTTGGTTCAATTTTTTCTGAATCTTCCATTTGGTCAATACAATTTTGACAGGCGTAAATTCCCGTATCTCTTGCATTAGGTACATCGTAAACAGACAAATTCTCTGTTGCACTACATAATTCGCATTGATTATTACTGCGTTCTTTAAGGTCTTTTTGTGAAGTCATAATAGGTGTTAAAGCCTCAAAGATAATTTTAATCTCTTAAGACGACTTGTTTCTTAGAACTTTCTGTCAGGATGAAAAGCGTCTATATTCATAAATGGTTTTTGGTCTTTAATAATTTCAGAAACTAGTTTACCTGTTGCTGGACCCAAACTCCAACCCATCATAGCGTGACCAGTCGCTATTGTAAGATTCTTACATTTTGAAGATTTTCCGATATAAGGCATTCCATCTGGAGAACATGGTCTTAATCCACATTTTGCATGGTCGGTTTCTGATTTAAGAATCTCTAAATTGGGATAATAGTTTTTCGCTGCTTTTGCAATGGCATTGACTCTAACAGGATTTATACCATGATTAATCCCAGCAATTTCCATAGTACCAGCGAATCTTGTAAAACCATCCATTGGCGTCACCGCAACTTTTGCTTCACATAATATCGACGGAATAGTGATATCTGTTGGTCGCTCTACATTAATAGAATAACCTTTTCCTGCTTGAACATAAATATCAATTCCTAATTTCTTTGATAGTTGTTGACTCCAACTTCCTGCTGCCAAAACTATTTCGTCAGCTTTCAATTCTTGTTTATCTGTAATGATTTTTAAAACTGAATTATTTGATAGTTCTACATCAACAACAGCTTCATTTGAACAAAATTTGACACCTTTTGTTTTAAGATATGCATACATATCTTTCATGAAAGCATTAGGTGTCATGTGTGCATCCGAATGGAAATAAATAGCACCTTTAATGTCTAAATCTATATTTGGTTCTAATTTTTTTACTTCTGAAGTTGATAGGTTTTCAACGTTTAGACCTTCTTTGATTCCACGTTGACCAACGTTCCATTCTTCTTCGCCAACTTCATCAGATTTATAAAACATCAATAAACCTTTCTTTTCGTAATGAAAATCAAAATCGCCAGACGCTTTCATTTCAGCATATAAGTCGCGACTTAATACGTTAATATCTTTAAGAATTGGAATGGCTTTTTCGACTTTAACTTTTGTAGAAGATTTTTTAAATGCCCAAGCCCATTTTAAGAAATCTGTATCCAATCTTGGTTTGACATAAAAGGGACTTTCTGGATTAAACATCCATTTTAGTCCTTTTGTAATAATTCCTGGTTGTGATAATGGAATAAAATGACTTGGTGTAATGTAACCTGCGTTGACATACGATGCGCCAGCAGAAAAATTAAACTTATCTACAACTGTGACATCGCATCCTTCTTTTTGAAGGTAATACGCGGTTGATAAACCAATGATGCCGCCGCCAATTATGATTACACTTTTACTCATTTTTTAAATCACTTGAAATCCGTGTGCATATGGGTCATCTTCATCATCAATCGTAATGGTATTTTGCCCATAAATTTTTGCCCAACCTTGAATACTTGGAATAATCGCCAAGTTTTCGTCTAAACGTGTTTCTTCTTCTACACGACCAATAAATTTACTACCAATAAAACTTTCGTGAATAAAAGGTTCATTTACCTTTAGTTTTCCTTTGGCAAATAATTGCGCCAATCGTGCCGAAGTCCCTGTACCACAAGGACTTCTGTCAATCGCCTTATCACCATAAAACACAGCATTTCTTCCGTTAGAATTTTCATCAAGTGGCGTTCCAGTCCATAACATGTGCGTGACGTCTTTTATAGTTTCATTCTCTGGATGAATAAACTGATTTGGATATTTCTCGTTGATTAATGCTCTCAATTTTTGTGAATACCCAATAATTTGACTCGCTGTAAAATCCTGAATTCCAGAAAAGTTTTTCTGTGGGTCAACTATGGCGTAAAAATTCCCACCATAAGCAACATCAAAAACGAGTTCTCCTAAATCTGGAGAATTAATAGTTAGGTTTTCTGTCGCTAAATAACTTTTTACATTAGTGAGTTTTACCCATTCAACTTTTTTACCTTTCATTTGATAGTCGATTTCTACCAAACCTGCGGGTGCTTCCATCTTTATTTTACCTGGTACTTTTGGTCTTACTAAACCTTCTTCTATTGCAATGGTAATAGTACCAATTGTCCCATGACCACACATAGGCAAACATCCTGAAGTTTCAATAAATAATATGGCAAAATCATTTTCTGGGTTGTGTGGTGGATATAAGATAGAGCCACTCATCATATCATGACCACGAGGCTCAAACATTAAACCTTTGCGTATCCAATCGTATTGCTTTAAAAAGTGCTGGCGCTTTTCGCTCATGGTACTTCCCACAAGTTTTGGGCCACCACTTTTGACGACTCTTACTGGATTTCCGCAGGTATGCGCATCAATACAAACAAAAGTGTTCTTTGCCATTTATACTGTTGTTGCTTTAGTATGTTGATTATTTACTAATCTCGAAATACCTAAAGGATTTTCATCTTTTAATTCATCTGGCAACAGATTATTGGGCCAATCTTGATAACTGAATGGTCTTACCCAACGCTTTATTGAATGAATACCTACAGCTGTAAAACGACTATCAGTCGACGATGGGTATGGACCACCATGCACCATAGATGGACAAACTTCAACGCCTGTTGGTACACCATTAAAAATTAAGCGACCAACTCTGTTTTGTAATGCCGAAATTACTCCTGAATAATTATCCACTTCTCCAGATTCTGAAATTACAGTTCCGGTTAATTGTCCTTCTAGATGCATGATTATAGTTTCTAATTGTTTGGTGTCTTTACATTGTACTACGACAGAAAATGGTCCGAAAACTTCTTGATGTAAAGTGGTATTATTTAAAAACGTGTCACCATCAACAGTCAATATCGCTTGACTTGCATGGTTGGTTTTTACATCACCAGAATAATTAGCTACAACTTCTGTTTGATTTTGAGATATGGTATTTTCCTTGTTTTTCTGATATGCATTATGAATCTTTGGATGCAACATGCATGATGGTTCAATTTTTACAATTTCATCAGATAAATTGATGACAAATTGAGATAACTCATCACTCTTTAAACCTAAAATTAAACCTGGATTTGTACAAAATTGTCCTGTTCCTAATGTGATTGAACCTGCATATGTTTTGGCTAAATCTTCACCTCGTTGTTTTAATGCTTCTGGTAATATTAAAACTGGGTTGATGCTTCCCATTTCAGCAAAAACTGGGATTGGTTCTTTACGTTCTGCAGCCATATCATACAATGCCCGACCACCTTTAATACTTCCAGTAAAACCAACCGCTTTGACTTGTGGATGTTTTACAAGCTGGGCACCAACATCAATACCGCTACTGTTTATATTTGAAAATACACCATTTGGCATTCCTGTTTTTTCAGCAGCTGCCACAATTGCACTTGCTACTAACTCTCCAGTTCCAGCGTGCATTGGATGTGATTTTACAATCACAGGACATCCTGAAGCTAAAGCCGCAGCTGTATCACCACCAGCAGTTGAATAGGCTAATGGAAAATTACTTGCACCAAAAACAACAACTGGTCCAAGTGGCACAAATAACTTACGAATATCAGATTTTGGCATTGGTTGTCTATCTGGTTGTGCAGTATCTATTGTTGCTTCTACCCAAGAACCTTCTTTTACTAAATCCGCAAAGCTTCGTAATTGCCCTACAGTTCTTCCGCGTTCTCCTTTAGCTCTTCCTTCTGCTAATCCAGTTTCGGAACAATATGTGCTTATGAGTTTATCATCTAAGGCTAAAATTTCATCTGCAATTGTATTTAAAAATTCTGCCTTTTTTGCTCCAGAAGTAAACTTATATTCAGCAAAAGCATCTGTTGCTAATTGCAACGCTTCATTGATTTCTTCTGTTGTAGCTTCTGTAAATTCTGTTTCGTTTTCGGCATTTAATAGTGGATTAAATGTTTTATACGTTTTGGTACCTTTTGCAGATTGTTGATTTCCTATATAGTTTTTTCCTGTAATCATAGTTACTTGTTCTTTAAATGTTTTTTTACTTACTCGCTTATTAAGTCCATTACTTCAAGTCTTTCTTTTGCCAGGAAATATCTAGCACGGACATCGTCAATTTGCTGTTTAGTTAATTTCTTACCAAAGGTACGCAGACCTCCAGAAACATCATTATGATGTATTCCCATAGCAAGCTTAAGGTATTCCATAAGCAGCGGCTGAGCATCCAGATAAGATAAGGAATTTAAAGCCTGAGAAATTTTATTTGCTTCAGCCCATTCTCCTTTTAAAACATACTCTTGCATAGTAACACTAGCTTTTGGAAAAATACAACCTACACCTGTAATTCCGCCACATGCTCCAGCAAGTCCTGCGTGTACAGTAACTGTGTCTACGCCTGCCAAAATTTTTAAATTTTTATTCTCTAACATCAGTGTTTCAATAATTGAAACATCAATAGTCGATATTTTAAGAGCAACTACTTTAGGAAGAACAGAAAGTCTCATAAGTAGGTCATTAGAGAGCGCATGATAACCGGCTGCATCAGGATTGTTGTACGGCATAATTGTTACGCCTACATCTTTTGCAGTTGCTTCAGAAAGCGCATAGTAATCATACATTTCCTTTTCAGAAGGAATCGCCTTGGTTTTTGGAGGCATAACCATGACTGTATCTACTCCGACTTTTGCAAGTCCTTCAACGATTTTGGCAAGTTCTTCCTTAGTTTCTGCAGAAGCTCCGCTGATTAAAGGAACATTGTATTCTTTAGCAACCTCAGAAAGAGATTTAAGCAAAGAAAGACGCTGTTTAGTATTTAGGTAGCTATTCTCACCCAAAGTACCAGAACCAACAAGTCCGCTCATTCTACTTCCACCTTTTCCTTGAGCTTGTAAAATACTTACGGCCTGTTTTTGTGTTGTATCAAAATCAATTTCAAGACTACCAGATTCTGATTCTTTCAGCCATGTAAATACCGCTGGCATAACACCTTCCCATTTTAAACTCATTTTGTAAATTTTAATTGTATAAACTTACAGCTATCTGAATTGAGAGTATAATTCTATTTTGTCTTACTTCAATACTATATTATCCATAATTATAATATATATTCAATTTTAGATTAATTTAGTATTATGAAAGTACTTCCGTTTAAAATTCCGAAGCCAAAAGATGATGTACTTATTTATCAGGAAGATATTGGTGAGAGTTTTTATAATCAATTGCATCAGCATGAAGAAATTCAGCTAAGTATTATTATTGAAGGTGAAGGCACTTTGATTGTTGGTAATACTGTAAATAGTTATAAAAAAGGAGATGTCTTAGTCATTGGTAGTCATTTACCACATGTTTTTAAAAGCGATAATAGTAAGATTAAAATATCATCTATGCTGACGTTATTTTTTACAAAACCCGCATTTGGAACTCGTTTCTTTGAATTAAATGAACTGAATACATTACGTCCTTTTTTTAAACGTGCTGCACAAGGTTTTAAAATTAGTCGTCACACCACGAAAATTGAATCCTTATTTCAAAGCTTAAGTTCAGCTAACAAACTAGAGCGTTTTATAACGTTACTAAATATCATGAAAATTGTTTCTCGCAAACAATACGAGTCCTTATCTTCATTTGTATATGACAAAAATTATAATCTAGCAGATGGTAAAAAACTACAAGTTATTTATGATTATACCATGACCAACTTTAAGAAAGAAATCTCTCTTGACTCTATTGCAGATATAGCCAATATGACAAAAAGCGCCTTTTGTAAATATTTTAAAAAACGTACCAACAAAACATATTTTTCTTTTTTAAATGAGTTGCGCATTGCGCATGCCTGCAAACTACTAAATGAAGATGTGGATATGTCCATTTCTGAAATCGCTTTTAATTCTGGATATCATAATATCGCAAACTTTAACAGACAATTTAAGGCTATTAAACAGACAACACCTTCAGCATTTAGAAAGCTACTCTAATTGGTCTCGCAATTTTTTAGGTAAGCCTTTAATGACCATTTCGTAAGAATGGTCTATTAAAGAAGCTATAAGTTTTGGAGAAAGTTCACCAGTATGAATATAAACGCTATTCCATTGTTGTTTGTGCATATGATAACCCGGTTTTACACTATCATATTCTGCCCTGAGTTCTTGAGCGTAATCAGGATTGCATTTAAGGTTTATAAACGCATTGCCTTCTTCCCACTTTTTTAGTGATGCTAGTGCAAACATTTTATTGCAAACTTTAAAAACCAAAGTGTCATTATCAAAAGGAAAATGCTCGGTCACTTCTTTTTTATTCATGCAATAATTTCTATAGTCTTCAATATTCATTTAAAAAGTCCTTTAATAGTTTAAGACTTTCTTCTGGGTTCTCTTCCATTGGAACATGTCCAGAGTTTTTAATAATATTTAATTTAGAATTTTTAATTAAACTATTCATGCGTTTACCATTATCTAAAGGAATCCATAAATCATTTTCACCCCAAATTATTAATGTCTCAGTCTTTATGCCTTTTAATATATCGGTTTGTTTAAAATCACCGAGTTTAAAATCTGTTTTAGCTCTATCTATAAATGCTTGCCTGTTTCCTTCTCTCAATGCCATATCATGGTATCTTGTAACTAGATTATCATCTATTTTTGTATCATCTTCATAAACCTGTTCTAAATTTTTTCTAATGATAGTTTTTGGTGTTAGCCCAAGAAACAATGTATTTAAAACTGGAGTTTTAGCCATTTTAAAAATCCAAGGTTGTGGCTTATTTGTGGGTAAACCACTTGCATCTACTAGAATCAGTTTATCAACTTTTTCAGGATACTCAGCGGCATAATTCCATGCAATATTACCACCCAAGGAATTGCCAGCTAAATGAAATTTTTGAATATTAAGTTTAATCAAAAAGTCATCAAGAAATTTGGTATATGTGTCAATCGAATAGTCGCCTGAAGAATTTGGTCCAGTAAGACCAAATGCAGGTAAATCTAAACGTATTACTCTATAATTATTTCTAAGTGATTGAGCCCATTTATCCCAAGTATGAAGTGAAGCCGCTGTGCCGTGGACTAATACTATAGGAAACCCTTTTCCTTCGTCTCTGAAATGCACCTGCATACCATCAATTTCTATAAACTGAGAAAACTCATTAGCATAAGTTTCTTTTAGTTTTTCTAATGGAATGTCAGAATAGTAAATACTTTGAATAAAAAAGACCAATACAACTAAAATACCGTAGTAGATATATTTTTGCTTTAGTCTATTTTTCATCTAATAACTTTTTATCCTGTTCTTCTATTTTTAGGGCTGAATAATCCAATTTCCAGCCTATAGTTTGCACAATACTCTCTATAAGTTGAATAGCTTCTAATGCTTCGCCTCGAGCAACATTAAACAAACCACTTTCAGGAATTTTTTCTTGTATATGTGCTTTTGCATTAGTGTGCAGTTCCGTCAAATCTGAAGCTTCAAATTTATTAAACATACCGTCTTGCTTATCGTAATAATTGATATTAGTTTCAATAGACAGTACTTCGGGTTGTGGAAAATGAGTCAATACAACTTTTTTTGTGGTGGCATTGGCATCCATTTTTAGCTTACTTAAATCAAAACCAACATGTGCTTTGGCATTTATAACCACGAGTGCTTTCTTTTTACTTGTAATGAGTTTTAGAAATTTTTCCTTGACGTCTTCATAGTGGTAAATCTCAGCAAAATCACCTTCGACCGTTATGAATTTACAAACACGTTTTATCTTGTCTAATAATATAATAGACTGCTCATTTGTTTTCTTTTTACTTAGCCATTGCCTTACTATGGTTACTATGCCCAAAGTGACTAAAATGCTAATAATTATTATGAAGAATGTTTCCATATCATTTTTAATTATCTAAAACTTTATATAAAATAGGCTTACTTGGAGTAGCATCATTCTCGAAAGGTGCAATTTGAAGATTGAGCATGTACATACCATCGTCTACTTTGTTTGGTACGTAAATAAACTCTGTAATTGTTGCCTCTTTTCTGATACTTCCTTTAGTATTCCAAAATGTATGATGCGCACGTAACTCGCCACCATCTTTTTCTCTATCTACACTTGGTTGATCAAAGAGTAAGTGCTTTACTCCTTTTTTGACTAAATATTCAATAGCATCTTGGGTTAAGTATGGCCAATTGGTATTAGAATATTGCATCGTTTTTTTATCCTTTAAGTTAGGAATTGTTCTGACAACAATAGCTTCGCGAGATTTATTGCCAATTGCAAAACGCAGTTGTTTTGCAGAAATTACCAAATCATCCGTCAATTTTTCTGGAGCAACCGTAATCACTTCTGCTAAAAAGAAAAACTGCTTTAGAGTTTTGTTTATAGAGTAATTCTCTTCTACTATATGTCCAACAGTTTCGGTATGAGTGCCATGCGAATGCGGATTAAATGTAATTGTATTGAAGTTTACAGAAGCACCTTCGGAGACACTTACAATATCTTCATCAAATTGTTCTGGTTCTATTTTTGGTGGTCCAATATACCAAGCATTAACATTTTTTTCTCCATTACGTATGGGAATAGAAATATCTAAAGGCTGTGATAAATCTATTCTAATTTTTCTAGTCTTAAGTTGTATTGTTGTAATCAAGTGAGATTAATTTTAAACAGTTCAGAGGCAATACCATCACTTAAAAATTGTCCTTTTTTAGTAACGTGTATGCGCGCGTCTTTAATATACAATAAATCTTGATGTATTAAAGCTTCTGAAGTTTTTAAAAGATAGGTTTTATAATCTTCACCGAAATCGGTTTCGACCTTATGTAATGAAACACCATAGATGGTACGCAAACCTGTCATAATATATTCGTTATATCGGTCGGTTGTAGTGAGGTCTTCAATCTCGATTGGCAGTACGTTTTCTGAAATTGATTTTATGTATTTTGAATTATTCCGAACATTCCAGCCACGTTGTTTTCCATTAAATGAATGTGCCGAAGGTCCAATACCAATATATGATTTGCCTTGCCAATAAGCTGTATTATTTCTGCTAAAGAAACCTTTTTTTCCGAAGTTAGACAATTCGTAATGTACAAAACCTTCTTTTTCTAATTTATCTTTTAGAATATGAAATTGCTCGTGCGCTAACTCATCATCTACATCGTCAATTATTCCTTTTTCTATAAAAGATGCTAGCGCAGTTTTTGGCTCGACCGTCAGTGCATAACTCGAAATATGTGGTATCCCGAAACTCAATGCAGTTTCGATATTTTGCAGCCATTTATCATTAGTTGAATTTTGGATACCGTAGATTAAATCCACTGAAATATTATCGAAGTGTTTTGTAGCTTCTTCTAAACATTCTTTTGCTTCTTCTGCATTGTGTGCACGATTCATGAGTTTTAAATCGTCTTCAAAAAAAGATTGTATGCCTATACTCAAACGATTTACAGCACTTTTTGATAATTCCTCAATTCTGTCTTTAGACAAATCATCAGGATTGGCTTCGATAGTAATCTCTGGTTGTTCTGAAACCTTATAGTTTTTATAAACTGTATCTATTAAAAACTCTAATTCTTTATTGTTTAGAACTGAAGGTGTTCCGCCTCCAAAATAGATAGTTTCTACTATTATTTCTTTAAATTCTTTTTTGCGAAGTTCTATTTCTTTAGCCAAAGCTTCAACCATATCGTCTCGCTTTTTTAGAGATGTCGAAAAATGAAAGTCACAATAATGACAGGCCTGTTTGCAGAATGGTATGTGGATGTAGATGCCAGACATTTAGTTTTCTTCTTCGCCTTTTTCTTTTCTAAATATTATCTTCAATAAACAAGAAATAAAAATTAATTCAACTAAAATAAAACATATCAATTCGGTTGTAAACTCTTCATACGGAAAGACAAAAAGATTTCTCTCTTTATTGGTCAAAACTTTTATTCCTCTAATATTTTTACTAAAATAATCTCTATGTAGAATTTTACAGTATTTACTTTTAATGCTCCTGTTGAAGGTTTCACCTTCTAAACTGAATCTAATATTAGGTTTAGTATCATATTTACCTCTGTACTCACAATCTGGAAATTTCATCACCAATATTTCTACAGTCTCACCATTTCTAGAAATTTGTCTTTTTTCATCAGTTACTTTAAAAAGAACTAAGACACCTAGTATTAAAACTAAATAGAGAATTATTTGAAACTTTCTTGACATGAAATCACTTCTTAACTCGACCTTCATTCTGTTTCACAAAACTTGCCCAACCAGAATAACTTTTTCCAACTTCAACTCGGCCTTGATTGTAAAAATGACAAACTGCTGCTGCCAAGCCATCCATAGAATCTAGATTTTTAGGGATTGTTTTTAAACCCAACATACCTTGTAACATTTTTGCAACTTGCTCTTTACTTGCATTACCGTTTCCAGTAATCGCCATTTTTATTTTTTTTGGTGCATATTCTGTAATTGGTACTTCGCGAGATAGACCTGCAGCCATGGCTACGCCTTGAGCGCGACCAAGCTTAAGCATACTTTGCACATTTTTACCAAAAAACGGCGCTTCTATGGCAATCTCATCTGGGTGATGTGTATCGATAAGTTCTACTGTTCTTTCAAAAATAAGTTTTAGTTTTAAGTAATGGTCGTCATATTTTTTGAGTTGAAGTTCATTCAACTGTAAAAACTCCATTTTTTTTCCAACCACTTTTATGAGTCCAAATCCCATAATGGTAGTTCCTGGGTCAATACCTAAAATTATTTTTTCGTTTGCCATAAATTATTCACAATAATAACAACCGCTTAAGGCTATTGAAACTCCAAAGGATAGATTAAAAACATTTCCATTAAACGCACCCAAACCTAATATCTCGGGATTATAGTCTTCTAATTTTGAAAAACCATAGACATAAGATAGGTCTGAATATATTGTTACTTTTTTATTGATGCGATAATGCACTTCAACACCTAAATTAAAATTAAGGTAAGATTGTTTATTATCATCTAAAGTTCCTAATGGTTTTGCAAAAGAGAATCCTGGTCCAGCATGTGCCACCAATTGCATTGGTTGGGGCAAAAAATTTAATGACTCCGACGGATTATAAACCAACTGAGCATTTATCCTTGAGTAATTGACCTTAAATTCTTGAGTGTCACTTTCACTTTTAAAACGGTTAAATCCATAGTCTAATTTAGCACCTAAAGTTCTACTAAACATACGTTGCACTCCTAAATTTACTGTCGGTAAATTTAGACTTTGTGCAGGAGCTGAATCTATAAATCCTGATTTTGACGGCGAATTCACACCCAAGGAAACCTGAGCGCTCCAAGTACTTATTTCTTTACGTTGTGCATTAACATTTCCCAAAATAAGAAACACTAAGATGTATTTTAAAAATTGTGATCGCATAGTCTTATAAATTGGTTTAATTTGTAATGTGTACGGACAGCTTTCATACAAATCTAAGCAATTCTTTATTGCGATAATTAAACTAAGTATAATAGTTGGCGCATCGTATTACATCTATAACAGATTGTTACAAAACGAAAATCTTGATTTTTCAAAATTCGTCTCGTTTTTGACCAAAACAGATGCTTTTTCTGCAAAAAACGTCCTTTTTCTATTGATTTTGACGTTTTTTAATTGGTTTTTTGAAATCTTGAAATGGAAAATATTAGTTAGTACAATTAAAAAAATTACATTTTTTGAAGCTTTAGAGCAAAGTCTTGGTGGATTAACAGCCTCATTAATTACTCCAAACCGGATTGGAGATTATGGCGCTAAAGCTATCTACTTTGCAAAACAATACAGAAAGCGAATTGTCCTATTAAACCTTATGGGTAATACAAGTCAAATGGCAGTTACTACAATACTAGGGCTAATAGGTTTTATGATGTTCTATTCGATTTATGATATGGAATTGAATATAAAAAAAGTATCTCGTTTTGTTATAATTATAGGAATACTGGGTGTATTTACAGTTTTTGGTTTGCAGCAATCACGATTTAAAATCAAAGGATTCTCTATAGAACGTGTTATTGATTTTATTAAAAATTTACCTCAAAAAATTCATACCTATAACCTTGGTTTATCACTAATTAGGTATGCCATATTTTCATTTCAATTTTATTTTTTACTACAAATTTTCAGTGTCGATATCGCTTATAAAACCGCTATGATTATTATAAGTAGCATGTACTTATTAGCATCAATCGTCCCATCACTAGCTGTATTTGACGTATTAATTAAAACTAGTGCTGCCGTCTATTTATTTAGCTATGCAGGTGTTGATGAGTTAACTATACTTAGTATATCTACATTGATGTGGTTACTGAATTTTATTTTACCTAGTATCTTTGGAAGCTATTTTGTTCTTAATTTTAAACTTCTTAAAACTGAAGATTAATGCTGTTCTCTATTTGTTTTATTATTGTTTTTACCTATCTTGTTATAATAGCATGGTTCAATAGTGGCTTTAATAAAGTTGAAGATTTTAAACTCCAAGACTTAAAACCTAAGACCAAGTTTTCGGTGATTATTCCTTTTAGAAATGAAGCTAAAAATCTTCCTGTTTTACTAAAATCTATTCAAGGTTTAAATTACCCAAATTCACATTTTGAAATCATTTTGGTAAATGATAATTCTGATGATAATTCCTTAGAAATAATAAATAAGTTTACTAGTACACTACGACAAGCTCAATGTGACATCAAAATAATTGACAATAAAAGAACTACTAACTCCCCAAAAAAAGATGCCGTTACTTCTGCAGTAAAAACTGCAAAAACCGATTGGATAGTTACTACTGATGCTGATTGTGTTTTACCTAAATATTGGTTAGATAGTTTTGATGAATTCATACAAACAAATAAAGCAATAGCTATTGCAGGACCAGTTAAATTTACTGGATTATCTTCCTTTTTTACAAGATTTCAAATCTTAGATGCTTTGAGCTTACAAGGTGTGACAATTGGTAGTTTTGGTGTTAATAAACCATTTATGTGTAATGGTGCAAATTTTGTGTATTCAAAAAAAGCTTTTGAGCAAGTCAATGGCTTTGACGATAATGCTACTATTGCCAGTGGAGATGATGTTTTTTTACTTCAAAAATTCTTTAAAAAAGATAATTCTGAAGTACATTTTTTAAAATCTAAAAATGCAATTGTAACCACAAAGGTTACTAGAGGGTTTTTAGAGTATTTACAACAACGTTTACGATGGTCTTCAAAAACGAGTCAATACAAATCATGGTTTCCGAAGTTTATAGGATTAATAGTTTTGTTAACAAATTTGGTTTTAGTGAGTCTAATTCCGCTTTATGTTTTCGAGGTACTTTCTGGAAAGACTGTAGTGTTAATATTTCTTATAAAATTTAGTATTGATTTATTGCTCATCTTCAAAAGTGCTCGTTTTTACAAACAAGAACCTGTTTTGTTATCTTATGTTTTTGCTAGTTTTATTCATCCTATTGTAACTACTTATATTTTGGCAATCTTACCATTTTCAACTTATAAATGGAAAGGTCGAACATTTAAAAAGTAAAGATTTACAGATATTTTTGCTAGTTTTAGCAAAAGACCCCAAACTTTAAACTTTATAACCATGAAAAAAATAATTATAATTTATGTGTTTCTAGCCTTTGCAAGTATTGGATTTGCACAAAAAATCTATACTGTAAAAGGCGAAAAATTAGAATTAAAAACAGAAGTCGATGGTAAATTAGATTTACTTTGGACTGTTACTGATGGTCAATACCGCTACTTCGTTAGGACTAGTGACGGAACAATAACAGAACTTAAAAGTACTAAAGGTGAAGGCCGAACTTATAACAAAGAATATATCGTCGTTTTAAAAAACTTAACCTCTGACAATAGTGCTGACGCTGTAAAACTTACGACAGGTAGTCTAAAACGTTTTATAGATAAGTACAATAAAAGTGCTGATATTAATTATAATATTCAAGATAGAAACTTAAAAGTTAATTTTAGGCTTACCCTATTTGGTGGTGTCACCAATCATCCGTTGGTAGAGAATTTAAATGATAATAGTTCTTATCCGCAACTAGCGGCAGAATTAGAATTGTTCGGAGACACAGATAACCCAATGCATTCGGGCTTATTACAAGTCAGAAACACATTTGGTTCTGATGGCGATTATAAAAGTTTAGAATTTTCATTAGGTTATCGTTTTAGGTTCATACGAAAAAACAGTTTTAATATTTATGCACAAACACGATTTGCTACGTTTAATAGTTTTTCAGTTGATATTATAGATCCAAATCCAGCAAATAATAGTGTAGATATTAGACAAAACGAAACAGAATTTGATGTTCCTTTTATTTTTGGTATTGGCACAGATATTAAAGTTTCAGATAACGGATATATATCCATATTGTATGACAGATTCTTTGCGTTTGGATTAGAAAACAGCGACAATTTTCCTGCTGATTTTATGGTTGGCTATAAATTCAATTTATAATATATGAGCATAAGAAATTCGAGTACTTCAAACCCTATTTTTAACGACTACTTTTGGGATGATGGTCGAGATTCGAATAAAAAAATGACGGTTTGGGGCGTCTTTGTCAAGTCCTTTTTTGGGATTTTGGTTATAGCCGCAATCACATCTTACATCTGGAAATTGAGTGTTGAAGGTATGGACACTGGCTGGTTTACACTTGGTGGTATGCTTGCTGCAGCTATTATTAGTATTATTATTTCTTTTCGCACACAATGGGCTGGCTTTTTAGTACCGCTTTACATAATCGCTAAAGGTTTTTTTCTTGGAGGATTTTCTGCATATGCTCACAAGCACTTTCCGGAGTTACCGTACCAAGCCATAGGCGTTACTATTGTTACTTTTTTTGTAATGTTATTGCTTTATCAAACTCGCATTATTGTGGTTACCAAAAAGGTTAGAAGTATTATTATCACAGCTACTATAAGCATTATGGTAGTATATCTAATATCTTGGATTCTCAGTTTTTTTGGCATCAAAACTTTTATTTGGGGTACGTCGTGGCTGGCTATTGGTTTTAATATATTGGCTGCAATAGTAGCTTCTTTCGCATTACTTTTAGATTTTGACTACATAGAGCGTTATAAAAACAGAGCACCAAAACAAAAAGAATGGTTAGCAACTTGGGGATTATTAGCTACTTTGATTTGGTTGTACGTTGAAGCTTTACGATTGCTCCAAAAGTTTGCAATTCGATGGAAATGATTTAAAATTGAGATTTCTCGCCGCTCATTCTTCGCTCTGTAAAAATGACAAACACTACTTTATCGAAACCACAACGGGCAACACAAACTCTGTATTAACTTGTTGGCCTCTTTTTACCGCTGGAAATATTTTGGGTAAAGTATTAATACTACCATACAAAAGGCTATCTATTATAGGAATAACTTGGATTGTTTCGGGCTTTGATTTGATATCTAATATTGAAATTTCACCGAGCTTATCAATGCTGAACTTTATTGATATAGTATCTTCTACATCTTCAGAAATGACGATACTTTGCTTTGAAAGATAATTGTTGACATGATTTAAAATTGTCGTTTCAAAACACTGTTTTCTTTCAACTTTTTCAGAAACAGAATCGCATACCGAAAAGCTTGGATATTCGTCTACAGCATTCCAATCTATAGTCTCTAATTCTTGAGAAACGATATCTTTTGCTTTGATTTTTTTCTTTTCGAAATAGTCACAAGACACTAAGAGTATCGCAATAAAAACAACAAAACGTTTCATTAATATTATCTGAAACGGAAAAGTACAATTTTTCATCAAAAGATGCTAAAATGTAATTTGAAAGAAGTTACACCATAAGAGGTACTTCGACAAGCTCAGTATGACATTCTAATAAACGCTAATCTTTATTTAAAAAGTTTTTTTGTTTTAACTCTTTAAGATGCATTTCGGCAAATTTTGCCATTTTATCGTCTTTATATTTAGTAATAAAGTCCTCATAAAGCTTTATTACGGCTTCTTTGTCTGCATAGAATTGCTCCTTGGTAAGTATTATACTAAATCTTGTAAATGTATCAGAAGGGTCTTCTTTTATTGCTTTTTGAAAGGCGCTGATAGCAGCTTTGTGTTTTTTTTGCCTGTTTAAAACTCTACCCAATTGAACATATTCGGCATTTAGTGATACATCCTGAAGTTTTAACGACTTGCTTATGTATTCTTCAGCTTTTTCAAAATCTTTTAACCTTTCGTAGTATGTACCAATAAGGTATATTGAAGTTGCGTCATACGGGTTATAATTCAATACTTTTTTTCGATGAAAAATAGCATCTTCATAATCAGAGTTTTTGGCATAAAGAATACTCAATTTTTCATGAATAAATTCAGACTCTTCTCCAATTTCCAATAATTTTTTAAACCACAACTTAGCCTCATTTTGGTAATCTTGGTGGTAATAGTTTTGTGCCTTTAAGCTTATTAACTCAACATTTTCAGGATAACTCTCTAAACCTTTGTCAATATATCGATGCGATATTTGATGGTTGCGCTTTATCAAATGGTGTTTTGCTATTTTGAAAATAGCTTTTTGATGTGTTTTGTCTAAATCATAAGTCGACAGAAAACGGTTTAATGCTGTAGAATCTTTTAATTTTTCTAAAACAACACCTTTTTGGTAGTGATAATTTGGATTTCGGTAATCAATATAGATAAGCTCTTCAAACAAATCTGAAGCTTCATTATATTTTTTTGAGCGCGACAACAACTTGGCGTATTCAAACTTAATTAATGCGTTATCAGGATTTGCATCTGAACTTTTTTTATAATTCTCTAAAGCTTTACCAAAATTTCCAATAGCTAAATAAGCTTTTGCAATTTTGTCGAAAACTTCATTTTGATTTGGATGATTTTGATATTGTTCTATGGCTTTTGTATACTTTCCATTAGCGAATAAACTGTCGCCAATAGCCAATGCCGAAGTCTGAGCTTCGGCATTAAATTGTATACAAAAAATTAGGATTGTTAGTTTTTTGAGCATTTAGTTTTTTTCTTTTTTATCAGGTGCTACTTGAAATAATATTGGTAATGAATAAGGTACAACAACTGGTTCTCCTTTTTGTGTTCCTGGTATAAATTGAGGTAAAAGTCTTATGACACGTTTGGCCTCTTCTTCTAAAGCTGGGTGTGGTGCTCTAGCTCCTACAGTTGCTATATTACCTTGTTTGTCTATTTTAAAAAATACTGAAATACGCTGGCGACCAACTAAGCCTAAGGATGTTGCTAGATTTGTATTAAAGTTTTTATTGACAAACATTGCCACTTTTTGTGACGTACATTTTTTACGCTCTTCATCAATTGGTAAATCTTTACATTCTGGAAAAGTTGGCGCATTTTCTATGACAGCGTATGGAACTTCATTATCTCTAGTTATTTCTTGAATTTCGATTTCTCTTACTTCTGTATTTTGTAGACTATCTTTCAAAGTATTTTTAAACTTATTATAGATAGGTGTTGCAGTACTATCATTTGCTTTACCTTGAACTTGAAAAATGATAGGTAAACTGTAAGGTACAATAACCGGTTTTCCTTTTTGTGTTCCTGGAATAAATTGCGGTAGTAATCTAATAACACGTTCTGCTTCATCCTCCAACGCTGGATGTGGCGCCCTTGCTCCAACAGATGTAATATTACCTTGCTTATCTATTTTGAAAAATACTGAGATGCGTTGACGACCGGATAAGCCAAGAGAAATAGCTAAGTCTGTATTAAAGTTTTTGTTTACAAATTTTGCAACTGCGTTTGATGTGCATTTTTTTCGCTCTTCATTTGTCGCTAAACCTTTACATTCTGGATAAGTTGGAACGTTTTCTATAACAGCGTATGGGACTTCGATAGTTTCATTTACATTTTTGACTTGAACTTCTTCAACTTCAGTTACAGTTTTTGTATTACCTGATACATCACTCATTTCTATTCTAGACGATTGCTTTCCGTCAGAAATAAATATTGAATCCCAATAAGAATCATTTAATATCAAATCTATTTTCTTTTTTAATCTTGCTTCTTCTGACTTAGATTTATTTTTTAAATCTTTTACATATAATTTTAAAGTACTTCCTTTGGTTCTACTTTCCCATTTATGACCATATTCGTCAGTATTTGTTCTTTTAATATACTCTAGATAACTTTCATTGTTAGAAGTAAATTTTTTGTAAATTTCTTTTTCACTATCAGTAGCTTTTCCATTTTCTAATTTAGGCTCTATTCTGTCAATAAATGTGATTTTTGTGAAAGCTTTCAATCTGGCAAATTCATCCAAGGACATTCTAAATTTTAAAATATCAAAATCTGTCATATCCATAATCTTAGAAAACTCATTTGCTTTTTGATAAGCTTTCATCTGCTTATAATACTTTTCTATCAATGCTTTTTCATCAATTTCTTGTATTTCAATAACTTCAGTAATCTCTTCAACTTCTGGTTCTTGGGCTTTTACCTCAGCAGAAGTATAAATTAGCATTGCAAATAACATTGGAATTAATAATGCATATTTAATTAATGCTACTTTTTTTGATTTCGATTTTTGTAACATGGCTATTCGTTTTTTGATTAATGATTTTTTGAAAAATGTGTTGGTAAATGAAAAATTATTGGTTTCAAATACTTGATTGAGTAATTGATTATAATAAGATATTTTTCCATTTTGTTTTACAGCAGTTTCATCGGCAATGAACTCGTGTAGTGCTTTGATACGGCTTTGATACATATAAACTAAAGGATTGAACCAAAGTAAAACTCGCATTGCTTCGAACACCAATAAATCCAGACTGTGCCACTGCTTTACATGCACCAACTCATGCTTTAAGATTGTTGGTTGCTCTTTTTCTGATATTTTTTCGCCTAAAAACACCGTATTAAAAAATGAAAATGCAGCACTACTTTTTAGCAGCTTAACGATTAGAATATTGCCGTCCCATCGTTTAGGATTATTGGATTTTAACCAATATAGCTTTAGCAGTTTAAAAAGAAAAAATAAGGATGCTAAAACCATACCTATACCTAAAATAATTTGCCAAATAGGCATACTAGGTTCATTCAATACAATTCCAGATTGTAGAGCAACTTGTTTATCTAAATCTGATACTACATTAATAGGGTTACCAATAATAACTTCTGGTAAAACAATCACAAAGTCTTTAGGAGCTACTGCCTTTATGGTGTCTAGTTTTATAAATGGAATAAAAAAGGACAAGATTGCAGTACCTATAAGGTAAATTCTGTTGTAATTAAAAAACGTTTCTCGTTTTAAAAACACATCATAAACCAATAGAAAAACAACCTGAAATGCTATAATTTGTAAAATATAATACAACATACTATTCCGTTTTATTTATTTCTTTTAGTAAAGCTTCAATATCCTGCACATTAACATCATTCTTCTTTACAAAAAACGAGACCATACTTTTAAAAGACCCTTGGAAATAATTATCAACTAATTTGTTTAAGGATTGATTACTATACAACTCTTTATCCACGATAGGGAAGTATACGTGACCTTTCCCTTGCTTTTCATAATCTACAAACCCTTTTGATTCTAATATTCTAACAATTGTGGACACGGTATTATATGCAGGTTTTGGATAAGGTAAAACATCTATTATTGCCTTGACATTTGCCTTTTTCAACTGCCATAATGTTTGCATTATTTCTTCTTCTGCCTTTGTGAGTTGTTTCATGTGTTTCTGTTTATTTCTTTAAAAGGTCACATGTAATAACCGTTTTATAGTCTTACTAATGATTGAAAAACTAATCATGGTTATTTCATTTTAACTAATTATTTAGTTGAATAATAATGCTAATATAACTAATATTTTAGTTTAAACTAATTTTTTAGTTACATAATTGTAACTTTTAACACTATAAAACGTCTTATATTATAGAATTTTTAAAAACTTATATGGAATTAGTAATTATCATAAGCGCCTTATTATTAATGCTTCTAGGTTTAGCTGGTAGTTTTTTACCCGTTTTACCTGGTCCATTAACCAGTTGGTTTGGCCTTTTTGTATTGAGTTACTCTGATGGAATTGTGATTAGCTCAACTTTTCTAATTGTAACTTTTATTATAGCCTTACTTATATTCATCCTCGATTACATCATACCTGTTGTTGGTACCAAACGTTTTGGAGGCAGTAAATCTGGAATGATTGGGACATCGTTAGGATTAGTAGTCGGTCTTTTATCTGCTATTCCCTTTGGAATAATTATTGGCCCTTTTCTTGGAGCGGTAATAGGTGAACTTATGCATAAAAATAATGTTAATAGAGCAACTAAAGCTGCTTTTGGCTCTTTTATAGGTTTTATAACATCTACATTTTTAAAGTTTATTATAGCTGTAGTTTACCTTGGGCTATTTATCTCAAAAGTCGCAAGCCATTCTGGAAGTTGGATATAGCGTATTAAAAAACCTGATAGAGTAATCATCGGTCGATTTTCTATCAGGTTTTAAAGCTATTAATTCAACAATTGCTTAAATGAGGGATTAATTAATTCTTGTTGATTAGTACAAATTTAAGTAAGACTTTTGACTTTTTGTTACGGAAAAACCGTAGACTTGATGCGGAAAAACCGTAGTTTCTATCATTGGCAATCCCTTCAAGCGTTTTTTTTAAGCTCTAAAAAGTGCTTATTTTTTTTAAATAAAACCTTTTTCTTTCGCCATTTCTAATAAAGTTTCGTCTTTTCCGTCCTCGACAGAGAATAATAGCTTTAGTTGCTTTTTGCGTTTTTCAATAGCACTCATAGATAAGGAAATGTGGTCGAGAAGACTTTTGGTTTTTATACCTTGAGATAATAAATAAAGGATTTTTCTATTAATATCATCTACATAAATTTCGCTTGTCAACGTTTGCTTTACGTAATTATGTACTGTACTACTATAATATGGTGGTGATTTAATTATATGCTGAAAAGCATCTGCCAATTCCATGGACGTTAAATCACTTTTAATTAAAAACCCATCTGGGTTTATTTCGCGAATTATATTATGAATCCTGAAAGACTCATTAAACATCGTCAAAATAATAACTTTGGTTGTTGGCATCATTTTCTTTGCCAGCATAGCTAAATCTTCTCCTGAAGTGTATTTACCATCTTTTGATGGTGGTAGACTGATATCAAAAAAGCAAATATCGTAATGTATGTTATTCGCAGCGCGATTAATCATTATTTCTGCCATATCACAGTTATTGGCAGTGTCTATTTTAAGGGTTTGGTTTTCGGCTTTTGTAGCCATCAAGACGTTCATATATCCTTCTATGATAATAGGATGATCGTCTACCATTAAGATTTTAAATTCTTGCATCTTTTGGTTAGCAGGTTAATTAAGTTATATAGGGGATTTTTACTTGTACTGTGGTGCCTTTTTCTAATTCTGAGGAAAATAAGATTTTGCCATTAACGTCTTCAACTCTGGAATTCATATTTTTTAAACCAATACCTTTTTTTGATTTAGAAGTATCAAAGCCTTTGCCGTCATCTACAATGTAGATATTAATCTCATCTTTTTCTCTTAAAATATCAATTTTAACATCCTTGGCTTCGGCATGTTTATAGATATTTTGCATTGACTCCTGTAAAATTCTGTATATATTAATCTTGGTTTTATTTGGAACAAACTCCCAGCTAAAATCATCTGTATAATTAAAGTCATATGTAAATCCATAAGCTTTTGTTTGATTTTCAATAAGCTCAGTAACGATATCCATAAATCCAGAACCAGAAACAAAATCGGCGTTCATTTCATGAGATATCTTTCTAATGTCGTCCTCAATATTTTTTAGTTGACCAATATAGTTAGAGCGATTCATCATCGCTTCTTTTCCGTCAGAGAAGTTTAGGCTATCTAAACTAAGCCTTACTCCGAAAAGACGACCTAAAACACCATCGTGTAAATCTTTTGACACTCTAATCTTTTCTTGAGCTCTAGCTTCCTCAACCTTATCTTGCTGACCTAGCATTAGGTTGTAAATCTCTTCGTTAGCTTTTTGTTGTTCTTGTACAAGTTTCAATTCTTTATTCTTTGCTCGTTGAGAGATAACTACATAAACTAATATTCCGGTAAGTAAGAGCCCTGCAGATAATAGTAATAAGTAAAAATTATCTCTAGAAATTTGCTCATTTTCTGCTTCGATTTGATCTGTATCAAATTTTACTCTTGCAAATTTATTTTTCACTAAACGCCCAGCAATTTCGAGACTATCAGATAAATTTATATGTTGTCTCAATAGATTTTTTCCTTCTTCTCCTTTATATAAATAGGAGAGAGTTAATAAAGCATCCATTTTATATTCGTTGTTAGAGACTTCATTTGAAATCTTTAAAGCTGTTTTACCGAACTCTTTGGCTAATTCTTGATTTTCATGTTTTAAATGTAGTCTAGACAATTCTAAAGAAGCTGCCATAACTCCATATTGATAGTCTATTTCTTCAAACAAAAGATATGACTCTTTGAGATAGTTTTCTACTTCTCCAAAGTTATAATCAGTAGATTCAAATTTTGTTTTAGCAATATTTAATAATAGTGTTGGATAGAAGTCTGGTTCCTCCTCGTTGTACTTTTCTTTTTGCTCAACTAAATCAAAAAATAATTCAAGAGCTTTAGAGTATTCACCGAATTCCCTGAAGGCATTACCCTTATTGTTAATAGAAAAAATCTCATATGAAAATCCTTCCTTCATTTCTTTCGAAAAAGAAATAGATTTATCATAATATTCTAAAGCTTTATTCTTATTCAGAGTGTTTTTAGAAATAATCGCTAGAAGATTATATACACTCCAATTCAAATATAAAGTGTCTTCATTTTGCGGAAGCCGATTTAAAATTTTTATTGCAGCAATCGCATCTTCTTCTGCTCCACTGTATAATTTTTCTTCTTGTTGAATGTCAGCTAGAGCAGAAAGAGTTTCTGCTTTTTTTAAGGAAATATCATTACTTTTAAAATAGTCTAACTCTTTAGAAAAATAATAGTAAGAACTATCTATCTGTTCTAAAAAAAGATAATATAACCCAAGATTTTTAGAGGCAGCTTGTATTGCAGAGGTATCTTTGAGTTTTTGAGCTAATTTAAAATTCTTTTGATTAAGCTTAATATATTCATCGTATAATTCGTTATAATATAGAGTAACAGACAGAGATCTTTGTACACGAATTTTAATAGAGTCAACTCCTAATTCATCAGAAAAATCTTTAGACTTCAAAGCTGATTTTAATCGAGATTCCCAATTTTTATTTACATCTTGAGAATACAAATAATATTTATTCACAGAATCAAGTAATTTCTTTTCTTGACTAAGAAGAGGATTACTTAGGAATAGTAAAATAAATAATGATAATAATCGATGTTTTATCAAATCATAAGTGATTTTCTCAAAAATATATAAAAACAATACACTTACCTATAAATAAAACAGAAAGTCCTTTAACTTTTTTAGTTAAGGACTTGTATTTTTTAGTTAGTTTTTATAAAACAGAAATAAAATCAATCAAATATAAAAACTTAAATAAGTATTAAGATACCGTAGAAACTTTTCTCTTTTTCTTATCTAGAACTAGTTTGTTAGGAGTGTATTCCTTGTAAGTATTTATATCGTCTTGTACAACTGCATCTTTTGAAATTACAGAAACAGTAAGTACAACAACGACTACTAATAATAGGGAGATTTTTAAAGCTTTCATAAGTATTCTTTTTAGTTAAATAATTAGTCTGTTTAAATAATGTCTTAAAAACAAATAAGACACAAAGTGTTTGAGTAAATTTTCAAACAATCGTACTAAAAAGGATTTAACCTAACAGAACTGTTAGGGTTTCAATGGATTAAAATTTCTTGAGTAAGTGATTTAGGGCAATACTTAAGAACACGCAATTTACCTAAAATAGAATTATCTAACGACAAATTATCGATTAAATGTATTTTTTTACCGTTTAAATACATTATTTGTGTCAAAATAGTCTTATTTATCTGTTTTATGAGTTCTATGAAGCATTATAAAAACAAAAAAGCATCCCTATTTTTACTTAGTAAAAAAAGGAAAGCTTCTCATTGGTAAAATCCTAATCGCTTAGGGATTTTACAACTACTCTAGGATTTCTCCTAGAACAACACAACATCTTTTGCATAAAAAAGCTCTAATTTCTTAGAGCTTTTATGCAATTTGCGGTCTGGACGGGACTCGAACCCGCGACCCCCTGCGTGACAGGCAGATATTCTAACCAGCTGAACTACCAGACCGTTGCGTAATTGCGAGGGCAAATATACACTGCATTTTTAATTCCGCAAATAAAAAAAGAAAAAAATATCAGTTTATTTATACAAATTTTTGACGCTCTATCATGTATGTGGTCAATATTTGATTAAAACCAGTATTTACATCAGCTTCCACATACTTGACCCTATATTGTCCACATCGTAATTTTAAATTTTTAAAATATTCAGATACAGCTTTTTCATAGTTTTCCTTTATAGTATCTGGATATAGGTCTATTGTTTCTCCTGTTTCAACATCTACAAAACGTTTTGGTCTATTATCAAAATCAAAAGTGAGTTCTTTTGATTTATCAAATACGTGAAACATCACGACCTCGTGCTTATTATGCTTTAGATGTCTTAGTGCTTCAAATATTTTTTCGTCGTCCTGAGAAGTTTGAAACATATCTGTAAATACAAATATCAATGAGCGTCTATGAATCTTTTCAGCTATTTGGTGTAAATATTTATACGTTTCAGTAGTCTTAGAAACTGTTTTATGAATAACAGCATCGCTTAACTTTGATAATAACATTTGATGATGTCGCTCACTTCCTTTCTCAGGAGAATAGAAATCATATTTATCACTATAAATACTTAAACCTACAGCATCTCTTTGCTTTTTTAGAATATACATTAAAGAAGCAGAAGCTAAAGAAGAGAATGCTATTTTGTTTAAATTATTAATTGAAGTCCCTGCAGAGTCTGGATAATGCATAGAGGCACTATTATCTAAAATAATATGACATCTAAGATTTGTTTCTTCATCATAACGCTTGGTATATAGTCTATCTGTTTTTGCATAAAGTTTCCAATCTATATGTTTTGTACTCTCTCCTTGATTGTAAATTTTATGTTCTGCAAATTCTGCCGAAAAACCATGAAAGGGACTTTTATGCATCCCCGAAATAAAACCTTCAACAACTTGTTTTGCTAATAATTCTAAATTCTTAAAGCCACCTGCTTTATTAAGTTCTTTTTGTAAATCCATGAATTACCGAAACTAAAAAAGGTTCACCTATTTGGCAAACCTTTTATCATTTCTTTTAGATGTCTTTGTTATAAAAGTGCGTCTAAAGCTTCTGCATAAGCGTTTTTTGGTGCAACACCTACTTGACGACCTACTACTTCTCCATTTTGAAACACTAGTACCGTTGGTATGTTTCTTACACCATACTTAGCTGCAAACTCTTGGTTCGCGTCTACATCTACTTTACCTACAACAGCTTTGCCGTCATACTCAGTACTAATCTCATCGATAATTGGACCAACCATGCGACAAGGACCACACCAAGCTGCCCAGAAATCTACCATTACTGGCTTATCGCTATTTAATACTTGCTCTTCAAATGTTGCATCTGTTATTTCTAATGCCATAATATTTATGTTTTAATTGTATTTTAATACGTGTTAATATGCAATATTAGTCAAAAATTACACCAAACCTTACACTGCATGTATTTGATTTGACTATGGTTATATTGGTTTGAATTATGAGATTTTTTAAACTTTAATTCAACTTATACTTTATATGATGTTCACTCAATGTATTTAATAACTCCTGAGATATTTTTACCTTTTGCTTACGACTAGGCATATTCAATTTTATTTTGTCTTCGTTATCGTAGACTACAAAATTTAAAGAATTAGTACCTTCATGCATTCTGAACATTTGCTGTAAATCAGAAATAGTATCTGATTTTAATTCAGCAACATTTAGTTGTACTGATAGTTTTTTTGCATACGTATCCATTACATCATGCAATAGTTGAAAGTTATTAAATTGAATACGTGGATCACCTTTTTTTCCTGTATCTCGATTAACCCAACCTTCTTTAACAAACGCTTGAACGTGTACAAAGGAATTTTGCACTAAAAAATGTCGAAATTTCAAATAATCTTCTCCAAAAATTCTGAAATCAAAACTATCAGTATAATCCTCTATAGTGAATATGGCCCAACCTTTACCCTGTTTACTAACTCTATGTTGAACATCTGTTACAACACCTCCAAACTTGATATTTTGATTAATAGCGGCTTCCAAATCATTAAAATCTGCAATAACCCCGTTACAAAAAGTCTTCATTTCAATTTTAAAATCATCTAATGGATGACCTGATATATATATTCCAACAACTTCTTTTTCTCGAGAAAGTTTCTCCATTGTTCCCCAATCTTCAGATGGCGGAACCTGAGGTTCGGCAATCTCGACACCGCTAGCTTCACCAAACAAACTAACTTGTGCTGAATTTTCGTTTTCCTGATGTTTAGCACCGTATTTTACAGCTTTTTCTAAAAATGTAATACCATCACCATCATGAGCAAAATATTGTGCTCGATGTGTATCTTCAAAACAATCAAAACCTCCTGCATTAGCTAAACCTTCGAATGCTTTTTTATTGGCTGCACGTAAATCTATACGTTTTGCTAAATCGAAAATCGACTTATAATGACCTTCTTCTTTTCGGTTTTCGACAATGGTTTTTACAGCGCCATGACCAACACCCTTAATGGCTCCCATACCAAAACGCACGGCATTATCTTTATTTACAGAAAACTTATAAAAACTTTCATTTACACTTGGCCCTAAAACTGGTAAACGCATACGTTTACACTCTTCCATAAAGAAGGTTACAGACTTAATATCATTCATATTATTTGACAATACCGCCGCCATATACTCCGCAGGATAATGCGCTTTTAAGTATGCAGTTTGGTATGCAATCCAAGCATAGCATGTAGAGTGAGACTTGTTAAAGGCATAACTTGCAAAAGCTTCCCAATCCTTCCAGATCTTCTCAAGTTTTTTCTCATCCATACCTTTAGCAGCTGCTTGAGAAATAAACTTAGGTTTCATTTTATCAAGTACTGCTTTTTGCTTTTTACCCATAGCCTTTCTAAGTACATCGGCCTCACCTTTGGTAAAATCTGCTAGCTTTTGTGAAAGTAACATTACTTGCTCCTGATATACTGTAATACCGTAAGTTTCTTTTAAATACTCTTCGGTTTCTGGTAAATCGTATATAATTTCTTCTTCGCCATGTTTTCGTCTAATAAAACTTGGAATATATTCCATAGGACCAGGACGATAGAGTGCATTCATAGCTATTAAATCATCAAAAACAGTAGGCTTAAGATGCTTCATATGCTTTTGCATACCAGGAGATTCATACTGAAAAATCCCTACAGTTTCTCCGCGCTGAAAAAGTTCATAAGTCTTCTCATCATCGAGTGGAAAATTCTCAGGGTCAAGTGTAACATTATGTTTGGCCTTTACAATTTTTACGGTATCCTTTATAAGGGTTAACGTCTTTAAACCCAAAAAATCCATTTTCAACAGTCCTGCACTCTCAACAACTGAGTTGTCAAATTGCGTCACATATAAATCAGAATCTTTTGCTACAGAAACTGGCACATAATTAGTAATGTCTCCTGGTGTAATAATAACTCCACAAGCGTGAATACCTGTATTTCTTACAGAACCTTCGAGGACTCGGGCTTGATTTACTGTCTCTGCTTGCAAATCCTCTCCATCAGATATATTTAGTAACTCATTGACTTTTTCTAAGTCCTCGGCTCTAAATTTTCCTGCAAGTTCTTTTTCGCTTTTCCCAAAAATTTTGCCAAGCTTTGACATATTAGGTATAAGCTTGGCTATATGGTCAGCTTCATTTAATGGTAAATCCAAAACACGTGCTGTATCTCTAATAGAAGATTTTGCAGCCATAGTCCCATAAGTGATTATTTGAGCTACTTGATTAGCCCCATACTTATCAATCACATATTGCATCACACGACCACGACCTTCATCATCAAAATCAATATCGATATCTGGCATACTTACACGATCTGGATTTAAGAAACGCTCAAAAAGTAAGTCGTACTTAATGGGGTCTATATTGGTAATCCAAAGGCAATAAGCAACGACTGAACCTGCTGCGGAACCACGACCTGGACCTACAGATACATCCATGTTTCGTGCTTCTCGTATAAAATCCTCAACAATTAGGAAATACCCTGGATAGCCTGTGTTTTCAATTACGGAAAGCTCAAAATCTAGTCGTTCTTTGATTTCTGGTGTAATTTCACCATAGCGTTTTTCGGCACCTTTGTATGTAAGATGTTTCAGGAAAGCGTTTTCACCGCGCTTTCCACCATCAGCTTCGTCTTCTTTAAATTTAAATTCGTCGGGGATATCAAACGCTGGCAATAAAACATCTCGCGCCAATTCATAAGCTTCGATTTTATCGACAACATCTTCTATGTTCACAATAGCTTCAGGAATATCCCTAAAAAGAGCCTTCATTTCTTCTGAAGACTTAAAATAATATTCTTGATTCGGCAATCCGTAACGGTAACCGCGGCCTCGTCCTATTGGTGTTGCTTGTTTTTCGCCATCTTTTACGCAGAGTAAAATATCATGTGCGTTAGCATTTTCTTGTTCAACGTAATATGTATTATTTGATGCTATCAATTTTACATCGTGCTTTTGCGCAAACTGAATTAATACGGGATTAACTCTGTTTTCATCTTCTTGATTATGACGCATCAGCTCTAAATACAAATCATCCTGAAAAGTATTCTTCCACCACAGCAAAGCTTCTTCTGCTTGATTTTCACCAATATTTAAAACCTTACTTGGAACTTCTCCATACAGATTTCCTGTTAGGCAAATTAAATCCTCTTTGTATTGTTCTATTAGTTTTTTATCAATTCTTGGAACGTAATAGAAACCGTCTGTAAATGCCGTTGAAGATAATTTAGCTAAATTGTGATAACCGTTTTTATTTTTTGCCAGCAGTACAATTTGATAACCATTATCCTTTCGGGATTTATCTAAGTGATTTTCACAAACAAAAAACTCGCATCCTATAATTGGTTTTATAATCTGACCTTGTTTCTCTTCTCCACTTTCTTCTGCCTCGGCATGTTTAGCTATTATAGCCTTATTATGATTAGAAACAGCACTCACAAAGTGAAATGCTCCCATCATATTACCATGGTCAGTCAATGCAACTGCAGGCATATTTTCTTTAGCTGCGGCTGCAACTAAATCTTTGACACTGATAGTAGATTGTAATATTGAAAATTGAGAATGGTTATGTAAATGCACAAACTGAGCACCTGCAAGTTTTGAAGCTGCTTCTTTATTAGTTGAAGTAGGGACAGACTCTGTTTGTTCTTTCTGAAGTCGCTGATTAATCTTTTCACTTTCACGCTTAAGATTAGTATGATTAAGCTTTATCCCTTCAATTTTTAGAGGGTTAGCTTGAGAAAATTCCTCAAAATAATCAGGCTGAACTCCTAATTGTTCTATTGTGTATTCTTTTCTTCTTAATAGTTCTAAAAAACAACGTGTAGTTGCCTCGACATCTGCTGTTGCATTATGGGCTTCTCCAAAAGGTGTATCAAATAAAAATTGGTGTAATTCTGTTAGAGTAGGTAATTTAAATTTTCCATAACGTCCACCAGGAATTTGACACAAACTAGCTGTATGCTCTGTACATGTATCTAAAACTGGTAGTTCCTGAAGCTGATTTGAGACATTACCACGAACGAACTCTGCACCCATTACATTTAAGTCAAACTTTACATTTTGTCCAACAATGAATTTTGTTTTGGACATTGCAATGTTGAATTTTTCCAAAACTTCTGCTAGAGCAATACCCTGCTCTTGCGCTAACTTTGTTGAAATACCATGAATCTTTTCGGCATCGTAGGGAATATTAAATCCGTCCGGTTTTATCAAATAATCTTGATGCTCGATACAGTTACCCATAGCATCGTGCAATTGCCAAGCAATCTGTATTGCTCTTGGCCAGTTATCTGTATCTGTTATTGGGGCGTCCCAACGTTTTGGCAGACCTGTTGTTTCGGTATCGAAAATTAAATACATAAATCCGTTTTCATGTCTGACAATCAGAAGATTGACAAGACCCTTGTTTAAAAAAAGCTAGTTTATAAACTTACATAGAATTTATACTTTTTTGAAGTAAAGTTATAAACACTTGTAAACAAAAAAAAGCCACATTTAATGTGGCTTTTTACGAAATATAAATTGTTATTAGATTTGTAGATAATCCGGAATACCATCCATATCAGTGTCTTGTGCGTCATCTGGATTTCCATCTCCATTTGGGTCAGGATTTTCATCGATAGTTAGTGCTCCATCATTATCATCGTCTGCGTCTAAATAGTCTAAAAAACCATCGCCATCTGTATTCTGCAAGGCAATTGGGTCTTCAAAAATGGTTAAAATGCTATCTCCATCGTCGTCATTGTCTAAATAATTTGGAATAGCATCTCCATCTGTATCGCCAGTTTCATTGATTGTATCAATACTATCACCATCATCGTCAGCGTCTTGGTAATTAGGTATACCATCCATATCAGTATCGTCATTATCTAGATTACCATCCATATTAATATCCTCAAAAGAATTTGGTATACCATCTGCATCATCATCATTACAATCCAAATTGTTTATAGTCTGTTGTATATCTCCAGAGGAATCATCACAAGACAACAATTGTATTTCCAAGGCTGTTAAGTATTGTTCGCATAACATGGCACTTGGAGTTTCTGCAGTGACTTGAGCATTCAAGGCTGAAACTGAGTCCGTTGCTAGCGCACAAGTTGATCCTCCTGTTTCTTCAGCAATATCCTGTCTTAAAGTAATTTGAAAAAACACACCATCTATAAAGTTAACAGAGTTTAGTCCATCTGCTGTAAAAGCATTAAATCTAAAAGTTCCGGTTGCTGTATTCATTACAGAGTCTATATTAGAAGTCTTAATAAGTCCATCAGATGGAAAAACCTGAATTGAAGGGTCAGGCGAATTAAGTGTAGAATATACTGTACCATCAGCAGAAATATACCTTGCTTCACTTTGATTGTTTGCTCCTAAGGGATAAGTGCCTACATCTGTCCTAGTTGTAAACAATAATAATACCTCTGTACCACGCGTAGCTCTTATTATTAATCCCCCATCTTTTATTGCTGCAGTTCGAGCAACTCCAATCCAGGATTGTCCTTCAAAATTTGCCTGTATAGCAGGGTTATTAAACTCTACATCATCAACACATCCAAAAAAGAGTGTTATAAAAAAAATAAGTAGGATATTTTTGTTCATATTTGTTTACTTTGAAATAAGTAAGTCTACAACGTTTGATTGTCTTCAAAAGTATATTTTTTTTTCGAGAAATGTTTAAAGAATATAAAGTGTTGAAAATTAAAAAAATATACTATCTTTGCGCCCTCATTAATAACAGAGGTCGAGAACCTCAAATAATTAATTATTATGCCTGTAAAAATTAGATTACAAAGACACGGTAAAAAAGGAAAACCTTTTTATTGGATTGTAGCGGCAGATGCTCGCGCAAAAAGAGATGGTAAATACCTAGAAAAATTAGGAATTTACAATCCAAACAACAACCCTGCAACTATCGAATTAGACGTAGATGGTGCAGTGCAATGGATGCAAAACGGAGCACAACCTACAGATACTGCGAGAGCAATTTTATCTTACAAAGGTGCAATGCTTAAAAAGCATTTAGCTGGTGGTGTTGCAAAAGGCGCTTTAACTGAAGAGCAAGCTGAAGAAAAATTTAAAGCTTGGTTAGAAGAGAAAAACGCTAAAGTTCAAGCAAAAACAGATGGCTTATCAAAAGCAGATGCAGATGCAAGAGCAAAAGCATTAGACGCTGAAAAAGCAGTAAATGAAGCACGTATAGCTGCAGCAACTCCTGAAGTTGTTGAAGAAGAAGTTGCCGAAGAAACTACAGCATCTAACGAAGAAGAATAAAAAATTAATTTTTATACTTTTAAACCCAGACTTTAAAGTCTGGGTTTTTTTGTGAAATAGTATTTTAACTTTTTAAAATACATGAATGAACAAATGCCGCTGAATGGCGGTATCTTCATAATTTAAACTATAACAAAATCCTGAATCAAGTTCAGGATGACAAATAAATTTGTCATGAAAAAAGAAGACTGTTTTTATTTAGGTAAAATTGTAAAAAAGTATAGTTTTAAAGGAGAACTTTTAGCAAAGTTAGATACTGACGAACCTGACTTATATGATAATCTCGAAGCTATATTTATTGATTTAAAAGGAAATTTAGTTCCTTTTTTCGTTGAATCATCTCAACTCCATAAATCTGATTTATTACGTTTAGATTTTGAAGATGTAGATAACGAAGCTGATGCAGATGCGCTTCTAAAATGCGATTTATATTTACCATTAGATTTTCTTCCAAAACTAGAAGGAAATAAATTTTACTTTCATGAAGTTATTGGTTTCACAATTAAGGATGATAGATTTGGAGATGTAGGAACAATAAAAGGTATTAACGATAGTACTGCGCAAGCCTTATTTGAAATCGACAGAAACGGTGTTGAAATATTAATCCCAATGAATGATGAGTTTATTATCAAAGTCGACAGAGAAAACAAAACAGTGTTTGTAAAAACTCCTGAAGGTTTAATCGATTTATATCTTGAAGATTAATGGGTATAAAACCTTTCAAATTCAAAGAATTTTCGATTAATCAAGACCGCTCCGCCATGAAAATTGGAACTGACGGTGTTCTACTTGGCGCATGGACATCTATCAGAAATCAACCATTTTCAATATTAGATATTGGTGCCGGAACAGGAATTTTATCCTTAATGTTAGCACAAAGAAGCAACGCACAAGTTATAGAAGCCATTGAAATTGACGATAATGCTTATGAGCAATGTGCCGATAATTTTGAAAATTCACCCTGGAGTGATAGATTATTTTGCTACCACGCCTCACTTTTAGAATACACTGAAGAAATTGAAGAGCAATACGATATCATTATTTGTAATCCTCCTTTTTATTCTGAAGATTATAAAACCGAGAAGATCTCTAGAGATTTGGCTCGATTTCAAGATGCAATGCCTTTTGAGCATTTAATTTTTTCTGTCTCTCAATTTTTAGCAGAAGGTGGTGTTTTTTCAGTCGTCATTCCGAACAAAGAAGAAGAGAAATTAGTTGAACTAGCATCAAAAGTGGGTTTATCTCCAAAACGAATACTGCATGTCAAAGGAAATCCTGAAGCTGAAGTAAAGCGAAGTTTAATCGAGTTTTCTTTTAATGATGAAGAATTAAAAACTTCGGAATTGATTATTGAAAACGACAGACATAATTACACCGAAGATTATATAAATCTTACTAAAGATTTTTATCTTAAAATGTAGTTTTCAAATTGGGCAATGAAAACGTTTTCGTTATTTTTGTTATTCAACTAAAATTGAAAACATGAAGCCAGATTTATTCGAATCTCCTGATTATTATAATCTTGACGAATTACTTACCGAAGAACATAAATTAGTACGTGATGCTGCTCGTGATTGGGTAAAACGTGACGTATCACCTATAATTGAAGAAGCTGCTCAAAAAGCAGAGTTCCCAAAATCTATTATTGGTGGTTTAGCAGAAATTGGTGCTTTTGGACCATATATCCCTGAAGAATATGGTGGTGCAGGATTAGACCAAATTTCTTATGGCTTAATCATGCAAGAAATTGAGCGTGGCGATTCTGGAGTAAGAAGTACAGCTTCTGTTCAGAGTTCATTAGTGATGTATCCTATTTGGAAATACGGAAATGAAGAACAACGTCAAAAATATTTACCAAAATTAGCCAGTGGTGAATGGATAGGTTCTTTTGGATTAACAGAGCCAGACCATGGAAGTAATCCTGGCGGCATGGTCACAAACTTTAAAGATATGGGAGATCATTTTCTTTTAAACGGTGCAAAAATGTGGATATCAAATTCTCCTTTTTGTAATGTTGCTGTAGTTTGGGCAAAAAATGAAGAAGGACGAATTCACGGTCTAATCGTAGAACGTGGTATGGAAGGTTTTTCAACACCAGAAACACATAACAAATGGTCACTAAGAGCATCTGCAACTGGTGAACTTATCTTTGATAATGTTAAAGTGCCAAAAGAAAACTTATTACCAAATAAATCTGGATTAGGCGCACCTCTTGGTTGTTTAGACTCTGCACGTTTTGGTATAGCTTGGGGTGCAATTGGTGCTGCAATGGACTGTTACGACACGGCTTTGAGATATAGTAAAGAACGTATTCAATTCGGTAAACCTATTGGACAATTTCAATTACAACAGAAAAAACTTGCTGAGATGATTACCGAAATAACAAAAGCACAATTATTGGCTTGGCGATTAGGAGTAATGCGCGAAAACGGTACTGCCACCTCAGCACAAATTTCAATGGCTAAGCGTAACAATGTTGATATGGCATTAACTATTGCTAGAGATGCCAGACAAATGTTAGGTGGTATGGGTATAAGTGGCGAATATTCTATTATGCGCCATATGATGAATCTCGAAAGTGTTGTTACTTACGAGGGAACTCATGACATTCATTTACTAATAACAGGGCTTGATGTAACTGGTCTTAATGCTTTTAAATAAAATTTATGAAAAAACTATTTATATCAATATTCGCAACAATTACATTTCTTTTTTCTGTAAACAGCCAAGAAAAAGATTTCGAAAAAGTTAGCATAGACAAGCTAATTTCTGAGACCCAATTCAGTAGCGACAATATGGATTATATAGAATTTGTATGGTGGGTACCAACTGAGTATTGGGAAGTTGTTTTCTCACAAGACCCAACTACTACTGATGCTCAGTCCCAAGAGATTATAAAAATAATAGAGGAATGAGGAATATGTGATTGTAATTGCTCTAAAGGGTAAAATCGGCATCTTTGGAGGCATAACCTATGACGATGAAGACACTATAAAGTCTCAACTTAGAGTAAAGTACAATAACAAATTGTTGAAGCTATTGAAAAATAATGAAATTGACCCTGATACTAAAAATTTCATAACTCTTATGAAACCTATGATAGCTGGTATGCTAGGAGAAATGGGAGATAATATGCAGTTTTACCTATTTAAACCAAATGAGCCTATAGACGTTTACAAGAAGGGTGAATTAGAGTTTGAATTAGGAGATTTTGTCTCAACAAATAATTTGCCATTAGGAAGTTTATTAGAAGAAAAAAAATGCCCTCAAACGAATAAGCTCCATAATGGAAAATGGAAATATTGTCCATTTCACGGAGGTGAACTGATTCAAAAAAAATAAAAAAAGCTTCCAATATGGAAGCTTTTTTTATTTACATTTAAACCTAATGTTTTCAGCAAAAAAAAGATTAAATAAAGCCTATAAGGAAGCAATACGACTTTCATTTAATGATGATTCTAAATACATATTATTTAGTGATTGTCATCGTGGAGATAATAGTTTTGCGGATGATTTTGCAAATAATCGAAATATTTACTTTCATGCCTTAAAGCATTATTACAATAAAGGTTTTAATTATGCTGAATTAGGCGATGGTGACGAGCTTTGGGAAAATCTTTCGTTTGAGTCTATACTAAACGCTCATAAAAATGTCTACATGCTCATGAAACAATTTCATGATGAAGGCAGATTACATATGATTTGGGGTAATCATGATATGGTATATCGTAATGAAAATTTCGTTAAGAAGCATCTAAATACTTATTTTGACCCAAAAACTGGTGAAAACAAAGATTTATTTTGTGGTATCATATACCATGAAGGCATCGTTTTAAAACATTCTGAAACTGGACAAGAATTATTTATGTGTCATGGACATCAAGCCGATTGGTGGAACTACATTTTCTGGAAATGGAGTCGTTTTATGGTTAGAGTGTTATGGAAGCCACTAAATGTAATGGGCATTGCTGACCCAACAAGTCCTGCAAAGAATTATAAGGAATTAATTAAAGTAGAGCGTCGAACAAAAAAATGGATTACCGAAAACAAAAATCTAATTACCATCGCTGGACATACGCATAGACCACGTTTTCCTGAACCTGGCGATATAGCTTTTTTTAATGATGGTAGTTGTGTACATCCTAGAAGTATTACTGGATTAGAAATTGAAAATGGCGCAATATCACTCGTCAAATGGCAAATAATTACAACTGAAGACGGAACACTTAAAATAGACAGATTTCTTTTGGAAGGTCCGACCAAATTAACTCAGTATAAAACAGAGTAGACTAACTCTCGGGAGCTAACTCAATCTCCAAACCCTCAAGTTCTGGAGTGATGTGAATTTGACAACCTAAACGCGAATTATCCTCTACGTAAAAAGCTTCTGAAAGCATGGCTTCTTCGTCATCTTGCATTTCTGGCAAATCATGACTAGATTTTACATAACATTGACATGAAGCACACATTGCCATACCGCCACAAACACCTATCGTTCCTTCTGGAGCAAGCTCGTAACTACGAACGACTTCCATAAGATTCATAGCCATGTCGGTAGGCGCTTCAATATTATGAGTTACACCGTCGCGATCTATTATTGTTATGTTTATGTCTTTGCTATCCACTAATCAATTGTTTTTACAACAGCTTTTGGAGCCTCTTTACGCGTACCGTCAAATCCATCTACGCCAGATACTGTTGTGTATTTTAACACAAAACGTTTGCCAGGATTAATAATCTGATACGCTGCTTGACACATTAACGTAGCTTCATGAAAACCGCAAAGAATTAATTTTAATTTTCCTGGATATATATTACCATCACCAATAGCAAAAATACCAGGGATATTTGTTTGATAATCTAAAGCGTTGTTTACTTTAATTGCATTTTTTTCTATCTCTAATCCCCAATTAGCAATTGGTCCCAGTTTTGGAGATAAGCCAAAAAGTGGAATGAAATGGTCGGTTTCTAATAGGATTGGTTCTTCTCCTTTTTTGGTAATTTCTAGAGCTTCAACTTTTTCACCACCAATAATTTTAGTGATTTCGGCTGGTGTAATTAGGTTAATTTTTCCTTGATTTTTTAATTCTTGTACTTTTTCAACAGAATCTAGATGCCCACGAAATTCATTACGTCTGTGAACGAGAGTGACACTTTTCGCAACATCAGCTAGAAAAATACTCCAATCTAAGGCCGAATCTCCACCACCAGCAATAACAACATTTTTATCGCGATACAATTCTGGCTCTTTGATAATATACTCTACACCTTTATCTTCGAAATCTGATATATTATCTAATAATGGTTTGCGAGGCTCAAAACTCCCTAAACCACTAGCGATAGCAACAATTGGTGCTTTGTGCTGTGTACCTTTGTTTGTAGTTACAATAAAAGAACCATCTTCTTGTTTGTCAATAGTTTCGGCACGTTCGCCTAGTGTAAAGCCAGGCTCGAATTGCTTACATTGTTCCATCAGCTTATCGGTCAAATCACCCGCTAAAATTTCTGGATAGGCTGGAATATCGTAAATGGGTTTTTTTGGATATATCTCAGAACACTGACCACCGGGTTGAGGCAATGCATCTATAAGATGACATTTCAACTTTAATAAACCTGCTTCAAAAACGGCAAAAAGCCCAGTTGGGCCAGCACCTATAATAATTATATCTGTAGTAATCATTGAATTATAATATTGAAAACAAAACTAATGCTATGCTTCTTTCTATAATGTGACTTTTATCACATTATCTATTCCACATTTATTACTTTTTCTATTTGAGGTGCATACTTTTTAATAGTCATTTCAACTCCAGATTTTAAGGTCATTTGGTTGACACTACAAGATATACAGGCACCTTGAAGCTGCACTTTTACTAATTTATCATCTTCGATTGATAGTAAAGAAATATCGCCGCCATCACTTTGAAGAAAAGGACGTATTTCGTCCAATGCTTTCTCTACATTTAATCTTAGTTCTTCTGTGCTCATCTATTTCTTTTTTACAGCAGAACAACCTGCCATTGTTGTGATTTTTATTGCTTCAGTTTCTGGTAAAGCTTCATTTCTATACACAACTTGTTCAACAATGCTTTTTGTTAATTCTTCGAAAGCCTCTTCAATAGGAGTAGCTGTTTGTAAAGCTGCAGGACGGCCAACATCTCCAGCTTCTCTAATACTTTGTACTAAAGGCACTTCCCCTAAGAAAGGTACATCTAAATCTTCTGCTAAATGCATTGCGCCTTCTTTTCCAAATATATAATATTTATTTTCTGGCAATTCAGCTGGAGTAAAATATGCCATGTTTTCAATAATTCCTAAAACAGGAACGTTAATACTGTCTTGCTGAAACATAGCAACTCCTTTTTTGGCATCTGCTAAGGCAACATTTTGTGGTGTACTAACGACAACAGCTCCTGTTATTGGCAGCGCTTGCATGATACTTAAATGAATATCTCCTGTTCCTGGAGGTAAATCTATAAGTAGAAAATCTAACTCACCCCAAGCAGCATCAAATATCATTTGATTTAATGCTTTACTTGCCATTGGTCCTCGCCAAATTACAGCTTGGTCTGCTTTAGTAAAGAAACCTATTGATAAGACTTTAACACCATAATTTTCTACAGGCTTCATTTTTGACTTTCCATCGACATTAACAGACAATGGCCTTTCCGAAGCGACATCGAACATTATTGGGATAGATGGCCCATAAATATCTGCGTCTAAAACACCAACTTTAAATCCCATTTTAGCTAAAGTCACTGCTAGATTTGAAGTTACTGTAGATTTACCAACGCCTCCTTTTCCAGAGGCTACTGCAACTATGTTAGAAATTCCCGGAATTGGTTTTCCTTTAATTTCGTCAGTTTGTTTTGCAGCTGCTTTTGGAGCTTCTACCTTTATGTTGACTTTTATTTTTGCTTTTTCGTAAACTTCGCGGTGGATGGTCTGAAGAATTTCAACTTCTGCTTTTTTACGCGCTTGAAGACTTGGATTTTTTATTGTCAAATCTACAATGACTTCATCCGCAAAAGTCATAACATTTGTTACGGCACCACTATCAACCATATTTTGACCTTCGCCAGGAACTGTGATAGTCTTCAGTGCATTAAATATATCTTGTTTGTTAAGCTTCACTTTTTATCTAGATTAATTCTAAATGCAAAGATAAGTATTAAAGCTTGAAGAATGAAGTGCTAGGCTTAAAGAAAATTATAGTTAAATAGACGGAATTAATAACTCTAATCTAAAGTTCTTTTGAGGGTTCCCAATAAATACTTTCTAAATTCTGAATTTGATTATCTATAACCTTAATGCCTTCATTTTCTAATAGCTGTTGCATAAGGTTGGTACCTTCAAAATGATGTTTACCTGCAAGTAAACCTTTTCGGTTTACCACACGATGTGCTGGGACATCTTTTCCTTGAGAATCATTCATTGCATAACCTACAATCCTCGCACTTCTGGCTGCGCCTAAATATTTTGCTATGGCACCATAACTTGTTACTCTTCCATAAGGAATTTGTCGAGCAACCTCGTAAACACGCTCAAAAAAGCCAAGTGTTTCTGGTTTCATCTATGTTTCTCTAAGAATATTAATAAATGTTACTAATGCAACCAAACCTGTAACACCACCTATGATATAGTTCATGTTCTTTTGCGAAGTAAATGCTTTATCTTTTATCTTATCAAAGAAGAAAATATAGACATAAAGCATTACAAATGTACCCATTGAAGCTCCTGTAACATAAGTTATAATACTTAATCTTTCGAAATCCATAATACCAAAAGATGCTAATGTAATAGTCATATATGCTTGATATGGAATTGGGAATACATTAAGTGCAGAAAGAAACATCCCGTAATAGAAACGCGTTTTTTTACTCTTAATTTCAGCTTCTACTATTTGATTAGCTTCATCTTTTTGCTTGGATGCAGAAATTAAAAAATATACGGTTATAAGTACAAAAATCACAAAGGCCACACGTTGCAATATCTCTACTACATCTGGTCTATTACTTAAATATCTCGAAAAAATTGCCGCAATATATGTTTGAACAAACACAACTAAACATACGCCTGTAGAAAACATTACGCCTCTACCTGCACCTTCTTTTAGACTTATTTTTGCAGCTGTCATGTTTAAAAGTCCTGGCGGAATTACTCCGATAAGCGCCACAAAAAGTCCAAGAAAAAAGACGATAGTAATACTCAAAAGCTAGTTGATTAGAAATCTAATATACGTAATTGGTTTGTCTTGCTCTAAATATTGACTTTCATAATACGTTTGTATCTCTGTAACTTCGGCTGGACTACCTTCTTGCTTGTATACATTATGATTTGCATATTGCACTTCATGTCCTGCACCGTGAAGTAAACCTAGTGTATAACCATGCATAAATTCGCTATCTGTTTTTAGGTGCATTATACCTGCTGGCTTAAGCACCTTTTTATAACGCTCCAAAAACTGAAGGTTAGTCATTCTGTGTTTAGTTCGTTGGTATTTAATTTGTGGGTCAGGAAAAGTAATCCAGATTTCATCAACTTCGTTTTCGGCAAACACATAATCAATAAGTTCAATTTGAGTTCTTATAAATTTAGCATTAGGTATATTTTCTTCTATTGCTGTTTTTGCACCTCGCCAAAAACGCGCACCTTTGATATCGATACCTATAAAATTTTTATTAGGATAACGCTTAGCTAGGCCAACAGTGTATTCACCTTTACCACAACCTAACTCTAATACTATTGGATTATCGTTCTTAAAAACAGCTGCATTCCAATTACCTTTTGGTTTAAAATCACCTTCTGTAAGCTCTTCTCTTAAAGGTTGAAATACGTTTTCGAACGTTTCGTTTTCTTTAAAGCGTTTTAATTTATTTTTACTTCCCACAGTTATTTAATCTTTTAGCAAAATTAAACAAAGATTTTAGGTTTACCTTTGTTTGGTGGGAAATCTGAAAAATATTGAGACTCTGAAATCAATTCAACCAAAGAAACGCATTTTAGTAGCACCGATACATTGGGGATTAGGTCACGCAACCCGATGTATTCCTATAATTGATGAGCTAATAAAACATGATTTTGAACCTGTTTTGGCTTCAGATGGAAATGCTTTAGAATTGCTGAAAAAAGAATTTCCAAACTTAAAATCTTTCGAATTACCTTCTTATAATATTTCTTATTCTGAAAAGAGCAATCGTTTGAGGTCAAAATTTTTAAAAGCCTCACCGCATATTCTTAAAACTATTAGAAGTGAAAAAAAATATGTTAAGCAATTGGTCGAGACTGAAAATATTGATGGTATAATTTCTGATAACCGTTTTGGAATTAGACATCATAAAATTCCATCAGTTTACATAACACATCAATTAAATGTTCTTAGTGGTAAAACGACTTGGCTGAGTAGTAAATGGCATCAAGATATAGTTAAAAGATTTGACGAATGTTGGGTGCCAGATTTTGAGGAAAAACCAAATCTTAGTGGTGATTTAGGCCATACTAAACGTATGCTTAACAATGTAAAATATATTGGGCCGATTAGCCGATTTAACAAGAAAAAAAATAAGAAAAATATTGATATTTTGGTCATCTTATCTGGCCCAGAACCTCAACGTACCCAACTTGAAAAAAAACTGCTTCTTGAACTTAGAGATAAAGAGGAAAACGTCGTATTTGTAAGAGGTATTATTGATAAAAAGCAGCAAATAACACAAGTCGAAAATCTTTCGATTTATAATTACATGACTAGCAAGGAACTTGAAGCTACTATTAACTCTAGTAAACTGATTGTTTCTCGTTCTGGCTACACATCAATAATGGATTTAGCAAAAATGCAGAAGAAAGCTATTTTCGTACCTACACCTGGGCAATTTGAACAGATTTATTTATCAGAACAACTAACTAAAAACCACATTGTTCCTTCTGTCAGACAAGAAACTCTTTCGTATACAGACTTAAAATGGAATACCGCTTACTCTGGGTTTAGTCAAATAAATTCTCAAACGAATTTTAAGAAATTATTTGACCTTTTCTAAAGTAAAAGAAAACTCACTACCAACACCAATTTCACTCTCGACATAAATTCTTTCATTGTGTGCTTCAATAATGTGTTTTACTATTGACAGACCTAAACCTGACCCGCCTTCTTTACGAGAACCACTTTTATCAACGCGATAAAAACGTTCAAAAAGTCGGGCAATGTGTTCTTTAGAAATGCCCTCACCATTATCAGTAACTCTAACAATGACTTTATTTTTTATAAGATTTTCGATACTTATTTCGGTTGTACCTCTTTCTAAACCATACTTAATAGAGTTTACTACTAAATTACTAAGGATTTGCTGAATACGGTCTTTATCTGCATTAACATAAATAGGATTAGGATAATCTGTATCAAATGTGAGTGTAATATTCTTTTTTAAAGCTTTCATCTCGTACAAATCAAATACATTTTGCACCAATTCTACAATATCAAACTCTTCGAAATCTAGACTTAAATCACCAACTTCGAGTTTGGTTATCATATCTAAATCTTTTAGTATATATGTTAATCGCTCAACACCTTTACTGGCACGACTCAAGTATTTTTTTCGGATTTTTTCGTCATCCATAGCACCATCCAAAAGTGTTTCGATATAGCCTTGAACTGTAAATAGTGGTGTCTTTAACTCGTGAGATACATTTCCTAAAAACTCTTTTCGATATTCTTCTCTAACTTTAAGTGTTTCTATTTCTATTTTTTTATCTCTGGCATATCTATCAATCTCTTTTGTAAGCGTAGACATATCTGTAGTTATAGGCTGCTGTCTTAAATCTGTAGATTCTAACAAAGTCAAATCATCATAAATTTTCTTGACACGTCGGTAAATAAAATGCTCGACTCTATACTGGATTACGATAAAGCAAATTGCATAGCAAGCAAATGGAAAGACTAAAAACTCTTTGTCTAAGGTATGGAAAAAGTATAAAAATAGCGCCATAAAAACCGTTGCAGATACCGTGATTAAGGCAGCAGTTTTTAGTGCAAACTTGTAAGATTTTTTTAAGGCCTTTTGCATTTAGTCAACAAACTTGTAACCAACACCTTTTACGGTTTTAAAAGATTTATCTCCGATTTTCTCGCGAAGTTTTCTGATATGTACATCAATGGTTCTTCCACCGACAACAACCTCATTTCCCCATACTTTATCAAGGATTTCTTCGCGCTTAAACACTTTACCTGGTTTGGTTGCCAATAAAGATAATAATTCAAACTCTTTTCGAGGTAAAATAATCTCTTCTCCTCTGTTTGTGATTTTGTATTCTTCTCTATTGATGACTAAGTTACCCACTTTTATAATTGCATCCGATGGATTATCGGACTCTTTCAAACGTCTTAGTAATGCTTTGACTTTACTAACCAATACTTTTGGTTTAATAGGCTTAGTGATATAATCATCTGCTCCTGCATCAAAACCTGCTACTTGTGAGTAATCCTCGCCTCTAGCTGTTAAGAAAGTAATGATGGCGTTACTTAAGTCAGGTATCCCTCTAAGTTTTTCGCATGCTTCAATACCATCCATTTCTGGCATCATCACATCTAGTATAATCAACTGCGGCTTATGCTTTTTAGCTTTTTCGATTGCCTCAACACCATTAGTAGCAGTGATTATCTGGTAACCTTCTGATGTTAGATTGTACCCGACTATTTCTAAAATATCGGCTTCGTCGTCAACCAATAAAATTTTAATATCTCTTTTTTTCAAAACAAAGTAGAATTATATCTTATGGTAAATATAATTATAACTCCTAAATAAATTAATAGATTATAGAATAGTAACAATTACCTAACATTTATCGGATAAAAATGCATTTTTATCCGATAAAGAAAAGTTAATTTTAAATAAATGTAAAATCACACCTTAATTGCTTAATATCATTTACTTAAAGCCAATATTCTTCTTATATTTGAAACACTTATAACTACAATTAATTAATTATGAAAAAACTTTACTTTTTACTTTTTACAATTTTAATGTCTGCTGCTTCTTTTGGGCAGACTACAGTTTTTGTTAATGAGCTTCATTATGACAATGGTGGTTCTGACGTTAATGAAGGCTTAGAAATAGCTGGTCCTGCTGGAACTGACTTGACTGGTTGGTCAATAGAAAAATACAACGGAAGTAATAGCGGGTCTTATGGTACTGAAAGTTTATCAGGAACTATACCTAATCAAGATAATGGATATGGGACATTAGGCTTTATTTTTGCTTCTAACGCATTACAAAACGGTTCACCTGATGCAATCGCTTTAGTTGATGATATGGGAAATGTAATTCAGTTTCTAAGTTACGAAGGTGTTATAACAGCCGTTGGAGGTCCTGCAGACGGACTTACCTCAACAGATATAGGAGTTTCTGAAGGAGGCGGCACAGCAGTTGGAGAGTCATTACAGCTTACTGGATCTGGAACTACTTATGAAAATTTTACTTGGGCAAGTAATGTGGCTGAAACCAATGGATCGGTAAATACAGGGCAAACATTTGGTACAGCAACAGCAACAATTTCTATTACATCGCCATCAGATGGTGCTAATTTACCTTCTGGAACTAATCCAGTAAACCTTGAGTGGTCAACGAATAATTTAGCGGGTAATGAATTTGTAAATGTAATTGTAAATATGGGTTCTCCTAGTAGTGTTGCTCCTACAGCAACTCCTTTTCAAATTGCTACAACAGATGGAACAAGTTACAATGTTACTGTTGAATTAAGAGATGCAGGTAATATGCTTCTTGATTCTGATATGATATCTTTTAACGTTGAGTTCCCATGTGATTTAGTTTTAGAGGAACCAATCATAACATGTGATGCAGTAACTTCTGGAGTAGACACTTACACAACTAGAATAGATTTTACAGGTGGTGGAACTTCTAATTACACAGTTGATACTGGCGGTGTAGGCACACTAGATGTTAGTAATGGAAATCCTACTACTGATGCTAGTGGCTTTATGTTAATAACTATGGTAGATGAAGATGTTGATTTTACATTTAACATATCAGGTGATTCAGCTAACAGTAGCTGTAATTTATTTGAAAATATTAGTAGTCCAACTTGCGTTTCTGTAACATGCGCAAATCCAGGTGATGTTTTTATTTCTGAAGTTATGAGAAACCCTTCTGCAGTTGGTGATGAATTTGGTGAGTATTTTGAAGTTTATAACAACACTTCAAGTGATATAGATATGATAGGATGGGTAATAAAAGATGACGTAACTGCCACTGAAACTCATACCATTTCAACTTCTGCAATTGTTCCTGCTGGTGGTTACTTTGTATTCGCTATTAATGGAGACAGTGCAGTCAACGGTGGTATTAGTGGTGTATATTCTTATGAAGGAGATGTATCTTTAGGTAATGGCAATCCTGATGGTATCATTATAGAATGCTCAAGTACGGTTATTGACCAAGTTGTTTTTGATGGAACTTTCCCACCTGCAACTTCTGGTAATGCAATGGAACTATCTAATACGTTATTAGCAAGATTTAACAATCTAGATAACGACAATGGTGCTAATTGGGGTCTTGTACCTGCTGGTAATACTTATGGTGCTGGTGATTTAGGAACTCCAGGTGGAGCTAATGCATTTGCCTTATCAACTAATGATTTTAATACAGATAAGTTTTCAATCTTCCCTAACCCTACAAATACTGGAGAAGTAACTATTTCTTCTGTAAATGCAACTCCAATTGCAGTTTCTGTATTTGATATTTTAGGTAAGCAAGTTAAGAACGAAACAATTTCGAATAACAAATTGAATGTTTCTAACTTAAAAAGTGGTATCTATTTATTAAGATTAACACAAGACGGAGCGACTAGCACTAAAAAATTAGTGATTAGATAATCTATATAAAATTTAATATTCTAAAAAAGCGCTACCGATTGGTAGCGCTTTTTGTTTTGCTTAATTTTGTATCATGATAGAAACGGATAAAATTTTCAATATCTCATCAGATGAAGAATTTAAAGAATTAGCCTTAAAGGTCTTTAAATTTCAATTTGAAAATAATCTGGTCTATCGCTCGTTTTGTGATTTATTATATAAACATCCAGCAGATATCACAGCGATTGAAGACATTCCGTTTTTACCTATACAGTTTTTTAAAACTCATGAGGTTTTAAGTTCAAAAAAATCTATTCAACAAACGTTCACAAGTTCTGGTACAACTGGAAGTATAACAAGTCAGCATCATGTTACAGATTTAAAAATATACGAAGAAAGTTTTCGACAAGGGTTTCAATATTTTTATGGTAAAATTGAAGATTATGTCATTTTAGCATTACTACCTTCTTATTTAGAACGCGATGGTTCGTCATTAATTTATATGGCGGATGATATTATAAAATCATCAAAACATCCTGAAAGTGGTTTTTACCTCAATAACATAGATGAACTCGCTGATACTTTAAAATCGCTTGAATCAAAAGGAAAAAAAACAATTTTAATCGGTGTTTCTTTTGCGTTACTTGACTTAGTTGAAAAATATGATTTTAATCTACAACACACTATTATCATGGAGACTGGTGGCATGAAAGGTCGACGAAAAGAAATGATTAGAACTGAATTGCATAACACATTAAAAAGAGGATTTAGTGTAGACCAAATACATAGCGAATATGGCATGACTGAACTTTTGAGTCAGGCATACTCAAAAGGTCATGGCATTTTTAAATGTCCACCTTGGATGAAAATCCTTACTCGTGACACAGAAGACGCACTTACTGTAAATACATATCAAAAGTCCGGAGGTATAAATATTGTTGATTTAGCTAATATCAATTCGTGCTCATTTATTGCTACTCAAGATTTAGGAAAAGTTTTAGAAGATGATACTTTTGAGATTATTGGTCGGTTTGATAACTCTGATATTCGTGGTTGTAATCTTATGGTTTTGTAAGTAAGTCTATTTTATTTCGACATAAAAAACTTAAATTATATATTATGAAAATTAGTACAATATTTCTTGTCTTTATTGTTACTATTAGCAATGCACAATCTATAGATTACAATCTAAAAAAAGGTTATGTTGCCGAAGGTTATGACGTGGTAGAATATTTTAAGAACAATGCTATTGAAGGCAAAAAAAGTTTTATAGCAACTCACGATAATGTAAAATATAAGTTTGTTTCTCAGAAAAACTTAGACATTTTTTTAAACTCACCAGAAAAATACATTCCGCAATATGGAGGTTATTGCGCATATGCTGTGGCTATTGACTCTAAAAAGGTAAGTGTTGACGCAGAAACCTTTGAAATACGAGATGGAAAACTCTATTTATTTTACAATTCTTGGGGAATAAATACCTTAAAAAAATGGGAAAAAAATAATGTGAAAGGTTTACAGAAAAAAGCCGACCAAAATTGGGAAGCTATTAAAAATTAATATTTCTATGAAAAAGAAAAATTAATAAATAGTTGAAAGTTGATTGATTGGTTGAAATGCCCAGAATCTATTCTGGGCATTTTTTTATTGTTAATTAAATAACTTTAATGATATAAGTATTACGTTTTCCTTTGTTAAGAATAACATACTTACTATTAATCAAATCTTCAGAAGAAATAATGTAATCCTCTTTTACTTTTTCTTTGTTTACGGATACAGAATTTTCTTTTAGTGCTCGTCTTGCTTCGCCATTAGACTTTAAGAATTCTGTTTTAGCAGCTAGTGCTGCAATCATATCTAAACCATTGTCCAAATCTGACTTAGGCAGTTCTGCTTGTGGAACACCTTCAAAAACATCTAAAAATGTACTCTCATCAATTGTAGCTATATCTGCCTTAAATGTTTTGCTGAATAAAACGTTTGATGCTCGCTCTGCATTTTCAAAATCAGCTTTAGAGTGTACCATTTTAGTAATTTCTTCAGCCAATCTTTTTTGTAATCCACGCTGATGAGGTGCTTCTTTGTGCATTGTAACAATACTTTCAATTTCTTCTTGGCCTAAAAATGTAAAAATCTTGATATATTTTTCAGCATCTTCGTCACTTGAGTTTAACCAATATTGATAAAATTTGTATGGTGAAGTTCTTTTAGCATCTAACCATACATTTCCTCCTTCAGATTTACCAAATTTAGAGCCATCACTTTTTGTGATTAATGGGCAAGTAATTGCAAAACCTTTACCGTTTCCTATGCGTCTTATCAATTCTGTCCCTGTGGTTATGTTTCCCCATTGATCACTTCCACCCATTTGTATTGTACAATTATTTGCCTTGTATAAGTGCAAAAAATCGTAACCTTGAACCAATTGGTATGTAAATTCTGTAAAACTCATACCGTCATTTGTTGATTCTGCAGAAATTCTATTTTTTACAGAATCTTTAGCCATCATATAGTTTACGGTAATATGCTTACCAACATCACGAATAAATTCTAAGAACGAAAACTCCTTCATCCAATCGTAATTGTTAACCAATTTTGCAGCATTCGGAGCATCACTTTCAAAATCAAGAAAATGAGCTAGCTGTCCTTTTATAGCTTCTTGATTATGTCTTAGCGTTTTTTCATCTAACAGATTACGCTCACTAGATTTCCCAGATGGGTCACCAATCATACCTGTGGCACCTCCAACTAAAGCCACTGGCTGATGTCCGCAACGCTGATAATGTGCTAATAGCATTATAGGCACCAAATTACCAATATGCAAAGAATCGGCCGTTGGATCAAATCCTACATAAGCACTTCGCATGGCTTCACCTAAGTGATCTTCGACACCTGGCATACTATCATGTAACATACCTCTCCATTTCAATTCTTCAACAAAATTCTTTCCCATTGGATATTAAAATTCAAAAATTAGTTTGGCAAAGATATGTTTCCGCTTTAAAAGACAAAAGGCAAATGCAAAAAAGCGTAAATTAGCTTTATGATTTTAGTAACAGGCGGAACAGGATTAGTAGGCTCTCATTTATTATATAAACTTATTAAAAAGGGTGAAAAAGTAAGAGCTACATTCAGACGCGCCCACAAGCTAGAAGCTACAAAACACGTGTTTTCTTATTATTCTGAAAATTGGGAAGAATTATATAATAAGATTGAATGGATTGATGTAGATATTACTGATATCCCAAAACTTCAAGATGCTTTTGTAAGTATCGATACTGTTTATCACTGTGCGGCTTTCATTTCTTTTGAACCTGATAAATACAAAACCTTACGCCAAATCAATATTGAAGGTACAGCCAATATAGTTAATCTTAGTATTAGCAATCATATAAAAAAACTTTGCTATGTAAGTTCTATTGCTGCAATAGGGCAAACTAATAATCCTGAAAAATTAATAACAGAGAATACCACTTGGAACCCTGAAGAAGACAATAGTGTTTATGCTATTACAAAGTATGGTGCAGAGTTAGAGGTTTGGCGTGGATCACAGGAAGGATTAGATGTCGTTGTTGTTAATCCGGGAATAATTTTAGGCCCAGGTTTTTGGTATAGCGGCGGAAGCGGAAGTCTATTTAATCAGATTTACAAAGGATTAAATTTTTACACCAAAGGTGGCTCAGGCTATGTTGATGTTTTGGATGTTACTAAAATTATGATTCTACTTACAGAAAGTGCTATTAAAAACGAAGGTTATATACTTATTGCTGAAAATCTTTTATTTAAAAATTTTAATTCTAAAACGGCTAAGGCCTTAGGCATTTCAAAAAAACAGAACTTAATTAAGTCGTGGCAACTTAATGTTTTATGGCGATTAGATTGGTTGAAGCATAAAGTATTTGGTAAACGAAGACAATTGTCAAAACAATTAGCCAAAACACTTTCGTCAATTACTAAGCATGATAATTCTAAAATAAAAACAGCACTAGATTTTGAATTCACACCTGTTGATGAGAGTATAAAAAGAGTATCAAATCTTTATTTGAAGGACTTAAAGAATTAATTGCTACTCTTAGCCGCGTCTAAATTTGGGTTAGCTTTTTGAATTTGCATTTTTTTCTGGATAGAATCTTTTATTCTCTTTCTTTCTTCCTGCTCTTCTTTCTCTATCGCTACAAATTTTTCTTTTTCAGTCGTTAACTTGACTTTGATTTCTTCGATTATAGCTTTATAAGTTTCTACATCATGTGCATAATAATCATTACTTGTAGCAAATTGAAGACTGTCAATATTATGCTTTCTAAGGATATATTGTTCCGGATTTAATCCTTGGACTTCAAGTTTTGAGCGACTTACACCTTTTGCCGAACTAACAACAAACATATCATGCAAGACGTTAACCATTTTATCTCTTGCAATAAGATTATCTGGTTTTTCGGGCTTTAGTTTTGGCTCGCAAGCCAAAAAAACAATAGAAATCAATAATATGCTTATGCTTTGTTTCATTTATTTTCTATCAAAAGTCAATCGCTGTCCTGCTTTAACGTCCATAACCTTAAAGTTATTATAAGCTAAAGTACCGTTTACAAATGTGTGTGTAATTCTACTTTTAAAAGTATTTCCTTCAAACGGAGACCAACCGCATTTATAAAGTATATTATCTTTGTTTACCGTCCAAGGACTATTTAAATCTGCGATAACTATATCGGCGTAATACCCTTCTTTTATATAGCCTCTTTTTTCGACATCAAATAAAATTGCAGGATTGTGTGCTGTTTTTTGAGCTATTGTTTCTAAGGATATTTTTTGATTATGATAAGCTTCTAGCAGTGCTACGAAAGCGTGCTGAACTAGTGGTCCACCAGACGGTGCACTTGTGTATGGGTTATTTTTTTCTTCAGTGGTATGTGGAGCATGATCAGTGGCAATCACGTCAATTCTGTCATCTAAGAGTGCTTTCCATAGTCCGTCTCTGTCATTGGCAGTTTTCACAGCGGGATTCCATTTTATCCTACTACCTTTTCTTTTATAATCTTGGTCTGAAAACCAAAGGTGATGTATACAAACCTCGGCTGTGATTTTTTTGTCCTTCAACGGAATTTTATTTGTAAAAAGCTCTGTTTCCTTTGCCGTTGATAAGTGAAAAACGTGTAACCGTGCTCCTGTTTTTTTGGCCAGCTCGATAGCTTTTGAAGACGACAAATAGCAAGCCTCTTCGCTTCTAATTACAGAATGCATTTCCATAGGAATGTCATCTCCATATTGAGCCTTTGCTTTAGCTAAATTTTCTCTTATTGTAGCTTCGTCTTCACAATGCACAGAAATTACTAAATCAGTACTCGAAAATATTTTTTCTAATATATCAGGATCATCGACCAACATATTACCTGTAGATGAACCTAAAAACAACTTTAATCCTGCTACAGATTTTGGGTCAACCTTTAAAATTTCTTCTAAGTTATCATTGGTACCACCAAACATAAAAGAGTAATTAGCATATGAAGATTGCTTAGCTATATCGAATTTTTCTTCTAATTTCTCTATAGTTGTAGTTTGCGGATTGGTATTAGGCATCTCTATAAAAGAAGTAATTCCTCCTGCAATAGCAGCTTTTGATTCTGTTTCGATATTAGCCTTATGAGTTAATCCTGGCTCTCTAAAATGTACTTGATCGTCAATCATTCCAGGGAACACGTGATTTCCTTCAACATCAATTACATTTACATCAGCAGACTTTACACTTATTGAGCTTTCAATCTCCTTGATTATGTTATCTTCAATTAATATATCTCCTTCGATGATTGCGCCTTCATTGACAATCTTTGCATTTTTTATAAGTGTTTGCTTACTCATTATTTTTCTTTATTAAAAAGGCTATTCCACTTAAGACTAATCACCCCAAAGATAGCCTCAGAAATTATTCCACTTGACATTTTTGATTTACCCCTAATTCGGTCTGTAAAGATAATTGGAATCTCAAGAATTTTAAAACCTTTTTTGTAGGCTTTAAATTTCATTTCTATCTGAAACGCATAACCGATAAATTTTATTTCATCCAGATTTATGACCTCTAGGACTTCTCTTTTATAACAAATAAATCCTGCGGTTGGATCTTGTATTCGCATTCCTGTTATTAGTTTCACATATAATGACGCGCCATAGGATAACAAAATTCGTGTCAACGGCCAATTAACTACATTAACACCTTTTATATAGCGTGAACCTACGATAACGTCTGACCCCATATTATTTGCTGCATCGTATAATCTTACCAAGTCTTTAGGATTATGAGAAAAATCAGCATCCATCTCAAAGATAAATTGATAATCTTTTTTTAAGCACCATTTAAATCCGTCAATATATGCAGTACCCAAACCGTTTTTACCTTCTCTACTTAATAGGTGTAAATTATCCTTATGAATAGTCTTTAGTTCTTCAACTATTGATGCTGTCCCATCGGGAGAATTATCATCTACAACAAGAACATGAAAATCATTGGGTAATAAAAAAACCGCTTCAATAATGGATTTTATATTCTCTTTCTCGTTGTAAGTTGGTATGATGACTATGGCATCACTCATTGGCTTAGTAATTTTAGCAAATGTAAAGTTTTTGAATTATTCTATACTGTTTATTTGGCTTTTAGGTTATAAATCAAATTTTAGACTTTTCTTCTTAAATTAGCCTAATGCTAAGAGAATACTTCACTCAAGATTTATATATCAGTCTAATCATAGGCTGCTTTGTTATTGTTGTGACTGCACGCCAATTGTTTGCAACTAGATTTATCGATTTTTTAGCTGTAATATGGAACGATAGGTATATTAAGATATATGCCAAAGAACAAAGAAAAATAGATGTTTTCACTGGTCTATTATTCTTAAATTTTATTGTAACACTAGGTATCTTTATTTTCCTTTCTTATTCACATTTAAAAGACTCAAACGTATTTGATAATAATTATCTGCTCCTAATTCTTTTCTCTGTTATAGCAATTACTTTGATTGTAAAGGCTTTGATAGAACGTCTTGTTGCTCATTTTTTTGAATTTTCAGAATTTGCTAAAATTTATTTATTTCAAAAATCTACTTATAAAAATATTTCTGGACTATTATTATTGCTTACTAATATTCTGTTATTATTCAGCAAATTGGATAAAAAACTAGTACTTTATTCAACAATCACTATACTATTATTAATTAATATCAGTGGTTTTTTAAGATTCTTGAAACTCTATCAAAAAGCTGTTATTTCTAATTTTTTCTATTTTTTATTGTATCTTTGCGCTCTCGAAATTGGACCTTATGTTATTTTGTATAAGGTAATTAAAGATTATTTCGGGTAAAAAAGCGTTTAGCATATGAAAGTAAAAACGATATTGGTGTCACAGCCTGAGCCTAAAATTGAAAATTCACCTTACTTCGATTTACAAGATCGTCAAAAGGTAAAAGTAGATTTCAGACCGTTTATTCATGTTGAAGGCGTAGAAGCCAAAGAAATTAGACAACAAAAAATTGACTTAAGTAAATTTTCTGCTATTGTATTAACAAGTAGAAATTCTGTAGATCATTTTTTTAGAGTTGCTGAAGAAATGCGTTTCAAAGTGCCAGACTCAATGAAGTACTTCTGCCAATCAGAAGCTGTAGCTTACTATTTACAAAAATATGTGGTTTACAGAAAACGAAAAATTTATGTTGGTAAGCGTACTTTTGAAGAGCTTTCTCCATTAATAAAAAAATATAAAGACGAAACCTTTTTATTACCAACTACAGACAAGGTAAAACCAATTATACCTAGTACTTTAGATAATCTTGGTGTAAAATGGACACAAGCTACCTTCTATAAAACTGTAATAAGTGATTTATCTGACTTAGAGAATGTAACTTATGATATTTTAGTATTCTTTAGTCCATCAGGTATAGATTCTTTATTTAAAAACTTTCCAGATTTTAAACAAAACGACACACGTCTTGCAGTGTTTGGAAATACAACAATTAAAGCTGTTGAAGCAAAAGGACTTCGTGTAGATATTGCTGCACCAACACCAGAAACACCTTCAATGACTATGGCTTTAAAAAAGTATATTGACCAAGTTAATAAAGGTAAATAGTCCTTTAAATTATTATAAAATAAAAAAAGCGATTCAGAAATTACTGAATCGCTTTTTTTTATTAGTATTTCTAATACTAATACTAAAAAGTATAGCGTTGTGGTCCACCGCGTCTAATTTCTTCTGACGCATAAGATTCAAACTGTTTAAAATTTTCTCTAAACTCATTAGATAATTTAAAAGCCATTTTGTAATAAGCTTCATCATTATCCCAAGTTGTTCTTGGGCTTAACACCTCATCTGGTACTCCAGGACAAGTTCTTGGTTGTGCAACTCCAAAAACAGAGTGAATATGATAATCATTGTAATTATAAAGCCCTAAATGACCTTCTAAAACAGCATTAATCATTGCACGTGTATATTTTAATTTTATTCTAGTTCCAACACCATAAGGTCCACCAGTCCAACCGGTATTAACCAACCAAACATTTACACCAGCATCTTTCATTTTTTTGCTGAGCATCTCTGCATATTTTGTAGGATGAAGCGGCATAAAAGGTGCTCCAAAACACGCCGAAAAAGATGGTTGTGGCTCTACAACACCAGCTTCTGTTCCTGCTACTTTAGCTGTATATCCAGAAATGAAATGATAGGCTGCTTGACTTGGTGTCAACTTAGAGATTGGAGGTAACACACCAAACGCATCTGCGGTTAAAAAGAAAATATTTTTAGGATTATTACCTACTGAAGGTTTTTTAATATTTTCTATATGATAAATAGGATAACTTACTCTAGTATTCTGAGTTATCGATGTATCAGCAAAATCGACATTGTTATTATCATCAAGAATGACGTTTTCAAGAATAGCGCCTTTTTTAATAGCTCCATAAATTTCTGGCTCTTGCTCCGCAGAAAGATTAATTACTTTAGCGTAACAACCACCTTCAAAATTAAAAACAGAATTCTCGCTTGTCCAACCGTGCTCATCGTCACCAATTAAACTTCTGTTTTGGTCTGTTGATAATGTTGTTTTTCCTGTTCCAGATAAACCAAAGAAAATTGCTGTATCACCATCTTCGCCAACATTGGCACTACAGTGCATCGGTAACGTGTTTTTAAATACTGGAAGAATAAAGTTTAATGCAGAAAAAATTCCTTTTTTAATTTCACCTGTATATCCAGTTCCTCCAATTAAGGCAATTTTTCTTGTAAAATCTAAAATCGCAAAATTGTGTTGACGCGTACCATCAATGTCTGCGTCTGCCATAAAACCTGGAGCATTAACAACAGTCCATTCTGGTACAAAATCTTTTAACTCATCTTCTGTAGGACGCAAAAACATGTTATAAGCAAACATGTTACTCCAAGGATACTCATTAATAACTCTGATGTTTAATTTGTAGTTTTCGTCTGCACAGGCGTAGCTATCTCTAACATACACTTCCTTTTCTGAAAGATAATCTACGACCTTATCGTAGAGCTTTTGAAACTTATCCGAATCAAACGGAATATTAATATCGCCCCACCAAACACGGTCTTTAGTAATATCATCTTTTACAATAAAACGATCTTGAGGAGAACGCCCTGTAAATTCGCCTGTATTTACTGCAAGCGTTCCGTTTGAAGTTTCTACACCTTGTCCATTTTCTACGGCTCTAGATTGTAGTTCGTCGGGAGATAATTGGTAGTTGATTTTTGCATTTTTAATTCCGTACTTTTCTAACGAAATCGTTTTCGTAGATTGGTCTGAATTTACCATATTTTTTTTGTTGTGTTATTCGGCAAAAGTAAAACTTTATTTTAAAATAGGCTCTTAAAAACTGTTAATCCAACTTAGTTTTTAAGATATTAATTAACAATACCAACCAAGCCAAAATAAGTAGCAATCCACCAATTGGTGTAACAAAGGCAATGGCCTTAAAATCAAAGGATGTTAATGCATTAGTAGCTAATCCATAAATTGAAAAAGAAAAGAAAAACACACCTAAAACAACTAATGTAAGAATATATGATTTTGCTTTTTGACTCATAAAGGATGTATTTCCTAAAATCAATAAGAAAAAGGCATGATACATTTGGTAACGAACACCTGTTTCAAAAGATTTTATCGCTTTTGCATCCACTAATTTCTCCAAACCATGAGCTGCAAAAGCACCTAAGATAATTCCTAAAATTCCAAAAATCGCAGCTGTAATCAATAATTTTTTGTTCATAAATATTTGGCTTTATAAATCTTAAATCGAATTTCAATTTACTACATTCGTATTATACAAAATTACTCATATAAAGCCACTATGCGAAAGATTTTAATTATCGGCGCAGGAAAATCATCCTCATATCTAATAAAATATTTAGTTGATAAATCAACTTCAGAAAATTTACAAATAACCATTGGTGATCTCAACGTTGATAATGTAAAGAAAATGGTTAGTGATACTAAAGTCAAAATCATCCATCTCGACGTTTTTGATGCCAAATCTCGTATAGTCGCTATTAAAAATGCAGATATAGTGGTGTCTATGTTACCTGCAAGATTTCACATCGAGGTTGCTAAGGATTGTATTACGTACAAGAAGCATATGGTTACAGCATCTTATGTTAGTGAAGAAATGAAAGCTTTAGACGAAGACGCCAAATCCAACAACTTGGTATTTATGAACGAGATTGGTGTAGATCCAGGCATTGACCATATGAGTGCCATGCAAGTTATTGACCGTATTAGAGATAATGGAGGTAAAATGATTTTGTTTGAATCGTTTACTGGTGGTTTAGTTGCACCTGAAAGTGATAATAATTTATGGAACTATAAATTTACATGGAATCCTAGAAATGTTGTTACTGCTGGACAAGGTGGCGCTGCAAAATTTTTACAAGAAAATCAGTTTAAATATATTCCTTATAATAGGCTATTTAGGCGCACAGAATTCTTAGAAATAGACAACTATGGACGTTTTGAAGCATATGCCAATCGAGACTCATTAAAATATCAACATGTTTACGGATTAGATCATGTAAAAACATTGTATCGTGGTACAATGCGTCGCGTTGGATTTAGTCGCGCATGGAATGTTTTTGTACAATTAGGAATGACAGATGACAGCTATACTATAGATGACAGTGAAAATATGAGCTATCGCGATTTTGTAAATGCATTTTTACCTTACAGTCCAACAGATTCAGTAGAATTAAAGTTTAGACACGCTTTAAAAATTGACCAAGACGACATTGTTTGGGATAAGTTTCTAGAACTAAATATTTTCAGTAGTACTAAAATGGTAGAACTGAAAAAAGCGACTCCTGCACAAATTCTACAAAAGATATTAATGGATAGTTGGACTTTAAGTCAAGACGATAAAGACATGATTGTTATGTATCATAAATTTGGCTACGAACTTGACGGAAAACGACATCAAATTGATGCTACTATGGTTGCTATTGGAGAAGACCAAACATATACTGCCATGGCAAAAACGGTTGGTTTACCTGTTGCTATGGCGACTCTTGCTGTACTTAACGGCAAAATAAAAACACCTGGTGTTCAAATACCAATAACCAAAGAAATTTATACGCCTATCCTTAAGGAATTAACCGAGTACAATATTCAATTTTCAGAAAAAGAAGTAGAGTATTTGGGTTACAACCCACTAAATGTCTGAATTGAAGTTACATTTTCTGATTCTTTTAGTACTTTTAACTTTCAGTTTTAAACTAAATATAAAATGAAAGTTAACGATAAAGGTATTTTCATAGATGGTATTGACAAAAAGATACTTCGTGCTTTAATGCAAGATGCAAGAACACCTATTTTAGAAATCGCACGAGCTGTCGGAATCTCAGGTGCAGCAATACACCAACGTCTTCGTAAGCTTGAAAAATCTGGTCTTTTAGCTGGGTCAAAATTTATCGTAAATCCTAAAATTTTAGGATATACAACTATGGCTTTCGTAGGCGTATATTTAGATAAAGCCGTTAGTAATCCAGAAGCTGTAAAACAATTAAAACGTATTCCTGAAGTTATTGAATGTCACTATACTACCGGAAATTGGAGTATTTTTATTAAGATTTTATCAAAAGACAACGAACATTTAATGCATGTTTTGAATACGCAAATACAGAGTATAACTGGTGTGTCGCGAACTGAAACTTTTATATCCTTACAACAACAGATTGACAGACAAATAAAAATCTAATCCTTAGGTTTAGTTTCGCTTTCCTTTGTTTGCTTTTCCTTTTCGGTTTTTGTAATGTTCTTCGAACCATTCTGGTGATTCTATATCATTATCGTAGATATAATCTGCTATTTGAGTAATATCCTCATCAGAATATTCAGCTTTTGGCATAACTCCAAATCGTCTAACAGCACCAAACATTTTGGCGTCAACTTCATTAGGATTTTTTATCCAAGCTCTCATAGCATTAGTAAAATCTAATTTAGTAGTCTTATCATTTATGTAATGTTTTTTTACGGCAATCATAGGTGGCGCCAATCTATTATCGTGGGTTGCTGTTGGACTATGACAAACGTAACATTTGTTTTCCAAAAGTGTTTTTCCTGGATGTGATTTTTGGGTCGAGTAACTCACTTCTTGAGATACATCAGAGAAATTTTTGGAATTATTGCAGCTTAACAAACCAAAAACTAAGACTAAAATTATAAAAACTCTTTTCATAACTGATTTGGATTTAATTGTACAATAAATATCCGAAATCAAGTTATTCTACTCTGTGACATTTGTCACATAACAGAATTATTTTTAACAATTTATAACCAGTCTAAATTCTTTTAGATACTATATTAATGCAAATAAAAAAGGCTCTGAATTTTCAGAACCTTTTTTAAATTTATTTGTAGTCTATATGATTAATCTCTTGACATAAATATCTGAAGGATATACCAAAACAATAACATTACAGCTGCAAAAATACCTAAGGCTGCACCGACATATTGATCTTCTGTATATTCATATTTTACTTTAGAAGTTTGGTATAATATAGCTGCACCAGCGAAAACGACCATAGCCATTGAGAACCATAAGCCTAGATTAAAACCAAACAAGCTTCCTGCTACAATTAATCCTACAACAATAAAACTAGCGATTACTAATCCTGTTTTTAAAAACGAAAAATTTTTGTTAGTCATAAATACAACTGCTGTCAATCCTCCGAAAAGGCAAAGTGTAACTATAACTGCTTGCGTTAACATATCAGTACCAGTAGATGAATAAGCTGCATAATAAATCATTGGCAAAAAGATAATCGCTTCTAATAACACGTATAAACCTAAGCCCATGTATTGCGTCTGTCGAGACTCGTGATGTGCTAGTTTATCTGCCATTGAACTTCCTACCCAAAAAAGACCTAATACGATTAGCCATGAAAAGTTATTGGCAAACATTAGGTTTATTAGATTTACAACAGTGTCTTCAAACATTGTAATAAATATATACTCGAGTATAGTAAATGCTAAAACTGCCCATGCCACATGCATGTATGTTTTGCGATAGAAAGTTGCCTTTTGACTATCTTCTAAATTGCCAACTAAAATTGGACCTTGCACTTGATTTTCCATAAAAATTGATTAGTTTTTTATAAATGTAAGTGATTTCTTAAATAGAAACAAAAAAGGCTCTGAAATTTCAGAGCCTTTTTTGTTTTTTAAATATTTATTAATCACGACCTCCAAACACTTGAAGTGCCCAATATAATAAGGATGCTAAAGCACCAATCGCAGCAACCAAATAAGTTCTTGCAGCCCATTTAAGTGCATCTTCTGCACCTTCATATTCTTGTTGGTTTACCATGTTTTTAGTTTTTAACCAAGCTAAAGCACGATTACTAGCATCGTATTCTACTGGTAATGTTATAAAACTAAATAATGTAGCTGCTCCCATAAATACTAATCCAGCCACAGCAACCCAATATCCTAAACCAGCTGTAGCACCTAATATTAATCCACCGATAACAAGCCATTGACTCATGCCAGAAGTTACACTAACAATTGGTACTAATTGCGAGCGCATTTGCAAAGCACCATAAGCTGTGGCATGTTGTACTGCATGACCAACCTCATGTGCAGCAACTGCCGCTGCGGCGGCATTACGCTGGTTATATACAGCTTCACTAAGGTTTACTGTTTTGTTTTTCGGATTATAATGATCTGTTAATTGTCCTCTAACTGATATCACCTCAACATCATAAATACCATTATCAGCCAACATCTTTTCGGCAATTTCGCGACCAGACATTCCATTTTGTAATTGTCGTTTAGAATAGAATGCAAACTTTTGTTTTAGCTTGTTACTAACTAACCAACTCACCAATGCTATTGCTCCTATTAATATATAATATCCAAACATAATTTTATCTTTTTAATATTTTAAAATTACTAATTATAATACAAAAAGTGCGCCAAATACTTGTTAAGAAATTTTGTCAGTTTAGACTTCGCTACATTGCTTCAATTGACCAATTAAAAGCTTCTGCAATTTCATCATATACAATTTTACCATCAACAATGTTAAGCCCTTTTGCTAATACTTTATCTTTATCAAGTGCATTTTTCCAACCTAAATTTGCCAGTTTTAAAACATAAGGCAAAGTCACATTAGTTAATGCCAAAGTCGATGTATAAGGCACTGCACCTGGCATATTAGCAACACAATAATGTACCACATCATCAATAATATAAGTTGGATCTTCGTGTGTAGTTGCTTTTGTGGTTTCTATACAACCACCTTGATCTACAGCAACATCCACCAAAACAGTACCTGGTCTCATTTCTTTAAGCATATCACGAGTTATTAGCTTAGGTGCTTTTGCACCTTTAACTAAAACACCTCCTATAATAAGATCATGATTTTGAATTCGTTTTCTGATATTATACTCACTTGAAAATTCCGTTACTACATGACTTGGCATCACATCGTTAACATAACGTAATTGCTTCATATTAATATCCATAATCGTCACATGCGCACCTAAACCTGCGGCCATTTTTGCAGCTTGAATTCCCACTGTTCCTGCACCTAAAACTAAAACTTTACCTGGTGGCACTCCTGGAACGCCACCTAATAGAACGCCACGACCTTTAATAGGTTTTTCTAAATATTTAGCACCTTGTTGTATGGCCATACGACCAGCAACCTCTGACATCGGTGTTAAAAGTGGTAAAGTACCATCAGCATCTTCTACTGTTTCATAAGCAATACAAACAGCTTTACTCTTAAGCATAGCTTTAGTCAAAGGCTCACTAGATGCAAAGTGAAAATATGTAAATACGACGTGATGCGATTTTATTAGTGGGTATTCTTCTGCTATAGGTTCTTTGACCTTTACAATCATTTCACTTGACCCATATACTTCTTCGATAGTATCTAAAACGATGGCACCAACATCTTTATAATCTTGATCAAAAAATCCACTTCCAAATCCTGCATCTTTTTGCACAAATACAGTGTGGTCTCTTTTTGTTAATTCGAAAACGCCCGAAGGTGTCATACCGACTCGGTTTTCGTTGTTTTTGATTTCTTTTGGAACTCCAATTTTCATACTCGTTGTAGTGTTGAGATTAGTAATTGGACTTGAATTTAAATTTAAATTTTAAAACGAATAGTCTTAAAATGAGATATTTAAAATAATTACGAATGTGATAATTTAAAGAATAAATATTATGAAATCCGTAATTTTATTGAAGCAGATTAAAATAAGTTAGTTCTTATTCTCCGTAACCTTTATCACTTTTTTGTCTTGAAAAGTAATTACCAATTCGGCTTCGTCATTATCAAAAAAACTAGGTGCTTTTCCTAGCCTATAAATCAATTGAAGTTTTTGGTTATTTAAAGTCAATGCTGGTTGACCTAAAAGAGTTATTACATCTGCTTGTGACTTTCCGATGAATAATTGCGACTCAATGATATCGTCAACCATTTGGTAACGTTCTTGCGGCTTACTTTGCCATTCGGCTTGGGCAAAGTCTTTTTCGAAAATAAGTAGTAACAATTGACTAATAAAAAAGGCTGCTATTAAAATAACAGCAACCTTTTTCAATCTTTTTTTATTAAGCCAATTCATGACATTACCCTACAATATTTACAATTTTACCTGGTACAACAATTACCTTTTTAGGTGTGCGACCTTGTAATTGTTCTTGCGTTTTTTCGTGTGCTAATACTATCTTTTCAATCTCATCTTTTGATAAGTCTAAAGACAATTCTAAAGTAAAACGCATTTTACCATTAAACGAAATTGGATAATTTTTGTTGCTCTCTACCAAATGACTTTCATCAAAAATTGGGAAAGGTGCCGTAGAAATCGATTCATTATTTCCTAATTGTGACCATAATTCTTCAGCGATATGTGGTGCATAAGGTGAAATTAAAATCAACAATGGTTGCAAGATATCTTTGCTTGTACACTTTTGAGCTGTCAACTCATTAACCGCAATCATAAATGTAGACACAGATGTGTTGAATGAGAAATTCTCAATATCCTCTTCTACTTTTTTAATGGTTTTATGTAGTGTTTTTAAATTGTCTTTTGAAGGCTCAACATCATTGACATTTAAACTATCTTGACCAACATACAATTTCCAAAGTTTCTTTAAGAAATTATGCACACCAGTAATACCTGCTGTATTCCAAGGTTTGTATTGTTCTAATGGCCCAAGGAACATTTCGTATAGTCTTAGACTGTCTGCGCCATATTGTTCTACAATATCATCTGGATTGACGACATTGTATTTGGATTTTGACATTTTTTCGACATCTCTAGAAACTTTAAAAGTTCCATCTTCTTCAGTTATAAATTCCGCATTTTTGAATTCAGCTCTCCAATTTCTAAAAGCTTCTATATCTAATTCATCTGAGGAATTTACAAATGATACGTCTGCATGAATTGGAATAAATTGTTCCCAATTTGTTTCTACCGTTGTAAAAATACTTCTAATTCCATTTTTAGAAACAACACTATCGAACAAAGCTTTTTCAAGTTTTTTATATTCAGGATAATCTGTCATTGATGACTTATTATCAACCAGTTTCTGAATGAAATCTTTACTAAAGAAAACTGGATTAATAAATTGTTTACTTTTAATTCTATAAATGATAGCACTCGTCCCTAATATCATTCCTTGGTTAATCAGCTTTTTGAAAGGCTCATCAACACCAACAAAACCTCTGTCTTTCAATAGTTTTACCCAAAAACGCGAGTATAATAAATGGCCTGTGGCGTGTTCGCTACCACCAATGTATAAATCTACATTTTCCCAATAATTCAAAGCCTCTTCGCTTGCAAAAACATCGTCACGATTGGCTTCTTCCATATAACGAAAAAAGTACCATGAACTTCCTGCCCAACCTGGCATGGTATTCAACTCTAAGGGATGAATCGTTGTATTATTTATTTTGTCATTGCTAACAACAGTATTGCTTTCTGTACACCAAGCCCAAACATCAGCACGACCTAATGGCGGCTCACCTTCTTCCGTTGGTAAATATTTTTCGACTTCTGGTAAAACAATTGGCAAATGTGCTTTGTCAATCATTTGCGGCATATCGTTGACGTAATATACTGGGAAAGGTTCGCCCCAATAACGCTGTCTAGAGAAGACTGCATCACGCAAACGGTAATTGGTTTTTCCTTCGCCTTGACCAATTTGCTCTAATTCGTATATCGCACGTTTTGATGCTTTTTTATAGTTCATTCCGTTTAAGAAATCACTGTTTGCAATCTTAACGTTGTCTTTTGAACCATAAGCTTCTTCAGAAATATCGACGCCTTCAAAAATATTTGGTATTGCAATATCAAAATGCTTTGCAAAATCGTAGTCACGTTGGTCACCACAAGGTACTGCCATAACTGCGCCTGTTCCGTAGCTTGCCAAAACGTAATCGCCAATCCAAATCGGGATTAGTTCTTTTGTAAAAGGATGCTCTGCATATGCACCAGTAAATACCCCAGAAATAGTTTTTACATCTGCCATACGCTCTCGTTCACTTCGCTTTGCGGTAGCATCAACATAAGCATCGACAGCTTCTTTTTGTTCTGGTGTTGTTATTTGAGACACGTAATCGTGCTCTGGTGCTAAGGTCATAAAACTTACACCGTAAATTGTATCTGGTCGCGTTGTAAAAACGTCTATTTTTTTATCATGACCGTTGACATTAAACGTCACAGAAGCGCCAACCGATTTTCCAATCCAATTGCGTTGGCTTTCTTTTAAAGAATCTGTCCAATCAATAGTTTCTAAACCTTGAAGTAAACGCTCGGCATAAGCAGAAATACGCATACTCCATTGTGTCATTTTTTTACGCACTACCGGATGACCACCACGTTCTGAAACGCCATTTACGATTTCGTCATTTGCTAAAACAGTTCCTAAAGCTGGACACCAGTTAACTTCGGTCTCCGCTAAATAGGTTAGTCTGTATTTAAGTAGTATTTCTTGTTGTTTTTCGGATGAAAAACTATTCCATTCTTCAGCAGAAAATGGATCTATATTATCGTCACAAGCTGCGTTGACAGTTGCGTTTCCTTCAGCTTCAAAAACGGATATTAATGTTTTAATATCTTCAGCTTTGTTGGTCTCATTATTAAACCAAGACTCAAACAACTGAATAAAAATCCACTGCGTCCATTTGTAATATTCAGGATTACTTGTACGTACTTCTCTGCTCCAATCGAAAGAAAATCCGATTTGGTCTAACTGACGACGATAGGTTTTTATATTCGCTTCTGTAGTAATTGCTGGATGTTGACCCGTTTGAATTGCGTACTGCTCAGCAGGCAAACCAAAACTATCATAACCTTGAGGATGCAATACATTAAATCCTTTGTGGCGTTTGTAACGCGCATAAATATCACTGGCAATGTAACCTAACGGATGCCCAACGTGTAAACCTGCACCACTTGGATAAGGGAACATATCTAGTACATAATACTTTGGCTTATCGCTGGTATTTGAAGCCTTAAATGTTTTGTTATCTGACCAATATTTTTGCCAGTTTTTTTCAATCTGATTGAAATCGTATCGCATCACAGTATTTTCCTTGAAATAAGCGCCAAATTTAGGGCTATTACAACACATTTAAAAACTAAACGTTGTAATACTCAGCATAAACAAATTGTTTTTTATTTTTACGTATTAATTATCCATTCATGGCCTCATCTTTTGACTCTTACCAAAAACGTAAATTAATATCATCATACATCTCTGTAGTGATAAGTATTGCATTGGTATTATTCCTTTTAGGGTGCTTGGGATTATTAGTCATAAACTCTAAAAAAGTAGCCGACCATTTTAAAGAACAAGTGGTAATGACTATCTATTTGAATGACACCGCAAAAGAGGTTGAAGTTAATCAGCTTAAAAAAAGTTTGGCTTTAGCAGACTATTCTAAAGAAGCACTTTATGTCTCTAAAGAAGAAGCTGCGGAAATATTGAAAGAAAAAAATGGTGAGGATTTTATGGATTTAGTAGGTTATAATCCCCTAAAAAATTCTATAGACGTTTATCTAAAAGCTGATTTTGTAACTACTGAAAAATTAACTGAAATTTCAGAATCTATTTCTGAAAAATCTTTTATTCATGAGATAGACTACGATAACGACTTGGTAGAATTGATGAATGATAACGTCAAGAAAATAACGCTTTGGGTCTTAATTATCAGTGGACTTTTTACCTTAATTGCTGTACTTTTAATTAATAGCTCAATCCGATTGGCAGTATATTCTAAACGTTTTATCATCAAAACCATGCAAATGGTTGGTGCGACAAAACGTTTTATCCGTAAGCCTTTTGTATGGCAAAGTGTAAAATTAGGAATTATAGGCGCTTTGTTGGCTCTTGCTGGTATGGCAGTTGTGCTTTACTATCTAGACATTACATTCCCAGAACTGATGTTACTTAAAAACATGGTTTGGATTGTTGCCCTATTTGTTGGTATTTTTCTTCTTGGGATTCTTATTACTTGGATTAGTACGTTTATTGCTACACAACGCTTCTTGAATTTGAAGACAGACCAGTTGTATTATTAATTTTAAGAAAAGAGAAACTTAGACAATAGAAGATATACTGATTTAATATCCTATTAAAACAATTCTTTTTGAAGAACTACATATTAAGACTAATGTCTATTGAAAAAAACGGCTATAAATATTGAAACGGAAAAGTGGAAAAGTATAATTTCTGGTTTAAGAAATAAAGGTTGGAAATTGACAGCAAAGTATAATGGTTTCAATGCTGGAATTGATGATGACTTCCTAATTCTTAGAAAAGGGTTTAAAAAAATTATGTTTGGCTGGTCTAATTGGCTTGAAGGAGAGATTAAATGTAGTGATAAACTTTTTCGATATTTAGAAACAGAATTCGAAACTGAGTTTGAATATGGAAAACCTTCAAATTTGAAACCTCTGGTTATTTTAACTTATAGAATTCAATCCTTTTTCGACTAAAAATATAAATCACTATAAAAAATTTAACATCACTTTATCACTTCATTTACAATTTCGGAACAACTCTTGAGTTATCTATAATCTAAATACAAAACAAAATTAATGACATAACTATACGCTAACCAAAGAAAAAGTTTAACCTCTAAAAACCTTTGAATATGAATCGTATATTATTTGTAGGCATTTGCCTAGTCGGAATAGTCGCTTTTGTTTTAGTAAATGCAAATTCAGAATTTGAAAAAGAATCAAAAAAAGAGATTGCAAAAGAACATTACAAAAAAATAGTCTATTAAATTTTAAGTGTTTAATACTATAAATGCTCAGTATTGATTTGCTAAGTTCAATACTGAGCATTTATTTTTTGATATTCTTAACTCCAAAATTTTAAATAATATGTTTACTTTGCACTAGTTATACTACAAATCATGGGCGAACAAAAACGCAAACAATCAGCAAAAAGTACATTCATCTTCGGGAAGAAGAACTACAAATGGTTATTCATTGGTCTAGCCTTTATTGCTGTTGGTTTTATCTTAATGGCCGGTGGTGGCAGTGACGACCCAAATGTATTTGACGAGTCTATTTTTCATTGGAGACGTATCCGTTTGGCACCAACATTAGTGTTGATTGGTTTTGGTATTCAGGTTTATGCTATTCTTTTAAATCCTGATAAGAAAAAGGATTAAGTTTAATATTTCATTGCGTTTTAATTTTTCAGTAACTGTATTTTAATACTTTTGTTTCATGGATACAATTGATGCAATTTTATTAGGAATAATCCAAGGGCTTACTGAGTTTTTACCAGTGTCTTCAAGTGGGCATTTAGAGTTAGGAAAAGCTATTTTGGGTGATAATTCTGTACCAAAAGAAAGTTTATTATTTACAGTAGTACTTCATTTTGCAACGGCACTAAGTACCATCGTTGTATTCAGAAAAGATATTTTATCTCTTTTAAAAGGAATTTTTAAATTTCAATGGAACGAAGATTCGCAGTTTGCAACAAAAATTGCAGTTTCTATGATTCCTGCAGTTATTGTTGGTTTATTTTTTGAAGAGCAACTCGAAGCGCTTTTTGGTGGAAACATTCTACTTGTAGGTTGTATGCTAATCGTTACTGCTATACTTTTATTTTTAGCTGATAAAGCAAAAGACACTCAGAAAAAAGTAAGTTTCAAAAACGCATTTGTCATCGGAATTTCTCAAGCTGTGGCTATGTTACCTGGAATTTCTCGCTCTGGAGCAACCATATCGACATCGGTATTATTAGGAAATGACAAAACTAAAGCCGCACGATTTTCGTTTTTAATGGTTGTGCCTTTAATTTTTGGGAAAATTGCAAAAGATATCCTTGGTGGAGAATTGACTTATGACTCGGCAAACTTTACATCTTTAGGTATTGGTTTTGTTGCTGCTTTTGTTGCTGGACTTTTTGCATGTACTTGGATGATATCTTTAGTTAAAAAGAGTAAGCTTAGCTACTTTGCAATTTACTGCGTCATTGTTGGGCTTATTGCCATAGGATTTTCTTTATTCAATTACTAACATGAAAACTGGAGAAGACTTTAAAAACGGTCAGGTCTTATTAATAGACAAACCTCTGACTTGGACATCATTTCAGGCTGTTAACAAATTGCGATGGGCGATTCGTCAAGCTTACAATATCAAGAAGATAAAGGTTGGTCACGCTGGCACATTAGACCCATTAGCAACAGGCTTATTGGTGATTTGCACTGGTAAAATGACAAAGCAAATTAATACGTTTCAAGGTCAAGAAAAAGAATACACAGGCACTTTTGTCATAGGAAGCACAACACCTTCTTATGATTTAGAAACCGAAATCAATGAAACATTTCCTACGGAACATATTACTGAAGAACTCATACATAAAATCACAGCTCAATTTACAGGTATAATTGAACAATTTCCTCCAATATTTTCAGCAATAAAAAAAGAAGGAAAGCGTCTATATGAGTTTGCTCGTGCTGGCGAAACCGTAGAGATAAAATCAAGACAAGTTGAAATTACTGAGTTTGAAATTACCAATATCAGTGGGAATAATATAGATTTTAGAGTTGTTTGTAGCAAAGGTACTTACATTCGTTCTTTAGCTCATGATTTTGGAAAAGCATTAAATTCTGGTGCACATCTCTCGGTATTACGACGTACACGTATTGGTGTTTTTAAAGCTGAAGATGGTCTAACTCCTGAAGCATTTATTGCAACATTACCTAAGAAAGAGGAAGATTAAACCTTTTACTAATCCTTTTTCATACTATATACGTATATCAATTAGGTATGATTTTTGTCCTAAACAAACTAAATGCATTACATAGAAAAATACAAAGCGCTAATTATAACAAGCCTTATCACAGGTATTGTTGCGTTTGGTATGTTTAGTATTCAACTCACAAATACTAAAGATGCAATTGCAGAAACGTTTTACGAAATAGAACCTAAAACCGAGGAAGACATTCAGAAAGAACTTGAGGAAATTCAAGATTTAAAATCACCTACTACTAACAAAGCTTTTAATGAAGACCAAGAGTACAAAAAACTCATGAAGAACTTTAAAACTATAAGCGCAGACGATTTTGAAAAAACCACAAAGCGTCTTGAAGAAAATAAAGCTGAGAGAGAAGAAATAGAAACAGTAACTAATTCTGAATACAGAACTAATGAAGCTTATGCATTAAAACAAAAAGATACCAAATCTTATAAAAAGCTTCAAGATTTATTAGACAAAAAGCAAAACGGCATTGCCGAGCACGCTAAAGGTGGAAGTACACTAAGCTATTCGTTAAAAGACCGCAGACTTTTGAGCTATGATACGCCAAGATATTTGTGCGAAACTTCAGGAAAAATAATTGTAAACATTAAAGTAGATAATACAGGTAATGTTTTTGAGGCCTATATTAATGGTTCGTCAAATAGTAATAACGAATGTTTAATTGAACATGCTATAGCATATGCAAAATCGGTACGATTTAATACGTCAAACCGTACCGACCAAATAGGTTCGATAACCTTCTATTTTAAAGGAAAAAACTAAGCTAAAACCTTAAGCAAATCTTCAATAACAGATTGCCCTTTATCTTTATTATACCAACGTTGTAAATCTTCTTTAAACTCTGGTGTCAATTTTCCATGGCGTGCCTTATAATCGTTTACTAATTGTGTAGCTACAGATGGTCTTGGTCCAAATGTATTTTCAACCTTTTTAGTATCGTTATCAATCATTATAAGCTTTGGGATTGATTTTCCGCCATTGGTTAAAAATTCATTCATCAAGGCTTCATTCTTATCACGAAGTACAATTCTGTAATCGATATTTTTATTGAGTTCTGCAACCTTATTTATTACTGGAATGATATGCGCTGCATCACCACACCAACTTTCGGTAAGCACCAACCATGTTAGGTTTTTTTTAGAATTTTGGACGGTAGCTTTGGTATCATCAGATACTTTTACCGTTTTATCCCAACGTTTCATTCGCCTATTATTTAATGCTGTGTAATTTGCTAAGGCTTCTGTCTTTTCTGAACCTGTGGTCGAGTTATTTTCGGTTAGCTCATTCACCAAATCTCTATACTGGTCATAAGACATACTTTTTTCTAAGCTAGAAGCGATTATATCGTTTATCATATTTATTTGTAAAGTTTCCATACTACAAAATTAAGGTTCTATTGCCTAAAATAATGCAACAGTTGTTACATTAGTAGTATAATTCACAAAAGCTTACAATTATGAAAAAACACAAATGTGGTTGGTGCGTTGGCGATACACTTTATGAAGCGTATCACGATTTAGAATGGGGTATTCCCGTTTATGATGATCATCAGTTGTTTGAATTTTTAATTCTAGAAACTTTCCAAGCTGGATTAAGTTGGATTACCATTTTACGCAAGCGAGAAAACTTTAGAAAGGCTTTTGATTATTTTGATTACAATAAAATAGCCAACTATGACGAAGATAAAATTGCAGATTTACTTCAAGATACAGGAATTATTAGAAATAAATTAAAAGTAAATGCTACAGTTTCTAATGCAAAAGCGTTTATAAAAGTTCAGGAAGAATTTGGTTCATTTTCAAAATACATTTGGAATTTCGTTGATGGCAAACCTATCAAAAACAGCTTTAAAAATTACAAATATGCGCCAGCGAATACACCTTTGAGTGATGCGTTGAGTAAAGATTTAAAAAAACGTGGATTTAAATTTGTGGGCTCGACAGTGGTTTATGCTCACATGCAAGCTACAGGAATGGTTAACGATCATGAGATTAACTGTTTTAGGTACAATGAAGTCTAAACTTACAATTGTAAATACTTTAAAAACTCATCTCTAGAAATATCTTTGCCACCCAAACTTTCAAGATGATTGGTGTGCAATTGGCAATCGATTAATTGATAATTGGAGTTTTTTATAAATTCAATAAATCCATATTTACTAGCGTTACTAACCTTTGCAAACATACTTTCTCCACAAAATACTTTATTACCAATATCTACACCATAAAGACCACCAACCAATTCAGTGCCTTCCCATACTTCTACAGATATAGCATATCCTAGCTCGTGTAGATTTGTGTAAGCTTTTATCATGTTATCAGTTATCCAAGTCCCCTTTTGACCTTCTCGATATACCTGAGAACAATTTGTAATTACTGCTTTAAAATCTTGATTAACAGTAGTCGTAAACTTATTTTTATTAAAGAGTTGCTTCATACTCTTTGATATCTTTAGTTCGTCAGGAAAAATAACAAACCTTGGGTCTGGCGACCACCATAATAAAGGCTCGTCATCTTCAAACCAAGGAAAAATTCCATTTTTATAAGCATGTAGTAATCTTTCTGGTGATAAATCACCGCCTATAGCTAATAAGCCTTCGGATGATGCTTCTGAAACCTGTGGAAATTCTATTTTATCGTTTAAGAAATACATTTTTTTAATCAACTACAACGTTGTAGTTAAGCTTAACAGTGTTAAATCAAAGGATTAGCTTTGGAAAATTAGCTTTTTTTCTCATATTTGATGTAACCTTTATGTTACGAATTTTGTTCATCATTGCTTTTTTTTGAGTTTGTTCGTAAAGGTAAACCTAAAACCACAACATTAAGTCCTGATTTATTAATCGGGACTTTTTTATTATAACAAAAAAGAGCCCGTTTAAAACGGGCTCTTTTTTTAGTTTTAAAACTTAATTAAAAAGGTAAATCATCATGGTCTTCAGTATTTAAATCTTTAGCTGGCTCAAAAGCTGCTGCTGGTGCTACTGGAGGCATGTCGCCACTAGGAGCTTCTGTTTGCGCAGCTTCAATTCTCCATCCTTGAATTGAGTTAAAATACTTAACTTCTCCTTGTGGATTTGTCCACTCACGACCTCTCAAGTTGATATTTACTTTTACTTGTTGCCCAACTTGGTAGTTGTTTAATAAGTCTGTTTTGTCTTGTACAAACTCCACCATAATGTGTTGTGGATATTGTTCTTCTGTTGTTACTACAAGCTCACGTTTTCTAAAACCATTGCTACCGAAGGTTTGAGTTTCGCCAATCACCTTAATTCTTCCTTGTACTTCCATTGTATTAATTATTGATATTATTTAGTTTTTATCATTTGCCAAAAGCACAATTAATGCTTCATTTGGTTGGTTTGCTTCAACTAGTGCTTTAGCTTTTTTTTCAGCTTCTAATTGACTGTTTGACTTTCCTGTAGTGTTTAAATAGTTATCTATTTCAGCTTCACTTGGAAAAGCTGCTAAATTACCTAAAATTCCTAAATCATTTCCTGTTAAAATTGAACTTTTTCTAACAAATTCGGGTAACATATCAACACCTATTCCTAAAGTCGATAATGGTTTTGGAATTTCGAAAAAACCATCTCTTGCTCTACTGTAATAACTACCACCAGCACGAGCAACTAAATCTAATTTTTCTTGATTAACAACGCCATTTTCATCTAAGATATTATCAGACATATGGATTTTTAAAACCTCGCAAATAATCAAATTTCCTGCACCACCTTCAGTACCTAGTTTTACAATCTCATTGACTTTACATTCAATCTGTATTGGTGATTCTGCAACTCTAAATGGTTTTACAAAATCTGACTTTAACATCGTCAAACCTGATTTTTCAAACTCATTAACAGCTTCAGGATACTCGGTAGAACTCAATGACATTTGTTGAACTATATCGTAATTAACCGTGTTAATAACTACTTCTTTTACAACTTCAGCATTTTCTAAAGTATGCTTGGTTGTATTATCTCGTACACGTCTTGCTGGCGAAAAAATTAAAATCGGCGGATTGGTGCTAAATACATTAAAATAACTAAATGGTGATAAATTAGGATTACCCTGCTCGTCAATTGTACTCGCAAAAGCAATTGGTCTTGGAGCAACTGCGCTTAGTAAATAACTATGCAGCTTAGCCGTTGTAAGGTCTTTTGGTTGGTACGATACCATATATTTTTCGTTTTTACCAAAGATAACCATATTGTCAAAGTATTAAAACGAAACGCGCATGTTAACTTTTTTATCATATATCGCAATAGTCTTAATAGCAAAGAGCATCTGACCACCATAAACAATAAATATTAACCGATAAATTGCAATACGATTGAGACAATATTTTTATAAGATTTACATTATATTTAAAAACCGATAACTAAACGATTAATGCGTATTAACCTGAACCGAAATGTAATCCGTTGGATTATAATTATTTCTTCTTTTATCATAGTTTCCTTAATCCTTTGGAATACATATGTGTTCTTTCAGCATTTTAAGTCTGAAGAACGCTCTAAAATGAAAAGCTGGACAATTGCTTATTCCGAATATGCGACTGAACTAGCTAGCTCTGAAGAAGATATAAATATCAATAAAGTCGTTGATTACATTGTTTTAGAAACCAATATAACTGCTCCAATGATTCTTGCAGATGATGAAAACAATATCATTTTGCACAGGAATATTTTTGCAAAACCTAGACTTTCTGAAAAAAACGAACTCGCTCAAATATATAACGACAGTATTGATGACAACTATGTTGAAAAATATAAAAATCGTTTAATAGCAAAATTTAAAAATGAAAATCAACCACTAATTATGGATGATTTAAAGCAAACACTTTATTATGGAACCTCACCTTTACTTAATAATCTAAAATATTATCCATTAGCGTTATTACTTATAATTCTACTTTTTTCAGCAGTAGTTTATTTCTTTTACCGCAGTTCAAAAGTTGCAGAACAGAATAAACTTTGGACAGGTATGGCAAAGGAAACGGCTCACCAAATTGGTACGCCATTATCATCTTTAATTGGTTGGACAGAAATTTTAAAATCTGAAAATATTAATCCAGATTACATTGTTGAAATAGAGAAAGACGTTGATAGACTGCAAACCATTACTGAACGTTTTAGCAAAATTGGTTCTGTTCCAGAACTTAAAACAGCTGATATTGCATTAGAAACCAAAAATGCAATAACCTATTTACAATCAAGAACATCTAAGCTTATTGAATTTGATATTGAAATACCTGAACGAGAAATCCAAGTAGAACTTAATGAGCAGCTTTTTGGTTGGACTATTGAAAACTTAGTCAAGAATGCAATTGACGCTATGAAAGGTAAAGGAAAACTAAGTCTACAGCTAACACAACGCGAAAGGCTTGTTTTTATAAATATTTCTGATACCGGAAAAGGAATTCCAAAAAGTCAATTCAATACTATTTTTAACCCAGGATTTACAACAAAAAAAAGAGGTTGGGGTTTAGGCTTGTCCTTGTCTAGACGAATTATTGAAGACTATCACAACGGAAAAGTTAAAGTGCTTACTTCGGAATTAAATAAAGGCACAACTATGCAAATAGTATTAAAAACTGTTAGCTAATGTTTGCTGCAATAACTTTTGCAGTATCATCAAATTCTCCCGCCGTTAAATTTGCCTTATTTTTAAAGCGTGCATCTTCCATGGTATGTAATGGGATTAAATGTACATGTACATGTGGCACTTCTAGTCCAATAATTGACATACCAACGCGCTCACATGGTATAGCTTTTTCTATGGCTTTTGCTACACGTCGAGAAAACGCCATAAGCTCTAGGTAAGTTTCTTTATCTAAGTCAAAAATCTTATTGACTTCTTTTTTTGGAATACAAAGTGTATGTCCTTTACTGTTAGGATTTATATCTAAAAAAGCCAAGAAATCTTCTGTTTCGGCAACTTTGTAACATGGGATTTCACCATTAATAATTTTCGTGAATATCGTCGCCATAATCTTAGGGGTTTTAGTCTAGTAAATATAAAAATTCCTGTTTAACTTAATAAACAGGAATCTTAAATATTTTTCTAATCTATTTTATCTTGATATCTCGAGAATATCAAACTTTATAATACCATTAGGCACTTGTATTTCTGCAACATCGCCAACAGACTTACCTAAAAGCCCTTTCCCTATTGGAGAATTTACAGAAATTTTACCCGATGCCAAATCAGCTTCACTTTCTGCAACCAGGGTATATGTCATTTCCATACCATTGATTTGGTTCTTGATCTTTACAATAGATAATGCTAAAACTTTAGAAGTATCTAACTGAGATTCATCTATGACACGAGCATTAGCAAGAGTCTCTTCCATTTTAGAAATTTTCATCTCTAACATGCCTTGAGCTTCTTTGGCTGCATCATATTCGGCATTTTCACTTAAGTCACCTTTGTCTCTTGCTTCAGCAATTGCTTGCGATGCCTTTGGTCGCTCTATATCTTTGAGTTGATTTAACTCTTCTCTTAATTTTTTTAATCCTTCTGCTGTATAATAAGATACTTTACTCATAACTCATTCGTTTTAAATAAAAATATGCTGAATAGTTTCAGCATAAAAAAATCCCGCTTCCACGAGATAACAATACAAATATATAAAATATTTATCGGATGTGTGAATTATTGTAAATTGCAGCAAAAGAAAAATACTAAAAAACTACTATGAAAAAGTTCTTATTATTATCTCTAAGTGTCATAATTTTTGGATGTAGTAACAATAACAATCTTAATAATTGTAATTTTTTACTTAACGTCAATGTCAATACTACAATAAATCTAAACCTGCCTCAGTTTAGCCAACTACAATTCACTGGTAATTCTGTTCGCCTTGAAGGTCAAGGTAATGGTGGAATTATATTTGCTAGAACAGGCAGCGAAACACTTCGGGCTTGGGATGGTGCAGACCCAAATCATGCGTTTTCTAATTGCTCTTTACTTTCGGTAAATGCACTTACTGCAACTTGTGGTTGCGAAGATGCTAACGAATACGAGCTTTTATCTGGACAAATGTTAGGTGAAAACCCAGAACCCTGCACCTTATTGCCGTACAGGGTCGATTTTGTGGGTAATAATCAATATATAATTACTAACTAGAAATTAAGTGTTACGCCTAATAAGAAGTTAGTTGTAGCTTGAGGATAAAAACCTGAGAAAAATCCTGTAGATATGCCTGTTGGACTACTAGCATCATCAAAATCAAAAGACCCAAAGTAGCCGTTAGACACATACTTTTCGTTAAAAATATTATTTACTAAACCAGTAAATACTACTGAATCAAAAATTGATTTTGTTTCTAAAGTATAAATGATGTTTAAATCGTTAACGAAAAAGCTATCTAATTTAGATTCTGAGTTTTCTGTATTTCCCATAAACTGGTCTCCAACATATTTACTCAATAAAGATACTTGTAGATTTTTTATTGGTTCATAAACAATAGCATTAGCCGCAATTAATTCTGGCGAAAAAGCTATATCTGTTTTTCCAAGATTAACTAGATTACCATTAAGTGATGTAATGGTTTCTACATTTTTATTACTACTTAATGTTGCGTTAGGTTGTAAGGTTAATTTCGGAGTTACCGGAATAATAGCTTCTAACTCTAACCCTAAACGGTAACTCTCACCACTATTTGTTCTAATTGGTGCACCGACATCATTAATCTGACCAGATAGTACTAACTGCTCATTATAAAGCATTAAATAACCATTAGCATTAAAGCTAAAGTTTCCTTTTTTATGTCTCCATCCTAATTCGAAATCGTTAAGTTGTTCTGGTTTAATATTTGCGTTGCTTTCAAAATCATCTCTATTAGGCTCTCGGTTTGCTCTTGCAAAAGAAAAATACAAATCGTTATTATCATTGTATTCATAGGTTAAACCCACTTTTGGATTAAAAAAAGTAAAGCTTTCATCTACATTAAATAAAGTCAAATTTGAGTTGATGCCTGATGTTTTGTAAGTCACGTTACGAACTTGTAAATCTCCGTATAGCTTTATTTTATCGTTGAGTCTAAAGTTTGCTTTTGCAAATCCAGACAAGTCGTTTTTTTCAGCATTGCCATCATAATATCTATCTCTAATATCGCTTTGGCTTGCAAACTCAGCCCAAATAACTTCGCCAAAATGGTCACCATTATAATGACTAAAAGACCCACCGAAAATCATATCTAGATTATTGTTCTTGTAATTCGCACTTGCGTTAATAACATAAAAATCGTTATCTAACCAGCGACGACGAACCAAATCTGTAGTATTTACTGTTTGCCCATTTACGGTTAATGGTTGAAATCCATAAGTTGCAAAATCATCATCTTCTCTAAATTGCTCAAAAAAGCCACGTCCATATGTGTAATTTAGACCTAGATTAGTTGACCATTGACTGTTGTAACGCTGATTCCAGTGCAACTGATAATGGTCTTGCATATAATCATCAACTTCTCTGTCATAAAACTGAGTATTACCATCATCATCCGTATAAATACCAGCAGGGTTAAACGTTCTATCAGACTCTAATGTTGCTCTATCAATACCAAACCAAGATTGGTAAGTCACCTCACTTCCACCAAATAAAACGGCTTTTATTAACGTATTATCATCTACATAAGACCCTTGAAGAAAATAAGATTTCAAATCAGTTGATGCACGGTCGATATATCCATCTGAAGAAATATTAGATAGACGTCCAGCAATTTCGAAATGGTCATTTAATAATCCTGTGCTATACTTAACAGTGTGTTTTCGGGTTCCAAAACTTCCAAACGAGTTTGCTATTTGACCATTTGCTTCTTTAGAAACTGCATCTGTCAATACATTGATACTGGCACCAAAAGCACCTGAACCGTTTGTTGAAGTACCAACACCACGCTGCAATTGTAAACTTTCGACTGAAGACGAAAAATCTCCCAAGTTCACCCAGAATGTACCTAAAGATTCGGCATCATTATATGGAATACCATTAATTGTAACGTTAGTCGATTGTGAGCTAACACCACGAACACGAATACCTGTATAGCCTATACCAGCACCAGCATCTGAGGTAGTTACTACAGATGGCAAGAAATTTAATAAAATAGGTATATCCTGTCCTAAATTACGTTTTGCAATTTCTTCTTTGGTAACATTAGTGTGCGTAATTGGTGATTTTGCGTCAACACGCACAGCTTTTACTAAAACGGCATCTAATTTTTCGGTTTTAGTGGAATCTTGCTTTTTTTCCTGTGAAAAAGAAGCTAGGGAAATCATCCCTAAACAAATAAAAGTAAATAATTTTTTAGCACCTACTTTTTTATTTTGAAAGAAGGTACTGAATCTAGTTAATGGTATTATATCACTAACTGATTGATTTTTGTGAATTCTAGATTTCATGTCGATTATGACTAAATAATCGAATAAAAAGAGGCAATTATTCTTGTTTAAATAATTGGTTTAATGAGCATAGCTCGAACAACAAATCAAAAATTGGATTTTTACAAGCACCTGAATTTAGTATAAATAATCATCAATAAATCCAGAAGTAAAAACCAACATTGATGACCTAATCGCACTCGCTAAAAATATCTTATAGACATTTTTTTTACGCTCGGTTCCTAAACAGCATTATCTGTTCTAGGTTCAATGGGTATGATCTCAGCTTTTTACAGCACCCCTTTTTTGAGAACGCTGCAAAGATATAAGGATTTTCAATTTATTGAATAACGATTTACTATTTATTTTTTGGGAAATGAAACTAATCTATTTTTGGTGGCTTCCTATTGGCCTTTTTTTCTGAATTCCTTTTTTTATTTGCTAAGCGCTTACGCTTTACTGCTTTCGGGATTTTAGTTGGCTTACGTTCTTTTTCTTCTTTTAAACCTTCTTCTAGCAACTCATAAAAGCGCTTTGTTACTCTATTTTTATTTTTGAGTTGACTTCTGGTTTCTCCACAACTTAAAATTAAAATTCCAGATTTTGTTAATCTGTTTTGAAGAAATTCTCTTAATCTATTCTTTTCTTCTTCATTGAAAAATTGTGAAGCTTCAAAATCGAAGTATAATTCGATTTTTGTAGCTACTTTATTTACATGCTGGCCGCCACTTCCTGAACTACGAACGGCTTTATAATCAACCTGATTTATTAATCGTAAGAAGTCCATCTTAACTGAGTTGATGAGACGGTTTTAATAAGTCATTTACTGTCTTCACAGGATTGAAAGTCAATACAGGTACTTCGACAAAAATACTGTTCCAATATGCCATACTACCATTCCACAAACCAGGAAGCTCAAGTGCTTTTACATCCTTTCCTACTTTAGTTTTCATCGTTATAAAAGCGGCTTTATGATTTACAAATTCCTGTAAATCAAACACATTACCTTCAAAATCTTTAATTGAACATACAATATCTACAGGATTGAAATATGTTGCATTTGCCAATATTTGCTTTTGCTCTTTATCCTTTTTATTTACTTGTGCTGACTCTACAATTTGAAGTGATAAACGACCAGACTCATCTTTTACCCAAAATGGTCCACCACCAGGTTCACCTTCGTTTTTAACCATTCCACAAACACGTATCGGTCTGTTTAAAGCCTCAATAAGATATTCGATTTTATACTTATGAGAATATTTTTCGAACTCTTCGGAAATTGAAAAATTCAGTTTATTAGATAAAAAATCTCCAATTTCATTAAGGTCGTCTTCTGATAGCACATCGCTTTTAAGACTCTTTATGTAGCCAAATACTGAAGTTTTAGTTTTTAAAAGAATACCTGCTAACAGTTTTTTATATTTGGCAACCTCTGCTTTGTAGTGTTTAACAACTACATTGTCAATGTTATTTATGAAAATAATATCTGCGTCTATAGCATTTAAATTTTTTAGTAAAGCGCCATGACCAGAAGGTCTAAAATATAAACTTCCATCTTCATTTCTAAAAGGCTCGTTATCTTTTGCGAGTGCTATAGTATCTGTAGATTGGTGCTGATAAGAAAATGAAATGTCATATTGAAAGCCTGTGATTTTTTCAACACGCTCTTCAATGCGCTTAAACTCTGCCGTAAATTTGTCTTTATGTTTTTCTGAAATAGTAAAATGTACCTTAAGAGGTTTTTTTCTTGAACCATAAAATGCCATTTCGAAAAGGTGTTCTTCAAAGGCAGTAGAAATATCGTTGTTGTATTTATGAAATGGAAATAAGCCTTTAGGATAACTCCCAAAATCTAACTGATTTTCCTCAAGCATAGCTTTGACAATAACATGAGCTTTTTGATTTGGTTTTAAATTTGCGTAATCGACATTAGTTTTTTCTAATTGTTTTAAAACCGCCTTGTAAAAAGGAAATTTTTCTAACGCGATTAAAAACAACGGTAAGTCTCTAAGAGCATTTCTGTTTATATATGCATTTAAAGATTGAAGTATTGGATTATATTCCTTTAGAAAATCGAACAGAAACTTGAACATTCGGGTTGCAGCACCAGAAGCTGGTACAAATTTTACTATAGAAATTGAATCTCTTTCTGTATCATACAGTTTCACATAATCGTCTACTTCCAAGTATGAAGTTTCCAAAATACCATCTCCGATAGTTGCCGCAGAATGGATATTAGAATAATTAACTCCATTTTTGAATTGAGAAATTTGATTATTGACTATTTTTTCAGTCAAACCATAATCCTCAATTTGTTTTATGTCTTCTTTACTAAATTTCAATTTTATTTTTTCAATAGTTCATTAATATGAGAAACCGCTTTTTCTAAACGCTCTTTTTTTTCGCCCTTAAGCAAGACATATGGGCGTTTATTTTTTATTAAAGCTTTTTCAAATTCTTTAAACATACGTTCTCTTTCATCAGGCTTATCTCGCAAATCATCTGCTTCCCAAGGTGTGTCAATATAAGTTAAAAAATATAAGTCATACCTATTTTCTTGAGCATACTTATCTAAAATGGGATCACAACCTCCATGATAATAAGCTTCACTATATACTTTTGTTTCTAGTAAATCTGTATCGCAAATTAATACAGAATCCGTTTTTTGAGCCAATTCATTTTCAAGTTTCATTTGACCAATAGCTATAGGCAATAAGTCTTTTGGCTCGCAAGTTTTACGCTCATTATTCCACTTGTTTTGTAAATACTCACGTGCATATTCTGGTACCCAAACCGAATTATAATATCTAGCTAACTGAATAGAAAGTGTTGTTTTACCTGTAGATTCAGGACCAAATAGGACGACTTTTATACAGTCTGCAGGTTGTTGTTTAAGTTTTTCTTCCATGCTAAGTAGCCGTAAATTGCTAAGATTGTAAAAATAAGATATTGTAAAGATAACATACCTAAACCTCTGTAAGCATATAGAGGAATAGTAATTAGGTCACCAATAATCCATAGTGTCCAATTCTCTAATTTTTTATTAGCCATATACCACATCGCTGTAAAAAATATACCTGAAGTAAATATGTCTATATAATTAGGAATCTTCAACTCGTAATCAAAACCTTTATAAACAAGAAATGTTACTAACATTGTCAGTAAAAACATACCAAAGCCAACCCATTTTTCTTTTTGATTTGTACTAGAAATGGGCACTAAAACTTTATTTCCTTTTTTTCGAGACCAATTCCACCAGCCAAAAACACTCATTACGGAATAATAAAAGTTCATCATCATGTCACCAAAATACTGATTGATATATAGTAAATAAACTGTGATTACTGTACAAATAATACCTGTTGGATATACCCAAATATTTTCTTGTTTAGCAAACCAAACACTTGCAATACCAAATACTAAAGCAATAGCTTCTAAAATAATTTGAAACGTTGGTGTGTTTTGATATGCATTTAGGAAGAAATCAAATATATTATTCATAATTTATATAATATACCTACAAGGTTTTCAAAACCTTACAGGAAAATCAAAAATGTGGTTCATAATCGCTTCGATCTGTTTTTACTATTTTCATTTGCAATACAGCAATATCTATATTGGAAAATGCTTTTTCAATTTCAGTTTGAAGAAAAGGCATTACTTTATTGTAATCACCATAAACCTGAGTGCTCAATGGATTTTCTAAAACTGTAAACTCGGATCCTCTTATAGCTTTTATAAACGCAATAATATGTGGCTCGTAATCATCTTTTAAAGGTGTGTATGTTAACTCTACCGATATTTTCATTTCTTAATTTTTTAATTCTTCAAAAAAATCATCATTCTGCTCAAAAGCGGTACCTATAACTACCATATCTGCTCCCGATTTGTGAGCTAACTCAATCGCATCTTTTGTTCGGATACCGCCACCAACAATTAGCGGAATATCTAGCCTTTTTTTTACTTCTGAAATTGTTTTAAAACCTACAGGATAATTTGCGCCACTGCCAGCTTCGAGATAAATTAATTTCATGCCTAATAATTCTCCGGCTTTAGCTGTATCAATAATTGCTTCAATATTATTGTGAGATAACGGATTTGTTTTACTAACACGTTCGACAGCTGTTTGCTTTCCACTTTCAACTAACACATAACCTGTTGGTATAACTTCTAAAGTTGTTTTAGATAGTTTAGAAACTGCCTCAATATGCTTGCCAATTAAATAATCTGAATTTCGTCCTGATATTAAAGACAAAAACAAAATACCATCTGCTTTATCAGTTATTTGTGTTACATCTCCAGGAAATAATATTATAGGAAGCTTTGTGTACTTTTTTAATTCTACGACAAGTTTTTCTGTTTCAAATTCTTCAACTTCACTACCACCAACGAAAATATGGGTCGCGATTGACCTTTTTATTTTTTCGCAAAGTGAAGCAATCGATTCAATATTTGCTTTATCAGGGTCAATTAAAACTGCCAAAAGCTTTTCTTGCCTTTTTGTAGAAGATTTTATGTTTTGATATATCGAACTCATTCTGCTATAACATAAGCACAAGTAAAACCTTCGAACTCTAAATAATGAGAGTTATACCTGTATTTACTATCATTATAATCTATCCAACAAACAGTTTCTGCATCTTCAAACGTAAACGGTATAACCAAAAAATGTTCTCTAAACAACATGCCTGGTGTTGCAAATAATTTATAAAGTGACTCCTTAATTCCCCAAATAACAGTCAACTTTCGTATATAATCTTCAGCTTCAGGTTTTAAATAGTTAAATTCATAATCAATAAATTTTTTAGCAATGATTGCTATTTTACTACGTTGTTTTTCGATATCTATACCTACTTCAGCATCACTAACAATGACTCCAGAAAACGTAAAACTGTGTGTAATAGAAATGTGCTTACCATCTTTGAGGTGCGGTTTTCCGTTATCGTCGTAAAACAAATCTTGGTCTGTGTAACCAAATTCACGAAGTAAATGACGAACGCTTAAAAACCCACGTTGATGCAACTCACTTTTCATGCCTAAAAGCCGCTCAAGACTGTTCGGTTTTAAGTCTAAAGGTGCCATCAATTCGTCATAAGACTCATCAATCTGCCAAATTTTAACAGTAGTTTGTGCGTTAACGCTAATGGATTTATACAGCGGCATTTAGGAATGTTAATGTTATGTATTATCTTTGCACCGCCTAAGGCAGAATTACTTATTGTAAAAAGCGAATTTAACCAATTTAAATTCCTTTCACAAGACTGTAATTTTATATAAACATCAGAAATAAAAAAGAAATGAGTACAAAGACTATTGCTTACGTTCCAAACAAAGTAAAAGACATGTCGTTAGCGGCTTGGGGAAGAAAAGAAATCGAATTAGCTGAAGCAGAGATGCCAGGTCTAATGAGCTTACGTGAAGAATACAAAAACGAGCAACCGCTTAAAGGTTCTCGTATTGCTGGATGTTTACACATGACTATACAAACTGCTGTTTTAATCGAAACTTTACAAGCGCTTGGAGCAGAAGTAACATGGAGTTCATGTAACATCTTCTCTACACAAGATCAAGCTGCTGCTGCTATTGCTGCTGCTGGTACTGCTGTGTATGCTTGGAAGGATATGACTGAAGAAGAATTTGACTGGTGCATAGAGCAAACATTATTCTTTGGCGAAGACAGACAACCTTTAAACATGATTTTGGATGATGGTGGAGATTTAACTAACATGGTTTTAGATAAATATCCTCACCTAGCTAAAGATATTAAAGGACTTTCTGAAGAAACAACAACTGGTGTTCACCGTTTATACGAACGTGTAAAGAATGGTACATTACCAATGCCTGCAATCAACGTTAATGACTCTGTAACAAAATCTAAGTTTGATAACAAATACGGTTGTAAGGAATCTGCAGTAGATGCAATTCGTCGTGCAACTGACGTTATGTTAGCAGGTAAGCGCGTAACTGTTTGTGGTTATGGTGATGTTGGTAAAGGTACAGCTGCTTCTTTTAAAGGTGCAGGTTCTATAGTTACTGTTACTGAAATTGACCCTATTTGTGCGCTACAAGCGGCAATGGACGGTTTTGAAGTTAAAAAACTAGAAACTGTTGTTGGCAATTCTGATATCGTAATTACTACGACAGGAAATAAAGACATCGTTCGTGGCGAGCATTTCGAAGCTATGAAAGACAAGACTATTGTTTGTAACATTGGTCACTTTGATAACGAAATCCAAATGGCTTGGTTAAACGAAAACTTTGGCGATACTAAAGACACAATTAAACCACAAGTGGACAAATACAACGTAAACGGAAAAGATATCATTATACTTGCCGAAGGTCGTTTAGTAAACTTAGGTTGTGCAACTGGTCACCCAAGTTTTGTAATGAGTAACTCATTTACTAACCAAACTTTAGCACAAATCGAACTTTGGAACAACAGTGAAGCATACGGAAATGATGTTTATATGTTACCAAAGCATTTAGATGAAAAAGTAGCTAAATTACACTTAGAAAAAATTGGTGTTGAGTTAACTGAATTAGCGGACTACCAAGCAGAATATATTGGTGTAACTGTTGAAGGTCCATATAAGCCAGAGCATTACAGATACTAATTTATCATAAGCGTTTCGCTTTTAAATTATAAACAAAACCCTTACAGAAATGTGAGGGTTTTTAGTTTAAATAATATAAATTGTAACTTCACAATTAAACTAAAATGGCATCTATGAGCTCCGAAAAGATAAACCAGTACATCAACACCTTAGAAGCGCATATTGCAAATCACGAAACCAACAACCCAAAAGTCTCAAAGGCTACAATTGGTTGGCAAATTGACCATAGCCTTAAGGTGATTAATAACGTATCTAAGGCCTTACAGTCTTCTGACCCTAATGACTATGAAAAGAACTTTAGCTTTTTAGGTAAAGTGTTTTTTACTTTAGGAATATTTCCAAGAGGAAAAGCTAAAGCCCCAAAACATGTAAAACCACCTGAGGTTATTTTAAAAGAAGACCTTATCTCCCAAATTGAAGAAGCTAAAGTAAATGTCAAAACTATAAAAGATTTAAATGACAATGCTTTTTTTAAGCATCCATTATTTGGACATGTCAACAAAAAAAGAGTCAATCGTTTTTTGGAAATACATACTAACCATCATTTGAAGATTATTAATGATATATTAAATGTTAGACATGCGTAATCAGTCCAAACTCCCAAACGTCGGTACTACCATTTTTACAGTTATGAGTAAATTGGCAAACCAACACAACGCCATTAACTTATCTCAAGGTTTTCCTAATTATCCAAGTGACCAAAAGCTAACAGACTTGGTGAGTAACGCCATGAATTCTGGTTATAACCAATATGCGCCAATGGTTGGAAATTTGGATTTACGATTAGCCATCGCCAATAAATATCAATTACTTTACAATAGCTCTTATCACCCTGAAAAAGAAATAACAGTTACTGCTGGAGCAACACAGGCGATTTATTGCATTATTTCAGCATTTGTAAGACCAAATGATGAGGTTATCATTTTTAAACCAGCTTACGATTGTTACCAACCTGCGGTTGAGGTTAACGGTGGAAAAGCAATTCCGATTCAATTATCGGCACCAGACTATAAAGTTAATTGGGAAGAAGTAGCTACAAAGGTGACATCTAACACTAAAATGATTATGATTAACTCACCTCATAATCCAAGCGGAACAATTTGGTCAAAAGAAGATATGTTGCAGCTTCAAAAATTAACTAAAGGCACCGACATTATTGTCTTAAGCGATGAAGTCTACGAGCACATCGTTTTTGATAGTGAGCAACACCAAAGCGCTTGTTTATTTAACGATTTAAAGCAACGTAGTTTTATAACAGCTTCTTTTGGAAAAACGTTTCACAACACAGGCTGGAAAATTGGTTATACTTGTGGTCCAGAAACCTTAATGGAAGAATTCAGAAAGGTGCACCAATTCAATGTGTTTTCGGTACACCATCCATCACAAAAAGGTATTGCAGATTACATGCAAGATGCCAATACTTATTTGGGGTTAAACGATTTCTTTCAGCATAAAAGAGATTTATTTTTAAGCTTAATTTCAGATTCAAAATTTAAAATAAAACCAAGTCAAGGCACCTACTTTCAGGTGTTAGATTATTCAGAGATTACTAATGAATATGATGTTGATTTTGCAAAGCACTTAACTACAGATTTTGGTATTGCTTCTATTCCGCTTTCTGTGTTTAATGAAAATAATCAAGATGATAAAGTGTTACGTTTCTGCTTTGCAAAAACAGACGAAACTTTGGTAAAAGCTGCTGAAATTTTGAATAAAATTTAAGCTTATTTTTTTGTCATTCCGAACGAAGAATGAGGAGGAATCTCAATAGTTATGAGATTTAGCTTACACTGAACCTAAAGGTTTCTCGTCGCGCGTTCCTTGCTCTGTCGAAATGACAACAACTGATTAAGAATCAATTCAAAGCCTTAGTCAACTTCTGCATAAACTCACCAACTTTAGATGGCTCTAGCCAACGTGTAACCACAACGACGTTATGCTTTCTATCTACAACGATAAAATTACCACCAAAACCAGCTGCGTAGTAGATATCCTCGGATACATTTTCCCAATGGCGCGGTCCTTTTTTATTTAACCACCACATATAACCGTAATTTATATTTGGTTTTGAAGGTGTAATCGCGCGCTCAATCCAATCTTTACTAATCAGTTGCTCATTTTTCCATTTGCCGTTATTTAAAAACAATAATCCAAAACGTGCCATGTCTTCTGCCGAAATAAATAAACCTGCACCAGAATGGCCACCACCAGTAACAGATTTCATTTTTAGTCCATCAATAGTTGTCCATGCATTATTATATCCAAACCAACGCCAAGTGGTTGACGCGCCAATATTGTCCATAACTTCATCTTTTAAAACTTGAGGTAAAGGCTTTCGCCAAACTTGCAATGCCGAATATGCTAAAACATTGACTCGAACATCATTATATTCCATTTTTGTACCTGGTTTGTAGTATTTTCTGTTTTTCCAATCATCCAAATCACCTTCTCTTGGTGGTCGGTCTGCCCAATCCTTTCCACCCCAAAGCTCACCAGACCAATCGCTATTCTGTTGCAATAAATGTTGCCATGTAATTTTAGAGTTATGACGACCATCAAATGTACCATCCCAAACATATTCTTTTGCGAAATCGGTTTCATTTTTAATTAAACCCTTATCAACAGCAAGACCAGTAACTGTAGATAAAAAACTTTTGGTAACACTAAAGGTCATATCCACACGTTTTGTGTCTCCCCATTTTGCAACTATATAACCATCTTTTAAAACTAATCCAGCTGGTCCGCCACGCTTTTTTGTTGGTCCCAAAATTTCATGAAATGGTTCTCTAGCAAATCCTTTTAAAATAGCGATACGTAAATCTCTTGAGCCAGAATACTCATTATTTTTAGCAAAATCGACAGCATCATTTAACCATTCTGAGTCGACCTTTAACTCTTTTGGTGTTTTTTCAATCCAAGGCGCATTTCGTTCTGGGAAATACTTGACTTGTGCACTTAAATTAAAACTTAAAAACAAGATTAAATAAAAGCAAAGATTCTTCATGAGTTAAAAGTATTTTATAACGCTTCAAATTACAGATTTAATTTTAAATCTCTTTCAAATTGTTTAATTTTAAACATGCAAAATAATTTAAAAATTGCTCTAATTCAATCAGATTTAGTCTGGGAAAATCCTGAGGAGAACCGTAAAAATTTTACTCAAAAAATCGAAGCTATTTCTTCGGAAGTAGACCTTATCATTTTACCCGAAATGTTCACTTCAGGGTTTACAATGAATGCTTCTAGTGTTGCAGAAGACGCGAGCGGCAAAACTTTGACTTGGTTAAAACAATTAGCTTCAAAAAAAGATGCAGCTATTACGGGAAGTTTGGTCATCTCAGAAAACAATACCTTTTATAATCGTTCAGTTTTTGTTCATCCAAACGGCAAAGTCAATGCATATGACAAACGTCACACTTTTACTTTAGCAGGTGAACACAAAATATACAAATCTGGTATCTCTAAAACTATAATTGAGTTTCGTGGTTGGAAAATCTGTCCTTTAATTTGCTATGACTTACGTTTTCCTGTTTGGGCAAGAAACACCGAAGATTACGACTTGCTTATATACGTCGCCAATTGGCCAAAACCGCGGATCAATGCTTGGGACGCTTTACTAAAAGCTAGAGCTATTGAAAACATGAGTTTTTGCATAGGTGTTAATCGTGTTGGAGTAGACAATTCTGGGCATGAATATTCTGGTCATTCTGCTTGTTATGATATTCTAGGGAAAAAGCTGAGTAACATACAACCAAATCAAGAAACAACAGAGGTTATCACTCTAAATAAGTCCGAAATCAAGACATATAGAGATAAACTTAATTTTTTGAATGACCGCGATAACTTTAGTCTTTTAGAATAAGCGTTTCGACATATTCAAAATTTGCCCTAACATCTATAATATCAGGATGATAACTAACACGCTCTGGCATTATCTTTTTTAGATAATTCCCAGTATCAAATTTTCCGTTTTTATTAGTGTCAAAAATCGCTCTAATTTGATATTTTTTTACTTCAATATCTGCAAAATCTATTGTAGTAAACTCTTCTGTATATTTTTCATATAAAACCTTTCCACTTTCGTCGGTAAGTTGAACAATTAATGGCAGTGTTGCATTGACTATATTGACTCTAATACTACCAAAATCTGCTCTTTTCCGAGTGTTAAAAGCATAATCTAATGTATCATTTACTTCGCCATAAAAATCAGTAATAGCAGAAGGTAAAAATTGCATTTTGTACTTTTCGGATTCTTTTAAGTCTACATTAAACTTATATCGATTATACATCTTATCGAACTCTACGCTATAGGCGACTTTTAAGGAATCTTTATCTATTAGCGTAATCTTACTTGTATCAATTTCACTAAAAGGTGTTGTTGCTTCAAGCGTAAAAACTTCATTAAAATTAAGTCCACCACGTTTTAACGGACTAATCACTAGAGAGTCTTTTTCTGCAGATTTAAATTTGTATTTAAAAGTTTCTGTGAAGTTTTGATTTTTAACCAAAAATAAAGTCGAATCGATTTCGACTTTTGGCTTAAACCAATAGTACAATGTATCTTTTTCTTTATCTCTTGTTAACCTGTATTCTAAATTTTTGATAGAGTCTGATTGCACCTCAATATCTACAGTTTCTAATTCGCCTTCGTAAGGAAATTGTATACGTTGTTCTGCAATTTGACTTGGTTTTAATACTTTAAAATCGGCTTCTTCTTTGAATAAAGTAATATTATAAAACGAATCTGTTGGCACCGTAATTTCGTTTTCGTAAAATCCTATTTTATCAGTTTTTGGCTGAAACGTAAAATTAGAATTCTCTTCTTTTAAAGCAACCATTATATATTTTCCTGCTTTAATATTATCAATACTAAACGTTGTTAAGCTATCAAGTGTATTGGTAATAAACTTTGGCTTTTGCTTATATACAATAGAATCTGTGTATGCCGTATCTACCTCATAAAGCATTACTGAAACAAATGGGTCTGCACTTCTTCCTAAAGCATCAAAGACAGCACCTTTTACAGATAGCGAATCAATAGTATCACCTGTCGAGAACACATATCGGTAATACGAAAATGGATTCTCTTCGTTATTGTCAACAATACTTTGCCCAAAGTTGAATGCATATGTTGCATTTTCAGCTAAGGTGTCTTTGATTTTTATCGTAATGTATTTACTTGCCGAACCTTGAGGTGATATTTGCGGCTGAGTATCCATCGGCGGCGAAATAATCAATTGCTTTTGCAAATCTTTAATCTTTACATATTCATTGAAGTATATTCGGATTTCATCGCCTTTAAAATTTGTAGAATAGTTTTTAGGGCTTTCACTAATAATTTCAGGTGGTGTCACGTCTTTTTCTCCTCCAGAAGGCCTACCTCGACTCGCACAACCTAATGCAAAGAGAAGTAGTGCTGCAATTCCGAAATATATACGATAAGACTTTCTAAACATTGACCTAAAAATTTAAGCAAATTAACAACTTAATTCTATTAATAACGAACAATTTATTCTGCAATTGCCATAGTAGCAATACTAATTTTCACATCAGGAATAGTTTGTAGAAGTAACGCACAAGCTTCGATAGTGGCGCTTGTTGTAATAACATCATCAACTAATAGAATATGTTTGTTATACAGATTATAAGTATTGCCTATTCTAAATCTCTTATTTACATCTTCAAATCGAGTAATCCTATCTTTAAAAACTTGGCGCTTTGTATAGGATGTTTTGATTAGTGCATCTTCAAAGTAATCGACTTCTAAAGCTTTAGCTATTTGCTCTCCAAATTTTGTGACCTGATTATAACCTCGTTCTCTTTTTGATTTTTTATGAATTGGAACTGGCACTACAACATCTATAGTTTGGTAAGCTTGTAGGGTTTTAAGCTCACCGCCAAGCCAATCTCCTAAAAATTTACCGATTTGCTCGTGTCCTCGATACTTTAAATTATGTAATAGTTCTTGTACTAATCCTTTTTTAGAAAAGTGAAGTAAAGCGGTAGCATTTTCTAATTCTACTCGACCATATAAGAGTTTTTTAACAGCGTCATTATTTTCAAAATGAAAATTAGTTACAGGTAATTCATGTCTGCATGTAATACAAACAGATTTTTCGTTGTCCTGTAATGGTATCTTACAAGCTTCGCAAATTTGAGGAAAGAAAAGATTAATTAGGTTTTGAAACACTTAAAACTGATATATAAAAACAATATTTATATGACTTCGTCACTTAAATGTAATATTTATTTTTGAGGCTACTATAAATTCACAAAAACCAACCGTTAATTCTAACGGTTTTATATTTTTGCAGCATGGCAAATAATGAAGATAAATTTAAGAAGGTCATCTCACACGCAAAGGAATACGGATATGTATTTCAGAGTAGTGAGATTTACGATGGTTTAAGTGCTGTATACGATTACGCACAAAACGGGGCCGAACTCAAAAAAAATATACGCGACTACTGGTGGAAAGCCATGGTGCAGATGAATGATAACATTGTGGGTATTGATGCTGCAATTTTTATGCATCCAACTACTTGGAAAGCTTCTGGTCACGTCGATGCCTTTAATGACCCATTAATAGATAACAAAGACTCTAAAAAGCGTTATCGCGCTGATGTTTTAATCGAAGACTATTGCGCTAAGATTGAAAACAAAATTGAAAAGGAAGTCAAAAAAGCAGCCAAACGTTTTGGAGAAGCATTTAATAAAGAAGAATTTTTAGCAACTAACGGACGTGTTTTAGGTTACCAAGAGAAGATAAATACTATTTTATCTCGTATGGGGAAATCTCTTGAAGCTGAAGATTTAGAAGCTGTAAAAGCTTTAATTGAAGAATTAGGTATCGTTTGCCCTATATCTGGAACAAAGAATTGGACCGATGTTAAGCAATTTAACTTAATGTTTGGTACAAAGTTAGGTGCTTCTGCGGATTCAGCGATGGATTTATATCTAAGACCAGAAACGGCGCAAGGTATATTTGTCAACTTTTTGAATGTACAAAAAACAGGTCGAATGAAGATTCCGTTTGGAATTGCCCAAACAGGAAAAGCCTTTAGAAACGAAATTGTTGCACGACAATTTATCTTTAGAATGCGTGAGTTTGAGCAGATGGAAATGCAATTTTTTATCAAACCAGGTACACAAGCTGAATGGTTTAAACATTGGAAAGAAACTAGAATGAAGTGGCACCTTTCCCTTGGAATGGGCGAAGATAATTACCGTTTTCATGACCATGAAAAATTAGCGCATTATGCAGATGCAGCAACAGATATCGAATTTAAATTTCCGTTTGGATTTAAAGAGTTAGAAGGTATACACAGTCGTACTGATTTTGATTTAAAACAACACGAAGAACATTCTGGCAAAAAACTACAGTATTTTGACCACGAAGAGAATGCTAATTACACACCTTATGTTTTAGAAACATCAATCGGTTTAGACCGTATGTTCCTAGCAGTATTCTCTAATGCGTTACAAGAAGAAGAGTTAGAAAATAACACAACACGTACTGTCTTAAAATTACCTGCGGTTTTGGCGCCTACTAAAGCAGCTATTTTGCCATTGGTTAGAAAAGATGAAGCTTTAGTTAAATTATCTAAAGACATTATTGATGATTTAAAATGGGAGTTTAACGTGACTTATGACGAAAAAGATGCCGTCGGTAGACGATACAGACGTCAAGATGCCAACGGAACACCGTTTTGTATAACCGTTGATGGTGAAAGTTTAGAGAATAACACTGTAACAATCAGACATAGAGATACGATGGAGCAACAACGTGTAAAAATTGAAGACTTAAAAACAATCATCAAAAAAGAAGTTGATGTTAAGGAATGGTTGATGAAAATGTAGCATCAATCATAGACTAAAAAACAAAACGCCCAGACTTAAGAGTTTGGGCGTTTTGTGATTTAATACATAGAAGAATCAAAAGCGAAGTCCATTGTCAAAATATTCAATACCTCTAGCTGTACTCTTGTAGCTTAAAGCATATTTGTAGTGTATATTTTCCTTATCTTTTATCAGAAATATTTTACTGTCTGCTAATAAAAAAAATAAATCACAAGAATTTAGTTTTCTTAAATCATCTATAGTTGTAAGCTTTATATTTTTCAAATCTTCGTCAGAAACTATATTTTTTATTTCATTAAATTTTAAATCACCATCTAGAGAAATATTGTTTATCCGGTATTTATACGTTGTGGGTCTTGCGTCTTCACCTTGGTTATTTATCGTAAATCTTAAATCTATATGTAAGATTTTAAAATTATCGTAATATTCGTTAATAGATATATTTTCATCATATTTTAAATATAAAATATCTTCATTTACTTGAGCATCACTTTTTGTAAAACAAAAAAATAATATAATTATTAAACCCTTTTTCATAGACATAATGTACAAAAAGATTTAATAAAAATTAAAGAAGTTGAATAACAGTAAATCTTAAAATCTATATCCAACAGTAATAGCAATTTTTCCAACCAAATCATCTGTGAAATCATCTGCGTTAATAATATTACGACCAATACCTAAATTTAACTCACCAATAAAGCCACTATTAGTAACCCATTTTCCTCCAACACCAATACCGAGAGCGAAAGCTGTTGAGTTACCTTCTCTAATTACAGGATCAGGACTAGAAAAATTAACTTCAGTTGTATCGTATCCACTTAATAGTCCAAAGCCTTCCACAAAGAAACCTGCGGCATATTTTTTTCCAAAATATAAACGGTAGTAAGGAGAAAAATAATAATTAATATCAAAGTCAATGTCATCTCCGTTTTCGTAAGGAATAAATATTGAAGCTCCAACACCAGACTCTTCATTTAGTGTACGCTCATAAGTTAACTCTAAAGCACCTACAACTAAATATAGTGCATTAAGTTTTACTTCATTAAAATTTTGAGTACCATCGTTTGAAGAATTATCCTGTGCATTCACTGAAAACATAGCACAGACTGCTAAAAGAAGTAAAATTGTTTTTTTCATAAAAGATAGAATTGATTGAATTTTTGATTAATAATGTAAGAATCTTATCACAAAGATGTTTAATTATATAAAAGGTTGCGTTAAAAAATCAAATTATTTAAAAATAAGCTTTCAATTGTACAGTACCAGTATGAATAGTTTTTGAAGTTTCTGTTTTTCTCCCGAAATAATTAAGGTTTAAATCTAAAAACTTGGTCAACTTCTTCTGTGCTATAACACTCCATGTAAAGTTTTTTCCAGGTTGCAAACCTTCTAAAATCTGAAACGCTACTGGCGTATTTGCATTACCTAAATAGTCGTTCTGAAAATAATTAAACTCACCTGTTAATGCGACTTTTTGAGCATTATTGTAGGTGAAGGAAAACCCATAATTGTTTTGTAGTAGTTCTTCAGAATTTCCTATTGTATTTTTCTTATTAGTGTATTGATAAAAAACATCAAACTGGGCATTTTCATTAAATATGTAAGACAACTTTGGTTGAAATTGGGTTTCATCAATTTTAAAGTCTCGATTAACAAAGCTTTCGTTAAAACTCTCATTGTTAGTTAAACTAGCTTCTGTTGTTACTAACCAACTTTTTAGAAACTTGTGATTAAAATTAACTTGATGACTTCTTATTTTATTCTGCTGCGCACCAATTGATAATAGACTTTGACTCTTATTAGTTAAATACGTGTATGATGTTGTGTAGCGCTGCTTTCCGCGGTTATAAAACAACACGTTTCTTAAACTAAAATTAAGACCTAATCTATTGGAATCATTATCGTTTTCGTCATTCAAAGCTTCAAATGGATTTAAATTAAATGAACTACCGCTTCGACGTAATTTGTTATCTACTAAAAATGAAGTTTGGTTATAAAAATGAGACCAGAATTTTTTCTGCTTATTTTCAGAAACATTCCATTGTTGTGGATTAAAAGTTACGGTTTGACTAAAACGATTTTGGTGCGTCTGAATAAAAACTTGGTTAGGTAATAGTACTCTAATGTAACTGCCTTGGTCAGCAAATTTTGCTGTTTCGAACTCGCCTAGTTCTTGAACTCCATTGTCGTTATAATCTATCCAAGTAAAATTTCCTTGGCCTGGTTCTACCTCAACAAAGGTAAAATCTTGTTGTGGTAATGTCCCAGAATTGGTTTCGTAACTTGTATTTAAGATTAAAACGTTTTTGAATAGACGTTGATTATAATTCAGTCTACTGTTCAGAGATTGCTCATCTTGAGAGGTATTACCTTCTGCTTTTAAAGTTCGGTAATTAACAAACAATTGAAGATTTGATGTTTTATTCTGAATTAATCTTGATTTTAAATAATAGGTGTTTGAAGTATTAACGCGCTGTAAATTATTGTTTCGTAAACTATCGTTAAGTCTATGAATATAACCTAATTCGACAAATACTTTTGTGCTATCGCCAACACCAGCAAAAGCTTCGTAAGACGTGAATTTTTGACTTAAGGCAGTTAAGTTTCCTGTTGCCTTTTCTGTCTGCTTATTATCTTCTAAAGCTAATTTTGCACCAGCCCATTTATTGGTTTTACCATAAACCACGCGATTAAATGAACGAACAAAATTAGAAGTATTTAAGCTCGAATTATTAGTTAAAGCACTAGACTGTGAGAATATCGAAAAATCTCCCAATCGTAAATCAGCTCTTAGATTATGTCGATTACCATTAAAAGCTTCTGAATAATTCAGGTGTTCAAAATTATAAGCTAGTCTTCCTTTTTTGTAATGAAATGCTTGAACACCAGAATTAAAAAGTAATTGGTCTCCCAAACTCACATTGCCTTGATTGGCTTCAGAATTATCCAAATTCCAATCACGTGCAAATTCTGGTCTATATAAACGTTGTACGGTTCTAAAATTATCTTGCAGATAATCAACATCAGCAATAGCAGATACATTCCAAGCACTATCTTTTTTTATTAGCTTTTGCTGCACTTTAAATTTACCTGCAAAACCATCATTATTATTATCATCCGCGCTAGAGAATAAATTCAAATCATTTTTACTACCTGCTAACTCAAAAAAGACATTTGTTTTTTCTGTTGGGGTATATGTTCCGTTTAGCGTAGCAATTTGCAAACGCTCAGGCGCGACAAGTTGAATAATAGGTTCGAAATTTCCTTGAGGAATTCCTGCTATTGGCGGTACAAATTCATAAATATTAGCAATTGTACTGTCATTACTTAAAACATAATTTCCTAGGTTATTGCCTACCAATGTAAAACGCACACTAAATAACTGGTCGTTTGGGTCATTAGAAAAAACAAATATTTCTTCAGTACCAAACAGTTCTTTTCGATATAGAATTCGATTTTCAGAAAAAATTTCTTCGACTGCCGATGGTGCCGTCATTAAACTCATATCATCTCCAGCAGCTGCTAAAATTTGCGCTTGTTCAGTCGACAAGTTTTGCTGTAAAGGCTGGTTTTTAGCATCACTCTCAGAGTATACCGAGAGATTTAACTTTAGTTTTTCAGTTTCAAATTGACTACCACCATAAACTGTAAATCGCGAATAATTCCGTTCACTAAATTGATAATCGACAGTAATTCTCATCTCAGATGTTATCGGAAATGTAGAGTTAAATACTATCTGACCTGCATTATAATCAATAATATAATCCTTGTTTTCTCCTCGTTCTAAAGGTACACCGTTGACATAAACGGTTTCACTACCCGAAACCACAAGCACAAACAACTCGTTATTTGGGCCTCGTAACTTATATGGTCCTTGATTGCCTTCTTGTGCTGTAAATTGACTAGTTGTAAACTGTCCTCGCACCAATGCTCCAGAAGCAAAAACCGACGTCTTATCACTTAAACTAGCATTTACAAAAAGTCCTTGTACACGCTTACTAAAACTATTGTAATAACTTGTATTGTTTTCCAAATCAATATCACCTGCACGTATACGCCAATCCTTACTAAATAATTCGATAAAAATCTGGTCAAACTCATCCAATCGCTGCGAAAATCCGCTTTCCTGTAAGGGAATGTTTGCATCTTGAATCGATGCTCTTAAGGATACTTTGTCACTCAACTTTCCTGAAATCTGAAGGTCTAATTCACTATTTAAAACAGAATTTTGATTGTTACCAATGGTTACACCTCGAGAGATACTTCCAGATGTCGTTAAACCATCAAAAGGTGTAAAATTACTTTTAGGTTTTCTATTCTGAATTTGAAATAATTTTTGTCTTGCCTCAGTATTTTGGACAATTATATTATCATCTAATTGACGATATGTTTTTGTAATAAAATTTGGATAGCGTAAATATTCAACTAAGATAGTATCTGTGTTTACTGAAGGTTTAAATTTTAAAATAGATTTCGAAAAATCAATAGTGTATAAACTTGAATCTATTAGTTCTCCTGATTTCTTTTTTACTTTAAATAAACTGGGATTGATACTTACTGAGTCAATTAAAATCGAATCTTTGACTGCGAATTTTTTTAATTTATAATTACTAGACTTCTCCTGTGATACCGCAGTAAACGAAAGTAGAATAATAATAAAAGTAATGAGTATTCGCATATAGAACAGTAACGCCTTTATTTAAGACATATTTCACAATAAAAAGCATTGTAAAAGTACAGTATTATTTATTTTTGAAACTGAACTAATTATTCGATATGAAAATAGCATCATACAACGTCAACGGTATAAGAGCCGCATTAAAAAAAGGATTTATTGATTGGTTGACTGCTACTGACCCTGATGTCATATGCTTACAAGAAATAAAAGCACAAGAAGACCAACTAGATTTGAATGTTTTTGCTGAAGCTGGATACAAATACAACTACTGGTTTAGCGCACAAAAAAAAGGCTATAGTGGTGTTGCCATTTTAAGTAAAACAGAACCAAATCATGTAGAGTTCGGAACCGGAATAGAATCAATGGATTTTGAAGGACGAAACATTAGAGCTGATTTTAACAAGGTTTCTGTTATGAGTTTGTATTTGCCTTCTGGAACTAATGATGCGCGCCTGAGTTTTAAGCTCAATTATATGGATGAATTCCAAGATTATATTAATTCACTAAAAAAAGACTTCCCAAAACTTGTAATCTGTGGTGATTATAACATTTGTCATGAAGCCATTGACATCCATAACCCAAAAATGAAAGGTGTTTCAGGGTTTTTACCAGAAGAACGTGAGTGGTTGGGCAACTTTTTAGACAGCGGACTCGTAGATACATTTAGATATCTCAACCCAGAATTACAGAAATATTCTTGGTGGAGTTATAGAGCAAACGCTCGTGCTAATAACAAAGGTTGGCGTTTAGATTATGCTTTAGCAACAAAACCGTTACAAGAAAATTTAAAAAGAAGCGTTATACTAACCGAAGCAGTACATAGTGACCATTGTCCTATTTTATTGGAGTTAGAATTTTAAACAATAAACATGACTAGAGTTAAACAACTATTACAACTTGGTCCAGAATTATATCTTCTGGCTGCAACTATTTATTATTGGACGCTCGCAGGACTTGTTATAAATCCGTATGCTATTATTTTGATGAGCATTTTGACATTTCAAATTATTTCAAAAAAAACAATTTCGGGTTTATTAATATCAAGCTTATTTGTTATCATCAATTTATATTTAGTTATGGCTTTAATTTCAGAATTATCTGAGTTTACTGAAGCCAATTCAAACTTTTATAAACTACTTATTGTGGGTAGTTTGTTTTTAGGTTTTAACATTGTAGCTGGCAGTTTTATGTTTTACAAATACGCCAGAAGCAAAAAGAATAAAAACATCTCAAATCTTTCAAACAATTAAAAATGATTAAAAAACTCTCAATCTTAGCCTTAGGTTTAATCCTATTTTCATCTTGTGTATCCAAAAAAATATACACAGATTTAGAAGATAAATATGCTGATTTAAAAAAAGAACACCGTCAATTATCTGACCAAAATCAATCACTTTCAGATGCAAAAAACAAGCTTGAAAATGATTTAGACAAACTGCAAAAAGCATATGCAGACGCAGTTAAAGAACGTGATCAATTAACAACTGAGTTAGCTGCATCTATATCAAATTTAGAAAATCTTAAAGCCTCATATGCTGCTTTAGAAGAAAATAGCTCAGCATCAATTGCAGCAAATTCAAAAAAGAATAGAGAGCTTTTAGCGCAACTCGAAGCTAAAGAGCAAGCTTTAATAGCAGAAAGTGAGCGTCTAAGTAAACTACAAAAAGAATTGGAAGCCGGTTCAAAAAGAGTTGCAGAATTAGAAAATGTTATCGCAACAAAAGATGCGGCAATGACTAAACTCAAAGATGCCATCTCAAAAGCTTTAACCAATTTTGAAGGTAAAGGATTAACTGTAGAGCAACGTGATGGAAAGGTTTATATTTCTATGGAAAACAAACTCCTTTTTAACTCAGGTAGTTGGTCTGTTGGTAGCGAAGGTCGTGAAGCGGTAGAGCAATTAGGTAGCGTTCTTGCAGAGAATCCTGACATTGCAGTTTTGATAGAAGGTCATACAGATAACGTGCCCTATAAAGGTAATGCACAATTGAGTAGTAATTGGGATTTATCAACCAAACGTGCAACTTCAATTGTAAAAATTCTAAAAGAGAATTCTTTAATAAATGCTGAAAATCTTACTGCTGCTGGTCGTGGTGAGTATGCACCTATTGCCACTAACGATACTTCAGAAGGCAAAGCAAAAAATAGACGTATTGAAGTAATTTTAACACCAAAATTAGATGAAATTTCTAAACTATTGAATGATATTTAATACATAAACCTTAACATAGATTTAGACCTTTCAAGTTTTAATAACCTGAAAGGTCTTCTTATTTTTGTTAAAATTTTTTAATTACCACAATGAAATATACCAACCTTCCAAATACAGATATAAAAGTTAGTAAAATATGCCTTGGCACTATGACCTGGGGAAATCAAAACACACAAGACGAAGGTTTTGCTCAAATGGATTTAGCATTAAACAAAGGTGTTAACTTCTTTGATGTTGCTGAGTTATATCCTGTTCCTGCAACTGCAGAGACTTATGCCGAAACCGAGCGTATTATTGGAAATTGGTTCGCAAAAACAGGCAATAGAGACAAGATTGTTTTAGCAAGTAAAATAGCTGGCCCAGGTGATTACACCGCACACATAAGATCCACAGGTTTCAGTAAAGAAGCACTTAGCGAAGCTGTTGAAGGTAGTCTAAAGCGTCTAAAAACAGACTATATGGATTTATATCAAATCCACTGGCCAGAACGTAATACTAATATGTTTGGCGTTAGAGATTATGTCCATAATACTAATGACGAATGGGAAGATAACTTCAATGAAATTCTTCATAATCTTGACGAAATAGTAAAGTCAGGAAAAGTAAGACAAATAGGAATTTCTAATGAAGGTGCTTGGGGAACAATGCGTTATTTACATGAATCTAAACAACATAATTTACCAAGACCAATTACAATTCAAAATGCATACTCATTATTATGTAGACCTTTTGATAGTACTATGGCTGAAGTTGCCCACCGAGAAAATATTGGACTACTAGCATACTCACCAATGGCATTTGGTGTACTCTCTGGAAAATATATTAAAGGGACCGCAGCAGATAATGCACGCTTAAAATTATTTCCTCGTTTTGCAAGATATAGCGGAGAACAAGCTACTGAAGCTACGAAACGTTATTTAAAAATTGCTGAAGATAACGGGATGACCTTAGCACAAATGTCTCTAGCTTTTGTAAATGAGCGTCCATTTTTAACGAGTAATATTATTGGAGCAACTAATTTAGTACAACTTGAAGAAAATATTAATAGCATCAATATTTCATTGTCAGATGATGTTATAAAAGCGATTAATGAAGTACACGCTGAGATACCAAATCCTGCACCGTAATTCATATACCACATTAAAATAATATCAAAAACTCGAGGCCAATAGCTTCGGGTTTTTTTGTAGTTTTATAGACTTACAAAAACAAATATAATGTCCGACCAAAAACGACTATTTCTCGTAGATGCTTACGCTCTAATTTTCCGTGGCTACTATGCTTTTATAAAAAACCCTAGAATTAATTCTAAAGGTGAAGACACCTCAGCAATAATGGGCTTTATGAATTCACTTTTAGATGTTATAAAACGTGAACGTCCAGACCATTTGGCAGTTTGTTTTGATAAAGGCGGAAGTGTCGACAGAGTTGAAATGTTTGAAGCCTACAAAGCGAATCGAGACGAAACACCAGAAGGTATAAAAACTGCAATTCCATATATTCATAATATTCTTAAAGCCATGCATATTCCTATCATGGTAAAAGAAGGTTTTGAAGCTGATGATGTTATAGGTACACTTTCGCGTCAAGCGGAAAAAGAGGGCTATAAAGTCTACATGGTGACACCTGATAAAGATTTTGCACAATTAGTAACTGATAATATTTTTATGTACCGCCCCGTTTTTGGTGGCGGTTATGAAACTTGGGGAATACCCGAAGTTCAGAAAAAATTTGAAGTGACTGACCCAATGCAAGTGATAGACTATCTAGGAATGATGGGTGATGCATCAGATAACATTCCTGGTTTACCTGGTGTTGGTCCAAAAACAGCAAAGAAATTTTTAGCAGCTTACGGAAGTATGGAAGGTTTATTAGCCAATACGCATGAGCTAAAAGGTAAAATGAAAGAAAAAGTAGAAGCTAATGGAGAGCTTGGATTACTTTCAAAAAAATTAGCAACCATCATGTTAGATGTTCCTGTTGATTTTGATGCTAAAGATTTTGAGTTAGACCATCCAGATATTGAAAAAGTAAAAGAAATATTTCAGGATTTAGAGTTTAGACGATTAACAGATAACTTCTTGAAAACATTTTCAACAGAAGTACCAACTGCAAACAGTAGCTCTACAACAACAGAAACGAAAACTGAAGTAAAGGCCACTCCTAAAGAACAAAAATCTGCTGGCGCTGGACAATTTTCACTATTTGGTGGAGACACTTCAACTTCTGACGAAACAACTTCTGAATACACAAGACATACTGTAGAAACCAGTTCTCACTTTTACCAAAGTATCGCACCAGGAATGGCAACTAAACTATTTGTCAAAAACCTAATGAATCAGACTTCGGTATGTTTTGATACTGAAACCACAGGACTAAATCCTTTAACTGCTGAATTGGTTGGCATTGCATTTTCATGGGAAACTGGTAAAGGGTTTTATATGCCTTTTCCTGAAGATAAAAACAAGGCTCAAAATTTAATTGAAGAATTACGTCCATTCTTTGAAAATGAAAACATCGAAAAAATTGGACAAAACCTTAAGCATGATATTAAAGTTTTAGCAAAGTATAATATCGATGTTAAAGGAAAGTTATTTGACACAATGCTAGCACATTACCTGATTAATCCTGACATGCGCCATAATATGGATGTACTTGCTGAGACTTACCTTAACTACAAACCAATATCGATTACTGAATTGATTGGCAAAAAAGGAAAGAACCAGCTCTCAATGAGAGATGTACCTTTAGATAAGCAAACTGAATATGCTGTTGAAGATGCTGATATCACGTTGCAGCTTAAAGAACATTTTGAAAAAGAACTTGGTGAAGCCAATACACAAAAATTATTTAACGAAATCGAATTGCCACTACTTCGTGTTTTAGCAGATATGGAACTTGAAGGTATCAATCTCGATAAGGACTTTTTAAATTCATTATCCGAAGATTTGAATAATGATATTCAAACACTTGAAAAACGAATTTACGAAGCTGCCGGTGAAGAATTTAATATTGGATCTCCAAAGCAACTGGGCATTATTTTATTTGAAAAAATGAAATTGGTTGACAAACCAAAAAAGACCAAAACAGGTCAATATTCTACGGCAGAAGATGTTCTGAGTTATTTAGCAAAAGATCATCAAATTATTAAAGATGTTTTAGATTATCGTGGTTTAGCAAAACTCAAAAGCACCTATGTAGACGCACTTCCGCTTCAGGTTGAAGAAAGCACAATGCGTGTACACACCGATTATATGCAAACTGTTGCTGCTACTGGTCGTCTAAGTAGTAATAATCCCAACTTACAGAACATTCCTATTAGAACGGAACGTGGACGTCAAGTGCGTAAAGCCTTTGTGCCTCGTGATGAAAATTATACGCTTTTAGCTGCGGATTATTCTCAAATAGAATTACGAATTATTGCGGCACTAAGTGAAGAAGAAACCATGATTGAGGCTTTTAAGAACGGAGAAGATATTCATGCCTCAACAGCTTCAAGAGTATTTAATGCACCTATTACAGAAGTATCACGTGAGCAACGTAGCAATGCTAAAACGGTAAATTTTGGAATTATTTATGGGGTTTCGGCCTTTGGCTTGAGTAACCAAACCGATTTATCTCGGGGTGAAGCCAAAGAATTGATTGACACCTATTACGAAACCTATCCAAAACTAAAAGCCTACATGAGTAAGCAAGTAGATTTTGCTCGTGATAATGGTTATGTACAAACTGTGTTGGGTCGTCGCAGATACTTAAAAGACATTAATTCTCGCAATGCTGTAGTTCGCGGAGCAGCTGAGCGTAATGCTGTAAATGCACCTATACAAGGAAGTGCTGCAGACATTATAAAAATCGCTATGATTAATATTCATAATAAGTTGAAAGCGTCTGATTACAAATCCAAAATGTTGTTACAAGTACATGATGAATTGGTTTTTGACATCTATAAGCCTGAACTAGATGCTATGAAAACACTCATCAAAACAGAAATGGAAAATGCCTATAAATTGTCTGTACCGTTAGATGTAGACTTAGATATTGGTGATAATTGGTTGGAGGCGCACTAGAACTTCATTTTTTTGAAGTAGCTTTGCAATCTATTTATGAGCATTATTTCTAAAGACATACAAAAAGCAGTTACATTACTAAATGCTGAAGAACTTGTTGCTATACCAACAGAAACAGTTTATGGTTTAGCCGGTAACATCTTTAGTAAAAAAGCAATTAATTCTATTTTTGAAACCAAACAGCGTCCCTTTTTCAATCCATTGATTGTTCATATTCCTTCAATAGATTATCTAGAAAAAATTGTTGCTCATATTCCTGAAAAAGCAAGACTTTTAGCTAAAGCCTTTTGGCCAGGACCAATCACTCTTGTTCTTAAAAAAAAGGCTGTCATTCCTGATGTAATAACAGCAGGAAAAGATACTGTTGCAGTTAGAATCCCAAATCATCCAACGACTTTAGAGTTGCTAAAGCAGTTAGATTTTCCATTGGCTGCACCGAGTGCAAATCCATTTAACCGTATTAGTCCAACTACTGCTGAACATGTAGAAGGTTATTTTAAAAACGAAATAAAAATGGTACTTGATGGTGGCGCTTGTAAAAGTGGAATAGAATCTACCATTATTGGTTTTGAAGATAATGAACCTATTATTTACAGGCTAGGTTCTACCTCTATTGAAGCTATCGAAAGTATAGTTGGTAAGATTGAGGTTAAGAATTCTACTAAAAAAACTGAAGTCAAGCCTGAAGCCCCAGGTATGTTAGCGAAGCATTATGCCCCAACGACAAAAACAATATTAGTAGATGACTTGGTTAAAGCTATTTCAGAAAACCAAGGTTTAAAAATCGGCGTTTTATCTTTAAATTCTAGTTTTAAAAATAATGCTGTAAAACAGCAAATAAGTCTTTCAGTAAATAAAAATTTACAAGAAGCTGCTTCTCATCTTTATGATGCATTACACAAACTTGACGCAGCAAATCTAGATATTATCATTGTCCAGCGTTTTCCTAATCACGACTTAGGAAAATCTATAAACGACCGCTTAGAACGTGCTACTAAATAGCTTAAATTGATTATTTAAAATCTTATATTCGACAAATAATCTTATGTTATTATGAATAACTCGGAAATAAGAGACCTGTTTTTAAAATTGCCGAAAGCAGATGTGCATAGTCATTTACATCTGGCTGGCTCTCAGAAAAGATTTAAAGAAAAATATCCTGAGGCAAATTTAACCTTTCCAAAAAGCTTTGATGGTCTTACCGGAATGATTGATTTTATTTACGGACATCTTAATACTATTATGGTTGAAGGTGAAGACGTTATTAACTTTATGGAAATAGCCATCGAAAGTGCTATTGATGATAATGTGACCTTATTAGAGGCTAGTGTAGATCTAAACTTGTCTCGCTTTTTTGATGGTAAAATTGAAAAAGTTATCGAGATAACTAAGCATCTAAAAGAAAAATATGAATCCCAAATAGATTTTAAACCAGAATTAGGCATTAATAAAGATTTAGAATACGAAAAAGTATATAATGATGGTATAAAGTGTATTGAAAGCGGTGTTTTTCATTCTGTAGATTTATATGGTCAAGAAGTTGGAAAAGACTTAAAACCTTTTGTTCGTTTTTACGATATGGCAAAAGATTTGGGTTTAAAAAGAAAAGTTCATATTGGAGAATTTTCAGATTATGAAAGCATCGATTACACGATAAAATTATTAAGCCCAGATGAGTTACAACATGGTTTACGAGCAGTAGACTCTGAAAGAACAATGGATTCTATCCTAGAAAATAATATTCGATTAAATATTTGCCCAACAAGTAATGTATTATTAGGCGCTGTTTCAAATATCGAAAAACACACCATACGCCAATTATTTGACCACGGCATAAAGGTTACAGTAAATACCGATGACCTTATCTTATTTGACGCTTCGGTTACAGATGAATTTGTAAAACTTGCTGAAGCTGGTATTTTTACAATGGAAGAATTGCATACTATTAGAAAAAATGGATTTTAAATTACTGCACTTTAACTTTCATAGAATTCAAATACTTCATTTAAAAAATACTTGATTTTAAAACCTGAAAATCAGCGCAAAAAAACATTCGCTAAGGTTTGCCAATCCAATAAGTTATCGTAAATTTGCAAACTCTTTTTCGGAAGAGGAATGTTTAATCAATTGTACTATAGTGGTACAACATAAATCAAATTAGTGTGGATACATTAAGCTACAAAACAGTTTCAGCTAACAAAGCTACCGTTAATAAGGAGTGGGTTTTAGTTGATGCTGAAGGACAAACTTTAGGTCGCTTAGCTTCAAGAGTAGCAATACTTTTAAGAGGTAAGCACAAACCTAATTTTACGCCACACGTTGATTGCGGTGACAATGTAATTGTTGTTAATGCAGAAAAAATCAACTTAACTGGTAACAAGTGGACAGATAAAAGTTATATCCGTCACACAGGCTATCCAGGTGGACAAAGAAGCCTGACAGCTACTGAATTGTTTGAGAAAGACCCAAGCAGATTAGTAGAAAAGTCAGTAAAAGGAATGTTACCTAAAAACAAATTAGGTGCTGTTCTTTTTAGAAACTTAACAGTTGTTTCAGGTACTGAGCACGCTCACGAAGCGCAGAAGCCTAAAGCAATTAATTTAAACGAAATTAACTAATGGAAGTAATTCACAAAATTGGCCGTAGAAAGACGGCTGTTGCTCGTGTGTACGTTGCTAAAGGAAAAGGCAAAATCACGGTGAACAAAAAAGACATGGCGGATTATTTTAGTACTGCAACATTGCAATACAAAGTAAACCAACCTTTAGCCTTGACTAACAATGATGGCAACTTTGATATTACTGTTAACGTATATGGAGGTGGTATCACCGGCCAGGCAGAAGCAATACGTTTAGGATTATCTCGTGCAATGTGCGAGCTTGACCCTGAAAACAGACTAGTATTAAAGCCAGAAGGTCTATTAACGAGAGACCCAAGAATGGTAGAGCGTAAAAAATTCGGACAGAAGAAAGCGCGTAAGAAATTCCAATTCTCGAAACGTTAATATCCAAACAACACTTGATTCAGAATCTGTTAATTCAGATTCTGAATTATTTTATTTTATTGAAATCGTCGAATATTTCGACAAAATATTAAACCAGTTATTGTTGCTCATGACTGCAGAGTCAGAGTTTAGTTTAGCATCTAAATGGTTAAGGCAAGCGTAAGCGATCACTAAACCATTGCTAATTCAACAGAACGTAAACTATTACAAAATGGAAAAAGTAGAAGTAAAAGAATTACTTGAAGCAGGTGTACACTTCGGTCACCTAACACGTAAGTGGAACCCAAACATGGCTCCTTACATTTATATGGAACGTAACGGTATCCATATCATTAACCTTTACAAAACTGCAGCTAAGATTGAAGAAACTGCAGAAGCAATGAAAAAAATAGCTGCTTCTGGAAAGAAAATCTTATTCGTTGCTACTAAGAAACAAGCTAAAGACATCGTTGCTGAAAAAGCAGGTGCTGTAAACCAGCCTTACATTACTGAGCGTTGGCCAGGCGGAATGTTAACAAATTTTGTAACTATCAGAAAAGCTGTTAAGAAAATGGCTATGATTGATAGAATGAAAAAGGATGGAACATTCAACTCTTTATCTAAAAAAGAGCGTTTACAAGTTGACCGTCAACGTGCTAAATTAGAGAAAAACTTAGGTTCTATCTCTGACATGACACGTTTACCAGGTGCTTTATTCGTAGTGGATATCATGCGTGAGCACATTGCAATCAAAGAAGCACAAAAATTAAATATTCCAATTTTTGCGATGGTTGATACAAATTCTGATCCTCGTGAAGTTGATTATTTAATTCCTGCTAACGATGATGCATCTAAATCAGTAGACAAAATTTTATCTATCGTTACTTCTGCAGTAGCAGACGGATTAAACGAAAGAAAAGCTGAACGTAGTGAGAAAGAAGCCAAAGCAGCAGCTCCAGCACCAAAACCTGAAGCTAAGGCAGAAGCAAAACCTGAAGCTAAAAAAGCAGCTCCGGTTGCAGCTCAAGAAGAAGAATAAACAAAGAATTACACAATATTTAAGGGTCGTTTAATTCTTTTCAGAACAGAAAATAATTAAACGGCTTTTTCAAATTTTAATATACTATGGAAAACACAGTAAAAATTACAGCAGCAGAAGTAAATAAGCTAAGAAAAGCTACTGGTGCAGGTATGATGGATTGTAAAAAAGCACTAGTTGAAGCTGGTGGTGATTTTGATAAAGCAATCGAAGTTTTACGTAAAAAAGGTCAAAAAGTTGCAGCAAAGAGAGCTGACAGAGATTCTTCTGAAGGTGCTGCTGTTGCAAAAATCAATGCTGACAACACTAAAGGTATTGCATTGGTATTAGGTTGCGAAACTGATTTTGTTGGTAAAAACGAAAACTTTTTGAAGTTAGCAAGTGATTTAGGAGATATCGCACTAAACCACGCTAATAAAGAAGATTTCTTAGCTGCTGATTTTGGAGGAATGACTGTTGCTGAAAAATTAGTTGAGCAAACTGGTGTTATTGGTGAGAAACTTGACATCAACGCTTTTGAAGTATTAGAAGCAGCTTACGTTGGGTCTTATGTTCACATTAACAAAATTGCTGCAATCGTAGGTTTTTCTGCAGTTGTAGATAACATCGAGACTTTAGGTAAAGACGTTGCTATGCAAGTTGCATCAATGGGTGCGACAACATTATCTTACAAAGATTTTGATCCTGCATATGTTGCTTCAGAAACTGAAGCTCGTATCGCAGTTATCGAAAAAGATAATATCGAATTAGGACGTTTAGGTAAGACTTTAAAGAATGTACCAAAGTACATTTCTATGTCTCAATTAACTCCTGAAGTTTTAGCTCAAGCTGAAGAAGATGCAAAAGCTGAATTAAAAGCTGAAGGTAAGCCAGAACAAATCTGGGATCGTATTTTACCTGGTAAAATGGAGCGTTTTATCTCTGATAACACGACTTTAGATAATGAACAGTGTTTATTAGACCAAGCGTTTATTAAAGACGAAAAGAAAACTGTTGCTCAATATGTTGCCACTTATGGTGAAGTAGAAGTAACAGGTTTTAAACGTGCTACAGTAGGATAATAAATATCCTGTTTAAATAAATAAAATCCTTTTGTCACATGATGAAAGGATTTTTTGTTTAGAGTTATTATATTATTAAGCTTAGTTTGGTAAAATTGAATCTCTATAATTGACTTCTTTAAAAAGACATTAAAACAATAAACACTTACTAAAAATCAATTAATTTTATGATAATGAGTGATTTACATTCATAAATATTAAAATTGAAAACAAGTATTTATACGTATAAATGGACGAAACTTTTATTTTAGTTTTGTTCACTAAACTAAACACATGTTTCACTCATTAGTGATTTGTATACTTTACAATACAACTTATGTTTGAAACGTTAATAAATCAATCTAATCTTTCATGAATTTTAAAGCACCAAAGCACCAAAGCACCAAATTATTATTTAAATTTTTACTAACCACTATTTTGGTTTTAAATCTTAGTTGTGAGAATGACACCGAAATTTTTGAGAATGATACCGATCATAATAACCTAAATTCTGAAAGCAGAATTTCCTATATAAATTTAAATGATTCGGAAATTTTAAAAAATTATATTGAAAGAATTAAAATTTCTGAATATAATAATATTAGTGTTACTAACAGAACCAATACTGAAGATTCATATTCATTTACAGCAATTGAAACTGACATTATTAAAATTATAGGAGATAGGAGCATTAGCTATACACTTAAAATAATCAAGGACAATCAACCTATAAATTCTTTTAGTAACCTAGTCGTTGAGTTTGTCGAAGAAGAAGACACAAATGCGTTTATAATAAATTATTATCCATCTGACGACTATTTAGAAAATGTATCAGAAAATAGAAGCATACCTTACGTTGGGCAAATAAATAAACAAAGTATTGACTATGATGGTTCTTTAAATGCAATGTTCCTCAGAGAAAGATGCAAAAGTGTCACTACAATTTATTGCACTTTTAAGTGGGACCATGTTGCAGGTCCTAGATGCGTAGATTGGCCACTGTATAACCAAACAACAACTGTATGTACGGAAGTTGCAGACGCTAACCCAATTATAGATGCTGGAGATAGTAACGGCGGCGGTGGCGACACACCTACAGCGCCAAATTATGTAGCACCTTGTGAGGATGTGAACAACCCTGATAACGGCTTATTAGTTGACGAAAATGGCAACTGCTATGATGTGGAACTCGACAACTATTTGATAAATTGTTTAGAACTAAATAGTCCTGCAAATTTTAATTCAGATTTAAGTCATTGGTTTTATAGTTTAGCCACTTATGATCAAAAAGTGCAATTGCAAACATCTCTTCAAGCTAATGAATGTAATTCTGAGGCACAAGAATTTATTGAGTTTGCAGTTGATGCTATTACTGATGGAAGTGATTTTGAAACTATAGAAAGATTATTGATAGGCATGGATAAACAATGTCAAGCATTAAAAGTTTTTCAATCTATTTCTAAAATTAGAGAAGACTCAGAATTTGCAGAAAAAATATGGAATCATTTTTTTGTACCATCTTCTAATAATAAATTGGTTTTATTAGATGAGGAGATATCTGCAAATGATAACGCTGGAGCAGTTGTGTCCATAAATCTTCAAGATGGCGTAGAACTGGAAAACGGCACTATTCTTAACGATGTGGTAATGCTTCAGTTTAGTAATACCCATCTCGATACAGCAACGACTTTGGGTTTTGTAATTACCTTTTATCACGAATTGGTACATGCCTATATGATAAGTCTATACCATAATGGCACTTTGCTTACAGAATACCCAACTTATACAGCTCTAAAAACAGCAATGGATAATTTTTTGTCTGACCCAGACAATGCTGATTTTAAAGAAGCATATGGACAAGAAGCGCATAATATCTACACCAATTTTATTGACGATATAGCAGATGCTATTGTTGAATATAGTGATTACAATAATATCAATGGCGTGGATGAGGTCTATGCAAAGAAATTGGTATGGGGCACACTTAATGGCAATAATATATTTACAAACAGTCTTACAGGACCACAACAATTAGAAGCACAAACTCTTTTAGCATATGAAAACACCAATACAGGCAACAAAAAAGGCACAAAAACTTGTAACTAAAAGTATTTTACTTTTAGCAGTTTTTTTCAGTCAGGTAACTTTATCACAAGAAAATCATCTATCTCATGTTTTTGAAATCATTGTTAACGATTTTGAACGTAAAGATTCTACCATTTGTTTATTAGATATTTATGATAAGGGCAACATAAAGTCTCGTTTACAAAAATATTATGATTTCAGAACTAGAAACAAACCTTTTTTAAGCACTATTGCTTTAGATAGTACTATTAACGAATATTATATAGATAGTATTCCCAGCAAAGAAAGGATTAAATTTTGGAAAAAAAAATACAGTGCTTTAGATGTTTCTTTTTCTAAAAAAGAAATAAAATCTATTATAGATAATGAGTTAAGTTATAGTGAAGATTATCTATATAATACTCGAAAATCCGATTTAGAATTTGGATTTGATTCCGGTTGTGTTAATAGAATATCCAAACCATTCTTAAACAGCAAGAAAGATGCCCTATTTATAATTCACGCAGAAAAATATGGTATTTTATCTACTAAGTGGAAAGCTTATGTTTTCAGAAAAATTAATGATAAATGGATATTAGAATCTAAAATCAACAACTTTGGTATGTAATATATGTTTTAGAAATTGAATATCTTTATTACTTTAAAAGCTCTTATTTAAAATAAGAGCTTTTGTATTACAGAAAATTCACCTTTCAAACCAAATATTAATTGTTTAATTTTGCTCAACTTTCAAATTCGATAATGAAATTCAAAAGAATACTTCTAAAACTATCCGGTGAAGCCTTAATGGGCAATCGCCAATACGGTATTGACCCAGAGCGTTTATCAGAATACGCCAATGATATTAAAACTATAACTGACCAAGGTGTACAAGTGGCTATCGTTATTGGTGGCGGAAACATTTTTAGAGGTGTTGCAGGAGCAAGCAATGGTATGGACCGCGTACAAGGTGACCATATGGGCATGTTGGCAACGGTTATTAACGGTTTGGCTTTACAAAGTGCTTTAGAAGATGCTGGGATACCAACACGCTTACAATCTGCAATTAAGATTAACGAAGTTGCAGAACCTTTTATAAGAAGAAAAGCTTTGCGTCATCTTCAAAAAGGACGTGTTGTAATTTTTGGTGGTGGTACTGGTAATCCTTATTTTACTACAGATTCTGCAGCAGTTTTAAGAGCTATTGAGATTGAAGCCGATGTTATATTAAAAGGCACACGTGTAGACGGTATTTACAATACTGATCCAGAAAAAGACAGTAGCGCTATTAAATTTGACCATATTAGTTTTGACGATGTATTGCGAAAAGGACTTAAAGTTATGGATACCACAGCATTTACATTAAGTCAGGAAAATAAATTACCAATTATTGTATTTGATATGAACAAACCAGGGAATCTTCTTAAAGTAGTTTCTGGCGAAAATATTGGTACAGAAGTTAATTTTTAAAATTGGTTTAAATTTTGATAACTTCAAATTAGAATTAAAAATTAATTATCATGAACGAAGAGATTCAATTTATTATTGATACTGCAAATGAAGCAATGGATTCTGCCATTAAGCATTTAGAAAAGCAACTGGTTAATATTAGAGCTGGTAAAGCTAGTCCATCAATGTTAGGTAGTGTTATGGTAGATTATTATGGTTCTCAAACACCGTTAAGTCAAGTTGCAAACGTTAATACACCAGATGGTCGTACGATCACAGTACAACCTTGGGAAAAAAGTATGCTTCAAGAAATTGAACGTGGTATTATGGTTGCTAACCTTGGATTTAACCCGATGAATAATGGCGACACTATTATTATCAATGTACCACCTTTAACTGAAGAACGTCGAAGAGATTTGGCTAAGCAGGCAAAAGCTGAAGCTGAAGATGCAAAAGTTGGTATTCGTAATGCTAGAAAAGAAGCTAATAATGACATCAAAAAATCTGATGTTTCCGAGGATTTACAAAAAAATGCAGAGATAGATGTACAAGAACTTACAGATAAACACGTTACTCTTGTAGATCAAATTCTTAGTAACAAAGAAAAAGAGATTATGACGGTATAGGTCCGTATATCTTGTTGGTCGTCCCTTAACCAAAATTAATTTTAATGCTAAAGCGCACTCTTGCAATACTCTTATTATGCATATCATTTTGTGCTTTTGCTCAAGTAGACTCACAAAATAAGACTGAAGAACAGTCGAAAGAAAAAAAGAAAGACTCTTTAAAGAAAAGGGTCTTTTTAGAAAATATCGGCTTAGGCTATTTTCCTATAAAGTATTTTAATTTTGACCTAAGGTATCTCGTAAAATTTAATCAATTTGAAGGATTTAGAACAGGAATTGGTGGAATTACAAGTGACCAATTTTCAGATAAGTTTCGATTAAATGGATACTTAGTATATGGTTTTGCAGACAAAACTTCAAAATATAGTTTTGGTGGTGGCTTTAGAGTTAATGAAAAAACAGACACTTGGGTAAATCTTACTTATACAGATGATTTACAAGAAACCGGCAGTTCAAAATTTTTAACTGACAAACGCTTTTTTTCGTTTTTTGAACCACGTCTATTAAATATTGACTTATTTCACAGGCACATCACCAAATCAATATCGCTACAACATAGAGTAACCAACCATCTTTTATCTGAAACTCAGTTATCTGTTAGCAGAATCAATCCTACTTACAATTATAATTTTATAAATAATGGTGAATCTTTCAATACTTTTAATTTATCAACTGCGCAACTAAGTTTACAGTGGAGTCCTTTTAGTAAATTTGAAATCATTGATAGACGTGTTAAAGAAAGCTTGGATGGGTATCCGAAATTTACAGCCCAAGTCACTCAAAGTATTTCAGATGTATTTAACAGCGATTTTAATTTTACAAAAATAGACTTTAGATCTATACATCAAATACAACATAGCACAGAGTCATTTACAAGACTAACTTTAGTTGCTGGAATGGCAGAAGGAGAAACGCCTTTGACTCATCTTTATCATGCTTACCCTAACAACATAACTAAAGAAACTATTTTACAGCGCTTTTCTGTTGCTGGCCTAAACAGTTTTGAAACTATGTTTTTTAATGAATTTTTTAGTGACCGCTTTGCAACTTTTCAGTTTAAACATTTCTTTAAACCTTTTAAAATTTCAGAAAGGTATCAACCGCAATTGGTTTTGATATCTAGGTATGCTCTGGGTAACATGAGGAGTATAGACAAGCATCAAGGTATTAACTTTGGGACTTTAGATAAACTATACTCAGAATCTGGATTTGAAATTAATAAACTTATTTGGGCGTTTGGACTTAGTTTTGCTTATAGGTATGGTGGTTATCATATTCCTACTTTCGAAGATAATATTGCTGTAAAATTTACTTTTAATATTTCTTTGTAAATCAATCTTCAGTTTCTGACACGTTATATTCAAGAGTTTTATAGCCAATTTTTCCATCTTTAGAAATAGATTCAATAATTACAAGAAAATCTCCCGAATCATCAGAGTGGCTAAAACTAATATTTATAGGTTCTCCTTTTTTATTAATAATATTTGGATTCCAATAAATCGTAGAACGAAAATCCGGTTCAGGTAAGCTTCTTGCAAAATCATCGCTATAGTTTGGAACATAAAATTCTTTTTCTATCGAAAATGCTTCAATAGTTTGTACATTAAATTTCTTATCTACATCTAAGGCTCCAAAGAGGCCTTTACCTTGATTTGTGTGTATAGATATAATACTTGATTGAAATTCTCCATAAGGATATGTTCCATAAATCGTTGCGTACAACTGTCTTGCTCTCGAAGGGTTATCGATAATTTCAAAACTGGTTACTTCTTTAGGGTCTATTCTTTGGATTAATAGATAATCATCTGGGATTACAGCAATCCCATCAACCAAAACCATATTTACATGACCCTTTCCGCCATTGGTGGTTTCAGCATAATAATTTCTAAGAGAATCTTTTCTAATGAAAACTTTTTCATGAAAACCAATTAAATTACTATACAATCCTCTTGAATATTTATTAGTCTTTTTATTAATCTCCTTTCCATCAATAACCACATCTGGTTTACCATATTTATCAAATACTTCTTTTCTTTTAGGAGTCATCTTATAAGCATCTATAATAACTTCATCTAGCTGATTTACACCAGTGATATCTGTAAAATATTTATTTTCGATACGTTTTTGATTTTCATTAATTTCTATTATAATATTTACTAAACTGTCATTTTTAACTACAAAATTTTCAATCTCATTAACGATAAAGTTTGGCTTAAGCACTTTCTTTTTGGTAAGCGATATTTTATAATATTTACTTTCTTTTTCAGAAATTCCTGATGGTTTTAAAACTAATTTTCGCTCTCCACCATATAAATCGTCAATCTGAAAATTAAAATTACTAGGTACATCAACCTTACCTGTGTAAACTGATGAATCATCTCCAAAAGTCATCAATAAAATATCAAGATTATTAAACTTAGCTTTTGGATTTATTTTATTAATAACACCTCTTATCTGAAGTCCACTTTCCATAGAATACAGCAGCTTTTTTGGTGATGCGCTATATTTATAATTTCGCCAACCTTGTGTTAACATTAGGTCATCAATATTTAGATTTGTATTTTGTTTAAAGTAAGAAGAGGCCTTTTCTATTTTCCCTCTTATCTCAGAACTTAGCAAAAAATAGGTTAAAATATTTTCTCTGATAGATTCAAATTCTCCATACAAGTTTTTATTTAAAACCAATACAGAACTATTTGTCTCGACTATTGAATCTCTCTGGTTTTTCGTTTTTAGGATAATATCTACTTTATCTCGTTTAGAAATTTGGGTGTTAGTAATTTTTGAATCTAAATTTAATCTATAAGATTTACGATTATTAAAATAAAGTCTCTCAGCAACTGGAATAGATGACTGATTATGTAATTTAATCTCTAGAACGCCTTCTGGAAAAAGACTTTTAGGAAGTGAGAAAATATATCTGCCCTGAATTAAGGTTACCTCTTTTTTAAAATAAGTCTTTCCTCTAAGGGTAACAGAAAGTTTAATGCCGGTATTTAAATTTTTGTTATGCTTTACAGTTGCTAAAATAAAGTCATTCTGAGATGTAACAGAAAACAAATGTCCTTTAGAATGAATTTCAGGTAATTGATAGACTGTAGTTTTTTCGGGATTTTGAAGTCTAGCTTGGTAAATTTCAGATACGGATACTTTAGGTAAAATAAAACTTCCTAAACCAAGATTATTACTTTCAAAATTGGTAATAACCTTGCCATTATTGTCAATAATTTTACCTTTTATAAAAATACCTTTGCCGTTAGTTTTACTAGCCCTAAAGCCTATTCTATTTTTAAGATTTGCTATTATTTTTCCACCTTCTGGAAAAAATTTTAATACTATTGAATCCTTTTTTGTATTCCTATTTTTTCTTATTTCGATTTCATTTTTTAGTATACTTTTTGGTTTGGTACTGATTTCTGAGACTATAGAAATCTCTTTTTTAGTGACAAAATTATGTCCAAAATTTTTATTCCATTCTGTGTAAGCTCTTATCTGATATGTACCATTTTTATAGCTTCTATCTAAATCGAAATACCCTTGACCAACACCATTAAAGATTTTAATAATCTTAGATTCGACAATTTCATTTTCAAAATTAATTAAGTCAACATATAAAACACCACTCGAAAGCTCAGTACTATGCGTTGCTGCGTTTGCTAAGATGGCTTTAATCCACACGGTTTTATTTGTAGTATAAATCTTATGGCCAAGCTGAAGATAGATTTTCTCAGCTAATGCATTTTGGCTGTAATCCCGTTTATTTTGAGAAAACAAGCTACTACTAAATAATATAAAAAATAAGCAGTTTTTTAAAGCTTTTCTCATAGATTTTAATTTCATTAAATTTAATAATCACTCGGAAAATTTGACACTAAGGCTCTGTTAAAATAAATGAGGCATCCCACATCTTAATCCGAAGTCAAAACATAAAAATCAATCTCAATCAAAACTATTAATAAACCTCAATTTTAACAGAGATTATCTACGTTTTTTCTACCTTTGCGGCTCATTTGCTTATTCATGTTTAAACTTTTGACAACAGGATTTTGGGAAACAGTTGCACGATTAATTTTGCGCAACAAAATTGCAATTCTCATTACTGTGATTTTGTATACTATTTTTTTTAGTATGCAGTGGAAACATATGCGTTTCACTTATACAGAAGCAAATCTCTTGCCAGACGAACACGAAGTCAATCTAACTTACAATGATTTTCTTAAAGTTTTTGGAGAAGAAGGAAATCTCATCGTTTTAGGCGTAAAAGATTCTACTTTGTTTTCTATCGAAAAACTAAATGCCTGGAACCAACTTTCTGAAGATTTCAAATCTTACAAAAACGAAGTTGAAACAGTTTTATCAATTAAAGATTTACAAAAATTAGTAAAAAACACAAAGGAAGAAAAGTTTGATTTAGAACCTTTTATCAAAGATTCAATCTCATCAATTGCGCAGATAGATAAATTACAAGAGGAGCTTTTTAAAAAATATCCTTTTTATGATAACTTTCTTTTTAATAAGGATACAAAAACTATTCGTACAGCAGTTTATTTGAAAAAAGAAATTGTAAATACCCCAGCAAGAAAAGAGTTTGTTATCAATACGCTAAAAAATAAAATTGCTGAGTTTGAAACTGCAACGAAACTAGATGTTCGTGTTTCAGGAATGCCTTACATACGCACACTAAACTCTCAAAATATAGTAGATGAGATTAGTCTTTTTATCGGCGCCGCTTTATTTGTAACGTCATTAATTTTCTTTCTCTTTTTTAGGTCTTTTAGAGCAACTTTTATCTCATTGATTGTTGTTTGTATTGGTGTGATGTGGACATTTGGAATCTTAGGTTTACTTAAATATGAGATAACAGTTCTTACAGCTTTAATTCCGCCATTAATAATTGTTATTGGTATACCTAACTGTATTTTCTTAATTAATAAATACCAACACGAGGTTAGACTTCATGGCAATAAAATAAAGTCTCTACAGCGTGTTATTACAAAAGTTGGTAATGCTACGCTAATGACAAATGTCACAACAGCATCAGGTTTTGCAACATTTATTTTTACAGAAAGTCAGTTACTAAAAGAATTTGGTATTGTTGCCTCATTAAGTATACTTTCTATTTTTATACTATGTCTACTTATAATTCCTATACTCTATACATTTTTACCTTATCCAAAACCTCGACACTTAGAACATCTAAATAAACGTTGGATTAATGGATTTGTAGATTGGATGGAGCGCATGGTTAAACATCGTAAAATTACTATTTACGTTACCGCATTAATCTTATTAATTGTTAGCCTACTAGGAATAAATAAAATTGTAATATCTGGAAGTCTTATAGAGGATATGCCAAAAAAGACTGAGTTTTTCCAAGATATTAGATTTTTTGAATCTGAGTTTGATGGCATCATGCCGTTAGAAATTATGATTGATACCAAACGTAAAAAAGGTGTCATGAAACTTTCTACAATTAAAAGAATGAATGAGCTCGAAGAGCTTATTGAAGAAATCCCAGAACTATCAAGACCGATATCAGTTGTTAGTTTGGTGAAATATGCAAAACAGGCTTACACTAATGGCAATCCAAAATATTATCAATTACCAACCAGTCAAGAAAACTTATTCATAAGTTCTTATGTCAAAAAATCTTCCTCAGATGTAGACTTATTGAAAAATTTTGTTGATAGCACAGGTCAATATGCGCGTATAACGACGTTTATGAAGGATATTGGCACTGATAAAATGGAACGTATTGAAGAAGACCTTCAGAATAAAATAAATAAAGTTTTTCCGAAAGAGCGCTATGAAGTTACCATGACTGGTAAGGCATTAGTATTTCAAAAAGGAACAAAATATTTAGTTCGAAATCTTGTGATTTCACTGACATTAGCTATCATTTTGATTTCTATTTTTATGGCTTATATGTTTAGGTCCATCAGAATGATTGTGGTATCATTAGTTCCTAATCTATTACCATTACTTATTACTGCAGGAATGATGGGCTATTTAGGTGTTCCTATAAAACCTTCAACGATATTAGTGTTTAGTATTGCATTTGGTATTTCGGTTGATGACACTATTCACTTTTTAGCAAAATATCGTCAAGAATTACAGGCCAACCACTGGAAGATACGCAAATCTGTATATGCTGCTTTAAGAGAAACAGGTGTAAGTATGTTCTACACTTCTATAGTATTATTCTTTGGGTTTTCAGTATTTATGATTTCGAGCTTTGGAGGCACAGTAGCTTTAGGTGGACTAGTTTCTGCAACATTACTTTTTGCAATGCTTTCAAATTTATTATTATTGCCATCGCTATTATTATCATTAGAACGTAGCATCGCTAATAAAGAAGTATTAAAAGAACCATCGATTAACATTATCCCGAAAGATGATGATGATGTCGATGACAAAAATTAGATTACGATTTTTTAAAAAATATAAAAAATGAATACCAAAACTGTATCAGAATTATTATCACAAGATATTACGCTACAAAAAGTCAGTGTAAAAGGTTGGGTTCGTACGTTTAGAGCCAATAGATTTATAGCACTTAATGACGGTTCGACAATAAATAATATTCAGTGTGTTGTTGATTTTGAAAATTTTGATGAAGCGCTTTTAAAGAGAATTACAACTGGTGCAGCTTTGCATATCTCCGGTGAATTAGTAGAAAGCCAAGGTAAAGGTCAAAAGGTAGAAATAGTTGTCGCTTCTATCAAAATTTTAGGTGATTCCGATGCAGAGACATATCCAATTCAACCAAAAAAGCATTCTTTTGAATTTTTGAGAGAAAATGCCCATTTAAGAACAAGAACAAATACTTTTAGTGCAATTATGAGAGTCAAATCATCTCTCTCGTTTGCTATTCATAAGTATTTTACAGAAAATGGATTTTATAATATGCATACACCCATCATTACAGGTAGTGATGCTGAAGGTGCTGGCGAAATGTTTCGCATAAGCAGTTTAGATCCTAAAAATCCACCACTTACTGAAGAAGGTCAAGTAGATTATACTCAAGATTTCTTCGGTAAAGAAACTAATCTTACTGTTTCAGGACAATTAGAAGCAGAAACATATGCAATGTCCTTAGGTAAAGTGTATACTTTTGGACCAACTTTTAGGGCAGAAAACTCAAATACTTCTCGTCACCTTGCAGAATTTTGGATGGTTGAACCAGAAGTTGCTTTTATGGATTTGGCAGGTAATATGGATTTGGCAGAAGATTTCATGAAATCTGTGCTTGAATATGTACTTGAACATAATACAGAAGATTTACAGTTTTTAGACGAACGTTTATTCAACGAAGAAAAAACGAAACCACAAGCTGAACGAAGCGAAATGCGATTGATAGAAAAATTAAAGTTTGTTACTGACAATAACTTTAAGCGCGTAAGCTATACCGAAGCTATTGATATACTTAGAAACAGTAAGCCAAACAAAAAGAAGAAGTTTAAATATCTTATAAGCGAATGGGGCGCAGACTTACAATCTGAACACGAACGTTTCCTAGTAGAGAAACACTTTAAGTGTCCTGTAATCTTATTTGATTATCCAGCAAATATAAAAGCCTTTTATATGCGTCTAAACGAAGATGAAAAAACCGTAAGAGCTATGGATGTTTTGTTTCCAGGTATTGGAGAAATAGTTGGTGGTTCGCAACGTGAAGAACGTTTAGAAGTTTTAAAAGAAAAAATGGCTGCGCTAGATATCCCTGAGGAAGAATTGTGGTGGTATTTAGATTTACGTAAATATGGTACTGCTGTACACTCAGGTTTTGGACTTGGTTTTGAGCGACTTGTAATGTTTGCTACTGGTATAAGTAATATTAGAGACGTGATTCCTTATCCTCGTACGCCACAAAATGCTGAATTTTAGTACTTACCTAAACTGCTTTATTTCAGGCGTTTGAGAAACCATTTCAAAAAAAGTTTTAAATTTTTTATAAAACAATCTAATAACGGTATAGTTTTAGATTGTTTTTATATTTTTAACTAAATCAACCAATTGATGTTAAAACAGTACTTACAATTTAAGTTATCTCAAAAGCTATCGCCCCAGCAAATTCAACTCATGAAGTTGATTCAACTGCCAACACAAGCTTTTGAACAACGTTTGAAGCAAGAGTTGGAAGAAAACCCTGCATTGGATACTGGAAAAGAAAGCGATGCAAAGGAGAATGAGTTTGACGAATTTGACAACTCGCAGGATGATTATAACGATAACGACACCATAGATGCAGGAGATATCAATGTCGATGAGTACTTAAGTGATGATGAAATCCCTGATTATAGAACACATGCCAATAATTACAGTGCAGATGACGATGAAAAATCTGTGCCATATGCTGCAGGAACTTCATTTACCCAACATTTAATAAGCCAACTAAATACATTTAGGCTAAGTGACCAAGAGTATGAAATTGCTCAGTTTTTGGTAGGTAGTGTTGATGAAAGTGGCTATATCCGTAGGTCATTATCTGATATTACAGATGACTTGGCATTTACACAAAATGTATATACTGAAGAGTCTGAGGTTGAAAAGGTCTTAGGTATTGTTCATCAATTAGATCCAGCTGGCGTTGGTGCACGTAACCTTCAAGAATGTTTAAGTATTCAGCTTAACAGAAAAGAACAGCATCCTAATGTTGCCCTAGCCACTAAGATTATTGATAAAGCTTTTGAGCAGTTTACAAAAAAACACTATAAAAAATTACTTCAGAAATTTAGTATTACCGAAGAGCAACTTAAAAATGCAATCGAAGAAATAGAGCATCTTAATCCAAAGCCTGGTGGTTCCTACGCAGGTAGTAACCGAATGGTTGAACATGTGGTCCCTGATTTTGCTATTAAAATTATCGATGGTGAATTAGAGTTAACTTTAAACGGAAGAAATGCTCCTGAGCTACATGTCTCTAGAACCTATAACAACATGCTTAAAGGTTACAAAGAATCTAAAGAGAAAACAAAATCTCAAAAGGATGCAGTAATGTTTATCAAGCAAAAATTAGATGCTGCAAAATGGTTTATTGAAGCTGTAAGACAACGTCAACAAACACTTTTTGTGACGATGAGTTCTATCATGCATTATCAGAAGGAATACTTCCTAACTGGTGACGAGCGTAATCTTAAGCCAATGATACTTAAAGATATCGCTGATGAAATAGAAATGGATGTATCTACAGTATCACGTGTTGCAAATAGTAAATATGTCGATACACCTTATGGCACAAAATTAATTAAAGAATTTTTCTCTGAGTCCATGACTAATGACCAAGGTGAAGAAGTTTCGACTAGAGAAATTAAAAAAATTCTCGAGACTGTAGTAGAAGAAGAGGACAAGAAAAAACCTTTAACTGATGATAAATTAGCAGGTATTTTAAAAGAGAAAGGTTACCCTATCGCGCGAAGAACTGTTGCAAAATATCGTGAGCAATTAGATATACCTGTGGCACGATTACGAAAAAAGATTTAGTTATTACAATTCTCGCAATAATTAGCTCTTAAGTAATCATCCTTTAGAAGCTGAAATGTCACACCGTCATTCTCCGCAGCAGCAAATAATTGACAATAACGCTCTTTATTAAGGTTAACGGCATTAAGCATTATTGTTCGATATTCGTCTGTTTTAGTAAGCTCTTTATTAATTAGAGTAAGGTTTAAGTAATAAAATAATAAATCCTCGTCAACCTCTATTTGTCTAGCTTTATCGGATAGTAAATCTGCTGCTGCTTCGACGTTTGCATAATAGGATAAAAACTGAGCTAAACTGAAATAATCAAAATCTGTTAACGGTACTTTTTCGTACAATAATTTTATATAATTTACAGATTTATCCTTGTTCGCGTAATCTCTTTGTCGATTAAAATTTTCACTCTGGATGATATGATAATTGATTAGCATTCTGTTAATTAACGATTTTGAAATATTATATTTTTCAAGGTTATAAATTTCGTCTTTAAATAACGCTGGATTAATTTTTTCAATATTATATCTCCATATCTTAAATTTTATCGCTGTTAGATTATATCTAATTTTTGGATTTTTAGGGTCTAAGTTTTTTAATGCTTCAAGCTCATTTCTCACTATTACAATTTGCCTTTCGTTTAACTGGTATTTAATAGCGCTATTTTTATTTAAAAAATTGATTAAATTAAGTTGCATTGGCACTTCAAGCTGTTGTAATAAATCAGGAGATACCTCACTATTCTTCATCTTTTCAAAAAGAGAATTCTGAATTGAATTGGCTTCATCTAATTGGTTTTCTTTTATAGATTTATTAAATAAAGATACCAACTGATTAGCTGGCATAGTTTTGTATTTATCTTTTTTCTCAAGTTCTAATGTTATTAAGGCTTTTCGATGATTTTTTAAGTATACTTCCATTTCGCTAGAAAATGCTCCAATCAATTTCTTTTTGATTTGAGTTTTACTTAATGTTTTTAAGTTTTCGTATTTAGTGTCTTCAATGTCATTTAAAAATTCTACCCAATTTTCTGAAGAAGAAATAGTAGTTTTAATTGTTGGTTTCTGGTACGTTTGTATAGCTTTTGCGATACTATTTGCGCGTCCTTCTTGCAATTCGATATTTCTTTCCAGGCTTCCTTCAACGGATGCATAAGCCTTTATATTTATAGTTTTTATATTAAAGTCCGTAAGATTAAGAGAGTCATAAACTGGCTTTATATCTTCTGGCGAATACACCGCTTTATTCTTTTCAAAAGGTATTTTAAACTTTAAAGTTTTGTATCTAATTTTGACGTTATCTTCTCCATTACTAACCAATTTCTGATTTTTGAAACTTACAGAATCTAGATACATACCCATGTCTAGTAAATCCCATTTATAGGCCTTTAGATTATATATGACCTGGTATCTACATAAGGTTTTATTTCCTAAGAAGAGAATATTATACTCTAACTCCATTCCTTTAAGCTCAGAAGGGATTTTACCAACCAGTACTCTAAATCGATTATTACCGTTAGCTAGCAATCCACTTTTTAGACGTTGCGCATATACTGGTTTAATTAATATTCCGTTTATCTGACTGTTTTCGATTGAGGTAATATCACAACTATAAATATCTTTTGCAACTACATCTAGTGCTAGACCATCAGTGGAGTTTTTAAAAATTTGATTAAACCATTTTTTGTCATTAGTTTCAAAATATAAGCTGCCATTTTCGTTTATTATAGAAAACTTTACCTCTTTTGGTTTTTGACTAAAAACTTTAAAACAATTATTACAGGCCTTATTGCGTTCTGCTTCTGTTTTAGGAAATACAATCCTATAATTGTCGTCTTGTGAAAAAGAAAGATTGATTATAAATATAAAAACAAGAGTAGAAAGTAAATATTTTGAATTCATTCTGAGTTAAATTTCTGAAATTGAAAATTAATAAATTGTGATTACTATCAATAGTATAAAAACCTATTATTTTGAATTTAAATAAATTACTTTTGTTTGATAGTATATGAATTTCATTTTAAAAAGTATATCGTACGTCTTACATCCACTAATAATGCCATTATTAGGTGTCATCTTTTACTTTTCTAAAACACCACGTTTTATACCTGAACCTGTAAGAGATGCTAAGGTGTTTTCTACGGTTTTGCTGACTGTAATACTTCCAATCCTAGTTTATTATTTACTGAGAACTCTCAAAAAAGTAGAAAGTATTTACCTAAAAACTACCAACGAAAGAAAACTACCCCTTTTAATTAATGCCTTAATAATAAGTCTAGTAATTTCAAGAGTCTTTCCATCAAATGAAATTGAAGAACTAAATTACTTCTTCATAGGCGTTTTAGTATCAACTCTTATTTGCTTTGTTTTGGCAATCTTTAAAATAAAAGCTAGTATTCATATGTTAGCTGCTTCTGGTTTTTTTATGTTTGCTCTAGCTTTAAGTATACATTTTCATATTAATATAAATGGAACTATTGCTCTAATGATGGTGTTATTAGGAGCAATCGCTACGTCTCGCCTTCATCTAAAAGCACACACTTATCTTGAACTAATTATTGGATCTTTGGTTGGTATATTACCCCAGTTTCTTCTGTTTAGGCTTTGGTTATAATATATAGAACATTATTCCAATTCTTACCGCTTTTGAGTCTATAGACTGACCATTTAATAATGATGCATCATCAAATATAGGATTAAGACCGTAATATATTTGAAAATTCCATGTACCATAACCAGCACTTAGTGTTAATCCATATTGAAGTCTATTAAAGGCATCAATGTTAGACAGTTTTATGTCTTGTAATTCACTTTCTAGTCGTGAAGAACTAAACACTAAATAGCTGAATTTGAATCCTGGGTAAATACGCCAAAACTTGTAATCTGTTGCATTAGAAGTACGCCACCGTAATTCAAAAGGTACATCAATGAGATAGGTCGAGAATTTGTTTTTACTAACATTACCAAAGTTAATGTCTGAGTCTGTAAAAGCTACGCCATTAGAATCCTCTGTTATGTATAAATCTTGATTATAAGAATTCGAAGAGATACCAAAACCTAATCCGACTGACCAATTTCGTTTTTTATTTATTGGCATATCTCTTATAAATCCAAAATGAAAACCTGTAGAAAAATCTGTTGAGGATATATTGCTTGGATTGTCTGACAAAAGATTATAAGTTATAGAGGCATAAAATTGATCCTCACGGTATCTGTCATCTATCTCTACAGACAAGCTATCTTGTGATAAACTAAATTGAATAGAAAATAAAAAGAGTAAAAAATAAAACAATCTCATACTGTAAAGCTATTAAATTTCAATAAGTAAAACGCATAAAAAAAGCGTTATGATAGTATCATAACGCTTTTTATAAAATTAAGATATTTTTATTCTTCTTTTTTCTTACCAGTAATGTACATAATCTTAAGTGCATTTGCTTCTCTTAGCTCTTGCTTAATATCTGATACAATACCTGCATTTGTTTTCTCATCAACTTTTAGAGCCACTACAACTCTATCCTTTAATTCTTCATTAAGAGAGGTAATATATTCGAAAACTGCTGGCTGAATAGCGTCTAAACTAACAAACGAATCGTTAATTTGTATACGTCCTTCTGTACCTAAGTTACTGTATTGCTCGCTAGGCTTACCTGCATAGATAAACATAGTTCTGTCTTTTTTAAGCTTCTCTATCTGATCTGCGACAGGTAAAGTATTTTCTACCATTGTAGAGTTATCTCTCATTACGGTAGCTACCATAAAAAAGAATAATAACATAAATACAATGTCTGGTAAAGATGCCGTCGATATCGCCGGTAATTCACCACCTTTTTTCTTCTTAAACTTAGACATACTAATTAGTTTTATCTGGTTCTGCTTCCGAGAGTTTTAAAGGAAACATATCCTTTATTCTCTTGATATCATCGTTAAGCTTTTCGTCTTTATTAAATTGATTCTTTTCTTTCTCTTCTAACATAGACGCAAAAGATCGATTAAAGATACGTTGTGCTTCTCTTTCTCTTAGCTCATTATATGCTGCCACCAATTCGTTTTGGACTTCAATATATCTACCGTAACTCGTTTCACGATCGTGTTTTAGCGTAATAATGGCTTTATCAGGATGATCAGAAGATGACTCATCTCGTTTTCCTTTACAATAATCACAAGAAGCTCCTTCCGCATTAACTCCACCACCATTATCCAAGAAATCTATTGCTGCTTGTTTAAGGTCTTTGATGTCCATTAATTCTTCTTCTACCAATAATCTATCATCTCTATTTACGAGAATTGTAAATAAGTTTTTCTGCTTGATTATAGGTGGTTCAGTTTGAGAATCATCGATTGGAGGTAAACTTCTTAAGATACCCTTATCTTTTTCAATAGTTGTTGTAACTAAGAAAAATATCAATAGTAAGAAAGCAATGTCAGCCATTGAACCGGCATTAACCTCTGGTGCTGCTCTTTTTGCCATAATTTACTATTTACTGATTATTTTTTTAACTCCTGAAAAAATCATTGCTGCAGCTGCTACCGCTAACAAAATGTAAAATGCGGTTAATCCAGCTCCGACCATTTGAGATTGGCCTGGAGTAGCAAACTCGTCTTGATTTTTATATTGTGTAACATCTCCACCGGAAACTAAATAAGCTATTAATAGTACCGCAACAAAGGCTACGAGTCCTATTATCGTATTTTTTAGTCCTGCTGTGTTTGTAAATAAATTCTTTATTACAAAAAATAAAACAAAAGCTAAAACTAAGCCTAATATTACATAAGTAACAAAGGCCATTGGGTCTATGATAGCAGTATCTCCTGCTAATGCAGCTGCTTCTATTTCATCATCTCCTTTAGCAATGATTCTTACTAAGAATACAATGCCAAGTAGACTTAAGATAGCAGCTACTATTTTTAAAATTTTATGCATACCTAACTCTTATTTTTTGTGTCTTACTAATAAATCCATTAATGTAATTGAAGAATCTTCCATATCATTTACAATACTGTCAATCTTAGCGATGATATAGTTGTAAAAAATCTGAAGTATAATAGCCACAATAAGACCAAATACTGTTGTTAAAAGTGCTACTTTAATACCACCTGCTACTAAAGAAGGTTGCATATCACCAGCGGCTTCAATTTTATCAAAGGCTTTAATCATACCAATTACTGTACCCATGAAACCAAGCATTGGTGCTAATGCGATAAATAATGATATCCAAGATACATTCTTTTCTAACTGACCCATTTGTACACCACCGTAAGCTACAACAGCTTTTTCAGCAGCGTCAATATCTTCGTCCGCTCTGTCTAGACCTTGATAAAAGATAGATGCAACAGGTCCTTTTGTATTTCTACAAACTTCCTTAGCTGCTTCAATACCTCCAGATGCTAAAGCGTCTTCAACATTTTGAGTTAATTTTTTTGAATTTGTAGTAGAAAGATTTAAAAAGATAATTCTTTCAATAGCAATAGCTAAACCAAGAATTAAACATAATAAAACGATGCCCATGAATCCTGGACCACCTTCAATAAATCTCTTTTTTAATTCTTGATGAAACCCTAAATCTTCAGCATCTGCTGCTTCTTCTTGGGCTACATTTGCAACGGTTGTTGTTGCGGCTGCTACTGTTGTTGTTGCGTTTGCATTAACAGTTCCAACTGCCATTAAACATGTAATGGCTAGGATAGAAAATAATCTTTTCATTGTCTTGAATCTTAATTTTATTAGTTAAAGTGTTAAAGATATAAAAAATATGTAACTATTTAAGTAACATCAGCAGAGAGGAAGGGATTCGAACCCTCGAAACGCTTTTGGCGTTTACACACTTTCCAGGCGTGCGCCTTCGACCACTCGGCCACCTCTCTGTAAGTCTCTTAAAATTACAGAACGCCAAATAACAAAAAAATCTTCAAACACTAAAATTATAGGCGTTAATTTTAGGACATTTCGCCACGCAAAGACCTTTCAAATATGGATTGAAATTCTAATCGACTAATATTCTGACCAATGAGATACATGAGCTTAGTAATTGCTGCTTCAGTTGTTAGGTCTTTTCCTGAGATGACTCCGATATTTTTGAGCTGAGAACTCGTTTCGTATTGTCCCATTCTTACACTACCACCAGAACATTGTGTTACATTAATAATATAGACACCTCTTTTAATAGCTTTTTCTAACAAATCTATAAACCATGAATCTGTTGTTGCATTTCCTGAACCGTATGTTTCTAAAACTAACCCTTTAATAAGTTTACTTTTTAAAACAGCTTCTAAAATAGGTTTTGCAATTCCTGGAAATAGTTTTAATATAGCCACATTACAGTCCATCTTTTTATTTACCTTCAGAGAAGCCTCTATATTAGGTTTTAATAAAAACTTTTTATTGATATTTAGGTGCACACCTGATTCTGCTAAATGCGGAAAATTTAAAGACTCAAATGCTTCAAAATGCTCGGCATTAATCTTTGTAGTTCGGTTACCACGATACAACTTATATTCAAAATACAGCCCTACTTCTCTAATTACAGGCTCTCCTTTTTTATGAAGTGAAGCCAATTGAATTGAAGTGATTAAATTTTCTTTAGCATCGGTACGTAAATCTCCAATCGGTAATTGAGACCCAGTAAAAATTACTGGCTTGGATAAATTTTCGAGCATAAAACTTAATGCAGAAGCAGAATAACTCATAGTGTCACTACCATGCAAAACAACAAAACCATCAAACTTGCTATAATTATCTTTTATAATATCGGCAATGTCACACCAATATTTGGTGTTCATATTAGATGAATCTATAGGTTCTTCAAAAGAAACCGTCTCTATATCACAATCTAGTAGTCTTAATTCAGGAATTCGTTTTAAAAGGTTACTAAAATCAAAAGCCTTTAAAGCTCCTGTATCAGGATTTTTTATCATCCCAATAGTACCACCAGTATAAATTAAAAGTATGTTTGGTTTTTCCATATTAAACTCCGAAAACGGCTTTTGAATTTTGTGTAGTGATTTCAGCAATCTCAGATTCTGAAATACCGTAAAGTTCCGATAATTTTTCTAGAACCTTAATTATATAACTACTTTCATTGCGTTTTCCTCGATAAGGTTTGGGCGCTAAATAAGGTGAATCAGTCTCTAAAACTATATGTTTTAAATCTATTTGATTGATAAACTGGTCTATCTTACCGTTTTTAAAAGTCACCACACCTCCAATACCTAATTTCATGTTATACGAAATAGCTTGCTTTGCTTGTATAAAATTACCAGTAAAACAATGAAAAATTCCGAATAAATCATCGCTCTTTTCTTCTTCTAAAACTTGAAAAATTTCGTCAAAAGCTTCTCGACAATGGATTACAATCGGAAGTTTGTATTTTTTAGCTAAGTTAATTTGAAATCTAAAAGCCTCAATCTGAATATCTAAAGTACTTTTATCCCAATACAAATCGATTCCTATTTCGCCAACAGCATAAAAATCTCTTTTTTGAAATTGCTCTTGTATATGGTCTAGCTCTTCTTTATAATTATCTTTTACAGATGTAGGGTGCAGACCCATCATTAGAAATACCTCATCAGGAAATTCGGTTTCTAACTTATACATAGCATTTGTGTAACTAGAGTCTATTGCAGGAATAAAAAAACGTTTTACTCCAGAATCTATAGCTCGCTTTATCATCGCTTGCCTATCTTCATCAAAGGAATCACTATATAAATGGGTGTGCGTATCTGTAATTATCATACCGCAAAAATAATTGTTTATAGTATTATATTTACACAAAGTGAAAAAATGGAAACGCTTAAAGATTTTTTAATAGAAAAAGGATACTCAAAAGTCAAGCTAAAACTTACCAAAACCAATCATTTTGAAATTGGAGCTATCATTAATGGTATTAAAGGACGCTTTATTTTGGATACTGGTGCATCTAGTAGTTGCGTTGGTTTTGAAGCAATAGAACACTTTAATCTTAAAGTTGTAGATTCGGAAATTAAGGCTGTTGGTGCAGGAGCTTCTGATATGGTAACGAAACTCTCAAAATCTAATACTTTAAAAATAGGTAAATGGCAAAAACAGCGCATACCGTTAATACTATTTAATCTTACCCATGTTAATCAAGGTCTCTTAAATCACAATGCTGATGCTGTTGACGGTATCATCGGTGCCGATATACTAAAAAAAGGAAAAGGGATTATTGACTATGACAAAAAATACCTTTATTTAAAACTATAGTTTTAATACATTTTTTTAGCTACCTTAATAAAGTTTTGATTTTTAGCTATTTAACCAAAAAACCTGTTATAAATGTTAAAATTAAATATCAGTATTTATACGTATAGATAGCTGAAATATTATTCCGAAATTTACATTGCTAACAATCAATAATATTTCTTACAAGGAAATTATTTAAGTATGAAAAATAACAACAGTAAAATATTTGTGTTACTACTAATTGTAAGTACTGTTGCTATAATAGTAGCAAATGTCTCTGTAGTCTTTTTTAGTTAATTTTAGTTTAGTTAGCTTTTAGATATAATAGGGTATCTAAAATATTAAAGCGCAATTTGGGGGAATTGCGCTTTTTTTATGAAATAAAAAAACCCTCAACTAGTGAAGGTTTTTTTAAACTATATATTTAATAAGACTTACATTTCTAAAGCCTTCTTAATATCGTTATCCATTAATAACTCTACAGGGTTTTCTAAAGCTTCTTTTACAGCAACTAAGAAACCTACAGATTCTTTACCATCAATAATTCTGTGGTCGTAAGATAATGCTACATACATAATTGGTCTTACTTCAACTTTACCATCAATAGCAACTGGACGCTCAACAATGTTATGCATTCCCAAAATACCACTTTGAGGAGGATTGATAATTGGAGTTGATAACATACTACCAAATACACCTCCATTAGTAATTGTAAAAGTACCTCCTGTCATTTCGTCTACTGTAATCTCGCCTTCTCTAGCTCTAATTGCTAATCGCTTAACTTCAGATTCTATACCTCGAAATGATAAATTTTCTGCATTTCTTATCACAGGCACCATCAATCCTTTTGGTCCTGAAACAGCAATACTTATATCTACAAAATCGTAAGTCAGCATTTCTTTTCCGTCAATCATTGAGTTAACTGCTGGGTACATTTTTAATGCACGAACAACTGCTAGACTAAAGAAACTCATAAACCCAAGACTAACGCCATGTTTTGCTTTAAAATCTTCTTTGTATTGTTTACGCAAATCAAAAATTGGAGACATATCGACTTCATTAAAAGTCGTTAACATTGCAGTAGTATTTTTTGCTTCTACTAAACGCTCAGCTACTTTACGACGTAACATTGACATTTTGCTACGAGAAGTACTTCGGTTTCCACCTGTTGGTGTACCCATAGAAGGCACTGCGTTTATAGCGTCTTCTTTTGTGATACGACCGTCTTTTCCTGAACCAGAAACGGATGATGCTTCAATTCCTTTTTCTGATAAAATCTTTTTTGCTGCTGGACTTGCGCTGCCTGTAGCATATGTTTTTGTATCTTTTGCTACTGGCTTTGACTCTTTCTTTTTAGGTGTTTCTTCCTTAGCTTCTTTTGGAGTTTCATCAGAACTACCTTCTGGTTTAGCTGCACTTGTATTAATCAAGCAAACAACTGCACCAACAACAACAGCATCACCTTCTTCATATCTATTACCATCTGAATCTTCAAGCTTAATTATTCCGCTTGCTTCCGCTGGTAATTCTAAAGTTGCCTTATCGCTATCCACTTCAGCAATGGCTTGGTCTTTTTCTACATAATCGCCATCTTGGACTAACCATTCTGCAATTTCTACTTCTGTAATTGATTCGCCTGGTGAAGGCACTTTCATTTCTAAAATCATGCTTTATGTATTTAAGCTCTAATTTGAGTTGTTTTTAATTTATCTCTGGTTGTTTTTGCTTTTATCAAAAACATAATCTATAACTTCTTGGTGACGCATTTTTGAACGCACCGAACTTCCTGCTGCTGGTGCACCATAAGGCCTTCTGCTTGCAGAACGCCATTGTTTTGCTTCATCAAAATGCATTAGCATATGACTATAAGCTCCCATATTACGTGGTTCTTCTTGTGCCCAAACAACGTCGTCAGCATTCTTATATTTCTTGAGTATTTCTCTCATCTTATTAACAGGTAATGGGAACAATTGCTCAATTCTTACCAATGCAATATCGTCTCTTTCTAATTTTTCTTGTTCGTCTTGTAAGTCATAAAAGAACTTTCCAGTAACAAAAACTAACGTTTTTACTTTACTAGCTTTTGCATTTTCATCATCAATTAGCATTTGAAAATTTCCGTTTGCAAAGTCTTCTACCCTAGAAACTACTTTTGGGTGACGTAATAAACTTTTTGGTGTGAAAACTATTAAAGGTTTTCTGTAATTAGCCTTCATTTGTCGACGTAATAAGTGGAACATGTTTGCTGGTGTCGTACAATCGGCAATAAACATGTTGTCCTTTGCACAACCTTGTAGATAACGTTCCATACGACCTGAAGAATGCTCTGCTCCTTGACCTTCGTAACCGTGAGGCAACAACATTACTAATCCGTTTTGGGTTTTCCATTTGTCTTCTCCAGACGAAATGTATTGGTCAATCATTATCTGTGCTCCGTTACTAAAGTCACCAAATTGTGCTTCCCAAATTGTCAATGTTTTTGGGCTTGCCATAGCATAACCATAATCGAACCCGACAACTCCATATTCTGATAATAATGAATTGTATATATTGAATTGTCCTTGATTTTCAGATACATTTTTTAGAAGAATTATTTCTTCCTCACTATCCTCAACCTTGACAACCGCATGTCTATGTGAAAATGTACCACGCTCTACATCTTGACCTGAAATACGAACATTAAAACCTTCTGATAGTAATGATCCGTATGCCAAATGTTCTGCCATAGCCCAATCTAATCTATCTTCATCAAACATAGTTTGACGTGACTCTACCAAACGCTGAATTTTACGAATAAATTTTTTGTCATCTGGTAGGTTAGAAATAGTTTTGGTAATATTTTGAAGTAAATCTTTTGATACTGTTGTATCAATCGTTTTGACCATTTCTTTTTCATCTACACGTACAAAGTCTTTCCATTGTTCCTGCATGAATAGAGAAATTTTAGTCTTTTCAATCTTACGCGAATCCACTAATTTTTCTTCAAGTTGGTCCTTATATTGTTTTTCAATTTTCTTAACATGACCTTCATCGATAATACCTTCAGCAATTAGTTTTGCTGCGTAAATATCCCTAGGGTTTTGATGCTTTGATATAGCCTTGTATAATAGCGGCTGTGTAAATTTTGGCTCATCACCTTCATTGTGTCCATATTTTCTGTAACCTAACAAGTCAATAAAAACGTCCCTGTTAAATTGCATCCTGAAGTCTAAAGCAAATAAAATAGCATGAACAACAGACTCAGCATCGTCGGCATTGACATGTAATACAGGAGATAAAGTAACTTTACCAACATCTGTACAGTATGTACTTGATCGACCGTCTAAATAGTTTGTTGTAAAACCAATCTGGTTGTTTACCACAATATGAATTGTTCCGTTGGTTTTATAACCATCTAACTGCGCCATTTGGACCAGTTCATAAACTAAACCTTGGCCAGAAATTGCTGCATCTCCGTGAACTACAATTGGTAGTACTTGTGAAGCATCTTCAATTTCTTTTTTATCTTGTTTTGCACGCGAAATACCCTCTACAACTGCTCCAACTGTTTCAAGATGTGATGGGTTTGGTGCTATACTTAAATTTATTTTTTTACCTGTATCTGTTTCACGGTCACTCGTCCAACCCAAATGGTACTTTACATCTCCATCAAAGATTTTTTCTTCGTAATCTTTTCCATCAAACTCACTAAAGATATCTTTTGCAGATTTTCCAAAGATGTTGGTCAATGTACTTAAACGACCACGGTGTGCCATACCCATTACAAACTCCTTAACGCCATAATCTGCTGCCTTCTCTATCATAGCATCCAAAGCAGGAATCAATGATTCATTCCCTTCTAAGGAAAAACGTTTTTGACCAACATACTTTGTATGTAAAAAGGTTTCGAAAGAAACAGCTTCATTTAATTTTCTAAGAATATTTTTCTTTTCTTCAGCTGAAAAATTTGAATGGTTATCATTTATATTTAACTTATTCTGAATCCAATCTATTTCTTCTGGCTGGCGTATATACATGTATTCTACACCAATAGAATCACAATAAATACGTTCTAAATGATCAATAATACTTTGCAGTGTTGCCGAACCTAATCCTAAAACTTCTCCTGCAGAAAATCTGGTTTGTAAATCATTTTTTGATAAACCAAAATTTTCAATTTCTAAAGTTGGTGCATATTTTCGTCTTGCTCGAACAGGATTTGTTTTTGTAAACAAATGGCCTCTACTTCTGTAGCCGTCGATGAGTTTTATAACCTGAAATTCTTTTTGAACATGCTCAGGAATTTGAGTCGAAACACCTTCTACAATTTCACCATCTAAACCATAACTTTCTGCACCAAAGTCATACCCTTGAAAAAAGGCACGCCAACTTGGCTCTACAGAATCTGGATTTTTAAGATATTGGTCGTATAAATCAGCGAAATATGCTGTGTGTGCTGCGTTAAGAAAGGAATATTTATCCATTTGTTTTTTTGAGACGTTTTCGTTTCAACAAAGTTTAGACAAAAGTACAACTTTTACCTTTTTTAGTCGCACTTTTAGTATATTTATAAGAATTGTTTAATTAATTTCTTAGAATGAAGTCTCTTTTAATCTCAATAGTATTTATCTTTTTTAGTTTTATTGGTTTTTCACAAATTGAAAACAATAACAGTTTTTGGAACAATGTCAGATTTGGTGGTGGTATTGGACTAAATTTTGGGAATGGCTTTTTTAGCGGAACACTAGCACCACAAGCCGTTTATGACTTTAATCCCTATTTTTCAGCTGGCCTAGGCCTAACCGGAAGTTACAGCAGTCAAAAAGATGTTTTTAACTCAACTATTTTAGGTGGAAGTGTTATTGCTTTAACCAATCCATTTCCTGAATTACAACTTTCCGTAGAATTGGAGCAAGTCAATGTCAACACATCGTTTGAAGGTATATTTTCTTCTAACGAAAGAGATAATTTTTGGGCTACAGCTTTATTTTTAGGCGCTGGTTATCGAACAGGAAATGTAACTTTTGGCGTTAGATACGATGTGCTTTATGACGAGGATGAAAGCATTTATGCAGACCCATGGTTGCCTTTTGTAAGGTTTTGGTTTTAAATTCAGTAATGGTCAAACTTCACTTAGCAGAATTAATAAACTGCCGCAAAAGGAAAATTTAATAATTAATTTATAGTTTTTCAACTAAATAATTAATCAAATCAGTTGTTGTAACAATGCCAACAAGCTTACCGTCGTCTAATACAGGTAGTGCATGAAATTCTCTTTCCCCAAGTAATTTAGCCACCTCTTTTACAGTTGTGGACGATGGAACACTGACAACATTTTTTGCCATAACCTGCTCAATAGTAAACATATTATATACTATTGTGTCTACTTCACTATCATACTCATCAGTAGCATCTGCAAAACTAATCCTCAACAAATCTGTATAACTCAACATACCTATTATAGTTCTATCCTTAACCACTGGAATATGCCTGATACTATTTTTCTTAAACAACATCTCTGCAGTTTCCAAATCGTCTTTTAGATTTAAAGTAATAACATCTTTGGTCATTATCTTAGAAATTGGTACTCCTCGTTCCATAACTCAAAATTTAAAATTGCTCTTTAAAATTAGTAGAAAACACCATAAAATGACATGATAAAAATCATATTTTTAGACACTAGTTATCAGTAATTTAGAGCTATTGCTCACATTTTATAAATTAAAATATCATGACAACTACTGTTCCTTTTTTTAATCCCGAAAAAATGCATGACGAATCTAAAGATTGGTTGTCGTTTGTAAACTTTATTAAAACTGAATACTTATTTCTTTTGGACACCATAAAAGATGTGATTTTACCAACTACAAATGATTATACTCAAATCGAAAAAGAAGAAATTATAGATGCTATAAACAGGTCAGAAAAGCGAAATAATATTATTACTCGAATGATAAATTCTCATATCGGATTCCTAGAAGACTGCATTGAAGAAAATGACAAGCAAAATCAAGATGCTTTTATTAGCGAGCACAAATCAATTAAAATAACTGTCAACAGGTATAAAATAGATTATGACCGACTAAAAAAACAGATTATTAATATTATAAAAAATGCTAGAAAAGAAGAAAAACTAGAATATCTTCTTGATAGTAAATAGCTTCTAATAAACTTTTAATAATTGGCCTTGTACCAAACTTTCTGCCATTCGCGCTGAAGTATAAGAAATGTAATATCCTCAGAAAGCTTTATGGTATCATCACCATCTAAATCTCTAACTTTTGCCTCGGCAACATCAATGATATACAATAGGTTAAGATATTCCGTAAATCTATTTTGGATGAGATTATAGATTTCTTCTTTTAGTATTAATTTCAAGCTTGTTGGTAAAACTTCATCACTAAATTCTAAATCTATATTGGCTAATGATAAATCTTTATTCAATTGAATAATTAAAGCTTTATATAGTTTCAGTCTGTTTGCCTCATCTACTAAAGCCTCAAAAGATTTTGGTAATTGCATTATACATTTCTAGTCATTAGTCCCAATCCAAATTGCTTAAGAACTTTCTTTTTATCTTCAGAAATATTCAACAATTTTAAAAGAGAAAACGCTTTTTCGGTATACTGCTCAACAGCTTCTTTAGTAGCTGCTTTTGCTCCTGTTGCAGTGAATATACGTTTAACTTCATCTACTTTTTCTGGAATATCTACGGGTTGAGTGTTAAACAATTCTAAAAGTTGAATTTTGTCCTGTTCAGAGGCAAATTCAAGAGCTTTTAGGTATAAGTATGTTTTTTTGTTTTCAATTATATCACCACCAACTTGTTTACCAAATGTTTCAGGGTTTCCAAAAGCGTCTAGGTAATCATCTTGTAATTGAAAAGCAATTCCTAAATAACGTCCAAAATCATAGATTGCTTCTTGATCTTCGACTTTAGCTTCAGCAACTATAGCTCCCATTTGCATAGCAGCACCAACTAAAACAGCCGTCTTATACTCAATCATTTTTAAATATTCGGGTATAGTAACATCATTCCTTGTTTCGAAATCAACATCGTATTGTTGTCCTTCGCAAACCTCGGTAGCTGTTTTACTAAATAGCTTGGCCAAAGACTGAAATGTTTCAGCCTTATAATTTTCAAATAGTTGATATGCCATAATAAGCATAACATCGCCAGAAAGAATTCCTGTATTTATATCCCATTTTTCATGGACAGTTTCTTTTCCTCGTCGCAATGGTGCATCATCCATTATATCATCATGAACTAAAGAAAAATTATGAAATACCTCAACGCTTAAAGCTGCGTCCAAAGCTTTGGTATAATCGATTTCAAAACAGTCAGCTGCTAAAAGTGTTAAAACTGGCCTTAATCTTTTTCCTCCAAGCATTAGTATATAATTGACTGGATCATAAAGGTTTTTTGGATGACGCTCTTTGACATAATTATCTAAATGCGCCAAAAAAGCTGATTGATACTTTTGGATATAGTTCATAATACAAAAATACAGCTTCAGTCAATTTAAATTCAACATTACCAATGTTAAAAAATCATTAAAACTTTGGAAACTTATATTGTATTTTAAGTTTCCTAGTGTATTTTTGCCATCATATTATGAAAGAAAATATAATTCACAAAGCTTCAGATTTATTTCTAACACTTGGTTTTAAAAGTGTTACAATGGATGATATTGCCAATGAAATGGGTATATCCAAGAAAACTATCTACGTCCATTTTAGCAATAAAACTAAATTAGTTGAAGCTGTCACTTTTACATTATTCGAAAATATATGTAATGGGATTGATTGTATTTGTGACGAAGCTATTAATCCGATTGAAGAGCTATACGACATCAAAATGTTTGTAATGCAACATCTCAAAAACGAAAAAGCATCGCCACAATACCAATTAAAAAAATACTATCCAGCAATTCATGATGTTCTAAAGTTTAAACAATTTGAAAAGATGCACGAATCTGTTTCTGAAAGTTTAACTAAAGGCATTAATACCGGTGTTTTTAGATCAAACATTGATGTAGAGTTTATAGCTAGGCTATATTTTAATGGAATGACAGGCATTAAAGACGAAGCTATTTTTCCACGAGAAAAATTCAACATGGAATATCTTATGGAAAACTATTTAGAATACCACTTAAGAGCCATTGTGACCGACAAAGGCTTTAATATATTAAATCAATTCATCAACAAAAAACCAATCACAAAACACTAATGAAAAACTTACTAAGTATATGTTTTTTAATTGCTTTTAGTTTTGGGTATACCCAAGACATACCAAGTAGTTTTAGTTTACAAGAAGCTATTAATTATGCATTAGAAAACAATAGACAATCAAAAAATGCTACTCGTGATATCGATGCTGCTAAACAACAAAAATGGGAAACTACTGCCACTGGACTTCCTCAGTTAGACGCCACTGTTAATTATCAAAACTTTTTAAAGCAACAAGTTTCAGTTGTACCTGCGGAATTTTTTGGAGGTAATCCAGGAGAATTTGCCGAGGTAATATTTGGTACACAACAAACAGCAACTGCTACTGCAACTTTAAATCAGCTATTATTTGATGGTTCTTATCTAGTTGGTCTTCAATCTGCAAAAGTGTTTTTAGAAATTTCAGAAAATGCAAAAATCAAAACCGATTTAGAAGTAAGAAAAGCAGTTATTAATGCCTACGGAAATGTGCTGCTTTCTGAAGAGAGTATTTCTATTTTAGAAAAAAACATCGCTGTTTTAGAAAAAAATCTAGATGAAACTCAAAAAATATATGAAAATGGTTTGGAAGAAGAAGAGAGTGTCGAACAGCTTCAAATTACATTATCCAACCTTAAAAGTAATCTTAATAACTCTAAACGATTAAGAAGTATCGCATACCAAATGTTTAATATTACTTTGGGAATTGAATTTAATACAACTCTAAATCTTACCGATAATCTAGAGACATTAACAATTCAAAATATTTCTTTAGAAACCTTAACTCAAGAAAATAATGTTGAAACTACGATAGATTATAAAATTGCAGCTAATGACACAAAATCTAAAGAATTACTACTTAAACTAGAAAAAAGTAAAGCAATTCCTAGATTGAGTGCATTTTTAAACGGAGGTTATAATAGTTTTTCAGACGACTTTGTTTTTTTAGATAGCAATAATCGTTGGTTTGGATTTTCTTCTGTTGGAGTTAATTTAAATGTCCCCATTTTTAGTTCAGGAAAAAGAAGTGCTGCAACACAACGTGCTAAAATAAATCTAGAAAAATCTAAAGATGATTTAACTGAAACACAACAACGTCTTAATCTTCAAATAGAAACTGCAAAAAGCAACTACAAATTTGCGATTGAAGACTACACAAATAAAAAACAAAATCTTGCACTTGCAGAACGTATAGAACAAAAAAATCAAACAAAGTTTTTTGAAGGCATTAGTTCTAGTTTTGAATTGAGACAAGCACAAACACAATTGTACTCCGCTCAACAAACACTTTTACAAACCATGCTTAATGTCATAAACGCAAAGGCTGAATTAGAAACTATCACTAACAAAATTGACTAAAACTCAAAACATATCTAAAATGAAAAATATATTAAAATTAACCTTAGTTTCTTTATTAATATTTGCTTGTGATGGAGAAAAAAAGAAAACTGTCGAGAGCGTTATTGAATCCAATAACCTTGAAGACATTAGAAAAAAACGCGACGAAATTGTAGCCCAACAGCAAGAAATCACAGGAAAGCTTAGTCTTTTAGACGAAAAAATATCGAGCTTAGATACAACTAAAAATGTGCCACTTGTAACAAGTTTTAAAGCTCAAAAAGAAGTGTTTATACATTATGTAGAGCTACAAGGAAGTGTAAGTACAAAAAACAATTTGGTGCTTTTTCCAGAATATTCAGGAATTTTAACGCGTGTTTATGTCAAAGAAGGGCAAAAAGTAAGCAAAGGACAAACCCTTGCTAAAATTGATGATGGCGGATTAAGTCAACAATTGGCGCAAATAGAAATTCAAGCTAACCTAGCAAAAACAACTTTTGATAGACAAAAACGTTTATGGAATCAAAAAATTGGTAGCGAAATTCAATATTTACAAGCAAAATCAAGTTACGAAGCACAAACACAAGCCGTAAATCAGCTAAAGCAACAAATAGCAAAAACTTATGTGAGAGCACCATTTTCAGGTACTATTGACGATGTGATTACCGAGCAAGGAAGTGTCGTTGGCGCAGGACAATCGCAATTAATGCGTATCGTAAACTTAGACGATATGTATATTGAAACTGCTGTTCCAGAGCGCTATATATCGGATGTTGTAAAAGGGAAAAATGTAGAAGTTGAATTCCCGATTCTGAATAAAACTATCAGTGCTAAAGTACGTCAAGCTGGAAACTTTATTAACCCAGCAAACCGAACGTTTAATGTTGAAATTGCAGTTCCAAATAAAGAAAAAAACATAAAACCTAACCTTACAGCGCGTCTAAAAATTAACGACTACACCAATGAAGAAGCAATTTTAATTCCTCAAAGTATCATTTCAGAAAATGCTAATGGACAACAATATGTTTATGTGATTAGTGATAAAAACTCGGACAATGAAGGTGAAGCAAAACGCATCATCGTTAAAACCGGAAAAACACAAGGCGATGTTATTGAAGTATTAGAAGGTTTGGACGGAAATTCAGAAATTATAAAAGAAGGTGCGCGTAGTGTCCGTGATGGACAAACCGTAGAGGTTATTAATTATACAGAAAATAACAATGGAAATTAAAAAGAACAAACAGAATGTAGATAAAGAATTCGCGTTATCATCTTGGGCAATTAATAATAAAACCACAATGTATGTACTAATTGCTGTATTTTTCTTTTTAGGGATTTCTGCATTTTTTAGCATGCCTCGAGAAAACTTTCCAGAAGTTAACGAGACTAAAATTTACGTTAGTACTGTATATCCAGGGAACACTGCTGAGGATATTGAAAAACTTGTGACTGACCCATTAGAAGACAAACTAAAAACGGTCAGTAATCTGGTTGAACTAACCTCAACATCTCAAGAAGATTATTCAATTTTAATTGTTGAATTTGACGAAAATATAACCGTTGAACAAGCCAAGCAAAAGGTAAAAGACGAAATAGATTCTGAAACATCAAGTGAAGATTGGCCAACGTTTAATGGTGCAAAAGTTGAACCTAATGTTTTTGAATTGAGCCTTTCGGAAGAAATGCCCATCTTAAATATTAATATTTCTGGTGATTACCCAATTGAAAAATTAAAGGAATATGCCGAGTATCTTCAAGATGAAATTGAAGATTTACCAGAAATTAAAAAAGCAGACATTCGTGGTGCACAAGATCGCGAAGTTGAAGTTGAAGTGGATATCTACAAAATGATGGCAGCGCAAGTGACCTTTAATGATATTTTAGGCGCTATTGGTAATGGAAACGTTACACAATCTGCCGGAAACTTAAAAGCATCTGGTCAAAGACGTACTATAAGAATAATTGGTGAAATCGAATCACCTGATGAGCTTGAAAACTTCGTCGTAAAAACTGAAAAAGGAAATTCAATCTACCTAAAAGATGTTGCAAAAGTAACTTTCCATGAGGAAGATAAAACTACGTTTGCACGTAAATCTGGTAAACCTGTAGTTATGCTTGACGTTAAAAAACGTGCAGGAAAAAACATGGTAGCCGCTTCAGAACAAATTGCCATTATTACCAAAAACGCAATAGATAATTACTTTCCAAAAAATCTAGAAGTTACCATTACCAACGATCAGTCTTCAGTAACTATTGGCCAGGTTGATGACTTAGTAAATAATATCATTTTTGGGGTTATTCTGGTGGTAACAGTTTTAATGTTCTTCCTTGGATTTAAAAATGCATTATTTGTTGGTTTTGCCATACCAATGTCAATGTTTATGTCCTTAATGATTTTAAATCTTATTGGGTACAGTTTAAACACCATGGTGCTTTTCGGGCTTATCATGGGTCTTGGTATGTTGGTAGATAACGGTATTGTAGTTGTTGAGAATGTGTACCGACTTATGGAAGAAGAAGGTTTAACACGACTACAAGCCGCAAAAAAAGGGATTGGAGAAATTGCGTTTCCTATAATAATTTCAACCTTAACAACAGTTGCTGCCTTTGTACCGTTAGCATTTTGGCCAGGAATTATGGGTGAGTTTATGAAAATTCTACCAATAACATTGTCCATTGTTTTAGGGTCTTCCTTATTTGTCGCCATCTTTTTTAATTCGGTTTTAGTCTCACAGTTTATGAAAACGGAAGACAAGGAAATGCCAATTAAACAAATCATAAAGACAACCATTATTGTTGCAGGCATTGGGCTGCTTATTTTAATTTTTGGCGGCTCGTATCGTGGATTAGGAACAGTAATGATTTTTACTGCTATTATGCTTTGGGCATATCGTTTTTTGATTCGTAGAATGGCGAATAATTTTCAGAATAAATCTTTAGTAAAGCTTGAAAATTGGTATGAACGCATGCTTAACGGCGCATTGTCCAAAAAACGTCCTTATGTTTTAAGCGGTATTACATTTCTTTTGTTAATAGGTGCATTTATGGCTTTTGGTGCTTCAGTAGCATCACAAAGAACCAAAATTGAATTCTTTCCTGATAACAAACCAAACCAAATTATTGTCTATATAGAGTATCCTGAAGGTACAGATATCGAGAAAACAAACGCAATTACAAATCAAATTGAAAAGCGCGTTTACGATGTCATTAACGAAAGTCAATACATGGATGATGGGCGAAACTTCTTGGTGGAAAGTGCTGTTTCACAAGTTGGTGAAGGTGCTGGAAATCCACAAACAGATGGTGGATCCTCTGCAGAAATGCCTCATAAAGCAAAAATCACAGCATCCATGCGCGAGTACAAATATCGTCGTGGTGAAGACAGTGAAATTTTACGTCAAAAAGTACAAGAAGCATTGGTTGGTATTTTTCCTGGGGTTTTAATTTCGGTCGAAAAAGATGCGAATGGCCCGCCAGCTGGTGCTCCAATTAATATCGAAATTGAAGGTAACGATTACAACGAACTCATTGCTACTGCCGAAGAAATGCGCGAGTTTATTAACGCTAAAAATATCACTGGTGTTGACGAGCTTAAAATTGATGTCAATAAAGACAAACCAACCATGCAAGTGGAGATTGACCGTAAAAAAGCGGGCGAGCTTGGTATTAGTGCTGCACAGATTGGAACTCAATTACGTAATTCTATTTTTGGAGCAAAAGCTGGAATCTATAAGCAAGGTGGTGATGATTTTGATATTTATTTGCGTTTTGACCAAGATATACGATACAACACTAGTGCATTATTTAATCAGAATATCACGTTTAGAGACAATACTGGACAGATAAAGGAAATCCCATTATCTACGGTTGCTAAACAAAAAAATAATTCTGGTTTTAGCGCTATTAAGCATAAAGACACAAAACGTGTCGTTACTGTATATTCTGCATTATCTCCGGGAGAAACAGATGCTGGTGCTGTTGTAGCAAAAATTCAGAATGAAATGGCCAGTTTCAGAAAATTACCTACTGATATTAAAATTGATTATACAGGACAAATTGAAGAACAAAACAAACAAATGGCATTTTTAATGGGTGCGTTTTTTACAGGATTGGGTTTAATTTTCTTCATCTTAATTTTTCAATTTAATTCGGTTTCAAAACCAACAATTATTATGTTGGCGATTTTCTTAAGTCTAATTGGTGTATTTGGCGGATTGGTAATTTCAGGAAGTGCATTTGTAATTATGATGACCATGGTTGGTATTATTTCACTTGCAGGTATTGTTGTAAATAATGGTGTTGTTTTATTGGATTACGCACAACTTCTAATTGATAGAAAAAAGATTGATTTAGGTTTGGATAAATCAGATTACCTAGAACATGACGATTTATTTAAATGTATTGTAAAAGCTGGAAAAGCACGTTTAAGACCAGTATTATTAACTGCAATTACGACTATTTTAGGACTTATTCCTTTAGCAATTGGATTAAATATTAACTTCTTCACATTATTCGCAGATTTTAATCCAAATGTATATATGGGTGGAGATAATGTTGTTTTTTGGGGACCATTAGCATGGACTGTAATCTATGGATTATTCATAGCAACATTCCTAACCCTAATTGTAGTACCAATATTTTTCTATTTGAGTATGCGCTTAAAGATGTGGTTACGCCGAAAAACATCTTCAAATAGTCAAACTGGAGAACAAAATGTATTAAATGAAAGTGATAGACAGCTTGCTTTAGACAAGTAGAGTTGTTAAAAAGCATAAAAATCCGAAGCAATGTCTTCGGATTTTTTATTGATAGTCTCATAACTTCCTTAAATTTGCAACCTTAATATTTTAATATGTACAGAAGTCATACATGTGGTGAGCTTAGAGCGTCACATAACAATACAGAAGTGACACTCAGTGGTTGGGTGCAAGGTGTAAGAGATAAGGGATTTATGGTTTACGTAGATTTGCGTGATCGTTATGGCATTACACAATTGTATTTTGATGAAGAGCAAACAGCAAAAGAAATTTTAGAAAACGCTCAAAAATTAGGTCGCGAATTTGTAATTCAAGTAACTGGAAAAGTTCAAGAACGCGCGTCTAAAAACCCAAATATTCCAACTGGTGATATTGAGGTATTAGTTTCAGAATTAAATATTCTAAATGGCTCAAAAACACCACCTTTTACGATTGAAGATACAACTGATGGTGGTGATGATTTACGTATGAAATACCGTTACCTCGATATTCGTCGTAATCCTGTAAAAGAGAGTTTAATCTTTAGACATAAAGTAGCGCAAGCGGTTAGAAATTATTTATCAAACGATGATTTTATTGAAGTAGAAACACCTTATTTAATCAAATCTACACCAGAAGGTGCGCGTGATTTTGTGGTGCCTTCTCGTATGAACGAAGGTCAATTTTACGCATTACCACAATCGCCTCAAACCTTTAAGCAATTGCTTATGGTTGGTGGCATGGATAAATATTTTCAAATCGTAAAATGCTTTAGAGACGAAGATTTACGTGCCGACAGACAACCAGAATTCACACAAATTGACTGTGAAATGGCGTTTGTTGAGCAAGAGGATATTTTAAACACATTTGAAGGTTTGACTCGTCATTTATTAAAAGAAATTAATGGTGTCGAGGTCGATAAATTTCCACGTATTCTTTATGATGATGCGATGCGCCTATACGGAAACGACAAACCAGACATCAGATTCGGAATGGAATTTGGCGAGCTAAATACTGTAGCTCAACATAAAGAATTCAACGTTTTTAATTCGGCAGAATTAGTTGTTGGAATTGCTGTTCCTGGAGGAAATAGTTATACCAGAAAAGAAATAGACAAACTGATTGATTGGGTAAAGCGTCCACAAGTTGGTGCTTTAGGTATGGTATATTGTCGTGTTAATGATGATGGTACTTATAAATCTTCAGTAGATAAGTTTTACGACCAAGATGATTTGGCTAAATGGGCAGAAGTTACTGCCGCAAAAGCTGGGGATTTAATTTGTGTACTTTCAGGTGAAACCAATAAAGTGCGTGCTCAATTAAGTGCTTTAAGAATGGAATTAGCAGAACGTTTAGGCTTGCGTAAACCTGATGAATTTGCTCCACTTTGGGTAATGGATTTTCCTTTATTAGAATGGGATGAAGATACAGAACGATACCACGCAATGCACCATCCATTTACATCTCCAAAACCAGGTCAATTAGAATTGTTAGATTCAAAACCTGGCGAAGTAAAAGCCAACGCTTACGATTTAGTATTAAACGGAAATGAAATCGGTGGTGGTTCTATCAGAATCCATGATAAAGAAACGCAAGCTATTATGCTAAAGCACTTAGGTTTTTCTGAAGAAGAAGCTAGAGCACAGTTCGGTTTCTTAATGGATGCCTTTGAATATGGTGCTCCTCCACATGGTGGTATCGCTTTTGGATTAGACAGATTGGTTGCCATTTTAGGCGGACAAGAAACCATTAGAGATTTTATTGCCTTTCCAAAAAACAATAGCGGTAGAGACGTTATGATTGATGCACCTGCGCCAATTGACGATGAGCAACTCACAGAATTAAGTTTAAAACTTAATCTTAAATCATAAACTTCAAAATCCTGCAATTCGCAGGATTTTTTGTTACTTTCAATAACATACCGTTAAGATGAAAATTCAGAATTACTTTTTAATCATTTTTTTGATGCTTGGTATCTCTTCATGTAAGAAAGAAATAAAAGATGTAAAGCAAAGCGATGTCTCTGATACCATTTCTAACGACTTACAACTTGACCATTTTAATATTTGGGTTGAAAACCCTACGAAAGCAAAAGAAAAATTAAAAGCTATTGGTTTTACTGCAGTTCCTGATTCGCTTTCAATGATTCACGAAGGACAAGGTACATCTGGACGGTATTTCAATTTTTTAAATACGTATTTGGAATTCATTTTTGTGCACGACCAAAATGAGCTTGAAGAAAATATTAAAAAAAATAAAAACCTTGATTTTATAGAACGTTCAAACTTTCAAAAAAATGGCGCTTCACCTTTTAGTATTGCATTAAAAGTAAAAGACTATGCCGTTGAAAAAATTCCATTTGAAAAAATACGCTACCATCAAGATTGGATGGCACCAAAGGCGAGTATTTACGCTGCCAAAAACTCTAAACTTAATTTAAATGAACCTTCGGTATTTGTTGTTTATCCAGAAATAGAAACGAAAAACTTTAAAACATTCGATGACCTTAAAGACGTTATCCCTGACGAAGTTTCTTATTATCGAGACACGTACAATCATGTAAATGGTACTAAAAAAGTGACTGACATTATAATCACTTCTAATAATTTAGACTTAAATTCAAAAACCATTGAAGCACTAAACGGAATTAAAAACTTAAAAGTAAAAAATGGTAAAGCACATTTAATGGAAATTTATTTTGATAATAGTATTCAAGGCAAATCTTTTGATTTAAGACCAGAATTACCATTGATTATATATTTGTAAAATGCCAAGGAAATCAAAATTTTTTAAACGCTTACTCATTTGGAGATACAAACATATTTCCGAAAAGAATTTTGTGTTTTTATTGGCTTTAATCATTGGTTTATTAGCTGGTTTAGTTGCAGTCTTTATCAAAAATATAACTTATGCTATAGAAGCTGTTTTCGAAAAAGGCATACTCCTATCCGCTAACAGCATCTACTTTGTTTTACCAGTAATAGGTTTGCTTCTAGTGTATCTGTTTGTAAAATATGTCTCTAAAAAATCTAGCGAGCATGCGATTCCGTCGATATTATACGCCTTATCAAAACAAAATGGACTAATTAATAAACGAAAGATTTATCTGCCTTTAATCACAGCACCGTTAACTGTAGGATTTGGTGGTTCTGTAGGTTTACTTGGACCAGCAATAGCTTCAGCATCGGCAATAAGCTCTAGTTTAGGACAATTACTTCATATTGATAGGAAAACGCGAAGTTTATTAATAGGATGTGCTTCTGCAGGTGCCATTGCTTCTATTTTTAAATCTCCAATCGCTGCTATTATTTTTGCTATTGAAGTATTTAGTTTAGACTTAACCTTTGCTTCATTACTGCCACTTTTAATAGCTTCTGTTTCATCTGTAATTACATCGTATTTTTTTCTTGGTGATAGTGTGCTTTTTGACTTTACAGTTTCAGAAAAGTTTCAAATTAAAGATACTTTGTTTTATATCGCTTTAGGTATTGGAACAGGAATCGCTTCTATTTATTTTACCAAAATCTATTTCGGAATTACTTCGCTATTTAATAAGTTAAAATCTGCTAGACACAAACTTATTATTGGTGGTTTGGCTATTGGTGTAATGCTATATTTTATTCCGCCACTTTATGGGGAAGGTTTTGGGTTTATCAACGATTTAATGTTAGGTAACGACACTAAAGCTATAGGCTCGTCATTATTTGATGATTACGTTGATAATATTTGGGTTGTCATTGCGCTCCTTTTTGGTATTACAGTTTTTAAAGCTATTGCTATGACTACAACTTTTGCAGCTGGCGGAACTGGTGGAATTATCATTCCGACATTAGTAATGGGAAGTTCACTGGGAAACCTCTTTGCTAAGATTATAAACAATTGCGGCTTAGGTTTTTCGGTTTCAGAAGCGAATTTCACATTAATTGGTATGGCAGGATTAATAGCTGGCGTATTACATGCACCACTAACTGCCATTTTCTTAATTGCAGAAATTACTGGTGGCTACCAACTTTTTGTCCCATTAATGATTACAGCTTCAATGGCTTTTATCATAAATAAAAACGTTTTAGACCATACAATCTATACTAAAGAACTACTCGAAAAAGGTGAACTTTTGACCCAAGACAAAGACAAAAGTGTACTGACATTGATGAAGTTAGATAGTGTAATTGAACAAAATTTTGTTGTACTCCAACCAGAAATGACATTAGGTAATATGCTTAAAAAAGGTGTTGCAAAGTCTAGTAGAAACCTGTTTCCTGTCACTGATAATGCGCAAAATTTTATGGGTATAATTTTGTTAGATGATATCCGAACAGTAATGTTTGATCAGACGCTTTATGATTCTACAACAGTTGCAACTTTTATGAATCGTCCGCCAGAATTTATTATTTACGAAAAAGACAGCATGCAAAAAGTAATGCAAAAGTTTCAGGATTCTGATGCATGGAATTTACCAGTTATCAAAAATGAAAAATACTACGGATTCGTTTCAAAATCTAAATTACTTACAGCTTACCGCAAAGAATTGATTAATTTCACATCCTGATATGAAAATCCTAAAAATCATAACACTTATTGCCTTATTAGCCTCTATAGCTAGTATAATTTGCGGCTATTTCTTAGATATTCCTAACCAAAAAAAGCTTATTGGCTTCGGTGTATTGGGAATTTTCTTTGTTGTTTTTCCTTTATTTTCTTATTACCGTTGGAAAGACAAAGACCCTAAAGACTATATGATTACAAAGGAAAATTTGGATAAAATGCGTGAAAACCAGAAGCGTAACAAATATTAAAAACACCTAACAATTTGAAATAAAACGATTTATTAACATTGGTAATGTTTTTAACTGTATCTTTGCACTTTAATTTTTATTTATATTTATAATGACTGGAACAGTTAAATTTTTCAATGATTCAAAAGGATTTGGATTCATTACAAACGAAGAAACAGGAAAAGACATCTTCGTACACGTATCAAACCTTGATGGGGTTGAACTTCGCGAAGGCGACAACGTAGAGTACACAGAAGAAGAAGGACGTAAAGGAATGGTAGCGGCTAACGTTACTGTTTTATAAGTTAAGAGATATACTTTATAGTTTCAACGCTCAACCGAAAGGTTGGGCGTTTTTGTTTCACTTCGACTCTGCTCAGTGACCAACTTCAATTCAAATTTCTTTTTTCTATAAAAAAACGTTTCATCAAGTCAGAAGCTTCTTCCTCTAAAATACCACTAACTACTTTAGTCTTTGGATGTAATTTAGTGTTCATAATTTTAAAACCACGTTGTGCGTCACTTGCGCCATAAACAATTTTAGAAATCTGACTCCAATACAAAGCTCCTGCACACATTTGACAAGGTTCTAAAGTTACATACAATGTACAATTTTTAAGATACTTTCCTCCCAAAAAATTAGCGGCAGATGTTATAGCTTGCATTTCGGCATGTGCAGTAACGTCATTTAATAATTCAGTCAAATTATGTGAACGCGCAATAATTTTATCGTCAATGACAACAACAGCTCCTACAGGTACTTCGCCCTTATCAAAAGCAGACTCAGCTTCTTGAAGTGCTTTTTTCATAAAATATGTATCGTCAAATGGATTAATCATGGTTGTAAAAATACAGTTTCAATTTAGTAAAAAAAATACGGCAAGAAAATTGATGCTTATTCAGAAATCAATCCGTTATGAAAACATTCTACAAATTATCTATCCCAAAACCTTGTCATGAAGATTGGTCTACTATGACACCAAATGAAAAAGGTCGCTTTTGTAAATCATGTACCAAAACTGTAGTTGATTTTACCAAAATGGATGTGAATCAAATTCAAGATTATATCAGTGAGAATAAGCATCAACGCATTTGTGGACATATTAAGCAAACACAATTAGATACTATTAATATTCAACTTCCTGAAACTATATTTCAACAGCAATTGAGTTTTCATAAACTATTCCTATTAGCATTGTTGATTGCTATGGGAACTTCAATCTTAAGCTGTTCTGATAAAAAAGGAAATATCAAAAAAATTGAAACTATCGAGATTGTGAGTAAAAAGGTTGACTCTGTAGAAACTAAAAAGGATGTTTTGAAAGATCCACTGGATAAGAAAGCTAAGAAACCATCAGATATACCCATTGAAGATTATATTTTAACTGGTAAAGTTATTGAAATAGTAGATGGTCTAATGGTAATTGAGCCGACAGGAGAACCTTTTAGTTATCATTTAGTAGATACAAAACCGAGGTTTAAGGACACTCCAAAGAATTTATCAAAAAAAGATGAAAAAAGATATTTTCATAAAAGCATAAGTAAATTGGTACAAGAGAATTTTAATATTAATCAAGGAAATTTAGGCTTATCAGGAATTCAAAGAATCTTTACCCATTTTGAAATTGATAAACAAGGTAAAATTCAAAATATTAAAATAAGAGGACCACATCCAGTATTTGAAAAGGAAGCCAAACGTGTTATAGAATTATTTCCTCAATTTATTCCTGCAAAACACAATGATAAAACAGCTTCTATAGTTTACAATCTTCCTATAACTTTTAAAATTGAAGACTAATAAAAGACGTATTTTTGTGTAGTGGAAAAAATACTTCTTGATAACATCAACTACCCAAAAGACCTCAAGCAATTATCAACAGATAATTTACCTCAACTTGCCAAAGAGTTACGTGACTTTATCATAAATATTGTTGCTACAAAAGAAGGTCATTTAGGTGCTAGTCTTGGCGTTGTAGAATTAACAATTGCATTGCACTATGTATTTGACACACCTGAAGATTTGCTCATTTGGGATGTTGGTCATCAAGCGTATGGGCATAAAATTCTAACAGGTCGTAAAGCAATTTTTGATACCAATCGCCGACTTGGAGGAATTAGCGGGTTTCCAAAACGTGATGAAAGTGAATACGATACTTTTGGCGTTGGGCACTCTTCGACATCAATTTCTGCAGCTTTAGGTATGGCAATAGCCTCAAAACTCTCTGGAAATTTAAATAAACAGCATATCGCTGTTATCGGAGATGCATCTATAGCTAGCGGAATGGCTTTTGAAGGTTTAAATCATGCTGGTGTTACAGATGCGAATTTGTTGGTGATTTTAAATGATAATGCTATTGGTATAGATCCAAGTGTTGGTGCTCTAAAGCAATACCTAACCAACGTAAAAAAAGGCACTCAAAAACAAGATAACATTTTTGAAGCTTTAAATTTTAATTATTCTGGACCAATTGACGGGCATGATTTACCAAAGTTAATTTCAGAATTAGAACGCTTAAAATCTGTAAAAGGTCCAAAGTTTCTCCATGTAATTACAACTAAAGGAAAAGGTCTAAAACAAGCCGAAGAGAATCAAGTAAAATATCATGCCCCAGGAAAATTTGATGCCAAAACTGGTGAGCTTATTACTAAATGTGTAGCTGACGAGCAACCGCCTAAATTTCAGGATGTGTTTGGCCAAACAATCGTAGAATTAGCAAAACAAAACGAAAAAATTGTTGGTATTACACCTGCAATGCCTACTGGAAGTTCCTTAAAGTATATGATGGAGGAAATTCCTGAACGTGCATTTGATGTTGGTATTGCAGAACAACATGCGGTAACATTAGCGGCTGGTATGGCAACTCAAGGTTTAATTCCTTATTGTAATATATATTCAACGTTTTTACAACGTGCATACGATCAGATTATTCATGATGTGGCAATACAAAACTTACCTGTGATTTTTTGTTTAGATCGGGCTGGTTTAGTCGGTGAAGATGGCGCAACACATCATGGCGTTTTTGACTTAGCCTATTTACGATGCATTCCTAACTTAGTGATTTTTGCACCTCGTAATGCTATTGAACTTCGAAATATAATGTATACCGTTCAACATGGAATTGACTTTCCAATTGCTATAAGATATCCTCGTGGACGTGATATTTTATTAAAATGGAAACTTCCTTTTGAAACTATTGAAATAGGAAAAGGTATCTGTCTTAATGAAGGAAAAGATATAGCCATATTATCTGTTGGCACAACAGTAAATACAGTTAATAACGTTATTGAAAATAATCCTGAATTTGAAAATATCGGGCATTACGACATGCGCTTTGTAAAACCGCTAGATGTTGGTTTACTAAATATAGTTCTCAAAAGATATAAGGCAATTATTAGCATAGAAGATGGAACTATTATTGGTGGTTTTGGTAGTGCATTATTAGAATTTGCAAATTCAAATAATTATAAAACTAAAATCGAGATTTTAGGTATTAAAGATCAATTCACAGAACACGGTACAGTAAACGAACTGAAAAAAGTTAATGACATTGATGAACAGAGTTTAAAGAAAAAACTAGGTAATTTAATCCTCAGTCTCAAAATCTAAAGTCGCAAGATTTTCGGTATTGGTTTGTTCGGATTGATTGAGTGCATCTAAAGATTCTGAATTCTTACTACTTATGTTATGTGACATGTCATCAATAATAAGCAAACAAGCAACAACTGCGAAAAAAACCACGAAGGCACTAAGTACATTATTCTTCATTTGATGGTAGATTTGGGGTTCTAACATTTCAAAAGAACACATTATATCGTTAAAAAACAAATTTTATCGATTAAATGCATAAATAAAAAACTAAATAACTGATTACCAGTGTTTTAATTATATTGAATTTCCGCCTAATCTATGAAATAATAGCATTGCATTGGTATCAGACAACTTAGATATATGCAAACAAATAGCCATAATATTTTCATATAAAGATACATTTGCAAGTTTTACGGTTTCTGGAAGTACCTTGATAATTAGCTTATCATAGTTAGATAATTTACCGAAATAAGAATTTACAGCAACCTTAACCAAGACATTCAGTAAACCATCCAAAACTTTGTAACCAGCAATCTCTTTATTAACAACTTCAGCAGATTGATAAACGTTTTTTACACTTATGTCTATGATGTCAGAGATTTGAGCTTGGTATCTACACACATCTAGCAAACCGGTTTCAAATTCACCTGCTAAAATCTTCTCTTCATTTTTCATGAAAATTTCTACGGCCTCGTCAATTAAAGTGCCTACAGCCAAAGCTCTTAAATAACTAACTCGGTCTTGAGTAGTTTTTAAGGCATTATATTTCTTGGTGTTTATGGTGTTTTTTACGAGCTTGATTAAATATTCTAAAGCATACTCTTCTTCAATTAAACCTAGATTAATTCCATCTTCAAAATCAATAATTGTATAACAAATATCATCAGCAGCCTCAACTAAATATGCCAATGGATGTCTAGCATACCTTTTTTCGTCTTTATCTCTAACTAATAATCCTAATTCATCAGCAATTGCCGAAAATGTTTCAACTTCACTCTGAAAAAAACCATATTTTTTATCTGCAATATGAGATGTTGGCTTTTTAGGCAAAGAGGCTTTTGGGTATTTCATAAACGCACCTAGAGTGGCATAACTTAATCTTAATCCACCTTCGCGACCTTCTCTACTTTCGGTTAAAATTTTAAAACCATTAGCATTACCTTCAAAATCACAAAAATCTTGATATTCTTTTTCTGATAATTCTTTCTTTAAATGTTGTCCTTGACCTTCCTTAAAATAAGCACCTATCGCCTTTTCTCCGGAATGTCCAAATGGTGGATTTCCAATATCGTGAGCCAATGCAGCTGCAGCCACAATAGCACCAAAATCATTAAACTGGTAACCATGAATATTTGTTAGATGCGGATGTTTTTTTAATAATTGCTTACCAACTTGGCGTCCTAAAGAACGTCCAACAACACTAACTTCTAAACTATGTGTCAACCTTGTGTGTACAAAATCTGTTTTAGATAAAGGAACGACTTGTGTTTTATCCTGAAGACTCCTAAATTCTGAAGAAAAAATAATACGATCATAGTCAACTTCAAAACCCAAACGTGTTTCGTCTTGTTCTTTTCGTAAACGTTTGTTTGTATCTCCAAAGCGCTTTAATGAAAGCAGTTGTTCCCAATTCATAACTATTGTTTTTAGCAAAACCACAAGATATATAAATTGCTAAAATAGAACTTGGGCAAAATCAAAAATCTACTAACAATTTTAATGTTACCAAATTGTTTACTAATGGTAACAGCTGTTAATATTCGCATAACTTTTCGATAACCTTTTTATTACCAATCATTAATTTTTGATTAACCTTTAGACTAGAAATGCGACGTTTCTTTGCACCATCAATTTAAATAACTGATGAGACAAATTACAATACTATTTATTTTATTATTAACTGCATTTTCACAAGCTCAAGAAACTGGTTCGGTTTCGGGTAAGTTAATCGACAAAGAATATAATAATGAGCCGTTACCGTTTGCTAATGTTTTAATAAAAGGAACAACAACAGGTGTTACTTCTGATATTGACGGCTTATACAAAATCGAAAATCTTAACCCAGGTACTTACACCTTCCAATTTAGTTTTGTAGGATATGAAACTATTGAAAAACAAGTTGAAGTTATTGCTGGACAAGACACTAAGTTAGATGTTATCATGTTTGCAAGTGCAGCTTCATTAGACGAAGTTGTTATCAAAACAACAGCAAAAAAAGAAACTGAAGCCGCTTTGTTATTGGATCAGAAGAAAGCAACAGAAATAAAACAAAGTATTGGCTCTCAAGAATTATCTAGAAAAGGTGTTAGCGATGCAGCTGGTGCCGTTGCAAAAATTTCAGGTGTATCCAAACAAGAAGGTTCAAGTAATGTATATGTTAGAGGTTTAGGTGATAGATACCTAAATACAACATTAAACGGCCTTTCTTTACCGTCAAATGATGTAAACAAAAAGAATATTGATTTAGATCTTTTCTCTTCTGATATCATTGAAAATGTTTCGATTAGTAAAGCATATTCTTCAAAATTTTTCGGAGACTTTTCTGCTGGTAACGTAGATGTAACATCAAAAGATTACAAAGGAAATGGTTTCTTTGATTTTTATGTAGGTTCTTCTGTAAACTCTAACTCAATTGATAAATCCTTTGTTAAGAGCGAAGGCACAAGCTATTTTGGTTATTACAATAGATATGACAATAACCCATTTGCCGTTATTTTATCTCATGGTTTTGATCCAGCAAACGCAGCTACACCAATAGATATTAATTTTGGGGGTTCTTTTGGCAAATCATTTGATTTTGAAAATGGATCTAGACTTAGTTTTTATGGGACAGGTTCTTTCGAAAATGGGTTTGAATATCGTAGAGGTTCTAACGTAGATTATACAAATGTTGAAAAGAAAGCATTTGAAGATGCTGAAGAGTTTGAGTACTCTACAAAAACTACAGGTATGGTATCGGCTAATTATAAGCTTGATAATACACACTCTTTCAAATTTAACTCTCTTTTTATAAACAGTTCTTCAGATAGAGTAGGTTATTTTGGTATTGATGGTAGTGGTAGAAACCGTGATGCAATTTTAGATACTGACCAAGGTTTCTATCAAATGAATGTTCAGTTTAACCAAAACTTAATTTACGTCAACCAATTATTAGGCCGACATAGATTTGAAGAATGGGATATTGATTGGGGATTTGGCTACAACGTTGTTAATGCACACGAACCAGACCGTAAACGTATAAGTATAGAAAATTATCAGTTTGCTTTGGATAATGATACTTCTACAAATCCATCTTTTTACAGTAATGTTGTTTTTGACAACCAACGTTATTTCCAAGATATCAACGATGAAGAATATAATAGTCGTTTTAATGTATCCTATGAGCCTAGCGAAACCTTTAAATTAAATTTTGGTTTTAGCGGTAGAGCTAAAGAGCGTAATTTTGAAAACATAAGATTTGGTTATGATATCACTAACCCAAACACACCGGTAAGTGATGTTAATAATTTCAACTCTATATTTACTTTAAATAACTTAACCCTAAATCCTGGCTCTGGCGGCTTGTATGATATACAAGTTATTAATCCAATTCCTGGCCAAAGTAACACTAACAGACCTGGTTTACCAGAAAACACCTATAACGGTAACTTGGATATTTTTGCTTCATATGCCAATGCAGAAATTAAATCAAAAGATGAAAAATGGTTAATTGTTCCTGGTGTACGTTTTGAATTAATAGATCAAGAAATTGCCTACGACGTAATAAACTTAGGTCAATTAGGTAATAGTTCTGTTGAAGCTGAAGAAACTGTATTCTTACCTAGTTTAAGTATAAAATATGCAATAAACGATGACCAGAACTTACGATTCTCGGCAAGTCAAACAATATCTCTTCCTGAATTTAAAGAAGTTGCTCCATTTGTTTACGAAAGTATTTCCCAAAGAATTGGTGGTAACCCAGATTTATTAGGTCGTCAATCAGGTAGTAATATTCAATATACTAATGTAAATGATGCTTCATATTCTGAAATTTTAAATTTTGATTTAAAGTATGAGTGGTTTATGAGTAAATCTGAAATCATTTCTATAGGTGGTTTCTATAAAAGAATCAGTGACCCTGTCAATCAAGTAGTTGCTTTTGATGCAACAGGAACACAGCGTTTCTTTAGAACCGGTGAAAAAGCTGAAGTATTTGGAATAGAAGCTGAAATAAGAAAAAATATATTAGTAGATGAAGATGATAACTCAAAATTAGCTGTAGGTCTTAACGCAACTTATATGTACACAAATCAAGACTTATATAACTCTATTATTGGTACATATAGTGTAAGCTTTAATACAGACGAAGAAGAACTACAAGGTGCATCACCTTTTTTAATCAATGCCGATGTAAGCTACTCTCCAACAATTGGAAACTTTAAACCATCTGCCAACTTAGTATTTTCTTACTTCGCAGATAGAATTGACGCATTGGGTTCTGGACAGCTAGGTAATGTAATAGAAAAAGGTATACCAACTTTAGACTTTATTCTTAAAGGAAAACTTACTGAAAATTTGGAATTAAGTGTTGGTATTCAAAACCTATTAAATCCAACTGTTCAATACTTAAGAGAAGGCACATCGATTGGAGATGTATTAGTGACTTCTCCAAATGGTAAAGACGTTACCGATTATAAACGCGGAATCAATTCAGGCTTTAGCCTTAAATATAAATTTTAAAACAACTATTCTTAAAAATTAAATACCAAAACAATGAAACGTAATCTATTATCTTGTTTAGCAATTGCAGGTCTTTTGTTAAGCTCATGTACTACAGACGACACTGCCGATATCGTAATTAACGACAATAGTGTAACAAACAACAATGGTGGTGGTTCTAATCCAACTGACCCACAAACAATTTTCCTATCAGGGACATTTACTGAAGATTTAACTTTAGATGCAAATAATACTTACAAGCTTAATGGTTCTTTAATCATGAGTGCTGGGACAACACTAACAATACCTGCAGGTATAACTATTGAAGCTTTAGCTGCTGGTTCAGATGTTTACATTGCTATCTCAAAAGGTGCAAAAATAAATGCAAACGGAACAGCGGATAATCCTATCGTCTTGACTTCTGATGCTTCTGCACCACAAGCTGGTGATTGGGGTGGACTTATTTTATTAGGTGATGCACCAATTAATTCTGTAACAGGAACTGCAACTGCAACTTCAGAAATCGCTGGCTTACCATATGGTGGAACTAATGCTGCTGATGATTCAGGAATAATTAGATACATGAGAGTTCAGTATTCTGGTGGTTCAGCTGATGGACAGTCAGAAAATAACGGTATATCTTTTTATGGTGTTGGTAACACAACTATTGTTCAATACATTCAAGTTTTTGAAGGAAAAGATGATGGTGTAGAATTCTTTGGAGGAACAGTAAATGTAGATTTCGTTTCTGTAGTTAACTCACAAGATGATTCTATCGACTGGACAGAAGGTTACTCAGGTATAATTACTAATGCTCACGTACAGCACGGTGCAGAGCATGATAAAGGTATTGAAGCAGATGGTTACAATACAGATATCGGAAATAACTCTAGTCCAATATTCTGGTCAAAACCAACTGTAACAAACTTAACAATAATTGGTAACGGTTCAGGTACAGGTAATGAAGCAATAAGACTTAGAGCTGGTACACAAGGGATCTTTACAAACGTTCTTTTAGAAGGTTTTGCAGAAGGCTTTGATTTAGATGGTGATGCTGGAGCAATGAGCGATAACCCAACAGGAACAGGGGTTTTAAATGGAGACTTAAGCGTTACTGATGTAACTTTTACAGATGTCACTTTACAAGTTAAAAATGATACTGGTGAAACTTTCGCAGATTCAGATTTCATATCTGGAATTGGAAATGCTACTGGTACAGATTTTGCAACTTGGGGTGCAACTTGGACCGTAGGAAACTAATTGAGTTAGACTTTTCTATTAATAAAAAAGCATCCCACTTGGGATGCTTTTTTATTCTATATATGGACTACATTATTATTTGTTGTTTGCCACTACTGTAGTCTTGTTTGTCCATTCGCTTACACTTGCTACAGCATTATTAGAATAGTCAACTTCCTTTAAATTATTGTTTTCCCAGTAAAACCATTTACCGACTTTCTTTCCTTCGTCATATTTAGCTGAAACAATTTTATTTCCTTCTTGGCAATAGCTATACCATTCACCTTGGAGCTTTCCTTCTTTTGTATAAAAACCTGTCTGACTCACTTGTCCATTGTCATGAAAATAAGTAACCTCTATAAGGTTTGTTTCTTCGTTAAGTGTTAAGGTTCTGTCTTTTTGTGCATAAGAGAATGCTACACAAAATAGTAGGGCTACTATAAATATCTTTTTCATATCAATCTGGGTTTATTAATTATTACATAACAAACATAACATTAATTTTACATTAAAACAAGATTTAAGTAACATTAAATTAACATTAGGTATTTAGATATTTGATTATTAGCGATTTATAATGTTACCAAAAAGACGTGTTACAACTTTTTAAACTGTAATTAATTATTATACTTTTGATTATTGCTTTCTGAAAATGAAAAACAAACTACTTATCCTATCCTTAGTTTTTTCTTTTTATTCGTGCTTGGTTATAAGTCAAACTAAAAATGAAAAAGAGGAGCGTATTAAGCTTTCTGAACTACCAAATAGTGTTAGAGAAATTGTAGGTACACTACCAAAAAAAATCAAACGCTTAAAGTTTTATAAAGAAACAGATGGTCGTAAAAATAGTTTTGAAATTAAACTGAAATACCAAAAAAATAGCTTCAGTATTGAGTTTTCAGAATATGGTGAGTTAGAGGATATTGAAGTCCTTTCAAAACTCAAGGCCATTGATATAGACGCGAGAATCAAGATAAAACGGTATTTTGAGAATTCATTTTCTAAGCACAAATTCATAAAAATACAGAAACAATATCTGCCCACATCAGACACTGAAGCTTCAGTATTTGTAGAAGGAATACTTTCAAAAAAAATCATATCGCCAAGCAATTTTGAAATTATTACAGAAATAACAACTCCGGACAAAAGAGAACTAAGAGAATTCACTTTTAATCATATTGGTATTTTTCAGAGCTTTAGAGTTGTTAATCCGTCAACCTATGATTATGTCTTATACTAAGTTACTTGTAATATTTCTGTGCTTTTTGTTTTTCTATGAAGTAAGAGCTCAGGAAAATTTTGAAAGTCTTGGAGAAACGGCTTTCTCTGTAAATCATGAGGTTTCTGATAATTATAAAACTAATTTTGCTTTACGTTCACGTTACTTTTTATATAAAGACAAAAATTTAGATTTTGAAAATAGGCAAATAGATGTTGTTCACTTTTCGACCTTAAATCTTAATTACAATCACAGCATTAGCTTAGGTGTTCAATATAGAAATAGAGCATCCATCGATGGTGGAAGTAACGAATTAAGACTTACGCAGCAGTTTAACTATACAAAAAGAAATGAAGCTTTGCGTTTTGGACATCGTTTTAGATTTGAACAACGAATCCTATCAGATTTAACCATACTACGCTCACGTTATCGATTTGCACTAGACTTACCACTTAATGGTGTTAAACTAGATATTGGTGAGACTTATTTAGTGTTATCTATGGAAGCTCTACTAAGTCAAGGCGAAATAATAAAACCCGAATTAGACTATAAAACAACAGGAAATATCGGTTGGGTAATTTCAAAAAAATCAAAGTTACAATTTGGATTAGAGTACCGTTTTGAAGCTTTTAATATAGCAACTGAACATCGACTTTTTATCCTAAGTTCTTTTATTTTAAAGGTCTAAAATAACGTTTAGATAACTTTGAATTAAAAATATTTGAGCTATTTTGCATACAATTTTTTATCATTAGGCATACATGGACAACCTATACATATACATGCTAGCAGCACTAGCATTTTTAGCCATTGCAGATTTAGTCGTTGGTGTTAGTAATGATGCTGTAAACTTCTTGAATTCAGCTATTGGATCTAAAGCCGTTTCCTTTAAAACTATTATGATTGTTGCTAGTATTGGTGTTGCCGTAGGTGCAATGACATCTAGTGGTATGATGGAAGTAGCAAGGAAAGGTATTTTTAATCCAGGAGAATTCATGTTCGATGAAATCATGATTATTTTTATGGCAGTCATGATTACGGATATTCTGCTTCTGGACTTTTTTAACACACTCGGACTACCAACTTCTACAACAGTTTCTATAGTTTTTGAACTACTTGGTGCATCTGTTGCAGTTGCTCTCATAAAAATATACAGCTCAGATAGTGGTCAGACAATTACCGATTTGACAAACTATATAAACAACTCAAAAGCTATTGAAATTATTCTTGGGATATTGCTGTCTGTTGTCGTTGCATTTACAATAGGAGCTCTTGTGCAATATGTATCAAGGATTTTATTATCCTTTAAGTTTGAAGAAAAACCAATTTTTTATAGTGCTATTTTTAGTGGTGTTGCTGTGACTTCAATCATGTATTTTATAATCGTAAAAGGGTTGAAAAACGCAACCTTTATGCCGCCATCAGTTAAAGAATTTCTGAATACTAATCCTGTCGGATTTGTAATTATAAGCTTTTTGGTGTTTACTATTCTATCCTATTTAGCAGTGAAATTATTCAATGCAAAAATTTATGCTATAATTATTGTCGTCGGAACATTTGCTTTGGCAGTAGCCTTTGCCGGTAATGACCTTGTCAATTTTATTGGTGTGCCAATTGCAGCATATAACTCATATGAAGTTTGGTCTATTAGTGGTGTAAACCCTTCAGATTTGGCCATGGTTTCTTTGAGCGAACCTGTACAGACACAACCTTATCTTTTATTGATAGCTGGTTTGATAATGGTACTAACACTTTGGTTTTCGAGTAAAGCTAAAGCAGTCGTTAAAACCTCTGTTGATTTGGCCAGACAAGATGAAGGAAAAGAACGTTTTAAACCTAATTTCCTTTCACGAAATATTGTTAGATTAACCATAGGCTTATCAAATAGTGTAAACTCCCTTTTACCAGCATCGTATAGACAATGGACAGACAAACAATTTATAAAGCCTGTAGCAAAAGTGAGCCCACAAGAAGCGCCAGCTTTTGATTTGGTCAGAGCAGCAGTAAATCTAATGGTTGCCAGTGTCTTGATTTCTATAGCTACTGGGATGAAACTACCACTATCTACAACCTACGTAACCTTCATGGTAACTATGGGTACATCACTAGCAGATCGTGCTTGGGGAAGCGAAAGTGCTGTATATCGTGTTGCTGGTGTACTAAATGTTATTGGCGGTTGGTTTTTTACTGCTTTTAGTGCATTTGTAGCTGCATCAATTATGGCAGTCATCTTGTATTATGGTAAAGGCTATGCACTAACTGCTTTAATTGTTTTAGCGGTAGTATTACTTACCAAAAATTATATTTCACACAGAAAAAACAATAAAGTTCAAAAAGAAGAGGATCAACTTCAAAAATCTGAAAGTAGCTCAACACAAGGTGTAATTCATGAGAGTGCTGCAACCATAGGAAAAGTTGTAAAACGTGGAAACAAGATTTACACATCAGCTATAAATGGTTTAGCGACTCAGAATTTGGCTGTTCTTAAAAAGAATAAAAAACAAATTCAAAAACTTTCTGACGAGATAGATGAACTGAGAGATAATATTTTTTACTTCATTAAAAACCTTGAAGAACCTAGTTTATCTGCCAGTGCATTCTATATCAATATTTTAGGTTATTTACAAGATATAACACAATCTTTAGAATACATTTCGAAGGTTAGTCACAAGCACATAAACAACAATCATAAGAAGCTTAAATTTAGTCAGATTAAAGAACTTAAAGATTTAGATGAGCAATTAGAACAATTATTCATCGCCACAGAAAGTGCCTTCGAATCACGTTCCTTTGCAGAAATTGGGGCCATTTTAAATAATAAAGCGTCTATGTTTAATTTGGTTAAAGACAAAATTCAGAAACAGGTTGAGAGAACTAGAAACGAAGAATCAAGTCCAAAGAACACTACACTTTACTTCGGCCTGTTACTTGAAACTAAAGACTTACTAACAGGAATAATGAATCTTTTAGAAGAATACTTTAACTCTCACGATAGTTCTGTGGAACCTGCAACAATTCCACCAAGCGAAGCGTAAATAACATCGCTATTTGGTTTTGTATATTTGATTGAAATTAATACATCAATCTATGAAATTACGCTATTCTCTTTTCTTATTTATTGGTATGGCCTTTACTATAAACTCTCAAAACATTAGTGGTTCTGAACTCCTTGAAAAAGCCATTAATTATCATGACCCAAGTGATAATTGGCCAAGTTTTAGTGGTAACTTTAAAGTAACAATGACCACACCTAATCAGAGTCCAAGAGTTAGTGATATAAACATAAGCCTACCTACTGAGTTTTTTAGTGTCACTGCAAATAGAGATGGTAATACACAAACCTATACTGTAGACAAAAGTAACTGCTCTTTATTTTATAATACTACAAAATTAGATGAAGCCACAGCAAAAGAGAAAAAGATGACTTGCGAACGTGCAAACATGTATAAAAACTACTATACGTATTTATACGGATTGCCAATGAAGCTTAAAGACAAAGGCACTAATATTAATGCAAAAGTTGAGCGCAAAACATTTAAAGGAAAAGACTATTTGGTATTAAAAGCAACTTACGATAAAGCTGTCGGTAGTGATGTTTGGTATTTTTACTTTGACCCAGAGACTTATGCTATGGAAGTTTATCAGTTTTATAAAACGGATGATAAAGGCAATGTAAAACCAGATTCTGGTGAATACATACTACTTACAGATGAAGAAACCGTAAATGGCATTAAAATGCCTAAAGTACGCGCTTGGTACTATAATAAAGATGACAAGTATTTGGGGACTGATAGTTTGGGTAACTAACTCAAATAATAAATTCAGAATTATAGTTGTAGTAGTCTATAAGTAATACTATTAAATTATGTATGAAATGGATAACTATTCCATACCATAGTGTTTTATATTTATTTCTTAAATAACCTAGTAGCAACCCAAATGGGAAAATCCATATTAGTGAAATAAATGAAAAGTGTACTAAAGCAAATATAAATGCTGTACCGATTATCGTTACTTTTTCACTAACAACTTTACTCAATTCGTTAAATAAAAAACCTCTAAAAGCTAACTCCTCAAATATTGGAGGTAAAATTGCTACAAACAGAATAGACCAAGCTAATGGGTTTTCTAGATATATATAATCACTGTAATAATTGATGCCAGATGAGTCAAATAACAGCTCATTAATATATCCTACAGAAAGAGAGACAAATATTGCTGAAAACACAGGTGCTAATAACGAAATAGCTATAATCTCTTTACTAATAATAGGAAGTTTATACAGCTTCAAAATTCCTTTAAAGTCTAAAATAGAAAAGCCTACTACAAGGATAGCAAATATACTTTCTATCATAATATCTAAGCCAAGACTAGACTCAGAAGCTTCATATATGTAATGTGATATTACAGCAAAAAACAGAAAAACAACATAGAAAACAATAACTAAATTGAGTGACTCGGTTCTATTTTCAATACCTGATTTAGCTAAAACATTTCCACATTGTGTGCAAAATTTGGCTTCAATATTTAAAGTATGATTACACTTTGTACAATTTTGCATAAATAAATGTCTTACTATTTTTTTATTGAGGATGCGGAGTAAACACCCTTTGCCAAATAAGCTATAATTATAATTTTAAAAATTATGCCTTTGATAATCGTTTCAGGTGCAACAATCGCAGAAATAATGATTGTCGTTAAGTAGAGGAATAATCCTAAGAGAATTGCAATAAGTGGCTTTTTTGATGTCCACGAACCTAGAAGTAAATAAATAACTCCTAGTATAAAACTAGTAATTAATGTGGCTGAATCTTGATTTATAAAAAAAAGTTATAGTTGCGAAAACTATAGTAATACCAGCCATAACATATAGAGTATTTCTGGCAGATTTAATTTTTTTATCTGCATCCATATGCTGGTTCTTTTTCATAGCATTCTTTGCATGAAACTGAGCAACATCTTTATCCGTACCATTTTCAGGAAAGCCACAAGAACTGCAAAAAATACTTTCCGCATCTACTATCGTTTTACATATTGAACAAACTGGCTGGGTATTTTCTAAATTACTTATTTCTTCCATTTATATTCTTTAATATATTGCCCAATATAAGAAAGAATTGAGGCTTTCAAACTCTTAGTAATAAAAAATCCTACCATTTGATTTATTAAGTATACTAATCCAAAAATCACACTTAAAATACAGTTATTTGTTGTACTCTTCATCCTTTTTTAAAACCAATTCACAATAAAATAATCTAATACACTTTTCAATTTTAATGCTGAATGTTCTCTAATATCAGTACTTAAAAAATTTTAACACTTAAAGCATAAATGCTCAAAAAGCCAGAAAGCATCTACATATCATCACACACAAAACACTATACAGCCTTAATAACTTTAAATAACTAATTGTCAGCGCTTTAAATAAAAATGTTTTCTGATTAAAATAGAACTTTGAAAGCTATTTTTTTATAATAGCCAAAAAAAACAGGAATTCATTTCTGTTAAAATTTACACCTGAAAAGTGTTAAAATTTCAACTTTTAAAAAAAATTAAAAAAAATTTCGCCAAACAATTCCCGTAAACACTAGGACAAATAATCAATGTTAATAAAATGTTGAGAACCATTTGTAAAGTACTTCAAATTTAAAAGCAAAAATTTGAATCTTTACATTCCGATTAATAATCCAAAACTTAATATTATGTCAAAAATTGATTTCGTAGTCAAAAGAGATTTCTCGACCAAAAAATTTGAATTAGATAAAATTACTAACGCAATTTTAAAAGCAATGACCGCTGTGAATCATGGTACAGAAAATGACGCACAAAACGTTGCTTTAAGTGTCTACGAAGCTTTACAAGTACGTACTATAAAGGATGCGGATTACATTCCTACAATCGAAGAAATTCAAGATAATGTAGAGACAACCCTGATGGCTACTGGTTTTTTAAAGGCTGCAAAGGCATATATCCTTTACCGTAACCAACAAGCGGAAAAAAGAAAAACTGACATTTTTGAAAAACGTGTAAGTTTAAAACCTTACGAATACCCACAATTGTACGAGTATGTTCCTGCAATTCGCCACTCATATTGGATACATACGGAATTTAATTTTACAAGCGACATACAGGATTTTAAATCAAGATTAACAGATACAGAACGTAGTGCTATCAAAAATACAATGCTTGCTATTTCTCAAATTGAAGTTGCAGTAAAAAGCTTTTGGGGCGATTTATACCATAGAATGCCAAAGCCAGAAATTGGTTCAGTAGGTTCTACATTCGCAGAAAGTGAAGTGCGTCACGCAGATGCATATTCACACCTATTAGAAATCCTAGGATTGAATAAAGAGTTTAAAGCCTTAAAGAAAAAGCCTGTAATCATGAAAAGGGTTCAGTATTTAGAAACAGCTTTAAAAAATTCAAAAAGTGATGATAATAAAGAATATGCTGAAGCAATTTTATTATTCTCATTATTCATTGAGCACGTATCGTTATTCTCTCAGTTTTTAATCATCATGGCTTTTAACAAGCACAAAAACATGTTGAAGGGAGTTTCTAACGTTGTTGAAGCGACTTCTAAAGAAGAGCAAATTCACGGTGATTTTGGGATTGATTTAATTAAGATTTTAAGAGACGAACACCCAGAATGGTTTACGGCTGAGTACCACACGACCATACAAGATATGTGTAATCAAGCTTTTGAAGCAGAAAGCGAATTGGTTGACTGGATTTTTGAAGATGGCGAATTAGACTTTTTACCAAAAGCAGTTGTCATTGAATTCCTTAAAAACAGATTCAACAAATCATTAGAAAGTATCGGAATTGATACTGTTTTCCAAGTTAACGAAACACTATTAAACCAAACAGAATGGTTTGATGACGAGATTATTGGAACAAAACACGGCGATTTCTTCGTAAAACGCTCTATTAACTACAGTAAAAAAGCACAAAGCTTTACTGGCGACGACTTATTTTAATAACCACACCATATACGATTAAACCATGCATAAAAAAACCATTGAACAACAGCAACAAGCAACAACAATTACAAACCCTCTAAAAGACGCTAGAAAAGAAGCTCTAAAAAAATATAAAACCTTACCAGAAGGTAATTTTGAATGGTTAAACGAAAACAGTCGTAAATTCTTAGGTGCTGGTTATTTAATTGAAGGTGTAACTGCAGAACAACGTATTAGAGAAGTTGCAGATCGTGCTGAACAAATCTTAGGAATGCCTGGTTTTTCGGACAAGTTTTATAACTACATGTCACATGGTTTTTATTCGTTAGCATCTCCAGTATGGTCAAACTTTGGTAAAGAGCGTGGTTTACCAATTAGCTGTTTTGGATCTCATGTAGATGATGATATGGGTAATATTTTATATACTCAATCTGAAGTTGGTATGATGTCCAAACTCGGTGGCGGAACATCAGGCTACTTTGGAAAAATACGTCATCGTGGTGCTGCTGTAAAAAACAATGGAGAAGCATCTGGTGCTGTACATATCATGCAATTGTTTGAAGGTATGGTAGATGTTGTAAGTCAAGGTTCTGTACGTCGTGGTCGTTTTTCGCCGTACTTACCGGTAAGTCATCCAGATATTAAAGAATTTTTAGAAATAGGCACAGAAGGAAACCCAATCCAAGGCTTAACTCATGGTGTAACCGTAGATAACCCTTGGATGGAAGAAATGATTGCTGGCGACCAAGAAAAACGAAGCATTTGGGCCAAAATTTTACAACGTCGTGGCGAAATGGGTTACCCATACATTTTCTTTAACGACAATGCTGATAAAGGTGCTGCTGATGTTTACCGAGATAAAAATCATCCAATTTACGCAAGTAACTTGTGTACAGAAATCATGTTACCATCTAACGATGAGTGGTCATTTGTATGTGTACTAAGTAGTGTGAATTTATTACACTATGATAAGTGGAAAGATACCGATGCTGTTGAAACAATGGTATATTTCTTAGATGCTGTAATTACAGAATTTTTAGAAAAATTAGAATCTTATAGAGATTCGGATAGTAGAGAAGATAGACAAACATTCTTATTTATGGAACGTGCGTATAACTTCGCAAAAGAAAATAGAGCACTTGGTATGGGTGTTTTAGGATGGCACTCGTTATTACAATCAAAAATGCATGCTTTTGACAGTAAAGAAGCATTTGATTTAAATAGTGAAATATTTAGAGTCGTTAAAGAGAAATCAGTTTCAGCTTCAGAAGAATTAGCTGCTAAATTTGGTGAGCCAAAAGTACTTAAAGGTTACGGCAGACGTAACGCCACTTTAAATGCTATTGCACCAACAACATCATCGGCATTTATTTTAGGTCAAGTATCTCAAGGTATTGAACCAATTTGGTCTAACATTTATGTAAAAGATATTGCGAAGTTAAAGACGACGATTAAAAACCCATTCTTACAAGAATTATTGGCTGAAAAAGGTCAGGATACAACTGAAGTTTGGCGTTCAATCAGAGACCGTGATGGTTCTGTACAACACTTAGAGTTTTTAACTGAAAACGAAAAAGCGGTATTTAGAACTTATCCTGAAATTGACCAAATGGATATCATTTACCAAGCGGCAAATAGACAAAATCATATCGACCAAGGACAATCTTTAAATATAATTGTACACCCAGATATGCCAGTTAAGGATATTAATAAAATCCACGTAACAGCATGGAAATTAGGTCTTAAATCATTGTACTACCAACACAGTATGAATGCTGCACAAAAATTCAAACAAAAGAAGGAATGTGCAAGTTGTGAAGGTTAAGCAACAGTGTTGCAAATACGAATAAAAAATATTCAAATGACAAAACGGTCACTTTATAATTAGAGTGACCGTTTTTATTTAGGGATAACCTATTTGAGTCTCCTTTTTATTTATCAAACTTCTCTTTAGCAACAGTTTCCAATTCCGCATACCAATCTTCACCAAACTTTCGGATTAAAGCTTCTTTAACAAATCTATAGACTGGGACTTGTAATTCTGCACCAAGAGAACATGCATCGTCACAAATTTCCCATTTGTCATAATTCACAGCAGAAAATTCCGAGTAATCTTTTACTCTAATTGGATATAAATGGCAAGACACAGGTTTTTTCCAGCTGACTTCGCCTTGATTGTAGGCTTCTTCAATACCACAAAGTGCGGTTTTTTTATCGTCGAAAATGACATATGCACAATCTGCGCCATTTATTAATGGTGTTTCTAATTCGCCAAAAGCTGTCGTGATGGATGTACCTTGCTTTTCGATTTGGGCAATACCTTCTTTACGTAAAAAGGGTTTTACTTTTGGGTAAATTTCTTCAAGGATTTTTGCTTCAGCTTCATCTAATGGAGCACCAGCATCGCCATCTATACAACATGCGCCCTTGCAAGCTGATAAATTACAGACAAAATCTTTTTCGATAATATCTTCTGAAACAATGGTTTTTCCGAGTTGAAACATAGCGTAAAAATAGTTAAACTTTACGGTAATTTAATATTGAAAATCTGCAATTTAATCGCACCTTTGCGGCGATTTTGAAAAACTTATAAAAATCAGACAATATGGAATTTAATTTTAAACAAATTTTTACAGCATTTATGGTATTGTTCGCCGTAATAGATATTATCGGAAACATACCTATTATCATAGATTTACGAAAAAAAGTGGGGCATATACAAAGTGAAAAAGCGTCCATTATAGCAGGGATTATTATGATTATTTTTCTATTTGTTGGACAACGTCTTTTAAATTTTATTGGTGTAGATGTAAATTCTTTTGCAGTTGCAGGTGCTTTTATTTTATTTTTTATTGCTCTAGAAATGATTTTAGGAATTACACTTTATAAAGAAGAAGAGAGTAATTCTATTACAGCCTCTGTTTTTCCTCTTGCATTTCCTCTAATAGCTGGACCAGGAAGTTTAACAACATTGCTTTCTCTTAGAGCTGAATTTAAAATTGAGAATATTATCGTTGCTGTAATTATCAATGTTATAGTAATATATATTGTCCTTAAAACTTCATCTAAAATTGAAAGAATTATAGGCCCAAACGGAATTAAGATTATAAGAAAAGTTTTTGGCGTAATTTTGTTAGCTATAGCAGTAAAATTATTTACTGCTAATATTAAAGAATTATTAGCTTAGTCATAAAACCCGTTAAAAATGAAAATATTCACAATTATTGCCTCAGTCATAGCTTTTGCATTAATTATTTTTAATGCTACTAAACTAAATTTTGATGCCCTTTTACAAGGTGAAAGTGCAACTGCGCTGATTACAATTTTTTGTTCACTTTGTGTGATTACACTACTTCAAATTTTTAGAGTTTCAAAGAAAATTGAAAAATTAGATAAACGTAAATAATGGATTTTGATGCTTTGATTATAGGTGGTGGTGCCGCAGGAATGTCTTGCGCTTTAGTATTAGGCTCTGCAATATCAAAGCCATTTGCCGCCGATAAACAGATTGGTATTATTACGCACCAAAAAACATCGCATTTACAAAATGCACTTTTTAATAACGTTTTAGGTTTACCACCTAAAACTTTGGGAAAAGACATTCTAAAAAGTGGAAAACAGCAGTTACAAGACTTATATCCACATGTAACACAAATTGAAAAGGAGAAAGTAAAATCAATCTCTAAATATCCTGAAGGTTTTACGGTAGAAACAAACAAAAATAGCTACACCTCTAAAAACATAGTTATTGCAGTTGGTTACACTAATTTACTGATCATAAAAGGTCTTGAAACTTACGTGGAACCACATCCACAAGCTGCTATCGAAAAAGATAGAATTTGGTTAAAAAATAAAAACTATTTAGTCGAAAATGGTCTTTACGTAGCAGGAACTTTAGCTGGAGGAAGAAGTCAATTTGCAATTGCTAGTGGTAGTGGCGCTCAGGTAGCAACTGACATTCTTACACTTTGGAATGCTGGTAAGCATACTAAAGTGCATGATAAGATTTCTAGTTAGTCGTTTCTTCAGGATTATCTTGGCTTAGAAGAATAACCTCATCTATCATAATATCGCTTCTATTAATAATTTCCTCAAAAGCGTTATCGTCGTATAGCTGTCTTGCTAGAGTCGCTTTAATCAAACGCTTTATTACATCGTTAAAGGCTACAAAGCTAATTTTAGTACTTTCTTGTCTATTTACGTAATCTTGAAAACGTACTACAATATCATCACTTACAAAAAAGTTATCTATGAAATCACGTTTAGCCACACCGTCATATATAGCTCTATTTCTATCTAATTCTTCGAAAACAAAAAAACCAAAATGACCCGAACGTCTTAAATAATTTATTGTTTCGTTATCAAAAGAGCGGTCTAAAGGCACAAAAATATCTGGGATAATTCCGCCTCCCCCATAAACAACCTTACCATTTGGTGTTGTGAATTTTAACGAATCTTCAATTTCGATGTTTTCAGAATTCATGAGTTCTCCATTACTTAAACGCTTATAATAATCTCTAAAATAACTTCTGCTTTCTCCGTTATTATATGGCTTTTGGATAGAACGTCCTGTTGGTGTATAGTATCTTGAAACTGTTAATCTAACAGCACTTCCATCACCCAGGGCCATTTCGCGTTGTACTAATCCTTTTCCGTAAGAACGTCTTCCGACAATTACACCTTTGTCGTTATCTTGTAGTGCACCAGCTATGACTTCACTTGCAGACGCAGAACTTTCGTTTATTAAAATGTAGACTTCACCTTCTTCAAAATCGCCTCGACTTGTTGCAAATGTGTTTTCTATTTTTCCTTTTTTATTTTTTGTAAAAAGAATAAGTTTATCGTCTTCCAAAAATTCGTCTGCAATACGCTCTGCAATACCTAAAAAACCACCAGGATTATCTCTTAAGTCTAAAACTAATTTAGTCGTGCCTTCATCTTGCAATCCGTCTAATGCTGATTTAAATTCTTCATAAGTAGATTCGGCAAAACGATTCATTTTTATAAAACCCAAATTATCTGTAAGCATATAAGATGCATCTACACTTTTTATTGGAATACTTCCTCTTCTTACAGTAATGTCTAAATATTCTTTAGTCTGTGGACGATACACCTTAAGCTTAACCCTAGTTCCTTTTTTACCTTTTAATTTTTTACTAATTTTTTCGGTATTGAAATTTTCTCCAAAAATAGAATCTCCATCTGCCATAAGTATTCTATCACCACTTTTTATTCCAGCTCTTTTACTTGGACCACCTTCAGTAGGTCTTATGACGGCTAATGTGTCTTTATAAGGATAATAATTAATGCCTATACCAACAAAATCGCCACGCATATTCTCTGTAACCCGTTCTAAATCTTTTTTAGGAATATATACAGAGTGTGGATCTAAATTATCTAAAATACCATTTACAGTAACATCTACTATACTATCTGTATTAATATCTTCTACGTACTCGTAATCTATATAATCTATAAGTCTGTTAAGTTTATCTTTTTTACTATTTGTTGTAAATAAACGATCAGAAGTATCTGTAAAATTAAGCTTACCTCCAATAAAGACCCCAATAGCAATAGCTACGCCTATTATTAATGGTATATACTTTTTTGTATTGGACATCTATGCTTTTACTTCTTGAATTAAATCTAACTGAACACCTGCTTTTTCTAAGAATTTTAATCCAGAATCGTCCTTATAGGCTTCAGAATACACAACCCTTACAAACCCTGCTTGATGAATAAGTTTACTACATTCTTTACATGGAGAAAGTGTAATATATAATGTTGCTCCTCTACAAGATTGAGTCGAAGAAGCTACTTTTAAAATTGCATTAGCTTCGGCATGTAACACATACCATTTCGTGTAGCCATCATCATCTTCGCAATAATTCTCAAAACCTGTTGGAGTACCATTATAACCGTCAGATATTATCATACGGTCTTTGACAATAATTGCTCCTACTTGTTTACGCTTACAGTGTGATAATTTGCCCCATTCCTGAGCCATGCGTAAGTATGCTTTATCGTATCTTAATTGTTTTTGGTCTTGAGCCATTTAGATTCTCTAATTATTGTAATTAACGAATATAACGGCTTAGTATTTTATAAGCAATGGCTTGCCGTTAAAGTTTTTACAAACTTTAAGTTGTATTATAATATGCTATTTTAAAATAATATAGGTATAACTAAACCTATAACTATGGAAGAAACAACCATTACCCAATCACGTTTAGAGAAACGAAATATCGTTTGAAATAAGAAACCAAGAAAAAGGACTACAAACACAATTATAACTTGAGCTAGCTCTATACCCAAAGCAAATTCTAACAATGCTAAAAGTTTATTGTCTGTATCACCAAATACCATAGTAAACTCTCTTGCAAAACCTAATCCATGTATAATACCAAATGCTAATGCTGCAAAAAATAAGACACTTACCTTTTTATTTTTATCTTCTTTACCACCTGTAAACACATTATAAATAGCGGCAACAAGAATTGTAACAGGTATTAAAAATTCAACTAATTTACCATTTACTGAAACCATGTCATATGCTGCTAATATTAACGACACGGTGTGCCCAATTGTAAAAAGAGAAACAAGTACTAAAACTCGTTTCCAATCCTTAAAAATATAAGGTACAGCTAGTAGTATTAAAAACAACACATGATCATAACCATTAATGTCCAATACATGGTTAAGTCCGTATTTTACGTTAAAGAAAAAATCGTTCATTTTTAAGTATTTATTTTTTTATGAAACGAAAAGTTTCATTGACGCCATCATAATCATTTGAAAAGTTTATAAAATAAGTCCCAGTCGAAAGTTTAGATACGTTTATCTGTTTTAAGAAATCATTTTCAAGTACTTTTTGTCCAAGTAGATTATAAATTTTATATTTTTCAATATCTCTATTAGTTTCTATTGATAATATATCTGAAACTGGATTTGGATAAATTTTAATAGATGTTTCTACATTTTGATTGGTACTTAAAACACCAGAAGGCATGATAGTTATAACCTGATTAGAAGTAATATTATTTACAATTGTTTCTGTACCATTCGGCCATTCGATTTTTATTTCGTCTATAAAACTATTATTGCCAACTCCAAAAAAAGCTTCTGCTGGTTCTTGACCAAAATGACTTGTTCCTGCAGTTATAAGTCTAATATTAGTGACACCGTTGAAAGTTGCTGAAATTTTAGTACCTATAGCAAAATGGTTACTGCCATTTAGCCTCGGTTTTACTACCAAATAATTATTAGAGCTTGCATCAGAAGAATAATCGTTTTCATATAATCTAGCAGCTTTTAAATCACCCGAATTAAACTTCATTGATTGTAGCAAATCTAAATCGCCATCCCTTTCCATATCAAAAGCTACAAGAGATGCTGCTTCCCAGTTATCATTAAAATTTGCAGTGTTTGATATATCCGAAAACAATAGACCATCAACGTTTAACCATAGTTTTGATGGGTCAGGTGACCAATTTACCTGTGGCCAACCATTAGTAGAAGCTAAATCTACAAAACTATCATTATTTGAGTCAAAAAAGGTAGTACCCCAATCCCAGCCACTAGCACCAACATCAATTCCTGGGTTTTGAGATATTTCTGTAAAACCTAAAGTATTATTTTGAGACCAATCATTCCTAAGCAAGATATTATGTCTTGGTTGTGTTTCTCCATCGTCAATTCTAGAAATATTAGTTGCATAAATGTCAAAGTCTCCATCATTGTCATAATCACCTAGTGTCATGCCCATTTCGTTAAATGGATGATCAGCACCAATAGAGCTTGCTATATTTTGAAAAGTACTGTCGCCATTATTTAACCAAAATTCATTAGAATCAAAATCTACATTGACATACACATCAATATCACCATCTCTATCAAAATCATGAAATATTGGTTGCCACCTAAACATACTACTTTGCGCTAGATTACTTGTAATACTAATATCAGAAAAAGTACCATTTCCGTTATTGAGAAACAATGTAGACTCAGCTCCCCATACCGATACAAAAACATCTAACCAACCATCGTTATTAATATCTGCAGCTGATACACCTCCAACAACTTTTTCGGTATCTAAGGAGGTGTTATACTTACCATTGAAGTCTAAACCAGTATTTGCTTCCTCTATAAATTGTCCTCCTGAGGTTTGCCTGTAAGTATAAATATCTAATTGCTCAACGCAACCAGATGAAACTTTGAAACAGTCTCCTACTAGAATTAAATCTAACAACTCGTCTCCATCGTAATCAATCCATAAACCGACTCTGATTCTGTTGGTGTTTGTTATGCCTAGATTACTCGCTACTTCTTGAAACTCTCCGATTCCATTGTTCTGGTAAAGCTGACTTGTTTGACCAAAATTTGTACCCACAAAAAAATCTAAATCTCCATCATTATCAAAATCTACAACAGAGGCACCACCACCGTAAACTCTAGCGATAACTGGATCAACACCGGTATCTATCAAATCGATTACGCCTTTAGCAGATGTTACATCAGTAAATGATTGAGAATATAAGTTGAAGCTTGTGAAAAAAAACAAGGCTAGCCCACTGAAGCCAATAATTTTAAATGTTTTATTAAATGAGTTTATCATAATATTTACTAGGGTTGTCTAAAGTAAATAATTATCTATATTTTTTCAATTAAACTTAGTTAAATGATAATATAAAAGGCAAATCAAGTTATATTTTGATTTGCCTTCAGTACTCAAGGCGGGAATCGAACCCGCACTCCTAAGAACCGGATTTTGAATCCGGCGCGTCTACCAATTCCGCCACTTGAGCTTTTAAATTAGATTGCAAAAATAAATAAAATTAATGAGTTAAAACAACTAAAATTGTGCGCTTTATTATTCTTGCTAGCGAAATAATTTTCTAACTTTGAACTCTATAATTATACAACTAACAACAACACAACAAAATGCCTAACGAAACCACAGAAGCAAAGATTTTTACTTGCTCACAAAGCCGATATTTAGCAGAACAAATTGCCAGCGCTTATGGCGTAAAACTAGGTAATGTCATCACATCAAGATACAGTGATGGTGAATTTCAGCCTTCTTATGAAGAATCTATTCGTGGCACCCGAATATTTATAATAGGTTCAACAAATCCCGGTCCCGAAAATTTAATGGAAATGCTACTGATGATCGATGCTGCCAAAAGAGCTTCAGCAAGACACATTACAGCCGTATTACCCTATTTTGGTTGGGCTAGACAAGACAGAAAAGATAAACCAAGAGTCCCGATAGCAGCAAAATTAGTAGCCAAAATGCTTGAAGCAGCTGGAGCAACTCGTATTATAACTATGGATTTACATGCAGATCAAATTCAAGGCTTTTTCGAAAAACCTGTAGATCATTTATTTGCTTCAACTATATTTTTACCTTATTTAAAATCTTTAAATCTAGACAACCTTACTATTGCTTCACCAGATATGGGTGGTTCAAAACGTGCATATGCTTACTCAAAAGCTTTACAAAGCGATGTTGTTATTTGTTATAAACAACGCGCAAAAGCTAATGTCATATCTCATATGGAACTTATTGGAGATGTTACAGGTAAAAACGTAGTGTTAGTTGATGATATGGTTGATACTGCTGGTACACTTACTAAAGCTGCAGACCTTATGATGGAGCGAGGTGCGCTTAGTGTTAGGGCCATTTGTACTCATCCAATTTTATCTGGTAGTGCGTATGAAAAATTAGAAAATTCTAAATTAGAAGAACTAATTGTTACTAACTCTATTCCTCTTACTAAAGAGAGTGAAAAACTACGTGTATTAAGTTGTGCCGATTTATTCGCAGAGGTCATGCAAAACGTACACCACAATAAGTCTATAAGTTCTAAATTTGTAATGTAAGACTTAGAGTTTTAAAATTTGTGTTTTCTCTGTGCATATTCGATAATATATTATTACATTTGCAGCCCTCAAAATGAGGTATTTAATATTATATAATTTAATTTTTTAAAATGAAATCAATTACAATTAATGGATCTCAAAGAGAAAGCGTAGGCAAAAAGTCAACAAAAGCCTTACGTAATGCTGGTCAGGTTCCTTGCGTCGTATACGGAGGAGATAAACCATTGCATTTTTCTGCACCAGAGTTGGCTTTTTCAAAACTTGTATACACACCAGATGCGCATACAGTTGTGATTGCCCTTGATAATGGTGAATCAATCAATGCAATTATGCAAGACATTCAGTTTCACCCAGTGACTGATAGAATAATTCATGTAGATTTTTATCAAATTTTTGACGATAAAGAAATTACAATGGATATTCCTGTAAAAGTAGTAGGAAGTTCTAAAGGTGTTATGAATGGTGGAAACTTAAGAAGACCTTACCGTAAATTAAGAGTAAAAGCTATTCCTGCTAACCTCCCAGATTTTATAGAGATTGATATTACGCCTCTTAAAATTGGTAGTAAATTATACATTACAGAGCTTCAAAATGATGCTTACAAATTATTACACCCTGACAACACTGTTGTTTGTCAAGTAAGACGAAGTAGATTAGCCGTCGTTGATGAAGAAGAAGAAGGAGAAGATGAAGAAGGAGCTACAGAAGAAGGAGCAGCAGATGCTCCTGCAACTGAAGCAACTCAAGAATAATTAAGACATTCTTATTTTAGAAATATAAAAAAGCATTCCTTTAAACTGGAATGCTTTTTTATTTTTGAATAAATCTTAAAGTAATGTTTAAATGGTTGTTAGCATTTTTTAATGCCGAAAAAAAAGAAATTGACAGTATGAAAAAATACTTAATCGTAGGCTTAGGTAATATTGGAGAAAAATACGAAAGCACAAGACACAATATTGGTTTCAAAATTTTAAGTCACTATGCATCTTCTAATGACTTTACTTTTAAAACGGATAAACTGGGAGATATCGCTTATCATAAGATTAAAGGTCGCACTCTAGTTTTGTTAAAACCTAGCACCTATATGAATTTAAGTGGTAAGGCGATTAAATACTGGATGAACAAAGAAAAAATACCTTTAGAAAACCTTTTAATTATTACTGATGACCTTAACTTACCTTTTGGTACTTTACGTCTAAAATCAAAAGGTAGTGATGGCGGTCACAACGGCCTTAAAGATACACAAGACAAGCTTCAAACTACTAAATATAATCGTTTTAGATTTGGTATTAGCGCAGAGTTTTCAAAAGGAAAGCAGGTTGATTATGTTTTAGGAAATTGGTCTGAAGAGGAAAATAAAAAATTAAAAGAGCGTTTAAAAATATGTTCTGAAGTAATTGAATCTTTTGTTCTCTCTGGACTAAAAAATACTATGAACAACTATAATGGTAAATAAAAAAAGCCTCTCAAAATGAGAGGCTTTTTTTTGTAATTTAAAACAATATTAATTAGATGCTTTAGGGAAATTGAAACGCACCAATATTTCATGAGTGCCGTCATTAAATGTACTTAGTTCGCTTCTTGCAGAACCACCATAAGCATATCCGAAATCCATCCAATCAGCAAGGTTAAACATAATAGTACCAGCCCACACTGAATCAGTACTATACATAACTCCAGCTTCAAAACGCTGATTATATCTAAATGCTGCTGTCATATCTGCTGCAACTCCATTTCCGTTAACATAACGAACCATTGTTGAAGGCCTAAATTCAACTTTATCAGATAAATCGAAATTGTAACCACCTGATAAATAGAAATGTGCTTTCTCATTAGCTATACTGACCATCCCATTGTCAACGTTAACTCTTTCACTTAATAATAAGCCAGGAACTGATAATGAAATAAAATACTTATCATTAACTAAATAAGCACCAATCCCTATATTAGGTCTAAAACCAGTATCAATATTAGCTACTGCCGGATCGATTTGACCAGAATTAAAACTAAAATTACTAAAGCCACCTTGGTCAACATTATAAGTTCTACCTCCAGCTTTTAAGCCTAAAAATACATTAGTGGACTCGCTTAGCTGTAACTTATATGAAAAGTCAACATTAAAGCTAGTTCTGTTTTCAACGAAAACATTATCATTAACTACTGACAATCCGATACCTAAATTTTCAGTCAAAGGTGTTTGAAAAAAGAAAGTTTGAGTTTCAGGCGCATCTTGAACATCAATCCACTGACTTCTAAAATTAGAAGTCAGGCTTGTAGTACCATCGGCCGCTGCATAAGCAGGGTTAATGGCGTTCATAGTATATCTATATAAAGCATAGTTAGGTTCTTGTTGTGCATATAAAGTGCCAAACAACAACAATGCAACTATCTTTAAAGTGTTTTTATAAAAATTCATTGTATTCATTTAATTTAATTTATATGCAATTAGTATGTTAAAAATAACCATCCTGTAATAATGTTTTCACCATTACCTGATTGATCAACTACATAGTAGTAAGAACCTGCAGGTAATTGATTACCATTCTGATTAGTTCCTGCCCAATCGTTAGAGTAATCACCAGACGTAAACACTTCAGCTCCTGTCTTAGTATAAACTTTAGCCGTAGTTCCTGGGAACAATTGAATACTTTGTATTATCCAAGTATCGTTGATATTATCACCATTAGGAGTTACTACATCGTTAACAGTAATATCATCACAAAGATCACCTTTACCATCATTGTCAACATCGGATTGGTCCGGATTTGGAGTAAATGGACAATTATCATCAACATCTAAAACACCATCATTATCATCATCATCATCACACTCGTCACCTTCTCCATCTCCATCATTATCTAATTGATCAGCGTTTGCAACAAACTGACAATTATCATCAACATCTAAGATACCATCGTTATCATCATCATCATCACACTCGTCACCTTCACCATCTCCATCATTATCAGCTTGGTCTGTATTATCAACGATAACACAGTTGTCATCGTCATTTAAGATACCGTCAGAATCAAAGTCTTCTGGATCTCTGATACCACAAATTTCAACAGAGAAACTGTTTATTTGACCTCCATCTGATCCAGGGAAATTATCTCTCACAAATAAATACCAAGTACCGTCTCCATTAACAATTGATTGTTGACCGTTGAAGAATGATAGTGGGTTTTCTGGAATAAATTCTCCAGTAAAAGGAGCTACTCCATCAGCGATGTCAATAGTTGCATCATCATTGAAAATAGTGTCTGTAAAATTATCACCATCTCCAGTTCCAGGACCATCAGCAACGATTACAAATTCTTGTGCTGTTGGATTAAATAAAGCTATTAATAAGTCATTAGCCCAAGTGTGTTGTATATCAACAGTTAGATTTACATCAGTAATTGTTAAATTTTCTTCAATGTTAACAGTTAACACATAATCTTGGAATGCTTGAGCAGAATCATCATCAATAGGAACTGGCTCACCTGTATAAGTAGCTACAGTACATACTACGTCACAAACATCTCCAATTCCATTTTCATCAAGATCTTCTTGGTCGGCGTTTGCAGTGCTTGGACAGTTATCATCAGCATTAAGTATTCCATCACCATCAATATCATCATCACAGACATCTCCTAAACCATCTCCGTCGACATCTGACTGGTCATTATTTGCTGTTAAAGGACAGTTATCTAAATTATCTGGTATTAAATCATCATCAGCATCTGGTAACGGCACTCCACAAATTTCGATAGACCAACTATCAATAGATCCAGTATCCGCAGAAACTGCATCTTGAGCTGTTAATAACCAGTCTCCTGCAGCAATTTCTCCGTTTAATGTAGATAAGTCACCGTCTGGGGTAAATGTACCTGTAAAATTACCTGAGCCTCCACTAACTGGATTTGTAGCATCACTATCAAAAACAGTATTGATATACTGAGTTCCATTTCCTCCATTTTGTTGAGTTAATATAACATCGGTACCTCCAGGACTAGTTAGTGTAATAGTTAAATCAGAACCCCAAGTGTGAGATACATTAATAGTAACGTTTACATCTGTAATCTCAGACACATCAGTAACCTGTAATATAGAAGATACTGGATCTCCAGGCCCTACAAAGAAAATTCCATCAGGAATGTCTATTGGTGTATCTGTAGAAACAGAAACACCACATTCAATAGTTCCAGTTTCAAAATTAGTAGATGAAAATGCACCTTGTCCACAATCATTCACAGATCTTACTCTCCACCAATATGGTGTTTCTGTCATTAATCCCATTGGGACAAATAATGCTTCGGTAACAACACCTCCAGAGACAATGTTAGTAAAAGCAGCGTCAGAAGCTATCTCAATTTCATAAGCAGATGCGTTAGCGTCTTCGCTCCAAGTGAATTCTGCCATTGGTGGCACACCAGTAATTCCTCCATTAGGGTAGCCCTGAACAATAGGGTCAAAAGTAGCGTCAAATACGTTTAAAGTAGCAACTGCAGGAACAACATCTGAACCATCAGTAGCTTGTATTGTAAAGTCATAAGAACCTACAGCAACACCAGCAGTACCAGAAATTGTCATAACTACAGTTTCTCCGTCTGAACTAACAGACGTTGGGCTAAATGTCGCTGTTGCACCAGCTGGTAAATCTATAGTAGAAAAAGTAACAGTATCTGTAGACGAGGCATCGGCATTATATGTAAAACCGTAAACTGCATCATCAGGCGTACAAATGTCTAATTCAGTATCATCTAAAGTAATCCCAAAAGCAAAAGGAGATTGCACAAGTGCTGCACGTGGACCTCCTGGTTCTAATGTTGCTCGCATTCTATTTTTTTGACCTTCAGTAAAAAGTCCCATACAAGCATCGTCACTGTAATCCATATAGTTTTCTACCATATCAACAGATCCACAAGATGAAGATCCCGTTTGGCACCCGCCATTTGAAGCATCGGCTTCAGGAGTATCGCCGACAAAATCGTCTTGTCCACATGGACCATCACCCCAAATATGTCTTAGGTTGAAGAAGTGACCCATTTCGTGAGTTGTTGTTCTACCTTTGTCAAAAGGTGCTGATAATACAAAACTTCCGTCATCATCATCAGATGAACCAAAGAAGTTATATCCCATAACAATACCGTCAGTATCTGGCGATCCACCAGGGAATTGAGCAAAACCTAATAAACCTCCAGAAAAATTAACTGTCCAGAAGTTAAAGTAAAGAGAAGTATCCCAAGGGTCTTTTCCACCAGTAGCATCAGCCTTCATTGATTCTTCAAAACCAAAAGAAGCAGTTGCAGTCTGAGTTCTCGTAATACCGTTTGTTGGGTTACCATCTGGGTCTATCTGTGCTAGATAAAACTCAATTTCCATATCTGCAGCCTGAGGCCACGTTGCTTGTAATCCTGGAAACTCAACATTTGTGCCTCTAAAATCTTTGTTAATCACATCGATTTGTGATTGAATTTGAGCATCAGAAATATTTTGGTCGTCATTATTGTAAACAACATGAACTACTACCGGAACATACAATACAGTTGCATTGCTTCTCGCTTGTGAGTTGTTTGCTCTTTGTTGTGTAAGCGTTTCTAATCTTGCCAAATTCTCAGCATGAGTAGGGTTTTCTTGCAACTGCTGTTCTAATAATTCTGCTGAAGCACATATTCGCTCTTGGGCGAAAACTCCAGAAGTAATCATGAAAAATGCAGCTACTAAAAAGTAAAGATTTTTTTTCATTTGAAGTGAGTTTAATTAATGTAATAAAAAAAAGCCTTTCAAAAAGGCACTAAGACGTGCTTTATAAAAGACCAAACCTAAAGGTTAGTTAAAAAAAAGTTTAAATGTTTAGTTAAGTGTATTAAATGTAGTTTTTTTGCCATATGGATTAATATATGATTATTAAATTAGCATCAAATTTATACTTTTTTTTTACATTTCCTTAACAAAAATCGAATATTTCTCTCAATGTCATTAAATAACGGTCATTTCAGTAAAATTTTAACAATTGGAACCTTTGATGGCGTGCATTTGGGGCATCAAAAAATATTAAAAAAGTTAAAGAAACTGTCTCAGCAGAAAAAACTGATACCTAGTGTATTAACTTTTTTTCCACATCCAAGAATGGTACTCCAACAAAACCACTCTATAAAATTAATAAATACTATATCTGAAAGAAGGCTTCTACTAGAGAAATTTGGTGTCGACTTAATATGTGTAAAAACATTCACAAAAGAATTTGCAAACTTATCTGCCAGAGACTATGTCAAAGGCATTTTGATTGATGAGCTAAACACAAAACATATTGTTATTGGCTACGATCATCATTTTGGTAAAAATCGAAGTGCCAATATAGATGACCTTATAAGGTTTTCAAAAGAGTTTGATTTCGAAATTGAACAAATCTCAGCTAAAGATATCGAAGAGGTTACTGTTAGCTCTACTAAAATTCGAAAAGCACTTGACCAAGGAAACGTTGCTTTAGCAAACTCATATTTAGGCTACAATTATTTTTTAACAGGAAAAGTTGTAAGAGGTCACAGTATTGGAAGAACAATAGATTTTCCTACTGCAAACATTTATATCGAAGAGGATTATAAATTAATTCCTAAAGATGGTGTTTACATCGTAAAAGCAAAAATAGATAGTATTATCGTTTACGGCATGATGAATATCGGTCATAACCCTACTATAAAAAACAAGCCACACTCTATTGAAGTTCACTTTTTTGATTTTGAGAAAGACTTATATGGTCAACAAATAGTCATTGAAATGCTAACGCGACTTAGAGATGAACATAAATTTGAAAATGTTGAGGCTTTAAAAAAGCAGCTGAAAGATGACAGAAAAAATGCCTTGTTATACATAGACTCTTTATTATGAATTCGTTCTTATTTAAACATATAGACAACAGCGCATTAGTTGTTTTTAGAATACTATTTGGTCTATTATGTTTTTTGGAGTCTGTTGGGGCCATTTTTACTGGTTGGGTAAAAAAAACACTGATTGACCCTCAATTTACCTTCAATTTTTTAGGCTTTGATTGGTTACAACCGTTATCAGGAAACGGAATGTATATATACTATAGTGTAATGGGGATTTTTGGTGTACTCATTATGCTAGGTTATAAGTACAGGTTAAGTGCTTTTGGATTTGCGCTCATGTGGACTGGTACTTATTTCATGCAGAAAACATCATATAATAACCACTACTATCTATTGTTTTTGTTGAGTTTTATAATGGCTGTTTTACCAGCAAACAGATATGCCTCTTTAGATGTAAAACTTAATCCAAAACTCAAAAGCATATCAATGCCTAATTGGTGTCGATGGGTATTTATTATTCAGCTTTTTATTGTCTACACATACGCTTCTCTTGCCAAAATATATCCGGATTGGTTAGATGCATCAGTAATTAAATTATTGATGCAAAGCAAATCTCACTTTCCTGTAGTTGGCGAATTTCTTCAAAATGAAAGTGTTCATTATTTTATAGCATATTCTGGTATTTTATTTGATGGTTTGGTTATACCTCTACTACTTTTTAAGCCGACTCGAAAATATATTTTTTACGCATCTATCTTCTTTCATCTTTTTAATTCATTTGTATTTCATATTGGCATCTTTCCATACCTTTCATTGGCGTTTTGTTTGTTTTTCTTTGATGCAAAAACAGTCAGGAATTTATTTTTAAAGAACAAAGAATTATATGTCGGTAATGAAGTAAAAACACCAAATTATCAAAGTGTTTTCAAAATCGCTTTTGCTCTTTATTTTATTATACAAATAGGATTACCACTTCGTCACTACTTCATTCAGGATAATGTATTATGGACCGAGGAAGGACATCGCCTTTCGTGGCGAATGATGTTGCGCGCCAAAAGCGGAAGCATATATTTTAGGGTAGTAGATAACGCTACTAACAACTTAATTCCAATAAAACTCGACGATTACCTTAGTAGAAAACAGCAACGTAGCTTAGCAACGAAGCCAGATTTTATATGGCAGTTTTCTCAAAGATTAAATAAACAATTTGAAGCTGAAGGTAAAGATATTTCAATCTTTGCGACATCTTATCTTAGCGTTAACGGCAAACCTTCAAAACGATTTATTAATCCAGAAATTGATTTAGTAAAAGCGGAGTGGAATTATTTTAAACACAATACCTGGATTCTACCCTCAAAATAGATTTCATTTTATTTTACTAGCCACAAAATCTTAGTACTTTTGTCACTTGCTAACCGCGTTAGGGATTGCTATGAAAATCCTTTTGCTTTTTCTGCAAAAGATTGAAATGTAAAGCCCGACCTTTAGGTAACGCCCAAATAAAAAATCAGCAATGTTACAAGTATCTCACATAAGAGAAAACAGCGAAGGCATCATAAAATTAATGGCCATCAGAAATCTTGATGCTAAGCCAATGATTGAAGATGTATTAAATTTTGATGAAGAACGTCGCCAATTGCAAACAAAATTAGACGCGACAAAGGCTGAAATGAATTCCATTTCCAAAGAAATAGGAAACTTATTTAAATCAGGTCAGCCAGAAAAAGCAAACGAGCTGAAAGCAAAAACATCTGAGCTAAAAGAAACTATAAAAACAGTTGAGCAAGAATTGACTGAAAAATCTGAAGCTTTAAACACACTATTATACAAAATACCTAACGTACCAAATCCAATTGTCCCTAACGGTAATTCGGATGAAGACAATCTAGAAACGTTTCGTGATGGTGAAATGCCTAAATTATATGATGGTGCATTACCGCATTGGGAATTGGCAAAAAAGTACGATATCATCGATTTTGAATTAGGTAATAAAATAACCGGTGCCGGTTTTCCTGTTTATAAAGGAAAAGGTGCGCGATTACAACGTGCTTTAATTGCGTACTTTTTAGATAAAAATACAAGTGTTGGTTATACAGAATATCAATTACCTCACTTAGTAAATGAGGCATCAGGTTTTGGCACTGGTCAATTGCCTGACAAAGAAGGTCAAATGTATCATGTAACAGAAGACAATTTGTATTTAATACCAACTGCAGAAGTTCCTGGGACAAATATTTTTAGAGATGTCATCGTTAATGAAGGTGATTTACCAATTGGGATTACAGGCTATACACCTTGCTTTAGACGTGAAGCTGGAAGTTATGGCGCGCATGTACGTGGTCTAAATCGTTTACACCAATTTGACAAGGTGGAAATCATACGTGTAGAACATCCGTCAAAATCTTACGAAGCATTAGACAATATGGTATCTCATGTTCAAGATATTTTAAAAGAACTCAAATTACCATACAGAATTCTTAGACTTTGTGGAGGAGACTTAACCTTTGCTTCTGCGTTGACTTATGATTTTGAAGTGTTTTCTGGCGCGCAAGAGCGTTGGTTAGAAGTTTCTTCTATATCTAATTTTGAAACTTACCAATCTAATCGATTAAAACTGCGTTTTAAAAATAGCAATGGTAAAAATGAATTAGCACATACTTTAAACGGAAGCTCTTTAGCTTTACCAAGAATTTTAGCTAGTATTCTCGAAAATTATCAAACTGAGGATGGTATTAAAATTCCTAAGGTTTTGATTCCTTATACTGGCTTTGATATTATAAGCTAGACATTATATGTTTTATATAAAAATGCTCAAGAGATCTTGGGCATTTTTTTATGATACCATTTACAATATCTAAACGCGCCATTTGTTATATTTACAACTTATGACGTCTATTAAGCACATATTATTTTTCTCCATAGCACTATTTCTATTTGCTCCTGCAACAGCACAACGTGCAGACAAAAAACAATTAGATTTAGCGGACAGCTATTACAATCGTGGTGAGTTTCAAAAAGCATTATTGACTTATAAAAAGTTGTATGAAGCCAAACCTTACTCTTACACTTATGTATATAAGATGGTGGGCACTTACCAGCAACTAGAACAATATGAGAATGCTAAATTACTTTTAGAAAAACGTATCGAAAAAACCAGAATACCTATAATGCTTGTTGAACTTGGTTATAACTATCAACTCATGGATAGTATTTCAAAAGCTGAAACCTTATACCAAGAAGCAATAAGTACTATTGACGAAAAACCAACATACATCTATGGACTTGGACAACGTTTTGAGAAGCATTCCTTGTTACCACAAGCCATAAAAGCCTATAAAAAGGCAACTAATTTATTACCCGAAAAAAACTTTAGTATTCAGTTAGCTCGGATTTATGGAGATTTGGGCGATGTAAAAAACATGTTTTCTAATTATATTGATTATGTTGAATTTAAACCCAACGCACTAAACAATATTAAACGAAATCTGAGCCAGTTTGTGTCTGAAAATAAAGACACAGAGAATAACAAATCACTTCGTGTTTTATTACTTAAAAAAATTCAATCTAGTCCCGACTCATATTGGTACGAAATGCTCAGTTGGTTGTATGTCCAAGAAAAACAATACAACAAATCTTTTGTTCAAGAAAAGGCACTTTACAAACGTAATCCTGAAAGCTTAGATAGGATTATAGACTTAGCCATTACTTCTAAAGACGATGATGATATCGAGACAGCTACTGACATTTTTAATTATATACTCGAGACTTCTCAAGAAAGAGACATTTTGCTTTTAGCACATCAATCTTTGTTAGAAATTCAAGCCGAAAATGCTTCACAAAAAGAGTTAGAAAAAATTAATGAAACCTATTTATCATTATTTAATGATTTTGGAAAACTAGAATCTACATTGTCCTTACAATTATCTTATGGACAGTTTTTGGCTTTCAATTTAAACAAACCTAAAGAGGCGTCTGATTTTTTAAAAAAATCTTACAAATTAGATATTTCGCCTTTTCAAGAAGGTTTGGTAAAATTACGTTTGGCTGACATTTTGGTCCTTCAAGAAAAATTTAATGAAGCTCTTATTTTTTACACACAAATAAAAACAAGCCTAAAAAACAGTACCATTGCTCAAGAGGCTGCCTATAAAATTGCCAAGACCAGCTATTATAAAGGCGATTTCGATTGGGCAGAATCTCAACTAAAAGTTTTAAAAGCATCCACCTCACAATTGATTGCCAATGATGCTCTGGATTTAAAACTCTTGATCTCTGATAACAAGTGGGACGATACCACGCAAACTGCATTAAAATATTACGCAAAGGCCGACTTACTGGCATTTCAGAATAAAACTGGTGATGCTATAAAACTGTTAGATAAAATTTTGATGGAACATAATGGTGAAAGCATTATAGACGAAACATTATTCACACAAGCAAAACTTCATGAGAAGCTAAATCAATTTGAAAAAGCCGAAGCCAACTATCAGAAGATTATAGCGGACTATCGCGAAGATATTTTTATTGACGATGCCTATTACTATTTGGCAGAACTCTATAATTTATACCTTGACAAGCCAGAAGAAGCTAAATCACTTTACAAAAAAATAATCTTTAACCACGAAGACAGTATTTATTTTGTCGAAGCTCGAAAGAAATTCAGAATGCTTCGAGGAGACACGATAAATTAAATTCCAAAAGAGCTACCTTTGAGCCTTGTAATTTAAATATTGAATTTATCATCTATGATTATTTATAACGTAACTGTAAACATTGAAGATTCTGCGCATGACGAGTGGCTTATTTGGATAAAAGCGCACATTCCAAAGGTACTAGCTACAGGAAAATTTGACGGCGCAACATTTTCTAGAGTTTTGGTAGAAGAAGAAATGGGTGGACAAACATATTCAATTCAATACCGATCCTATTCACGTGAAGCATTAGACAGATATTATCAAGAAGATGCGGATGCATTAAGACAAGAAGGTTTAAAAAAGTTTGCAGACAAAATGCTAGCATTCCGAACAGAACTCGAAGTCGTTGATACTTACGCTGTAAATTTTAAATAAAATTAATGTCAGTAAAAGCAAAAAAACATCTAGGACAACACTTTTTAAAGGATGAAAATATCGCTAAAAAAATAGCAGATACTTTATCCCTAAAAAGCTATGACGATGTATTGGAAATTGGTCCTGGAATGGGTGTTTTAACTAAATATTTGCTAGAGAAAGATACAACAACACATGTTGTTGAGATAGATACAGAATCTGTAGATTATCTTAAAAATAATTACCTAAATCTTTCGGATAGAATTTATGAAAAAGATTTTTTAAAGTACGACCTCAACTTAGTTTTTAAGGGCAAACCATTTGCAATTATTGGTAATTTCCCTTACAATATTTCTTCTCAAATTGTTTTTAAAACCTTGGAAATACGAGACCAAATTCCTGAATTCTCTGGAATGTTTCAAAAAGAAGTTGCCTTACGCATTTGCTCAAAAGAAGGTAATAAAGTTTACGGAATTCTATCTGTTTTAACGCAAGCGTTTTATAATGCCGAATACCTTTTTACAGTACCGCCAAGTGTTTTTAACCCTCCACCAAAAGTAGACTCTGGCGTGCTACTATTAACCCGAAAAGAGAATTATACGTTGCCTTGCGATGAAAAATTATTCTTCCGAGTTGTAAAAACAGGTTTCCAACAACGACGTAAAACGTTACGTAATAGTTTAAAAGTTTTTAATCTTTCCGATAATTTAAAAGCAAATACTATCTTTGGACAACGTCCAGAACAATTGAGTGTAGACCAATTTATTGAGTTGACCACTTTAATTCAGAATGACGAAAACTAAGGTGGAAGAACTTCAAGAAAACATACAATTTCAGCTCACTGATGAGCTCATAGAAAATGTAAAAGCACTAATCATTGGTAATGATGATAAGGCGCTAAAAACACTTTTAAATGAGTTTCACTACGCTGATATTGCCGAGATTTTAGATGAACTTGATTTCGAAGAGGCTATATATATCATTAAACTTTTAGATAGCGAAACTACATCTGATATTCTTACCGAATTAGATGAGGATGTTCGTGAAAAAATACTAGAAAATCTTTCTGCTAAAGAAATTGCCGAAGAAGTTGAAGAACTAGATACCGATGACGCTGCAGATATCATTGCTGAGCTTCCGGAAGAACGTCAAGAAGCCGTTATATCGCAAATTGAAGACGAAGAACACAAGGCCGAAATTCAAGAACTTTTAGCTTATGACGAAGATACTGCCGGTGGACTTATGGCAAAAGAATTGGTAAAAGTTTATGGCACATGGACTGTTGCAGGTTGTTTACGTCGTATTCGTGGTCAAGCCAAAGATGTTTCTAGAGTACATTCGATTTATGTGGTTAGTAAGGACGAAAAACTAATTGGTCGCTTATCTTTAAAAGATTTAATTACTGCAAAAAGTGAAGAAAGAATAGCAGACATAGCAAAAGATAATGTCGATTTTGTCAATGTGAATGAAGATGTCGAAGAAGTTGCTAAAGTTATGGCAAAGTATGATTTAGAAGCTATTCCTGTTGTTGATAACGAAAAAACACTTCTGGGAAGAATTACCATTGATGATATTGTCGATGTCCTTAAAGAAGAAGCTGAGAAAGATTACCAACTAGCAGCAGGTATTACACAAGACGTCGAGGCAGATGATAGTATTATTGAACTAACTAGAGCGCGTTTACCGTGGTTATTTTTAGGACTCATCGGCGGTATTGGTGCTTTCATAATTATGGAAGGTTTCAAAGATGCCTTCACAGGAAAAGCATTTGTTCTATTCTTCTTTACACCATTAATAGCGGCAATGGCAGGAAATGTTGGTGTACAATCTAGCGCCATTATTGTTCAAGGTCTAGCCAATGATGATGTTAAAGGAAGCGTAAATAATCGTCTCATAAAAGAGATGTTACTAGCCGCTTTAAACGGTATTATTTTAGCAGTTTTCCTATTTCTTTTTGTATGGGCTATCAAAGGAGAAATTCAAACCGCTTTTGCTATTTCTATTTCACTCGTAGCTGTAATTATTATGGCTGGTCTCATTGGTACTTTTGTTCCTCTATTTTTAGACAAGCGCGGTATTGACCCCGCAATAGCAACTGGTCCTTTTATTACCACTAGTAATGATATCCTAGGAATTTTGCTTTATTTCTGGATAGCTAGACTTATTCTGGGTATTTAATTACATCTGCTTTCGTAACTTTACTACATGAAAGCAATAAACATCAAAGACAAACACAAACTTTTTTCAAAACAATGGCATCCTCACCGTATTGCCACAGTAGATGACATGCAAGTAATTCTTGCAAAAATTAAAGGCGAATTTGTTTGGCATAGCCATGAGAACGAAGACGAGTTATTTCAAGTAGTCAAAGGGACACTTTACATGCAGTTTCGTGACCGTACAGAAATAGTTAAAGAAGGAGAAATGATTGTTGTCCCAAAAGGTGTAGAACATAACCCATCAACCAAGAATGATGAGGAAGTACATCTACTTTTATTTGAAAAATTAGACACTGCTCATACAGGGAAAGTGCAAGACGAGATGACACAAACCGAATATCCTTGGATATGAAAATATTACACATCGATTCTAATCATCCATTACTTCTCAATCAACTTAACGATTCAGGGTTTACCAATCATGAAGATTATACGTCTTCTAAAGAAGAGATTGAAGCTAAAATTATTGATTATCATGGAATTATTATACGCAGTCGTTTTAGCATTGATAAACCATTTTTAGACGCTGCAAAAAACTTAAAATTCATTGGCAGAGTTGGTGCTGGTCTAGAGAATATAGATTGTGATTACGCCGAAGATAAAGGTGTAACACTTTTTAACGCCCCAGAAGGTAATCGTAATGCTGTCGGTGAACATGCTTTAGGTATGCTTCTTTCGTTATTAAATAAACTAAACAAATCAGATAAGGAAGTAAGGCAAGGCAAATGGTTGCGCGAAGCTAATCGTGGATTAGAATTAGATGGTAAAACTATAGGTTTAATTGGCTATGGAAATATGGGAAAAGCCTTTGCTAAAAAACTAAGAGGATTTGATGTAGAAGTGATGTGTTATGATATAAAAGAAAATGTTGGCGATGAAAATTGTACGCAAGTATCATTGGAAAAACTTCAAGAAAAAGTAGATGTGTTGAGTTTACATACACCGCAAACTCCATTGACTTTAAATATGGTTAATACTGACTTCATCAACAGCTTTAAAAAATCATTTTGGCTAATTAATACGGCTCGTGGTAAAAGCGTTGTGACTGAAGATTTGGTATCAGCTTTAAATTCTGAGAAAATTCTAGGCGCTGGTTTAGATGTATTAGAATATGAAAAGTCATCATTCGAGAATTTATTCAAAATAGAAGAACCAAAATATAGATGGATGCGAAAAGGCAAAAAATCAAATTTACCAGAAGCATTTCAATATCTTATTAATGCAGATAATGTTATCCTAACGCCTCATGTAGCCGGTTGGACCATTGAAAGTAAAGAAAAGCTTGCCCAAACTATCGTAGATAGAATCAAAGCAAAATTTTGCTAATTTTATAGTATGAAGAAAACCATACTTGTTTTTGGATTACTAATTTTGGCTTTGCTATTACTGTTTCAGTTTAGTAAATATAGTATCTACTCTGGTAGTACTACCATTGAAATTATTATTTCAGTAATCGCCATTGTATTTTTCGTCATAGGCGTTTTTATTAATAAAAAATATCAAAGAAGCACTGAATCACTTCAAGACAAAATTGATTACGATAAAATTAATGCTCTAGAAATTACGACTCGTGAATATGAAGTGCTACAACATATCTCCGAAGGTCTATCTAATAAAGAAATTGCAGCAAAATTATTTGTTTCAGAAAGCACTGTAAAAACACATGTTTCTAATTTACTTTTAAAGCTCAATGCCAAACGAAGAACCCAAGCTGTCCAGTTTGCAAAAAACTTCAGAATTATTTAAAAAATCATACTTTTAAACCAAAGTTAGGTTTATTTGGTACTTTAGTATGACCCCAAAACAGCTATAAGACAATAGATTTGTGACCTAATCTTAAACTAAAAATCATGAAACGCACAATCATTAAATTTGGCGGTTACAGCTGTTTATTACTAATTGTTTTATTCGGGATTTCTTTTCTGTTTGAAGACGCAATGGATTTTTCAACTAGTGAAATTTTCGGATACACAACCATAGTATTATCCTTATCATTTGTCTTCTTTGGAATTAAAAGCTATCGCGATAAAGAAAACAATGGAGTCATCAGTTTTGGCAAGGCTCTAAAAATTGGACTTTTAATCACTTTATTAGCCTCACTTACTTTCGGACTTATTAATATTATTTATACTGAGGTTATAAACCCTGAATTCTCAACGGAGTATTACAAATATTCCATAGAAAAAATTGAAAAAGAATTACCTGCTGAAGCTTATAAAGTTAAAGTCGCAGAACTAGAATCTCAACAAGAACTTTTTGGAAATCCATTATTCAATTTCGTATTAATGAGCTTGACTGTTTTTATTATCGGTTTGATTATTTCATTAATATCGGGATTAATCCTTCAACGTAAATAAAAACTAAATCAATCTAACAATGCAATACGAATCAACATCACCAGAAGATTATATTAGTCAAGTTCCTGAAGACCGTCAAGACACTTTAAAAAAATTACGAAAAGTCATAAACGATAACTTACCAAAAGATTTTGAGGAAGGTATGATTTATAAAATGATAGGTTACTATGTACCACATTCAGTTTATCCAGATGGCTATCATTGTAATCCTGAAATTCCTTTGCCATTTATGAGTTTTGCATCACAAAAAAACTCAGTAAATCTATATCATAGTGGTATTTACGCAAAACCCGAATTACATGATTGGTTTGTAAACGAATATCCCAAACATTGCAAACGTAAATTAGATATGGGAAAAAGTTGTATTAGATTTAAAAAGATGGATGAAATTCCGTTTGATTTAATCGGAGAACTAGTAAGAAAAATGACTTGCGAAGAGTACATTGACATATACGAAACTGCAATAAAAAAGAAATAAAATCATGAAAAAACGCGTCACAGGAATTGGTGGTCTATTTTTTAAATCCAAAGATCCAAAAGCATCAAAAGACTGGTACAAAAAACATCTTGGTTTTAACACAGATGACTATGGTAGCACTTTTTGGTGGAAAGACAAAAACAACAAAGATGCCACAACACAATGGAGTCCTTTTAAAGACGACACTACCTATTTTGAACCTTCAAAAAAAGACTTTATGTTTAACTACAGAGTCGAAGATTTGGTGTCTCTTATAAAAACTTTAAGAGAAGAAGGTGTAACAATTGTTGGTGACATACAGACATATGAGTACGGAAAGTTTGCTTGGATACTTGACAATGAAAACAATAAGATAGAATTATGGGAGCCAATTGATGAGGCGTTCAAATAATTTGATTTGTTTTTTAGTAATTTTAAAAGCTAACTAATTATTAATCAAAAACAAGAATTATGTCAGAAGAAAATAAAAATTTAAGTGACGACCTAGATAATATGATAGGTGATGCTAAAGAAAGTGCAAAAAGAGCAGGAGAAAAAATAAGCCAAAAAGCTAGTGAATTGGCAGATGATGCCAAAGAATTAGGAAAAGAGGCTAAGGAAAAGGCTTCCGAGTTTGCTAGTGAAGCAAAAGAAAAAGCGTCTGAATTTGCTGATGAAGCGAAAGAATTATTGAGCGAAGGAAAAAACATTGGTATTATTTCTCACTTTTACTGGATTGGCTGGATAATAGCATTAGTAATGAATAATAGTGATAAAACTGAACTAGGTTCTTTTTACATAAGACAGAATTTGGGGTTTTTCTTACTAAGTTTTTTCGTTTGGATTCCGATTGTAGGATGGGCTCTAGGTTTATTGATTCTTGTAGCATGGATTATGAGCTTAATTGGCTCATTAAGCGGAGATAAGAAACCTTCTTTTTTATTAGGAAACCAATTCCAAGAATGGTTTAAAGCTTTATAATTTTTATTTAAATAAAATCTAAAGAGCTCAAAAAAAATTTGAGTTCTTTTAGTTTTTAGATAGACCATAATCTAGAGGTAACGCATCGCCAACTCTTTGTCTTCCTAAATAGCCTCCAAAAAGTACATTTTGTATCGGCATATAATTACCGTATTTATCTATTTGAAATTCTGAAATGGTAGTTTCTATGACGGATTCTTGAACATCTTTATAATAGATATCCAAGCTGTTATCCAAAAGTTTAACCCTTTTAAGACCTTCTGAATCTGCTTTAGAAATTGTAAAAAAATCGTAAGGCTTTACAATAAATCCTTTTTTTCCAAAAACATAATCTTGCGCAGCTAAATCTTTATTATACAAAGCACGAACAAAATGTTGTACTGAGCCTTCATAAGTCTTTTCTCTTTTACGACTTATTTTTTTTGTTTGTTTTATATCTAAATCTTTAAAAAAACAAGTTCCTGTGTACATCACTGAGGAAGCATTAAAACTTCCTAATTGTATTTCAAAATCTATTATATCAAAGCTTATTTCGTATTGCAGGTTTTTATTCTTGATTATAATTGGTTTATTGCTCCATGCTGTAATTGTTCTTTTTCTCTTATCAAAACGAAGTTTGATATCTTTTTCGTTGAGGATTTTACAAGATTTTCCGTTGCTTGACTTTCCCAGAAACTCTTTTCGAAACCACTTTAATTTCATTTCACGGGACATCCCGTCATCAGTATTTATTACAACTTCGTCCAATTGAGCAACAGCTTCTTTGAGCTCTATTATAATATTCTTTTTCTGACGGTAATCTCTAATAAAAACTTTGTCGTATCCTAAAAAAGATATCACTAAGGTGGACTGTACGGCATCATTATACGTTATAGAAAATTCACCTAAATCATTTGTTGTTGTACCGATTGTGGTATTGTCAAAATAGACAGAAACAGACTCTAATGGTACTTTTGTTATAGCATCAAAAACTTTACCTTTTAAAGTTTGAGCATACGTAGTTAAAGAAGCAAAAAGAAGTAAAATAAAATAAATTTTACTTGTCATTATTATCCATGAATTTTCGTTCTAGCTCTGCTTGAAACTCTTCCATTACTGGTCTAACCGTACTTTCTGGTAAGTCAGCAATTTTAATATACATGAGGCCATCAACCGCATTATTGAATAGTGGATCGACATTAAATGCAACTAGTTTAGCATTCTGCTTAATATACTTTTTCAGTAAAACAGGAAGCCTTAAAGCTCCTGGTTCTACTTCATCGATAATCTTATCAAATTTGTTTAAGTCGGCTTCAGTAGCATCAAAAACAAAGTCTTTGTCGGCATCCTTAAGCTTTACCTTAAATTCTTTTTTAGGATGAACATATTGTGCAACGTATGGGTCATAGTAATGAGATTTCATAAACTCAATCATTAAACTCTTTGAGAAATTTGAAAACTGATTACTAATACTCACGCCACCAATTAAATATTTGTGCTCTGGGAAACGTAATGTTGTATGTACAATACCTTTCCATAATAAGAATAAAGGCATTGGTTTCTGTTGGTACTCTTTAATGATAAAAGCACGTCCCATTTCTATTGATTGACTCATCATTTTATAGAGTTCTGGCTCAAAACGGAATAAATCCTGTAGATAGAAACCATCTATACCGTGAGCAGCAAAAATCTTCGAGCCTAATCCCATTCGGTATGCACCTGCTATGACTTTTGCTTCACTATCCCATAAAAACATATGGTGGTAATAGGTGTCAAAATTATCTAAATCAATAGATTCATTTGTGCCTTCACCTACTTCTCTAAACGTAATTTCACGAAGTCGCCCTATCTCTCTTAAAACATTAGGAATATCGTTAGCAGAAGCCAAATACACTTCGTAATTTTTACTAGTCAAAAGACGGCAATCTTTTTCTTTAAGAGCCTCAACCTCGTCAATCATAACCTCAGAGTCTACTGGTGTTACGATTCGTTTAGCTTGTTTTGGCACTTTTAATTGCGATTGAAGGTTGTCTAATATCTTTGGCTTATCTTCAAAAGCTCTGGATAACATGTAAGTTTTCTGTCTAATAAAATCTGAAAAATCTTTTAAACCAGAATGCTCTTTTTGGTCCTTTACAGAAATCGGTTTACCAATTCTTACTTTAATCACACGACGCTTTTGTGTTAGTAATTCTGAAGGTAATTTGGCAGTTCTAAGTGTATCACTGATTTTTGAAAGTCTGTAAAACAGTCGGCTATTTTTGGCATGAAAGTAAATGGGGACAACTGGCACTTCAGCTTTTTGAATCAATTTCATGGCAGCATCTTCCCATGGCTTATCAACGACTAATTTTCCATCTTTGTATGTGGACACTTCTCCTGCTGGAAATACCCCAAGTGGATGACCGTCACGTAAATGCATTATTGCATTTTTAAATCCAGAAATACTACTTGCAGCATCCTTTCTGTCTTCAAAAGGATTGACTGGCATTATGTAGGGTTTTAATGGTTCAATTCGGTGCAATAAAAAATTTGCTATAATTTTGAAATCACTTCGTTGTTCAATCATCAATTTTAATAACAAAATACCATCTATTCCGCCGAGTGGATGATTAGACACAGTAATATATGGTCCTTCTTTTGGTAAACGTTTTAAATCTTCTTCAGGAATTTCGAACTTAATCTGAAAATCGCCCAAAAGTCCATCTAAAAACTCAAGATCTGTTAAATGTTTATTACGATTATAAACACGGTTAAGAGAAGATATTTTTAGAACTTTCATCAAAATCCATCCTGCAAAAGTTCCTAAAAAACCATACTTGTCAGCGTTAATGGCTTTTGCAACTTCTTTAGCGGATACTAACCCTGTATTTGATGATTTAGACATATAAGCAAATGTAGTAAATGTTTAGGTAGTTACTATCTGAACGGTTTCTTGGGTTAATTGTTTAAGCAACACGGTTTTATCTTTTTCTAGAGTTGAAATCGCCTCATCAGTAAAATGCCTAATAGTATATAGATTTACGTTTTTGTGGCATGTTACATTAAATTTTGCTTTAAGATGTTGAAGCAATTTTTCAAGATTATTATAAGTGTTTTCTAAACACACCGAAAAACTAATCGCCGAATTCTGAATCACATCTACCTTCATTTTATATAAATGCAAAAGACTAAAAATTTCACTTATATTTTCTTCAACTATATATGAAAAATCTAAGGATGATAATGAAATTAAAACTTGATTTTTCTTCACAATAAAACATGGAATTTCTGGAGTTAATGTTTTGCCTTTGCTGACACTAGTACCATCTACTTCAGGATTTAAAAATGATTTTACAAACAATGGAATTTCCTTACGTTGTAATGGTTGAAGCGTTTTTGGATGAATCACAGAAGCGCCATAAAAAGCCAACTCAATTGTTTCTCTGTAGGATATTTGATTGAGCAATTGCGCGTTTTCAAAATAACGTGGGTCGGCATTTAAAACACCAGGCACATCTTTCCAGATAGTTACACTTGTTGCATTTAAACAATATGCAAAAATAGCAGCTGTGTAGTCACTACCTTCTCGTCCTAATGTGGTCGTAAAATTGTTAGAATCACTTCCTAAAAAGCCTTGAGTAATATTTAAAATGGTAGTATCAAAATTCTTTATAATTTTGCTTTGTGTTTCTTCCCAATTTACATTAGCACGTCTGTAATAATTATCGGTTTTTATAAATGAACGTACATCTAACCAATTATTTTTTAAGCCAATTTCATTAAGATAATAACTAATTATTGTTGTCGAAATTAACTCGCCATAGCCAATCGATTGATCGTAAACAAAATTATAGTCCGGAGATTTGTTGATTTTTAAAAATGCATCAAGTTCTGAAAACAGTCGTTTTACACTAGCAAAAACTGGGTGTCTTTCATTGTCAAAAAGGTCTAATAAAATTTGATTATGAAACTTCTTAACGTCTAGTAAAGCACTTTGTAATTCAGCTTTATTTTCAAAGTAGTTTTTGATGACTAATTCCATAGCGTTAGTGGTTTTTCCCATTGCAGAAACCACAACAAGTGTATTATCATAACCTACTGTTTTTAGAACCGTAGCTACGTTTTTTACACCTTCTGCATCTTTTACCGATGCCCCACCAAATTTGAAAACTTTCACTTATAATTTACTTATATATTTATCAATAGCTGCACTATCCATTTGTACTACATCCCAATCTCTCATAACATTAGCGCCTTTCTTTTCATAAAATTCGATTGCTGACTCATTCCAATCCAACACTTCCCAACTAATGCGTTTTACGCCTTTTTGTTTTCCATATTTTACGACTTCATCAAGTAAAACAGTGCCAAGTCCTTTTCCTCTTAAAGCTTGAGATACAATTAAATCTTCAAGATGAATAACTTCGCCTTTCCAAGTGGAATATCTTGTATAAATAAGAGCCAGACCTTCGACTTTATCGTCAATCTCAACTACAAAACAAACAAATTTGGGTTCATCACCAAATCCATCTTCAATAAGTTGATTAACGGTAACTTCGACTGCATCAGGTTCTTTTTCGAAAATTGCCAATTCTTTAATGAGTTCATAAACTCTTGACATGTCTTCTTTTGTTGCTAATCTTGGTTGATTCATATTGTATAAATAGGTTTTTCAAATATAACTCAAAGTCGCTTTAGTTTTTAATTTATTTACATAACGAAAACGTTATAGTTGGTTAAATTATACGATATTTGTTTCGAATTAAATCAATTTCTTCATACATGTCGCATCGCAATCAGACCTTAGGTGAGTTTATTATCGAAAATCAATCGTCTTTTAAATATACTTCCGGAGAGTTATCACGTCTTATAAATTCTATTCGTTTAGCAGCTAAAGTGGTCAACTATGAAGTAAACCAAGCTGGATTAGTAGATATTATCGGTAATGCTGGTGACACAAATATTCAGGGTGAAAACCAACAGAAATTAGATGTATACGCTAATGATACTTTCATAAAAACCATGACCAAAAGAAATATTGTTTGTGGTATTGCAAGTGAAGAAGAGGATGATTTTATTGCTATTAATAGTCAAGATGAAAATCATCAGAACAAATATGTCGTTTTAATCGATCCGCTTGATGGTTCATCTAATATTGATGTCAATGTTTCTGTAGGTACTATTTTTTCGATTTACAGACGTGTAACGCCTGTTGGAACGCCTGTTACTATTGCGGATTTTTTACAAAAAGGAAATAAACAAGTCGCTGCAGGTTACGTTGTTTATGGTACATCGACAATGTTAGTCTATACTACTGGTCATGGTGTTAATGGATTTACGCTAAACCCTGCAATTGGTACTTTTTACTTATCACATCCAGATATGCAATTTCCTGAAGATGGTAATATCTATTCTGTCAATGAAGGTAACTATATTCACTTCCCAAAAGGCATAAAAGATTATATAAAGTATTGTCAAATGGAAGAAGGTGACCGACCTTACACGTCTCGATATATTGGGTCTTTAGTTTCGGATTTTCATCGTAATATGATAAAAGGCGGTATATATATGTACCCTAAAAGCTCAATGGCGGCAAAAGGAAAATTACGTTTACTTTACGAATGTAATCCAATGGCATTTATCGCTGAACAAGCAAACGGAAAAGCGAGTGACGGTTTTACAAGAATTATGGATATTGTACCAACCGAACTTCATGAGCGTGTACCTTTTATTTGCGGCAGCAAAAACATGGTAGAAAAGGCAAAAGAGTTTATGCGTAACGCATAAAAAAAGCGAACATCTCTGCTCGCTTTTATATCTAAAAAATGAATCTTTTAATTTACTGATTCATTGTTTTCATTTTATTTGTAAATTCCTCTAAATCAACCTCATAATGCACAAGTGTTAATGCCTTATCAGCAATATACTTTACATTATCTTGGTTAAAACCTAAGCCTATAGATAACTTTTCTAATAAACTAACTTGATTTGGTCCTTCGATATGGTCTGCCCAAACCATGCGTGCTAAATCATACAAACGCTCTAAACGTGTATCATATGAATGTGGTGCATTTATTGGGTGAGAGTTATAATCCTTTAAGATTTCCTTGTAATCCTGCTCTGTAATATCTAAACGCGTAGCTAAGCGGTCCAAGAATTCTTTTTCAGCATCATTAATAATACCATCACTCATTGCTACTCTAACAATTGCTGCAAAATGGTCTTGATTACGCTTTTGAAATCCGCTTTCGAATAAATCTGAAAATGACATATATATTATTGTTTTTTTTAGTCGCCACAAATATAATTCTAATAAAAGATTTCTGATATATAAAGCATCAAAATATTTTATATTTGCAATCTTAAAATAAGGCCATTGAGTAAAACCACAATTACCCAAACCTATATACAGACTTTGCAAACACAAAATCTGCAAATAGCTATTGCCAAATCTGAAGGAAACACGCACTTAAAAGGCTTAGTTGGCTCATCGTTATCGATAGTAATTTCTGAAGTTTTTAAAACTACTGATAAACCTTTTTTATTAGTTTTTGATGATAAAGAAGAAGCTGCATATTATCTTAACGATTTAGAGCAACTCATTAACGATAAGGACGTACTTTTTTATCCTGGAAGTTATCGTAGACCTTACCAGATTGAAGAAACTAATAACGCTAATGTACTATTACGAGCCGAGGTTTTAAATCGAATAAATTCCAGAAAAAAACCAGCAATAATTGTCACATATCCAGATGCATTATTTGAAAAAGTAGTTACTAAAAAGGAGCTTGAAAAAAACACTTTAAAGGTCGCAGTTGGGAACGATTTAAGTATTGATTTTGTTAATGAGGTACTGTTCGAATATAAGTTTAAACGTGTTGATTTTGTAACAGAACCTGGTGATTTTTCTGTTCGTGGTGGTATTGTAGATGTCTTTTCATTTTCACACGACGAACCTTACAGAATTGAATTTTTCGGAGATGAAGTAGATAGTATTAGAACCTTTGATGTCGAAACCCAATTATCTACTGAACGCATCAAAAAGGTGAGCATCATCCCAAACGTTGCAAATAAATTTATTGAAGAAAAACGCGAAAGCTTCTTAAAATATATCTCATCCAAAACGGTTGTTTTTTCTAAAAACTCATCTTTATTATTTTCAAGAATTGATACTTTTTATGAAAAAGCCGTTGAAGCTTTTGCAGCACTTTCTGAAGATATCAAACATGCTTCTCCGGATGAATTATTCTGTAATTCGGAATTATTGAAGCGTCAGTTTTTGGAATATACAACAGTTGAATTTGGAGCTTCAACCTTAGACAGAGATGAGATAATTACTTTTAACACAAAACCTCAACCATCATTCAACAAGCAATTTAATCTTCTAATTGACGATTTAAATAACAATCATGAAGATGGTATAACAAACTACATTGCTTGTGTAAGTGAGCAACAAGCCAAACGTTTTCATGATATTTTTGATGATGCCGAAAAAGAAGTGCATTACAAAACCGTTGTACTTTCACTATATCAAGGTTTTATAGATACTGAACAAAAAATTGCGGTGTATACAGACCATCAGATTTTTGACCGTTATCACAAATTTCATCTTAAAAATGGCTACGCCAAAAAGCAAGCCATTACTTTGAAAGAGTTGACTAATCTCGAAATTGGCGATTATGTCACACACATAGACCATGGTATTGGTAAGTTTGGTGGGCTTAAAAAAATTGATGTCGAAGGCAAAAAACAAGAAGCTATAAAGCTAGTTTATGGAGAGCGTGATGTTTTGTATTTAAGCATCCACTCGCTCCACAAAATCACTAAGTTTAATGGTAAAGATGGTAAACCGCCAAAAGTATACAAGTTAGGTAGTAAAGCTTGGAAAACACTTAAGCAAAAAACCAAATCACGTGTTAAAGAGATTGCCTTCAATCTCATAAAATTATATGCTAAACGTAAATTAAAAAAGGGATTTCAGTATGCTCCGGACAGTAACATGCAGCACGAGCTAGAAGCTTCTTTTATTTATGAAGACACACCAGACCAAGTCAGCTCTACAGAAGATATTAAAGCAGATATGGAAAGTGAACGCCCAATGGACAGACTAATTTGTGGTGATGTAGGTTTTGGTAAAACAGAGGTTGCTATCAGAGCAGCTTTTAAAGCTGTAGATAACGGAAAACAAGTCGCTGTTTTAGTACCTACAACGATTTTGGCTTATCAACATTCGAGAACATTTAAAGAACGTTTAAAAGATTTTCCTGTTACAGTAGATTACGTTAACCGTTTTAGAACTGCCAAACAAAAACGCGAAACATTAGAAGGTCTTGAAAAAGGAAGTGTAGATATTATTATAGGCACACATCAACTCGCTAACAAAAATGTAAAATTTAAAGACTTAGGATTATTAATTGTTGATGAAGAACAAAAATTTGGAGTAGCAGTAAAAGAAAAGCTAAAGACCATTAAAGAAAATGTCGATGTATTGACATTGACAGCGACCCCAATTCCTCGTACGCTTCAATTTAGTTTAATGGCTGCTAGAGATTTATCGGTGATTACAACACCGCCACCAAACCGTTATCCGATTGAGAGTCATGTGATTCGCTTCAGTGAAGAAACGATTAGAGATGCTGTGAGTTACGAAATTCAACGTGGTGGACAAGTGTTTTTTATTCATAATCGAATAGAGAATATTAAAGAAGTCGCTGGAATGATTCAGCGATTAGTACCAGACGCCAAAATCGGTATAGGTCACGGACAATTAGATGGCAAAAAGCTAGAAGAGTTAATGCTGGCTTTTATGAATGGAGATTTCGATGTATTGGTCAGTACAACCATCGTAGAAAGTGGATTAGACGTACCTAATGCAAATACCATTTTTATAAATAACGCCAATAATTTTGGATTAAGCGACTTACACCAAATGCGTGGTCGTGTTGGTCGAAGTAACAAAAAAGCATTATGTTATTTTATAACACCAGAATATTCTGCTATGACTTCTGATGCCAGAAAACGTATCACAGCTTTAGAACAATTTACAGAGTTAGGTAGCGGATTTAATATCGCTATGAAGGATTTAGAAATTAGAGGTGCTGGCGATTTATTGGGTGGTGAGCAAAGCGGATTTATCAACGATATTGGTTTTGATACCTATCAAAAAATCTTAAATGAAGCCATTGAAGAACTTAAAGAATCTGAGTTTGCAGATTTATATAAAGATGATGGTAAACCAAAGAAATTTGTCAAAGACGTTACAATTGATACAGATTTTGAATTGCTTTTTCCTGACGATTATGTAAATAATATTACAGAGCGTTTAAATCTATATACTAAGCTTAACGAGATAAAAACAGAAGAAGATTTACAAAAATTTGAATCAGAAATTATTGATCGTTTTGGAGAATTACCAGCTCAAGTTTCGGATTTATTTGACAGTGTGAGATTAAAATGGATTGCTACTGAAATTGGTGTAGAAAAATTAATCATGAAACAAGGTAGACTGATTGGTTATTTTATCCAAGACCAGCAGAGTCAATTTTATCAAAGTGATAATTTCTCGAGAGTATTACAATATGTTCAAGCTAATGCAACAAAATGTATAATGAAAGAAAAGCAGACTCGTAAAGGATTACGCCTATTAATTTCGTTTCAAAATGTGAAATCTACCCAACAGGCATTGAATTTACTTTCCGAAATTAATTAATAATACTTTTGTCATTCCGAACGAAGAATGAGGAGGAATCTCATGCTATTGAGATTTCTTGTCAGTCATTCCTCTTTTTGTAGAAATGATACGATTTATCTTTAAAATATAATATGAAGCAAAACAAACACCTTAAACATTTGTTCTGGCTAACAGTTGCGACACTGTTTATTAGTACATCAGGCAGTTTAGGTAAATTTATAGATATGCCAACGCCTGTAGTCATTTGGTGGCGTTCAGCTTTAGCAGCTATATTTTTGCTTGTATTTTGTGTTTACAAGGGCATTAGTCTAAAAATCCTTAACGGAAAAGATAGACGTACTTTTTTTATTGGCGCCGTTCTAATGGGCGCACATTGGATTACCTATTTTATTTCCTTAAAATTATCTAACGTAGCTATTGGTATGCTCTCAATATTTACCTTTCCAGTAATCATTGCGCTTTTAGAACCATTATTTTCAAAGTCAAAACTAGACCCAATTCATATTGTTCTGGGGTTAATGGTGCTTACAGGAATATATATTTTAGCACCAGAATTTAATCTAGAAAGCAGCCAACTACAAGGTGTGTTATTCGGTGTGTTATCTGCGTTTTGTTATGCCTTACGTATTCTTATTCTTAAGGGCGAAGTGAAAAAGTATAATAGTACAATGCTGATGTTTTATCAAGTAGCAATAATAGCTATACTATTGGTACCCATATTGTTTTTTGAAAGCACCGTAAATATAAAAACGCAATATCCGTATGTCATTATTCTTGCCTTATTAACAACCGCAATTGGGCACACCATGTTTGTAAATAGTCTTAAATATTTTAAGGCTAGTACGGCTAGTATTATTGGTAGTTTACAACCAATATTTGGAATAATTATTGCTTTTTTATTCTTAAATGAAATACCTACATTGAATACTTTTTTCGGAGGTAGTCTAATATTAGCAACTGTAATTATTGAAAGTATTAGGTCTAAGAAAAAATAAATGTTTTAAATTGGCGTGATAGTTGCGTCTTGCAAAGTTATATTATAAAAAAAATTCCATGAAAAAGATAGTCTTTCTGTTTCTATTACTACCAACATTATTGATTGCACAACACAATATTAGTGGCACATTTTCTCCTACTGAAGATTACACCTATGCCTTTTTATACGAAGCCACACCTGATGGTGCTAATTATGTAGAACGTGCAAAATTAGATAGCCTAGGTAATTTTACATTAGCTCTAGATGCTAATGCCAATCCAGGTATCTATAAAATTGTTTACGCCATTCCACCAGAAGAAAATAATTTTGACTTGGTTTACAACGGAAAGGAAGATGTTACTTTTACTTTTAGTATGGATAAAGGTGTTAATTTCACCGAGTCTACAGAAAATAAGCTTTGGGATTCTTACCTAAACAGTATGGATGTTGTTAACCAAACCATCAGTAATTTTTATACCAAAGGCGGAACAGATAAAAACGCGTTCAATTCTATCTTTAAAACACTAAGAGAAACACAAGTATCCTACGAAGATTTAGCTAAAGGAAAGTTGGTTGAAGCCTTTATTAAAGCTAATAAACCTTACACACCTGAAGCTTATGAAGATTTAACAACATATTCTAAAAATCTTAAAGCTAACTTTTTTAAAAATATAGATTTTAATAATCCGTTTTTGCAAAGCTCTAGTTTAATAACTGACCGCGTTAGTGGTTTTGTATTTGGTATGTCAGCAGCTACAGATAACGACACTTACAAAAAACATATTGATATCGTGGCAAAAGCAATTAAAAGCACTGATGCCAAAATACAATCACCGTTATTAGAATTATTATGGCAAGAGTTTAAACGTCGCGAAAATCATGATATGGCTAATTACATATCTAACAATTATTTGTTAGCAATTGCAAAGTCTACAGAAAATAAAATCTTAGAACAGCAATTACTAAGTTACAAAAACACATCTGTCGGTGCTTTAGCTCCTGATTTTCAAATCCAAACAAAACCTTCACTAAAACTCTCTGAGCTAAAAGGCGATAAGTATTACGTACTTATCTTTTGGAGTAGTGGCTGCGGTCATTGCTTAAAAGAATTACCTAAAGTAAAAGATTTGATAACTTCTGTCTCAAACACTAAAGTCATTGCTTATGGATTAGAAAATGACGCCACAAACTGGACCGAAGAAATAAAAAAATACCCTGATTTTGTTCATGGTATTGGTCTTGGTAAATGGGAAAATCCTTTAGTGCAAACATTTGCGATAGCAGCTACACCAACGTATTTCGTTTTAGATGCTAATAAAAAGATTATTGCTAAGCCTTATGATTTTGAAGGTTTAGAAGCGTTTTTTGGGAAATAGAAATGAGATTTTAAAAAACCATAATAAGAGTTATCAAGATTATTACTAAGCCAAATAATCAATTCCAACCATGTTAAAATATTTTGAAAAAAGTCAGCTTTTATCTTTACTTCTATCTATAATCCTACTTACAAGTTGCGATGGTCCAGAAACATATATATACCTTGGTCGTCAAGTTCCAAAAAAATATATTGATGAAATTAAAACTCTTGGTCTTTTAAGTTCTAATGAAAAAATAAAATACTTTTATTCTGATGGATTTAATGACATCAAAGAAGGATTATACTTTGTTACTGACAAGAATCTTGTTGCTTATAATAAGGAATGGGAATATCCAAAAACAATAATACCATTCAGTGAAATAACTAATCTTGATGTCATGTATAATGAATCATTATATGAAGACAGTTATATATTCGTTGAATCAAAGGAGTTTGAATTAGACTTTCCTGTATCAAGTGAAAAAGGAAGAGACAAAGATTTCTTCAACTATTTAGTCCAAAAATCAAATCAACATAAAAAAGAAGATTAGATTTAGGAGACGAATTATCTCATCTTAGAATTGATTAATTTACGCTTCCATATTAATTCTATATTTAATAGAAAATAAAACGCCCAATCAACAGATGTCGACTGAGCGTTTTGAAACTAAATAACCAACCAAAATTTAGCTTCGTGTATTTGTTCTTGGGTTATCTTTCTTAACCATTTTTTGTTTACGTTTCTTAAAAGTATTCTCTTGTTGTACCATTCGGCCTTGAGCATTTTCAGTTCGTAAGAACTCTATATAACCTCGACCTTTAAATTCATATACGGTACCAGAATCTGCGTGTAGCAATTCTATTGTCCCATCATCTATAACGCTAAGATTGAAGAATTCATTGCTGAAAAAGTCATAATCAAGTGTTAAAGTTTTTTCGTACAAATCTCCTGATATATTACCAACACCATATACTCCTGTAAAATCCCAGAAAATATTATTTGGGTTATTAATATTAGCATCTTGTGAGCTACGGAATTCTGAATCATTACCAGCAGCTAAAAACTGTAAATAGTTTTCGTTATCAAAATCATTTAATGCTCCAAAATTACTGGTGAATGTTTTTTCCCATGCTTCATACTCTTGTAAGAAATAATGAATGTTATCATAGAAAACAAAATCATAATCAAACGTAGATCTTTGGTAACCATCCAAAAAGTATGATGTATCTGTGAATGGGTTGTACAATTCAATCGTATTATTATCTATTTGAAATACATCAAAAGAATCAAAGCCATCTAAATCATGATCAACATCTAATTGCATATTAAAGGTATTATATGTACCTACATCTATACCAAATCCGTTGCCTTGACTTCCTAAACCAACCAAATTATTATTTGCAAATAAAGTACCGTTTCTGAACGATAATGTAAATGCTACTTGCATAAATGGCACTTCGCCAAAACCTTGTGTAGCGTTAACATCAACGTACCATAACTCATACGAGTTTAGCAATTGATTTAATGTTATTGGCTGAGGATTATTATCTGTAATAATTACCTCATCTACAACACATGATGTTAGTAGTGTTGCACTTAGGACAAATCCGAAAAGTAGTTTTAATGTTTTCATAATCCACATATTTAAAATTATATTAGTAGAATTTCAAAACACGTGCCAAACTCAAAAACCTACATATGACCTAGGTTTGAAAGCCTTTTTTTTTTATGTACTTTTGAATTAAGAAGATTAATTTCAATACATGGATAAAACCACAAAATACGCCGTATTTGGCTCAGGAAGCTGGGCAACAGCAATCGTAAAAATGCTTTGCGAAAATCTTGACGAAATCGGTTGGTATATGAGAAGTGTTTACACCAAAGAACATATTTTAAAAGAGCAACACAATCCTAATTATTTAAGCTCAGTAGAGTTTCATACCGAACAACTAAAGCTTAGTAATGATATTAACGAAATTGCTGATTGGGCAGATGTACTGATTTTTGTGATTCCATCTGCATTTATTCATACCGAGTTACAAAAACTAACCGTTGACATTAGCAATAAGGTTGTGGTTTCTGCTGTAAAAGGCATCATACCAGAAACTGGACTTTTAGTAGGTGAACATTTTCATGATCATTACAATATTTCTTTCGAAAATATTGGTGTTATCGCAGGACCATGTCATGCCGAAGAAGTTGCTCTTGAGCGTTTGTCGTATCTAACAATATCATGTGCAGACGCCTCAAAAGCGCAAGCTATTGCCGATGTACTATCTAGCAATTACATTAAAACAAAAATTAGCGATGATATTATTGGTACCGAGTATGCTGTAATGCTTAAAAATATTTACGCTATTGCTGCAGGAATTGCTCATGGTTTAGGTTACGGCGATAATTTTCAAAGTGTATTGATGAGTAATGCTATCCGTGAAATGAAGCGTTTTATAAAAAAAATGCACAAGATGAAACGTAACATTAACAACTCGGCTTATTTAGGTGATTTGTTAGTGACAGGCTACTCCGTTTTTTCTAGAAATAGAATGTTTGGAAATATGATTGGTAAAGGCTACACCGTAAAGTCTGCACAAATGGAAATGAATATGGTAGCTGAAGGTTACTATGCTACAAAAAGTGCTTTTATTCTAAACCAGAATAATGAAAAGAAGACCAATCTACCTATAATAAAAGCTGTTTATTCAATTTTATATGAGAATAAAAACCCAAAGAAAGTCTTCAAAAAACTGACGGATAAGTTGGATTAATAGTCTCTTCTATTTTCTCCAGAGGAGAAGGAAATCTTTGTGGAATCGTACAATATAAAAATCATTGATACTCACTTAAAACGAAAATCTAGGATTGGTTTTTTGATGCTATAATTTTTCCCTCTGGGAAAATATCCGTAGGACAAAAGGGCTTTTTTACTTCACCAAAACACCTCTAGCTTCCATTAAAGGAATTGACTGCAGTGCTTTTACATTAATTGTATTTTTCCTGAAAAGATATGTCTTATCAAACATTTTGTTTCCCTCAAAAAAAGACACTTTAAACTGGTTGTTTAATACAAATAATTCTTCTTGAATTAATTCAATTTTTGCATAACTTTTTTTAGGAAGAATATCTATTTTTTTACGGAAAGTCGATGTGATTTTAGTCTCGTTATAACCATTCGTCACAATGATTACCATTTCTAAATCGATATCTTTATCGTTAATGATATAGGCATTCCAATCCTCAGTTTTGTAGGTCTCGTTGTATTCTTTTACAACAGCTACGTAAACATCATTTACTTCTGGTATTTGAATGTCTTTTTTCAAAATCTATAATGCCGACTTAAACTGCTCTAAAAAACGCACATCGTTTTCACTTAGCAAACGGATATCGCTTATTTGATGTAATAATAAAGCTATACGGTCAATACCCATACCAAAGGCAAAACCAGAGTATTCTTTAGAATCAATACCACAATTGTCTAAAACATTTGGATCTACCATTCCGCAACCCATAATTTCTAACCAACCAGTACCTTTGGTCATTTTGTAGTCAGTTTCGGTTTCTAAACCCCAATAAACATCTACTTCGGCACTTGGCTCAGTAAATGGGAAATACGATGGACGTAATCTGATTTTAGACTTACCAAACATCTCCGTTGTAAAGTATTGTAGCGTTTGTTTTAAATCTGCAAAGCTTACATCTTTGTCGATATATAAACCTTCTACTTGGTGAAAAAAACAATGCGAACGCGCCGAAATAGCTTCGTTACGATACACACGACCTGGAGAAATTGTACGTATTGGTGGTTTGTTATTTTCCATATAACGCACTTGTACAGAACTTGTATGTGTACGTAATAATATGTCTGGATCTGTTTGTACAAAAAACGTATCCTGCATATCTCTTGCTGGATGGTATTCTGGCAAGTTTAGTGCTGTAAAATTATGCCAATCGTCTTCTATCTCTGGACCTTCACTTACGTTAAAACCAATACGAGAGAATATATCTATAATTTGATTTTTTACAATCGATATTGGATGACGCGCTCCAAGTGCTATAGGCTCGCCTGGACGAGACAAATCTCCATAAAGTCCATTGTCTTCTTCTTGATTTTCGAGAACTTCCTTAAGAGCATTTACTTTGTCCTCAGCTGTTTTCTTTAACTGATTTATGGTTTGTCCAAACTCTTTCTTTTGCTCGTTTGCTACATTTTTAAACTCCGCAAAATATTCTTTCAAAAGGCCTTTTGACCCTAAATACTTAATTCGAAACTGTTCTACTTCGTCTTTTGATTGCGTAGTGAACGCTTCAGCTTCTGCAATGAGTTCTTTTAACTTATCTATCATACTTCCATCAATTGAATCCGCAAATTTAAAAAATCTTATTCGATATAATCCGTTTCTACAAAATAGTTGACAATTGCTTCTTTCATTAAAACGCTTTGCTCACCAGCTTTTAGATGAGGCAATTGCGCCTTTACTTTATAATGTGGCCAACCGTCATCGTCTACAAAATCGAATTCATAAAAACCATAAGGTTCTAAAAGCTTACAAATGGCAATGTGCATGAGATCTAATTTGTGATCTTTTTTGTAATCACGATGAATCTGACCAAGCTCTTGAACACCTATAAGATATATAATAGAATCAAGGTCTAAAGCATCGCCATCTGCAAACTGTGTAGAAAGCTTTTCTACCACCAAATCCCAGCGTTCTTTTAATTGTTCGTCTCTTGCCATAATTTACTTATCTATAATTGCGTTATAGAATTGACAAAGTTAATTTATATTTTTTCTAGAAGAACGAAATTTTGCAGAATATAACCTTCAAAATTTCATCTAATAGAAGTAACCACTTTGTTAGTTCATGAATTTTATTCAGTTGATTTTATAAAATTTTCAACTTAAAAAATTCATGTACTTTTGTTTTAAACCGCTAGTGTTATGAGTATCATTGATATTGTTTTAGGTGCCCTTTTATTATTTGGATTAATTAGAGGTGCCATGAAAGGTCTTTTTGTAGAAATTGCTTCGCTTTGCGCTTTAGTTTTAGGTGTTTTTGGCGCAATTCACTTTAGTTATTTTGTTGCTGATTTATTAGAACCAAAAGTAGATTGGGATGAAAAGACTATGAATATCGTAGCTTTTGCTATAACTTTTGTTATCATCGTGTTGGCAATAAGTCTAGCCGGAAAAGCATTAACTAAACTTGCTGATTTTGCTGCCCTTGGTATGCTTAATAAATTATTGGGTGGTGTCTTTGGCGCTTTAAAGATTGGTTTAATTCTTAGTGTATTACTTATTGTTTTTAATAAGTTAAATAACACATTACCTTTTATGGAAGATGAAGAATTAGAGGAAAGTATTCTTTACAAACCTGTTAAATCTTTGGCTCCAATGATTTTCCCAACACTGATAAAAAGCGGAGAAGAACTAGAATTAGCTCCTGAAGAGGAAGCATAAAAAAAGTCGCTTTACAGCGACTTTCCCTATTATTACTTTTTGAGTTTACTTTTTAGGTAAACAAAACCATCTTCAATATTTTCGAAAACATCTTCTAGAGGTACCAAATCTGGGATAACATCTACCGCTTCTAACATATCTTTTGGTTGCTCTTTAAGACCAATTAAAAGAACTTCAATATTCTGTTCTCTCAAATCATATATAACATCTTCTAAAGTATATAAACCTGACTGATCTATGTATGGGACACGGTCCATTCTCATAATTACTGCCTCTACCTCATCTGGCAATGCTTTTATCTGATCTTTAAAATAAGACGTAAAACCAAAGAATAAAGGGCCGTATAAGTGCTTAATAATAACTTTTTTCTTGTAATCTTCATAGAATTCAATTTCGTCTTGCCATGGTTTTGAACCATCAATATCAGCAACAGCACCAACCTCTAAACCTTTCTCGCTAATATCTCCAGATTTTTTCATAAATAAAAGACACGCCAGCGCAACACCAACTCCAACAGCTTGTATCAAACTACCAAAGGTTGTTATTGCTAAAACTAAAATTAAAACAACGGCGTCTGCTCTTGGGACTTTAAGAAGATGCTTTAAACCTTTAAAATCTATTATCTTAAATCCTATTGGGATTAATAGTCCTGCTAAAACACATAGTGGAATAAGTGATGCTAATTGCCCTAATCCTAGTAAAACAGTTAATAGAAAAATTCCATGAAGTATACCTGACAGACGTGTTCGACCTCCTGCATTGATATTAACAACAGTTCCTTTAGTAGCTCCTGCACCAGGAATTCCTCCAATAGCAGCTGCTAACATATTACCAATACCTTGACCAATAAGCTCTCGATTACTATTGTGCTTTGTCTTGGTCATATTATCAGCAATCACTGAAGTTAGTAAGGAATCTATACTCCCAAGTACAGCTAAAACAATTGCATATTCAATAATAATTCCCCAAGCACTAGAATCGACTTCTAAAATACCGCCTAGTTGAAATGAAGGTAGTCCTGATGGTATTTCACCTATTAAGGGTACATCCATTTTAAAGAAATAAGCAATTAATGTAGCTACAATTAAAGCAACTAAAGCACTTGGAATGGCTTTATTTATTTTGGGAAATACAAAATATACGGCAATAGTAATGGCGCCTAAAAGCAATGCTGATATATTAAATTCAGCAAATAATCTCGGGAAATCTTTAACTACGGCAGTTGTAGATTTTGCAGAGTCTAATCCAGCAAAAGGAAATAACTGTAGAATTACAATAATGAGACCTACACCACTCATAAACCCTGATACTACAGGGTAAGGAAAGTATTTTACGTATCCAGCAATATTTAAAAATCCAAAAATTATTTGAAAAAGTCCTCCAAGTAGAAAACTTAGTAAAATAATACTCATTGCATTTTCTAAACTTCCTGTAATTTCGATAGCTGCTGCTACCAATGCCGCAGAAACAACAGTCATAGGACCAGTAGGTCCACTCGCTTGAGTCTCTGTACCACCAAACATTGCAGCAAAAATACCTACCGCAATTGCACCATACAATCCAGCAGTTGCTCCCATTCCAGATTGAACTCCAAAAGCTAACGCCAATGGTAAAGCCACAACTCCTGCAACTAATCCACCTGTGAAATCTCCTTTAAGGTTTTTAAAATCAAAAAAATTTGAAAGCATAGAAATAAGATTTAAATACTGGTTTAGAACACACTAATAGAATAGTTTGTGTTTACACTTTGGTTTTAGACTAATTCTACTCTACCTGTATGTAAACTATAAACGCCTCCAACGATTTTAATTTCACCATTATCTTCCATTTCAGTTAAAATTTGACTGTTTTCTCTAATGCGTTCAATAGTTAATTTCACATTATTTTCAACTGTTTTAGCAACAAATGCTTTATTTGAAGAATTAGCTTCACCTTCAACCTCAACAGCAGATTTTCTTACAGCTGGCATAATCTTACTTAACATTTCTGTAATGTTACCCAACTCTACACCATCACAAGCTGCTTTTACTGCACCACAGCTTTCGTGACCCAAGACTAAGATTAACTTACTGCCTGCAACGTTGCATGAGTATTCTAAACTTCCTAAAATATCTACGTTTTCAAAATTGCCCGCTACCCGAGCCACAAAGATATCTCCAATTGCTTGGTCTAAAACTGTTTCGACTGGTACACGAGAATCGATACAAGACAAAACAACTGCTTTTGGGTATTGTCCGCCTGTGGTCTGACTTACTAAAGCTTTGTTATCAGTAGCTTGAGAATTGCTATTGACAAATCTATTGTTTCCGTCTAATAAATCTTGTAAAACACTATCTGGTGTTAATGCACTTTGTACATCTTTTGTTATTGCTATATTTTTCATCAGTAATTATATTTAAAGGATTATTGTGATATTTTCTCAAGTTTAAAAAACTCAATAAAACTCTCAGGGTTTTCAACTATGCCTCTTTCCGAAACTAGCTTTATTGTTATATTTCTTTCTTTTGCTTTAAAAGCAAAATCATCTAAAATTTCTATAATATCATTATCCAAATAACGTGTTTCTCTAACATCTAATTCTAAATATGAATTTTCGGGTAATCGGTCTAATTCTTTTAAAATAGCACCTTTATTGAAAAAAGTAACTTCCTCTGCTAATGTCATTTTTATTTTACCATCATCAACATCTTCACCTTCTTTATGTAAAAAATGAGAGTTTTGATAGCTTTTTATTAAAATAATTATAATCCCAACAGCCAAACCTAATCCAATACCCTTAAGTAAATCTGTAAATACAATACCACCAACGGTTACTACAAATGGTATAAATTGTTTCCAACCTAAATCATACATTTTTTTGAATAATGCTGGCTTTGCTAATTTATAGCCGACAATTAATAATATAGCCGCTAATACAGAAAGCGGAATCATATTCAACAAACGTGGAATAAGAATAACAGATATTAATAAAAGAAAACCATGAATAATTGCAGAAGCTTTACTGCGACCTCCAGATTGAATGTTTGCGGAACTTCGAACTATTACTTGTGTTATTGGTAAACCCCCTATTAAACCTGATAGAATATTTCCTGTTCCTTGTGCTAAAAGTTCGCGATTAGTAGGAGTTACATTCTTATGAGGATCTAACTTATCTGTAGCCTCAACGCACAATAATGTCTCTAAACTAGCTACTAAAGCAATTGTAAATGCTACTATCCATATTTCAGGATTTGTGATTGCAGAAAAATTAGGAAAGCTAAATTGACCTATAAAAGAATCAAAACCATCAGGTACTGGTACACTTACAAGATGTGAGGCTTCTATACTTAGTGTTTCATTAGATTGTGTTAGAACATAAAAAACAATACCTATGACTACAGCAACTAAAGGTCCTTGCACTATCTCGAAAATTTTTCCCTTTTTAGACAACACATTGCTCCAAAGCAATAATATTGCTAATGCGACAAGACCTATTAAAGCAGAACCAGGTTGAATATGATTAATCGTATTAATGATTTCTAAAAAAGTATTTTGACCATCTACTTGAAAAAATGCAAAATCACCTTCTGGATCTGAATCATATCCGAAAAAATGCGGGATTTGCTTTAGGATAATAATGATTCCTATGCCTGTTAGCATACCTTTAATTACAGACGAAGGAAAGTAGTAACCAATAATTCCGGCTTTTAAAACACCAAACAAAAGTTGAATAATCCCGCCTAATACAACAGCGACTAAAAAGTTTTCATAACCTCCCAAAGTGCCAATTGCAGTTAATACTATTGCTGCTAAACCAGCTGCGGGACCACTAACACCGATTTTAGAACCACTTAAAGAACCTACTACAATACCACCAACGATACCTGCAATTAATCCTGAAAACAGTGGTGCTCCACTAGCTAATGCAATACCTAAACATAAAGGTAATGCTACAAAGAATACGACAATACTCGCTGGTATGTCATTTTTTAATGTTTTAAACATATAATAAAGATGATATGCTTTAGTTATAACCCTAAAGCTTAATTAAAAATGTGAACGTTATGGTTCTTAGTTGGTAAGTTTTTTGCAATCTAAATATAATCCGGAGGTGGAAAAATCAAATTCAGATTTGGTTTGGAGTATTTTTTAAATGTATATACATCACTATCTGTTGTAGTCTTACTAATATCTTGGCTTTCCGAATCTAAAGAAATAACATCAAAAAGAAGTTTTAAATTTTCTTTTTCCTCCTCTTCATTTTCTCCATAAAACAAAGTCACATCAATACTATCATCTATCGACATAATTACAGTCGGTGCAGATACTATTATCACAAATAGTAATGCGAAAAAAGTTGCAGTTTTTTGAAGTCGGTTGATTCCCATAAAGACTCGAATATACAATTTCATAAATCTTAATTTGTTAATTTTTTTTTAAAAAAACTTTAACAGTTTTATGTCTTCAGAAATTATCCAACCTGTTGTTTTATCGGCTATCTCTATTTTATACCAATCTTCATAGCTTTCTAAAACCTGTACTTTGGTTCCTTCATGGAGTCTAAAAACTTCTTCGCTAGTCTTATTAGGGTCTGCTTTAACTCTAGTTTCTTGTGCAAATACAATTGCGGGATTATTCTTCTTTTCCAGACTGTTTTTTTGAAAAGCAATACCTAAAGAGAATAATGCAATCAAAAGTCCTAAAATGCTTATCACAAAAGCAATACGCTTTTGTGATGTTGCAGATGTAAAATGATATAACAAAAATAAAATCACAAATACTAAAACACCAGAGATAGCAATTTTTGCCCACATGCTAGATGAAAACGTATTTACTAAGTTTTTAAATATTCTTGAAAATCCTACTTCGGGCACCTTATCTATAGCATCAACAGTCATATTTTGTGCAAATGCAAGATTGTTTTCTATATCCTTGTCATTAGGGTTTAATTGCTTTGCTTTTTCAAAATAATATACACTAGGTGCAATATTGTTAAGTTTATAATGCGAATTGGCTAAATTGAAATATAGTTCCGCCGAGTGCTCATTTGAGTCTAATATGGTTTCATATTTATCTATAGCTTCAGAATATTTTCCTTGATTGTATAGCGTATTTCCTTCTTTAAAAAGGTCATCGTTCTGAGCATTTGAATAAATACTAAAACAAGTAAATAATAGAATTAAAAATACCTTCATACTATCTTATTTGTTTATCTATGGCTCCAATTGTTGTGACCGATTTGTCATAATCATTCTGCATTGTTACCTGAGTAATTGGAGTATATCTAGCTAATTCACAATTCTCTAAAATAGAAATGAATTCCGAAACCACTGATGACTCCACATTACGTTCACTTAATAAGCTCTTAATTTTTTCTTTATTAAAATCACTAGTTTCTATATGTAATTTTGCTTTTAAATAATTATGAAATGCTTTTTCTAAAGCAATATAAAATGCTTCTTTTTTTCCTAGGGCCTTTTTTGCATCACTTAAATACTTCTTAGCCAAGCGATCCGCTTTTCTTCGTTTATTACCAACAATATCAGCATTACGCTTTTCTTGATTTCGCCTTATAAAAATGGCAAGTGGAATCAACAAAAATGGCACTAAAAGTAGCGTCCAAAAAAGGTTTGATTTAAAAAAAGGCTTTTCACTTTTTGATACCCAAGCTGCATTTGTTTTAATAAATGAAAACGTATTAGAATTTGTAGTGACTGCTTGCTTATTGGTATTAGTAACATTATTTGAAGCTGTATCGGTATTAACCGATGATGGTCCATTAACAACGTCAATGACAAGCTCATCAGAAGTGAGTCTTTTGTATGTTTTTGACTTAGGGTCAAAATAAGAGAACGAAACTTCTGGTAATGGGTATTTACCTTTGTATTGAGGAACAATGGTATAAAAGTCTGAGATTTCTCCTTGCATTCCTGCTAGATTTGTTCTTACGTTTTCCTTATGTTCTGGTTCATAAACCTCTAAAGAGCTTGGTACAGTAAGTTTAGGTAATTCGAATAATTTTAGATTTCCTCTTCCAGAAACTCTAACTTTTGCTTCAAGTGATTCCCCTGCATCTAAACTTAATTTTGTTGATGTCACGCTAAAATTAAAATCCCCAACTGCTCCTTTAAAATCAGCAGGTTTTCCTTCTTCTGGTAGTGGTTTTACGTTTACGATTCTTGTACTAGAGGCTATACTCTGTTGTACTTTTCTGACAATTCGGTTACCAAAAATATCGTAACGACTTGTCGGGACATCGATATTAAGATTAATAACGTAAGGTTCTAATTTGAGTTTTCCTGTTTTTTGGGGATAAAGCACCACTTTCTTTAAAATGACGTAGCGATAATCCTCTCCTTTGAACTGAGCATTTTGAGGTCTAAATGCTCTAACTTCTATATTTTGATTCCAAAAATCTTCGTATTGTGGTGTCTGCTTGTCTCCCAATATATTTGCAGCAATATTTGGCGCTACATATAATTTATAAAGCACCGTTATAGCTTCATTAAGATATGGTGATGTTTTTGAGACCTCAGCAACTAAATGGATTTTCTGTGATGCAATGTAAGCTGGGTCGTTTGGATCTTTAGGTTTTTCTATCGCCTTTGTGACTTTTATAATAACAGGAAATGTTTTGTAAACTTGACCATCAATCTCAATCTGAGCTTGCTTAATTGTAAAGCTTCCTTGTTTTTTAGGTGATAAAAAATAGCTGTAGGTTTTTGTGAAGGAACGTTTTCCGTTGGACCAATAATTACTAACAGAAGTGTTTGGACCACCAACAACAGTAAAACCGTCAAAACTAGGTGGTACAAAGTTGTCTCCATCTTGATTCATTTCAAAATCTATTCTGAGACGTTCATTAGCTCCTAACTTCTTTTTGCTGACTTTGGCTTCAAATTTCACCTGAGCCATCGCTAAGCTAGAAGCAAATACAAATAATAATAGTAATATGTTTTTAGTGAATTTCATTTTAGCCAACTGCAATTACCAATCTTTTTCTGTTCTAACTTTAGCTCCTTTTTGCTTTTTGGCATTGATTTTTTCTTGAACCTTTTGCTCTTGATTATTCATAGCCTCAAGAATATTTTTTATTTGTTGAGGTGACATTTTTCCTGGTTGAGGTTTTGGTTTTTGTTGAGGTTTTTCTTTATCGCCTTTTCCATCGTCCTTCTTTTCATCTTTTTCTTTACCATCTTTATCTTCCTCGTCATCACCTTTTTTCTTGTCCTTATCGCCGTCTTCTTCTTTTTTATCTTTTTCCTTTTCGTCTTCCTTTTTTTCTTGGTCTTTTTTATCCTTATCTTCGTCTTTTTGGTCATCCTTTTTATCGTCTTTCTTTTCGTCATCACCACCACCATCTTGGTCCTGCTGTTCTGCACAATCTTTTGCTAAAGCAAAATTATAACGTGTTTCTTCGTCGTTGGGATTATTTCGCAACGCGTTTTTAAAGGCCTCGACAGCTTCTTTACATTTTTTGTTTTGCATTAAAATATTTCCAATATTATGAAATGCTCTATGTTTTTCTTCTTTAGTTTTAGCATTATTTGCAGCTTCTTGATTTCTGAATAATGCCTCACCAAAATTACCTTTCTTATAGTATGAATGTGCCAAATTGTAAGCACCTGCAACATTACGTTCTTGAGTAGAAATCGCTTTACGGTATTCCATTTCTGCAGCTATAAAATCTTCTTTTTCTAGTAACGAATTAGCTTCGTAAACTAAATCCTTGGCTTTACGCTCTGACTTTTTTCTTTCTTTTTCAAAATCTTGAGAAAATCCAAAAACTGAAACTAGTAATGCTAGAATTATACTGTATGCTTTTATATTATATGTCCTTTTCATCATCTCTAATTTAATAAAGCTCGCTTAGTGAAGGCGTTAAAATAGTACTAAAAATTCTCATTGAATAAATTGAGTTTTTTTAGCCACTCTGTTTTTCGTTCTAATAAAAAGATATCTATAAATAAAAATAGAATCCCAAACCCTAAAAACCACTGAAACTGGTCTTTAAAATCTGCAATCTGTTTAGATTCAAATTCTTTTTTATCCATTTTATCTAATAAATCTTTAATTGTTTCTACAACTTCGTTTGTACTTGACCCATTTATATAAACGCCATTAGCTTCTTCAGCTATCTCTTTGAGTGTGTCTTCGTTAAGCTTTGTAATGACAGTTTCGCCATTTCTGTCTTTTTTATAATTAAGAATAATTCCATTTCTTTTTATTGGAATTGGACCACCTTTTTTGTTTCCAACTCCTATAGTAAATATTCGGATACCTTGCTCATTAGCCTCTTCGGCAATACTTGCAGCATCTCCTTCATGGTCTTCACCATCCGAAATAATAACTAGAATACGATTAGTTTGTTCCTCATCATCATAATAGGTTTTTGCAAGTTCAATAGCCTCACGTATAGCAGTACCTTGAGATGTCATCATGTCTGTGTTCATGTTTTGTAAAAACATCTTTGAAGCTGCATAATCAGTTGTAATTGGCAACTGCGGGAATGCCTTACCAGCATAAGCGATTATCCCAACACGGTCACTACCTAAGCTATTAATGATTTGAGTTACTAGTTGCTTGGATTTTTCGATACGATTTGGTGCTATATCTTCTGCCAACATACTTTTTGAAACATCAACAGCAAAAACTATATCTACACCTTGACTACGAACTGTTTCTAGTTTTGTACCAATCTTTGGATTCACCAATGCTAATGACAAAAACAAAAAAGCAGCACTAAGTACAATCAACTTTAAAACACTTTTAAATAATGATTGGTTTGGGCTTAAACGTTTTAACAAGGTTGAATTAGCAAACTTTTTCTGTGCGGATTTCTTCCATACTTGTACAAGTATAAACAACAAAACAATTACCGGAATTACCAGCAAAGTCCAAAACCATATCTTTTCGTCTAATCTAAACAAAGCTTCTAAAAATTGTATGTTTCAATAACCATTCTATCACTATTAAAAATATAGCTATTAGCACTAATGGTCTATATTTTTCTTCGTAATTATAATATTTTTTCTCTTCGACTTCTGTTGTTTCTAGCTTATTAATTTCGGCATAGATTTCTGCTAATTTTCTATTATTGGTTGCTCTGAAATATTTTCCTCCAGTAGCATCAGCAATTTCTTTTAATAGCTTTTCGTCAATCTCAACTTGTGCTCTCCCATACTGGAATGTATTGTCCGCTCTGATACCAATTGGCGATAACGCCATACCATTTGTACCTAATCCAATTGTATAGGTTTTAATTCCGTACTCTACAGCTAATTCGCTAGCTGTTTTTGGGTCAATAAAACCGCCGTTGTTAACACCATCAGTCAACAGGATAATAACTTTACTTTTTGCCTTACTATCTTTTAGTCTGTTTACAGATGTTGCTAAACCCATACCAATTGCTGTTCCTTGCTGGATAATTGTATTATATCTTATATCTCTTAAGGAACGTAACACAATATTTTTATCACTTGTGATTGGGGTTTTAGTAAAAGCTTCACCAGCATATTCTACTAACCCAATTCGGTCATTTGGTCTTCCGTTAATAAAATCTGCAGCCACTTTTTTTAAAGCTTCTAATCGGTCGGGTTTTAAATCTTTTGCCAACATACTTGCAGAAACATCAATTGCCATAACAATATCAATACCGCGAGTTGTTTTTGTTTTTGTCGAAACATCTACTGTTCGTGGTCTAGCCAATGCTGTGATTAATAGTGCTAGAGCAATTAATCGTAATGCAAAAAGTAAATGTTTGAATTTACTCCAAAACGAGCCTGAAGTCTTAAATCCTTGGATTGAAGATATTTTTAACTCTGCAGTCTGTCGCTTTGATTTAAAAACATACCAAATCAATGCTATTGGCAAAAGCAATAGCAGCCAGAAAAACTCTTTATTTAAAAATTCGATACTTTCTAACATTATTTGGTTTCTTCTTCTCGTTTTACGTTTTCATTGAGTTCTACAGAATCGACAATTCTTTGGACGATATCATTCGCATATGGGTCATCAGCTCGCCAAACTAAAGTTACTTGTTGTATGATTTGTTCAGTAGTAAAACTTAACAACATATATTCTCCTTCATAAAAATCACCTTCTTTTAAACCTGGAAATTTTGCAGAACCAAAGGTTTTTAGGCCTTGCGCATCATTTGGTGTTTTAAACTCTTCGTTTTTAGTAATAATGTCCTTAACACCTTTAGCTTCCCATGTTTGTAAATTACCTTCAATGACCTTAGTGATGTTTAATGCCTTCTGTTTTTCGCCGTCTTGTTCTTCTCTTGTCCCTAATAAAGTTGTTCCTGTTACAATATTAAAATCATCGATTAAGCTACCATATGCAAAAACACTAATTTTTGCTTTATCCTTCATTTCTGGCGGAAGTTCAACTTCTTGGCGTTTTAAAACCCTTGGTGTTTCTATATATATTGGTGGGAATCCATAAGCACTTTTTACCCATTCACCTTCTAAAAGCTCAATACTACTATGCCCTAATAATTTGTCCTTTACATATCCAAAACCATATGTAGCACCAAAGCCAATAAATGTTGCTATGATTAAGAATAAAGAAATTGCAGTAGTCAGAATTATTTTCTTTCGCTTTTCTTTACGCTCTTGTTCTTCTTTATATTGTTGCTTTAATAACTTCTCCTCTTCATTAGGTTCTGGCAGCGTTAGTTTCACAGCATCAAGCTCCTTTGCTATGGTTCGCTTATCTAATTCTGCTAAAGCAATATCTGGCTTTGATTTAGCAAATTTTACTAAATCGGCACGCTTAAAAATAGTTTCAATATTAGTAATGGTTTCTTTATTAAATGGAAATTGATTACCATCTTTTAAAAGCTGAAGACGTTCTACCAACTCATCTGTAGTACTCTCTAGTGAGCGATTATAGACTTTTTCATCTAAAAATTTACGAATGATAAAGGTTAATTCTGAATAGAATCCTTTAAAATCTTCACGCTCTAAATAACGTTGCTCATCTAATTTAGATATTGCCAACTTGGCCCGATCGTATGGTGGTAAGAGTGCTATCTCTTCTTCTTCTGTTAATGGTTTTTTTCGCCAGATAAACCAGTATAATAAAAATCCAATTAGTGCAATTACAGCAATAGCAATCAAAATGTACAGCCACCACTTACTACTACTTTTTTCGACTTCAATTATTGGTTTAATATCGTAAAGTCCTTGTTTCGTAGTATCAATCTCTATAGTATTGACTTCTACTTTTAGAGAATCTGTAAAAAAAGGATTATCTCCTATAATTATTTTTTGTTTTGGTATATAGTAAGAACCCGAATCGAACTGAGTTATCTTATATTCACGTAATAACTGAAATTTAGAGGCCTTTTTTGTAGTGTCAATCTTTGAGGCTTCAACAACTTCTAATGGTAAAAAAGTTTGTCCTTCTGGAAAAACCACCAAATTAGTTGAATCTGTTTCGACTTTGATTTTATAAGAAATCTGTTCTCCTATTCTAATACTTGTGGTATCAACTTCGGTCGAAACTTGACCGAAAGAGAGAATAGAATAAAGAATAAAGAAAACAGAAAGAAGTCTCGTAGCTTGAAATTTCATGCTCGAGGTTGTCATATTCATAATTCGTAATTCGTAACTCATTTATCCTCTTCTTTTAAAATAACCTAATAGTTTTTTGACATAACTCTCATCAACTCGGCAGTTTATAGTTCCTGCTCCAGATTTGGTAAACGCATCCTTGTAATACTCTACTTTTTCATTGTAAAATTTACTATAGTCAGTTCGTACTTTTTTTGATGCTGTATTGACTAATAATGACTCTCCAGTTTCTTCATCTTGCATTTGCACCATTCCGATATTTGGAATTTCGGCTTCATATCTGTCAAAAACACGAATACCAGTAATATCATGTTTACCAGCTGCTATTTTAAGTGTTTGTCTGTAATCGTCGGCCACAAAATCCGAAAGCATAAAAACAATAGCTTTCTTTTTCATGACATTAGACAAAAATTTCAGCGCTTCTGAGATATTTGTTTTTTTACTTTTTGGTTTGAATTCTAATAACTCACGAATAATTCTTAAAACATGAGAGCGTCCTTTTTTAGGAGGAATAAACAGTTCGATTTCGTCAGAGAATAAAATCAATCCAATTTTGTCGTTATTTTGAGTAGCAGAAAACGCTAAAGTTGCTGCAATTTCTGTAACAATTTCATCTTTAAATTGGTTTTGAGTTCCGAATAATTTACTTCCTGAAACATCTGCCATTAGCATCATGGTAAGCTCTCGTTCTTCTTCAAAAACCTTAACATGAGGTTCGTTTGTTCGTGCGGTAACATTCCAATCAATATTACGCACATCATCTCCAAATTGATATTGGCGTACCTCCGAAAAAGTCATACCACGGCCTTTGAAAGTCGAATGATATTCGCCACCAAAAATATGATCAGACAATCTACGTGTCTTAATCTCTATTTTGCGTACTTTTTTAAGAAGTTCTTTAGTATCCATTTTTGGTTATGTCATTTCGTAATTGATACGAAATCTTTCAAATTTTATTTATGAAAATTGATAATGAGATTCCTACTTATACAGGAATAATAACACTATGGTACTTCAATAACATTTACAATTTTGTTAATGATATCTTCAGAAGTTATATTTTCTGCCTCTGCTTCATAAGTAATTCCTATTCTGTGTCTAAGAACATCGTGAACTACAGCTCTAACGTCTTCAGGGATTACATATCCACGACGTCTGATGAAGGCATAACATTTTGCTGCTGTAGCTAGGTTAATACTTCCTCTAGGCGATGCTCCAAAAGAAATAAGCCCTTTTAAATCAAGAAGATTGTAATTTTCTGGGTATCGCGTCGCAAAAATTATATCTAAAATATATTTTTCGATTTTTTCATCCATATATACTTCTCTAACTGAACTCTGAGCTTTAAGTATTTGTTCTACAGAAACCACAGGATTAACTTTATCCCAAGTACCTTTTAAATTGGCACGCATAATCAATTGCTCTTCTGCTTGTTTCGGATAATCAATTACCGTTTTTAACATAAATCGGTCAACTTGGGCTTCAGGTAAAGGATATGTTCCTTCTTGTTCCACCGGATTCATCGTTGCCATTACTAAAAATGGTTTATCTAAAACAAAGGTTTCGTCACCAATAGTCACCTGCTTTTCTTGCATAGCTTCTAACAATGCTGATTGCACTTTTGCAGGTGCTCTATTTATCTCATCTGCTAAGACAAAATTTGCAAATATTGGTCCTTTTTTTATAGAGAAATCATTCTCTTTCATATTGTAAATTAGTGTCCCAACTACATCTGCAGGTAATAAATCTGGTGTAAACTGAATACGACTAAAACTTCCGTCAACTGCTTTTGACAGTGTATTAATGGCTAATGTCTTTGCTAAACCTGGCACACCTTCTAATAAAATATGGCCTTGACCTAAAAGTCCAATTAGCAATCGTTCTACCATGTGTTTTTGTCCGACGATGACCTTGTTCATTTCTAAGGTTAATAAGTCTACAAATGCACTCTCTTTTTCTATCTTTTCATTAATTGATTTTATATCAATTGTATTCGTTTCTTCCATATTTTAAAAGTTTTTCAACCGTTTTATCTATATCTAGATATCAGTTTCGCAAATTGTTAAAATTATTCTACCTATGCTGTTAACGATTGGTTAAAAATACCCATGTTTTTGATAATTAGTGTTAACCTAAATCTTAAGCTCACAAATCCATTAAATTTAGATATTTTTACAAGGCTATTAATTCAGTATAAACATGACAAAATATTCAAAAATAATTAGTGGAACAATGACTTGGGGTGTTTGGGGAAAACAACTATCAACTAAGGAGATGACCGCTATTATGCAACATTGTATATCTAATGGCATAACCACCTTTGACCATGCAGATATATACGGTGGCTACACTACCGAAGCAGAGTTTGGAAAAGCATTTACAAAATCTGAAATAAAACGTGAAGATATCCAGCTGATTTCTAAATGCGGCATCCAGTACATGAGTGATAATCGCTCTAATAAAGTTAAGCATTACGATTACAGTAAAGAATACATCATTTGGTCCGTTGAAGAATCTTTAAAACATCTTCAAACTGAGTATTTAGATATGCTTTTACTACATCGTCCAAGCCCGTTAATGCAGCCTAATGAAATTGCTGAAGCTATTTCTAAACTCAAAAAACAAGGAAAAATCAGAGACTTTGGTGTTTCAAATTTTACGTCGTCGCAAATGGATATGATAGGACTAAGAATGGATATTGATGTCAACCAAATTGAATTTTCATTAACAGCCCATCAAGCGATGCATGATGGTACATTAGACTACATGTTAAGTAATGGTATAGCACCAATGGCATGGTCGCCTTTAGGCTCAGTATTTAAAGACGATACTGAACAAACTAGACGAATACATAAACAATTGGGCAATCTGATGGAGAAATATAATGCTACTGAAGATCAACTTTTGTTAGCATGGTTATTAAAACATCCTTCTGGAATTAAACCTGTTGTTGGTACTACAAACAAAACAAGATTAAAACAAGCTATGGAAGCTACTAAAATAAATTTAGAACTCGAAGATTGGTTCTTGATTTTGGTAGCAGCACAAGGACACAAAGTGCCATAATAAATTCAAAAAATAATATGAGAAAAACAGCATTAATAACTGGAGCAACAAGCGGAATAGGCAGAGCAACAGCACATGAGTTTGCTAAACATGGCATCAATTTAATCCTTTGTGGTAGGCGACAAAAGCGTTTAGACATTGTTCAAGAAGCATTGTCACGAGAAACCGATGTACATACTTTAAATTTTGATGTCCGCGATAAAAACAAAACGTTTGAAGCCATTGCCTCGCTTCCAGATACCTTTAAAAATATTGATATTTTAATAAATAATGCAGGGAATGCTCATGGTCTTGACCCTATAGAAACAGGTAATACCGACGATTGGGATGCTATGATGGATATTAATGTCAAAGGTCTGCTTTATGTAAGCAAAGCCATTATCCCAGGAATGACTAAACGCCAATCTGGACATATTATTAATATTGGGTCATCTGCAGGAAAAGAAGTTTATCCAAAAGGGAATGTTTATTGCGCTAGTAAACACGCAGTCTTAGCAATAACTGAAGGCATGCGTATCGACTTAAATCCTTATGGTATAAAAGTGAGTGCTGTAAATCCTGGTTTAGTAGAAACTGAGTTTTCTGAAGTCAGATATAAAGGTGCTTCAAATGCAAATGACACTTATAAAGGTTATAAAGCATTGCAAGCAGAAGACGTTGCCGAAGTCATACACTTTGCAATTAGTAGACCTGCCTATGTTAATATTGCTGATGTTTTAATGTTTTGTACAGCACAAGCGAGTTCTACTATAGTTAAGAAAGAAATCTAAATGTTTTGATTAATAAACGTCTTTTAATAAAAAACCTACTCGCACACAATGACGAGAATAGTTTTTATGACAAAAAGCGAAAACTTAATCTTAGTTACAAAGAAGGAAAAGCCAAATTTCTTAAGCACATTTGTGCGCTTTCAAACAGTAATCCCAAAAACAACTCATATATCGTTATTGGGGTAGATGATGCTGACAATACCATTATTGGAGTAGATTTTTTTGATGATAGCAAAATTCAAAATTTGATTAATGCTTATCTCGCTAATCCGCCAATTGTACAATATGAGAATATTCCTTTTCCTCATTTACCAGATGATAAAGTTGTTGGCTTAGTAACTATTAGAGCCAATAAAGGATTAACATCTCTTCGGAAAAACATTTGGAAATATTATGGCGGTGCTGTCTTTTTTAGAGACGGTAGCATGAGTATGCCAAAGGTTTTTGATATCGAAATTAAAGATGTGAATTCTGAAATTGTCTCAGCTATAGAAAACCATGCTTTAAACAATATTGAATTAACATTAGATGGTGTTTTTGACTTCATGAAAAAACGTGAAGACTTTAATCCAAATTATAAAGTATTTAAAGAATATTTTGTGTTATGCTGGGCTGGACAAAAAAAAGAAGTCAAAGACGAAATCTTTTTTTCGCGAGTAGATATTGAGTTAATAAACGAGCAAAAACGACTTTTTTATTCGGCTTTAGATGAAGTATCCATTTCTTATACTGACAACTACTTTACTATTGTTGAATATGTTAAGCTAGGTTTCAACGATAATGACAAATATTACAAACTAGAAGAAACGGTTATAGATTTTGGACATAATGGTAACTACACTATTGAGACTAGGCTACTATTTGAAGCACCTCAATTTGATAAAAAGGTCTTGCATCACATTTACAACTCTAACAACGTTTTACTAGAAAAATTAAAAAAGGGCTTATCATTAAATCCAAGTCAAACTAATGACTTGAAAAATCTACCCGCTACCTATCTTATTTGTTATCTAAATGATTTTGAAAATGCAATAGATAAATTAGAAGAAGCCAAACCACTTTTAAAGTCCTATAGCAAAGCTATTTACGATGAGTACAAGTTGACAATACGTATTTTAAGAAAAGTAAAATACAATTAGATTAAAGTAGAAAGGTACGTTCATCGATTTTTTTTGCCAACAAAAACTAATGCTCTAATTTTTATGTAATTAGTCCGTAATAATCTGAATTTCAGTGATGTCTTATTAACTTTACAAAGCTATTAAAGCAACAACATATATAACCTTACTTCTCCCAACAACGTTTTGGCATTGAGGTAAGGTTTTTATTTTAAATAAAATTCAGTTTTTCTTGAGGCATACTAATAATCCCATCAGTAGTTGTCCCTAACCAATTTTCAATAATAGTAGCGTAAACTTGTCTAAAATCTATTGTAAATTTTAAATCGCCGTTATCATCTAAATCAGATAGCGATGATAGGTTATTATAAATCCCAGCAGTTTTTAAATTCTTACCAACGACAAATACATTGTTTGCTGAACCATGATCAGTGCCATTAGCAGCATTCTGTTTTACACGTCTTCCAAATTCAGAAAAAGTCAGAATTAACGTGTCTTCAAAAGTTCCGTTTCGTTTTAAATCTTTTATAAAAGCTGATAAAGATTCTGAATAGATTGACAATAATCTTTTTTGTTGATTTTGCTGATTGGCGTGTGTATCAAAACCATCTAAAGCATTATAAAAAACTTTAGTTTCTAAACCAGAATTGATAAACTGTGCCGTATTTTTTAACTGCTTTGCTAAGGCATTTTGCGGGTAATCTTCTTGTGATAATTTTACTTGGGTTTTTTCGTAAATATATTTAGCAGACGACTTAGCATCTATCATATTTTTATAAAGATATCCTAAGTTATGCTCTGATAAATGCTGGTCATTATAATGATTTAAGACCTTTTGAAAATATGGGTCACGTGCTGTTTTATATAAGGTTTGATAATCATTTGTAGCTATACCGCTAAAGTGTTCGCCTTTAAGTGCCAAACTTAATGTTTCATCAAGCTCGATAGCATTGTAAGGTTGTTTTCCGTGCTTATCTAAAAAACGTCCAATCCAACCGCTTTGTAAATATTCGTCACTAGAACTGCCAGATTGCCAAATATCCATCGACCTAAAGTGAGAACGAACAGGGTTTGGATATCCTACATTATTTATAACAGATAATTCTCCACTATCATAAAGACTTTGTAAAGGTTTTAGACTTGGATGAAGACCTAAATCATCAGTAATTTTAATAATATTTTCCTTCATTGCTAATCGCGGCCTGGCCTTATAATACAGATCATTAGTGTAAGGAATAATCGTATTCAGTCCATCATTTCCTCCTGATAATTGAATAATCACCAAGCGTTTATAGCCAATTGATTTAGCGTCAAAATCTTCAAATGCTCTCACAAAATTTGGAACAAAAAATAAGCTACTTGCCAATGCCGAATTCTTTAAAAAATCTCTTCTTTCCATAACTAATACATTTGATATTCTGGTAATGACATAAGCTGAATACAAAACTTTTGTTTTGAACTTTTATTCATCGACTCTATATGCGATTGAGTTCCTTTGTTTATAATCCCGCTTAATAAAACTGATGATAAGTCTTCACTAGGAATAGTTTTATATTCAGACAAAAAAGTATACCAATCTGGAGTTGTTTTTATTGGGAGCTTTCTTTTGTTTTTCTCAAAAAATTGACGCCTCATTTGGTCTTTTTCATCATCTAAAGCTATCATTCCTCCATTTAATAAAATTGAAGCCAATTTTAATCGCACCATAATAGTATTGGCATCTATCCATGTTTTATGTCCTTTCCATCCTGCAACATTTGGCGGGTCAAATAAGGTTTGTCCTAATAGTTTTTGAAGCTTAATTAATGCTTTTCTATTATTATATTTTACAGGGACAGTTTTAGATAAACCCACCAAGAAATCTATAGGTGATTTTATTTTAGAGCCCATATTTTTAGCATCATAAAACCAATCTTGAGTAAATACAAAGCGCATTAATTTTTCGATATTATAATCCTTATAGAATACGTCTGTCATTGACTCAACATGAAATTCGTTGGTGGTTTCATTCACAAAGTAGCTATACACTTTATTACAGATAAATTTTGCACATTGACGTTGTTCTAAAATGATATCTATAATATCATCTCCATTAAAATTACCTGTTTTACCTAAAAACACTTTTTGCCCATAGTCATGTAAGAACTTTCTAAAAATATATTCTCCTTTGAAATTCTGACTATATCCAGTAAAAGCTCTTGCGCTTTCTTTTATGTCTTTTTCTGTATAATTACCTCTACCTAATGTGAAAAGCTCCATCAATTCTCGAGCAAAATTCTCATTTGGCTCTGCCTTTTTATTCTGCCGTAGATTAAGATATTTTATCATAGCTACTTCTTTAGAAATAGCTTTTACAAAAGTTCTAAAATCTCCAAGCGCGTGTAATCGCAATGTGTTGTTATATTGCTGTATATGTACTACATTTTTATCACCACAAACAAAATGGTTAGCCCAAAACAATGTCATTCTTTCTCGTAATACATTCTCTGACAAAACCAATTTATCAATCCAAGCTATATTTAAATCAAGTATACGCTTTCGACTTTTTTGACGTATTTCTTTTGCTAATTTCGGGTTACGTTTTAGAGTCTTGAAATCTATATTTTCAAATTCCGTTAAATCAATTTTTAAAGGCTCCCATTCTTGACTTGCCCGAAATAAACCATCTATAACTTCACGTCTAGAAATATTAGATTTCTCTACTAAATCTATTGGCTTAACTCCAAAACCAGCTCGCCAATACAAATGCTTTATATGTTCCTGCTTCATTTTATTTGGACTGTATTAATAGCTTAAGGTTTAATTCTCCTTTTTTGGAGCATAAAAAAACCGCTTCATTTCTGAAACGGTTTTTCTTGTTTTCTATTTTAAATGTTTTCTACAAATCAAACTTAATCCCTTGCGCCAATGGCAATTCGTCAGAATAATTTACAGTATTTGTTTGTCGTCGCATATAAACTTTCCAAGCATCAGAACCAGACTCACGTCCACCACCTGTTTCTTTTTCACCACCGAAGGCACCACCGATTTCGGCACCAGATGTACCTATGTTTACATTTGCAATTCCACAATCAGAACCTGCGTATGATAAGAATTTTTCGGCTTCTTTCATTTCGTTAGTCATTATAGCCGAAGATAATCCTTGTGCTACACCGTTTTGTTTTGCAATAGCATTTTCTACCTCTCCAGAATATTTCATTAAATATAGGATTGGAGCGAATGTTTCGTGTTGTACAATTTCAAAATGATTTTCTGCTTCTATGATTGCTGGTTTAACATAGCATCCAGATTCATAACCTTCGCCTTCTAAAACACCACCTTCAACTAAAACGTTTCCTCCTTCGGCTTTTGCTTTTTCAATAGCTGACAAATAGGTATTTACAGCATCTTTATCTATCAATGGACCGATGTGATTGGTTTCATCTAAAGGATTACCAATTGTTAATTGTCCGTATGCACCAACAATAGCATCGCGTACTTTATCATAAACCGATTCGTGGATAATTAAACGACGTGTTGACGTACAACGTTGACCACAAGTACCGACAGCACCAAATACAGCTCCCGGAACAACCACTTTTAAATCAGCAGATGGTGTAATGATAATAGCATTATTACCGCCTAATTCTAAAAGAGATTTACCAAAACGCTCTGCTACTGTTGCACCAACAACACGTCCCATTCTGGTAGAACCTGTTGCAGATACTAAAGGTATCCTAGTGTCTGTCGTCATATATTCTCCAACTTTATAATCGCCATTAACGATACAAGAAATACCTTCTGGATAGTTGTTTTCTTTTAAAACTTCAGCAATAATATTTTGACAAGCTATTGAACATAAAGGTGCTTTTTCAGAACCTTTCCAAACACAAACATCACCACAAATCCAAGCTAAAGCAGTGTTCCAAGCCCAAACGGCTACAGGAAAGTTAAACGCTGAGATAATACCAACAACACCAATTGGATGCCATTGCTCTCTCATAACGTGTCCTGGTCTTTCAGACGGAATAGTCTGCCCATTCAACTGACGTGATAAACCAACAGCAAAATCGCAGATATCAATCATTTCTTGAACCTCACCATAACCTTCTTGCAGAGATTTTCCCATTTCATAAGACACTAGTTTTCCTAATGGCTCTTTTAAATCTCTTAGTTTATTACCAAACTGACGTACCACTTCTCCACGAACTGGTGCAGGTACATCTCTCCATGATAAAAATGCTTTGGTAGCAGCGTCCATTACTTTGTCGTAATCTGCTCTTGTCGTTGTTTTTACTTTTCCAATAAGTTGACCATCTACTGGCGAATATGATTCAATTATATCTCCATTAGAGAAATTATCAGAACCTGTAGACGTTCCTTCATTTACAGCTTTTACACCCAATTGCTCAAGCGCTTCCTTTATTCCGAAATCAGTAGCTACTGTTCCCATATTATATTGATTTTTTAGTCTGATTATTTTTCGCGAAGATAATAATAAATTGTTGTTTTAAAACGGTCTTCTCTTTTGATATAGATTAATAAAATTTAAGAACAGTTTAACAACAGGCTAAAATCTAAATGTTAAAATAGTAACGTAACTATATTAACAAGAATAGGCCTACATCTTGATTTTAAGGAATTCTCATACACGATGAGAATCAGTATTAATTAAAATCCAAAAATATTATGTTTTTAAGAATTTTAGCAGTGGTTTGCTTTGCGGCTAGCATAGCACAAGCCCAAGACATCCAATACGTTTCAGCAGAAAACGGATTAGTAATAAGAGAACAACCAAATCAAGGCGCCACCAAAGTCGGTATATTAGATTATGGTACACCCGTAGAAATTATTGAGTACACCGATTTATCATTAGATGTAAAAGACAAAAAGAAAAAAGTAACTGGCGAATGGGTTAAAATAAAAGGCCCTGCAGTTGGCGAATATTTTGAAGACGCCTATGTTTTTAACGGCTATTTAACCAAAGAAAAAATAGAACGCCCACTTAAAATACCTTTTGATGCGTTTACTGTTTTTATAGATAAACTCAATGCAGATACCGAATTACAGAATATATCTGTAGATAATGACGCAGCGACTTTATTTAAAATGAAAAAAGACAAGTCTCCCGAAGACAGATATCTTAAGGTTAAACACCATGAAAATTATAGAACCATACAGGTATTCCAACGCTACAAAAATAGCATAGTAGTAACCTCTGAGAAAGGAGAAACCCAGATTTCAGATTTCCAACATTATACATCGAGTTGGAAACCTTTAAAGCTATTATTTTCTAATGGTAACATCTTTAAAACAATTGCATTTTCTGAAAAAGACCAAAAACGATTTGGAACCATAGATAAAGCTAATTTGAACACTTATTTAAAAAATAAAAAACAAGTTTGGTCACATATAACACCAAGTCAAATTGAACTCAAAGTTATCATGACAGATATTGATGGCTACAAGACAGAAAAAATTGTAATCTTTGAATTACCTTTAAAGAGCTAGTAACATATATTATATAACTGTATCACATTAATATTCTAAATCATGAACATCAATAAAGTCTTTGCTCTTTTTACCATCTTTTTTATGGCATTCTCTTGTAAAGAGAAATCAACGGAAACTGACAACATCTTTAAGTTTAGAGATTATATAAGCTATACGACAACAGGAAGAGTCTCTGTAGCAGAGCCTATTAAAATTATGCTCGCAGATGAAGTTGAAGCATGGGAAATTGGGCAAGACTTAGATACAGATTTAGTAAAACTAAAACCCTACGTACAAGGAAAATTACAAGCTTTAAATAAAACAACACTTCTTTTTACACCAGACGAAATTTTAGAAAGTGATAAAGAATATTCTGTTACAGTTAACATAGGTGATATTTTTAAAAATAGTTCTAAAGAGTATAAATCGTATACATTTCAGTTTAAAACAATTACCCCAAGTTTTAATATAAATACTGCCGATTTACAATCATATAACAAAGAATGGCAATACGTTTTAGGGTATTTAAGAACTGCAGATGTCATCAAACTAGAGGATGCAAAAAAATTAGTTTCCGCATCTCAAAAGGGAAATGGCTTAAAGCTTGTTTGGAATGAAGCCAATGAGATTTCAAAATATTTTGAATTTAAAATAGACAGTGTACAGCGTTTTGTAGAAGATAGTCAAGTCGACATAAAATGGGACGGTGATGCTATTGACGCAGATAATGAAGGTGAAAACTCAATTAGTATTCCTGGGAAAAACAATTTTATAATTACTAATACTGAAGTGCATCAATCACCTGAACAATACTTGTCGATTAATTTTTCAGACCCATTAAAGAAACAGCAAAATTTTTCAGGATTGGTGAGTGTTCAAAAAGCTAAAAATCCTAAATATGTAGTTGATGGTAATGTCCTTAAAGTATATCCAGACACAAAATTAGTAGGTGACATACAAGTCGATATCTTTACCGGAATAATTAATACAGAAGGCTTTAAATTAAAAAACAGCCTCTCAGAGCGCTTGACTTTCGAGTCTTTAAAACCTCAAGTACGTCTGTTAAGTAATGGAACAATTCTTCCTAATTCAAAGGAACTAAAATTCAACTTTGAAGCTGTCAACTTAAGTAAAGTTGATGTACGCGTTATTAAGATTTTTGAAGATAATGTGCTTCAATTTTTGCAAACCAATAACATTAATAGTAATAACCAATATGGGATTAAAAATGTTGGTAGGCGCATCGCAAAACAAACAATTACATTAATTGAAGACACAGTCCAAAACACTGGAAAGTGGAAAGCTTACAGTATTGATTTGTCAAACTATTTCACAGCTGATATTGGCGCTATCTATCGTGTAGAATTAAGTTTCACAAAAGACTATTCCTTATATGACTGTGAAGCAAATTCATCTTCAGAATCTTCTGAAGAAGACGATTATTACGAGGATTATTACGAAGACGACTACTATGCTTCTGATAATAATTCAGAAGAAGAACAGAATCGCTTAGAAGAAGAATACTGGGACAACATTACTTATAATTATAGAAATACCAATTACCGCTGGAGAGATAAAGATAATCCATGTACAGATTCCTATTACAATTATTCAAATCGTGTAGTTGCTCAAAACCTAATTGGTTCTAACCTAGGAGTCATTGCAAAAAAAGGGAATGCCAATAAATACTTATTTGCAGTTACTAACATTTTAAATACTGAGCCAGAAGCTGGTGTTAGTATTAGCCTTTATAATTTTCAACAGCAACTACTTGTAAAAGGGTTAACAAATATTGAGGGTATTACAGAAATTGAAACCGATAAACGTGCTACTTTTGCTATCGTAGCTAAAGGACAGAGTACTAGCTATGTAAAACTTTTAGACGGCAATTCTTTATCACTTTCTAAGTTTGATGTTTCCGGAAAAAGTTTACAACGAGGACTTAAAGGCTACATTTATGGCGAGCGTGGCGTTTGGCGACCAGGAGATAGTTTATTTCTAACTTTTGTACTTAATGACAAAGCCAATAAACTACCAAATAGACATCCTGTTAAACTAGAAATTACAGATCCAGTCGGCAAATTGGTACATCGTCATGTATCTATTGATAATGTAAATCATTTCTACAACTTTACTGTTCCTACTTCGCAAGATTATAAAACAGGAAACTATTACGCTAAGGTTTCAGTTGGTGGTGCCACATTTAGCAAAACACTTAAAATTGAAACTGTTAAGCCTAATCGTCTGAAAATTAAAATAGATTTTGAAGACAAGATTCTCACCAACAGTACACCGCTTAAAGGTGACCTAAATGTAGCTTGGTTACATGGCGCACCAGCTAAAAATATTAAAGCTGAAGTTAAGGCCAAATTCGCAACAAAAAGAACAAGTTTTAAAGGCTATAAAAATTACGTCTTCAATGACCCAACTCGAAATTTTACAAGTGAAGAAACTATAGTTTTTGAAGGCAATTTAGATGCAAAAGGCAATACGAAAATTAATAGTAAACTCAATATCGGAAAAAATGCACCAGGTATGCTTAATGCACAATTCCTAGTGAGAGCTTTCGAAAATGGTGGTGATTTTTCACTCGATGCGTTTACGGTACCATATGCACCTTACGAAAGTTTTGTTGGTCTTCAATCTCCTGAAGGTAATAACTATGGTTCTTATTTTACAGATGAAAATCACACGTTTGATATTGCAACACTAACTTCTGACGGAAAACCTCTTGAGCGTAAAAATCTTGAAGTCAAAGTCTATAAAGTCGAATGGCGTTGGTGGTGGAATTCGTCTTACGACGATTTGGCGAGCTATGTCTCTAGTAGTTATCACAGACCTGTTAAGCAATTTAATATTAACACCGATAAAAATGGTAAGGCTAATTTTAAGCTTAACATACCAGATAACCAACGAGGTCGATATTTAATCCGAATTCTTGATCCAAAAAGTGGTCATGCAACTGGTCGCACTGCATATTTCTATAAAAATTGGTGGCAAAGTGCGCCATCATCAGATAAGGACGCAGCGAAAATGCTCGTTTTTTCAACTGATAAAGACAACTATAATGTTGGTGAAACAGCAAAACTAACGTTTCCTTCAGGAAGTGAAGGTCGCGCATTAGTAAGTATTGAAAATGGTACTGAAGTTGTAGATTATCAATGGGTTGAGACCAAACCTGGTGAGACAACAATAGATATTCCTATAACGGAAGCTATGGCACCAAATGTGTTTATTAATATCTCGTTATTGCAACCACACGATGTAACCTCAAATGATTTACCTATTCGATTATATGGTGTGATTCTGATGTTGGTTGAAAATCCTGAAACACGAATAACACCTGAGATTTCAATGCCAAATAAAATTAGACCTGAAACCTCCTACGAAATAAAAGTTTCAGAAAAGAACGCAAAGCCGATGACATATACTATAGCTGTTGTCGAAGAAGGTTTACTAGACTTAACGCGTTTTAAAACACCTAATGTCTGGGATAGTTTTTATTCTCGTGAAGCTCTTGGCGTGAAAACATGGGATATTTTCCATGATGTCATTGGTGCTTATTCAGGTAGCATTGACCAAGTATTTGCGATTGGTGGTGATGGTAGTGCTGCTAAAGGAAAAAACAAAAAAGCAAATCGCTTTAAACCTGTTGTTACCTATTTAGGACCTTTTATTTTAGACGCTGAGGAAACTAAAATACATCAACTTAAAATGCCAAATTATGTAGGCTCAGTTCGCACTATGGTGATAGCTGGTGATAACGCCAATGAATCTTATGGAAATGCAGAAAAGACTGTTCCTGTAAAACAACCTTTAATGGTTTTAGCAACCTTACCTCGCAAATTAAGTCCAGGAGAAAAGGTCACATTACCTGTTACAGTTTTTGCAATGGAAAATAAAATAAAAAACGTCAACTTAGAGGTAAAATTAAGTGATGGTGTAACCGTAAAAGGAAATAAATTACAAACTCTTAAATTTGATAATCCGGATGAAAAGATGGCGTATTTTGAATTGGATGTTTCTAAAGCTAAAGGCATAAATACAATTGAAGTTATCGCTTCTGGTCATGGCGAAAAATCCACTTACAAAGTCGAGATTGATGTCGAAAATCCGAATCCAATATCATCAAAAATTATTGATAACGAGTTGCAGGCTAATGCGACACAAAACGTTTCATTTACAACATTTGGGGTACCAGGAACAAACACAGCAACGGTCGAGTTTTCGACGCTGCCTCCAATGGATTTTACAAAGCGCATAGCGTATCTTATTCGCTATCCTCATGGTTGTGTAGAGCAAACCACATCGAGTGTGTTCCCGCAATTATTCTTAGCAGATATCTTTGATTTAGACTCAAAAAAGAAAAAAGAAATCCAGTCTAATATCGAAAATGGTATCAATCGCTTATCACATTTTCAACAACCAAATGGTGGCATGAGTTATTGGATTGGCGAAAACACAGCCAATGATTGGGGTACAAGTTATTCTGGTCATTTCATGATAGAAGCTGAGAAAAAGGGGTTTGTCCTTCCGCTTACTTTTAAGAGCAATTGGTTAGCTTATCAAAAACAAGCTGCTAGAAATTGGAGACCAAGCTATAGAAATTACAATAGTGACTTAGCACAAGCCTACAGGCTATACACGTTAGCTTTAGCTGGTAGTCCAGATTTAGCCAGTATGAATAGACTTAGAGAGTTTACAAAAATTTCTAATGAAGCCAAATGGCGATTAGCTGCAGCTTATGCTTTAGCGGGACAAAAAGAAGCTAGTGCTGCTATTTCAAAAACAGCAAATATTGATTTTCAGCCTCCAAAATCTAACTATTACACGTATGGCTCTTTAAATAGAAATCGTGCTATGGCACTAGAAACAATGCTAATTATAGACAACCCAAAAGCAGTTGATTTAGCCAAAGCTATCGGAAAATCATTATCTAGTGACGATTGGATGAGTACGCAGACAACAGCTTATAGTTTACTATCTATAGGTAAACTCATATCTAAAAATGGTGGTAAAGATTTAAATCTAAGTTATTCTGTAAATGGAAAATCCGAAACTATAAATACTAAAAACGGTATTGCGCAACGAGAAATCCCGGTTATAGATGGTTTAAATAAAATCAATATTGAAAACAAAGACGGCAACTTAGTTTATGTACGGGTTTTAAATTCTGGTAAGTTGAAACTTGGAGAAGAGCTTTCCGTAAAACGAGGTTTCTCAATTTCTACAATTTACAAAGACCTACAAGGCAACAAAATAGATGTTTCAAAATTACAACAAGGTCAGGATTTTGTGGCTAATGTTAGCATTTCTAATTTAAATAATGAAATTGTAAAAGATGTAGCTTTGACTCAAATTTTCCCTTCAGGTTGGGATATTGTGAATACTAGATTTACAGATTTTGGAGATACAACCGTGAGTCAAGCAAGATATACTGATATTAGGGATGATCGCGTTAATTTCTATTTTGATATGAATCGTCGTGGTAAAAATGGAACTAAAACATTTACTGTTTTATTAAATGCATCTTATTTAGGAACCTACTATTTACCTGGAACACAAGCTGAAGCCATGTATGACAATGACTATTTGGTTAGAAATAAAGGACGTTGGGTTACAGTAGAAAAATAATAGTTATGAATAATCAAAAATCTTACTACGCAGTCATTTTTACCTCAATGCAAACAGAAACCGTTGAAGGCTATTCTGAAATGGCAGACCAAATGGAAGCATTAGCAAAAAAACAAGATGGTTTTTTAGGTATTGAAAGCGCTAGAAGTTCAGTTGCAATAACAGTTAGTTACTGGGAAAATTTAGACGTTATAAAAAAATGGAAAGCTAATACAGAGCATTTATTTGCACAACAAAAAGGGCGGGAATTATGGTATAACTGGTATAAGGTCAGAATTTGTAAAGTAGAACGAGAATATGATTTTGAAAAATAATCTTGAAGTTAATACGCTACATAAAACGCAATAAAATAAAAAGCGCAATCATGGCTATTACTTTGATTGCGTATTACTTCTGCTTGCCCAAACAACTCTTTAAAGACCCAACAGCAACAGTAATCACTAATAATTCTAATAAATTAATTGGTGCATTGATAGCCGATGACGGGCAATGGCGATTTCCACAAACGGATAGTATTCCTGAGAAATTTAAAACCTGTATTCTTCAGTTTGAAGACGATTATTTTTACAATCATCCAGGCTTTAATCCAATCTCAATTTTCAAAGCATTAAAGCAAAATATTAGTTCTGGTAAAGTAAAACGTGGTGGAAGCACCATTACGCAACAAGTCATTCGTTTATCTAGAAAAGGACAGAAACGTACCTATTTAGAAAAATTAAAAGAATTGGTTTTAGCAACTCGGCTAGAATTTAAACTTTCAAAAGAAGACATACTAAACCTTTATGTAAGTCATGCACCTTTTGGCGGAAATGTGGTAGGTATTGATGCAGCTTCTTGGCGCTATTTTAATAGAAATGCTTCGGATTTATCTTGGGCAGAAAGTGCAACACTAGCAGTTTTACCAAATGCACCAAGCCTTATTTATCCTGGAAAAAACCAAGAACGCTTACTTAAAAAACGGAATCGGTTACTAAAGAAATTATTTGATAGCGGTACAATCGATAAGCTCACATACCAATTAGCAATTTCTGAGGGTTTACCTCAAAAACCCTATCCATTGCCTCAAGTTGCACCGCATTTACTTCAGAAAATTGCAAAAAAACAAAAAGGCAAACGCATAAAAACAACCTTAAATGTTGCATTACAAGAACAATCAAATACAATAGTCAAACAGCATTATAATCAATTAAAACAAAATGAAATTTATAATATTTCTGTTTTAGTTTTGGATGTAAAATCTCGTAAGGTTTTGACTTACATTGGTAATTCGCCAACAGACAATGCGCATCAAAATCAGGTAGACATAATTGACAAGCCTAGAAGTACAGGTAGTATTTTAAAACCCTTTTTATTTGCATCGATGCTAGATGCAGGTGATTTACTACCGAATACTTTGGTGCCAGATATACCAACACAATTTGGGAGTTACCAACCAGAAAACTTCAATAAAGAATATGATGGTGCAGTTTCTGCCAATAAAGCTTTGTCACGCTCATTAAATGTTCCTGCTGTTAGAATGCTAAAAGATTTTGGGCTAGATCGATTTTATCAATATTTAAAACAACTAGAGCTTAAAGATTTAAAATATAATGCCAATCATTATGGTTTGTCTTTGGTATTGGGCGGTGCTGAGAGTAATCTTTGGGACTTATGCAAAAGCTATGCGGCAATGGCATCAACATTAAATCATTTTAATGAAAACAGTAGTCAATATTATACTGATGAGTTTACTGAACCAATTATCACTGATACAACGCCTGTTGATTTCGGAAAGCTCTCTAACGAGAAAACAATCTTTGATGCGGCGTCAACGTATCTCACTTTTGAAAGTATGAAACAAGTTAACAGACCTGAAGATGATGACAGTTGGGAGTTTTATGATTCTTCTCAAGACATTGCTTGGAAAACAGGAACTAGTTTTGGTTTTAGAGATGCTTGGGCGATTGGTACAACTTCAGATTATGTTGTTGGCGTTTGGGTTGGCAACGCTGATGGCGAAGGTCGTCCAGGTTTGGTCGGCGTACAAACTGCGGCACCAATTCTATTTGACATCTATAACGTATTGCCAAAAAGTGATTGGTTTGCAAAACCATATGATGAAATGCTAGAAGTCGAAATTTGCAAAAAAAGTGGTTATCGAGCGTCTTCAGTTTGTGATGATGTATCTTCAGAATTTATTCAGATTAGTGGGCAAAAAACAGCACCTTGTCCATACCATAAATTAATTCATTTAGATACTTCTGGGCGTTATCAAGTCAATTCTTCTTGTGAAGATATTTCAAATATTAAAGCTAAGGCTTGGTTTTCACTACCGCCTTTGCAAGCCTATTATTACAAATCAAAAAACCCATTTTATAAAGCACTACCTGCTTTTAGAAATGATTGTGTAGAATCTTCTTTAGCATCGATGGAATTTATCTATCCTAGTCAACAAAGCACTATTTTTTTACCTAAAGATTTTAATGGAAACACCAACGACTTAATCTTAAAAGTAGCACACTCAAAACCTGAATTAAAACTCTTCTGGTATGTTGATACTAAATATGTTGGCGCTACAAAAGACATTCATGATATAGCTATCTTACCTCAACCTGGTGAACATGTTATTACTGTAGTAGATGAGCTCGGAAACGAATTAAAGCATAAAATAACTATTTCGGAATAATTACTTGTACGCTTCTAAATGTGTATTTTTGCTTATCTAAATTAATTATATACGTATGGAAGTTGTTCAGTTTATACATTCTTATTGGGCTTATTTAGTGCTTTTAGTTTTAGTTCTAGCCACATTCAATGCTCTTTTAAAATTTTTTGGAGGTAAAGAATTTAACCCTAAAGATTTTAGAATTTCGCTTTTTGCATTAATCACAATGCACATTCAGTTGCTAATTGGTATCGTATTATGGTTTACCAAAGGGTATTTTGACGAGTTAAGTGTTGGAGAAGTCATGAAAAATGATGCTGTAAGAAAGTTAGCTATTGAGCATCCAACAACAATGCTAATAGCTGTTGCTTTGGTAACAATTGGGTATTCCAAACATAAAAAGAAATTAGTATCAAAACCAAAATTTAAGATGCTCGCTATTTTCTACTCAATAGCTCTTGCATTAGTTTTATATATGATTCCTTGGAATCTTTGGTTTTAAAATATCTTAGTCGCAGTTCTAAGATATGATTACAAAACACGTAATATTAGGTTTTGTCTTTGGAATATCAATGTCATTTATTTCATGGATAGTCGGAATGATAATAAACAGCATTCTTATGAAAACAGAGTATTATAAAAAACTATCAAACTTAAATTTTATTAGAAGTAAAAGCTTGAATAAAGCAATCGGAATCACATACTTTAAATGGATTGTGAAAAACACTTTTTTTAGGTTTTTTAATCAGAAGCTTAAAATAGAAAACAAAAAAGTAGATTTTATAGACCTACGACATGAAATGACACTCTCCGAAATAAGTCATTTAATCGGATTCGTTTTTGTTACAGTTTTTGCCATCTATAAATCCTTTAGTGTAAGTTTAGTATTTGCAATTTCAATAATGATTCCTAATGTTTTAATGAATTTATATCCTTCTTTATTACAACAAGAAAATAAAAGGCGGATTGATAAATTTCTAAATAAATAAAGCTTACAAAATAAAAAAGGCTTCAATTAATTTTGAAGCCTTTTCAATGTTTCAAACTAAAAGAATCTTATTCCTCAACCTCTTTTATAACATACACATAAACCGGAAAGTGATCACTAAAACCACCTGTGTATCCACCATCAGCAAAACTACGAAATGGATAACCTTTGTATCGACCACGTTTGTTTGTTAAGTATTGCTTGTTATAAATTCCTGCTTTGTAGAACATAAAAGAGGAGTAATCTTTTTCTAATAATGGTTTTGTTACCATTATTTGGTCAAATAAACTCCATGCATCTCGGTATGCAGTGGTACCATAACCCTTGTCTTTAAACATCGTTTCAAAAGGATTATAAATACCTTTTAAACCTACTCTGCCTTGTTTAGATTTTGCTTTAAGTACCTTTTTTACACTTTCGTTTGTAGGATCGTCATTAAGATCTCCCATTGTAAAAATCTTTGCGTACGGATCATTAGACTGTAAGGAATCTATTATGCGTTTATTTAGTTTTGCTGCTGCAACACGTTTTGGTCTGCTTCGAGCTTCGCCACCACTTCTAGACGGCCAGTGGTTGACTATTAAATGTATTAAGTCTCCATCTAATTTTCCACTAACTAATAACTGGTCTCTTGTATATTTTCGTTTACGTGTTTTGTCATCATAAATTTTTAACTCGTGAGAACTTGTATCTATCGGCTGAAACAATGCTTTCTGATATAATAACGCTACATCAATACTTCTTGCATCTGGGCCATCAATATGAATAATACCGTAATCTTTACCAAGTAATAATGGATCGTTTACTATGTCTTCTAAAACTTTACGATTTTCAATTTCACATACACCGATAATAGCTGGAGAGTTTTTACTTTGGTCACGTCCAATATCTGCAATTACACGTGCCATACCTTTCACCTTCTTTTTGTAAACTTCGCCTCTGTTAGACGCTTCCATCTCCATCATTGGACTTGCCTCATCAAACTTTAAGGGGTCATTGATAGTATCAAATAGATTCTCTAAATTATAGAAAGCTATAGTGTGAATCTTAAAACGTTTTTCTCCTTGAGCAAAAGTGCCTATTGTTAAAGAAAGTGTAATTAATATTAAAAGTAGTTTTACTGGTCTCATTTGTATATATTATCTAATTGTAAAGCTTAAAGCAATTTAGATGCCAAAAGTATGTAAATTCGATAAATAATGTAACTTTGTGCGCCTTTAAAATATTGTTAAGGCTTTCTTAAATTAAAACCATATTAAATTAAGTATGAAAAAAAGTTTTTTATTATTTCTGTTTGGAATAGCTTTTTCTCTTTCAAGTTTTGCACAGCAAACACTTGTAAAAGGTAGCGTTTTGGACGGAACAACAGGAGAACCTATTCCTGATGTTACTGTAACTATTGAAGGTACAGAATTAAGTATGATTACAGATGCAAAAGGTGAATTCAGCTTTTCATCAAATGTTCCCTTGGGAGAACAAATGCTTAAAATTGAAAAAGTGGGTTACGAAACAAAGCGTTATCCTATTGTTGTTAATGAAGGTCAAACTGTTGACATTTCAGGAATGACTATGGATTATGACCCGACAGACAAGAAAGATTTGTACACCATTTCTATCTCTGATGACAACTTAAATAGTGAAGACGATGGGCTTACAGATAATATTTCTGGTCTTTTACAGGCCTCTAGAGATGTTTTTTTAAGCGCTGCAGCTTTTGATTTTAGTGCAACATTTTTTAGACCAAGAGGTTTAGATAATGCCAATGGTAAAGTTCTTATCAATGGTATTGAAATGAACAAACAATTCAACGGTCGCCCACAATGGGGAAACTGGGGTGGCTTAAATGATGTACAGCGTAATCAAGAATTTACAATGGGTATGTCTGCAAATGATTACAATTTTGGTGATCTTGCAGGTACAAATAATATTGTAATGCGCGCCTCTAAATACCGTAAAGGTGGCCGTATATCTTATGCTTCTGCAAATAGAAGTTATACCGGTAGAGTTATGGCAAGTTATAGTTCTGGTTTAGTAAAAAATGGATGGTCTTATTCTGTTCTTGCATCTAGACGTTTTGGCGATGAAGGTTTTGTAGATGGTACACTTTATGACTCTAACTCATTTTTTGCTGCCGTTGAAAAACGTATTAACGAGAAACACAGTATTAACTTCACAGGGATTTATGCTCAAAACAGACGTGGTCGTTCTACGGCAATCACGCAAGAAGTTTTTGATTTAAAAGGAAGAGAATATAACCCTTTTTGGGGAGAATTAAATGGTGAACAACGTAACTCTAGGATTAGAGAAATTGAAGAACCAATATTAATGCTTAACCACTTTTGGGATATCTCTGACAAGGTACGTTTAAACACAAATGTGGCTTACCAATTCGGAGAAATTGCAAATACACGTATTGATAATGGCGGTACAAGACTAGTAACTATAGGCAACGAAAGTGTTTATATTGGTGGTGCACGTAACCCAACTCCTGAATATTATCAAAACTTACCTAGTTTCTTTTTACAAGACGCTAACCCAACGGCATTTGATTACCAACAAGCATTTGTTGCACAAGAGGCTTTCGTAAATGATGGTCAGTTAAATTGGAACCAACTTTATGAAGCCAATGCAACTTTGAGAAATCAAGGAGGCAACTCATTATATGCTATTCAATCGGACGTGATTGAAGACAAGCAATTAAGTTTCAATACTATTCTAGATGCCGACTTAGCAGACAATATTCGTTTAAACGCAGCTTTAAACTACAGAAGTCTAAATAGTCAAAACTATGCACGTATCGAAGATTTATTAGGTGGTACTGGATATTTAGATGTAGATTTCTTTGCAGAAGAAACTCCAAATACTGCCGGTGCAACTCTTGAAGAAGTTGCTCAGAGTGATTTGCGTAATCCAAACCGAATAGTAAGAGAAGGTGACCGTTACAAATACAATTACGAATTAAACGCCACTGTTGCTAGTGCATTCGCTCAAGCACAATTTAAGTACAATAAAATAGATTTTTATTTAGGTGCTAACTTATCCAAAACTAGCTACCAAAGAAATGGACTTTATGAGAATGGAAACTTCCAAGGTGGTGGAAACAATGGTTCGTTTGGTAAAGGTGATGAATTAGATTTTACTAACTATGGTGTGAAGGCCGGATTTACATATAAAATTACAGGAAAACATCTTGTTGATGTTAACGGTAGTATGTTTTCTAAAGCACCAGGAATCAGAAGTTCTTACAGTAATGCACGTCAAACAAATGCTTCAGTTATTGGTTTAGATAGCGAAGACATCAAATCTGTTGACGTAAGTTATATTTACAGATCTCCAATATTAAAAGCGAGAGTTACTGGTTTTTATTCAGGATTTGAAAACGGAACAGATATTGGATTCTATTTTACAGAAGACTTAGCTGGATTAGGAGTTGATAATGGTGATGCTTTTGTTCAAGAAATACTAACTAATGTTGAAAGACGTCACGTTGGTGTTGAATTAGGTGTTGAAGCACAAGTAACCCCGACAATTAAATTAAAAGGTGCTGCTTCGGTAGGACAATATACATTTCAGAATAATCCAAATTTATATTTGACAAGTGTAGATATTAATGGCCCATTGACTTTTGGTGATGGTACAACAAATCTTAAAGATGTGCATGTCGCAGGTGGACCAGAGCGTGCTTTCCAATTAGGTTTTGAATATAGAGATCCTGATTATTGGAATTTTGGACTTACAACAAACTTCTTTTCAAATGCGTATATAGATGTAAGTAACTTAGCAAGATCTGCTAACTTTACGTCAGACTTTGATGGTAATACATTTAATGACTATGACCCTATTTTAGCGAAAGAGTTATTAAAGCAAGAACAATTTGATGATTATATGCTAGTTAACATAATTGGTGGTAAATCGTGGAAAATTAATGACTATTTCATTGGTTTCTTTGCTACTATTAATAATGTATTTAATCAACAATATAGAACGGGTGGTTTTGAACAATCAAGATTAGCTAACTTTAGACGGATAAGAGATGATAAATCTAGAGATAATGGCCCTGTTTTTGGTTCACGTTACTTCTTCGGAAATGGCACAACGTACTATTTTAATATGTACGTAAGATTTTAATTGAAAAAAGAAAAATAAAATATATAAAAATGAAAACTTTAAAAATTAACAAATTAATCCTTTTACTAATAGGTTTAGTCGTATTTAATAGTTGTGTAGAGGATGACGATTTTAGTATCCCTAATACTGCTGTTGTAGAACCAGTATTAACAGGTAGTACCATAGAAATAAGTTCTGTAGCTGGCCAATTAGCTCAAGAACAAGGTAACACTGCATTAGACTATTCTGATGACGATACAATTTATACATACCCTACTGATGGTCCTGACCAATTTGTTACTGGTTATGTAATCTCTTCTGACGAAGGAGGGAATTATTTTGAAGAAATAATACTTCAGAATGCTACAGAAAACCCAACTGATGGAATTAGAGTACTTGTTGATGTCAACCCATTATTTATCCGTTACGAAGTAGGTCGTAAAGTATATGTAAAAGTAAATGGTTTATCTACTGCAATTTCTAATGGTGTTTTAACTATTGGACCAAAAGACGGAGACCGTATTGGTAAAATACCTGCACCTTCAGAAAACGACTTTATTCTTAGATCTGCTGAAGTAGCTACTATGACACCTCTTGAAATTGGTGTTGCTGACTTTACTGATGATAAAACAAACTTACTTATTAAATTAAATGATGTACAGTTCCTAAAATCTCAAGCTGTTGGCCCAAATGCATTAAGTTATGCGTCAGAAGGTTTTGACCAATTTGATGGTGAGCGTACTTTAGAAGATTGTTCTACTGGTACATCAACTACGTTTGCAACTAGTACTTTTGCAGATTTTAAAGCCTTATCATTACCTGAAGGTAAAGGTTCTATGATAGCTGTTTTACAGAAAAACTTTTTTGGTGACGAATTTAACGTTGTTGTAAATACACCAGAAACAATTGATATGACTGGTCAACGTTGTGACCCAGTATTTGGAGCAGATTTCCAAGAGGCTACAGATAACACTACTTTTGATACTCCAGGTTGGATTAACTTTGCAGAAGCTGGATCTAGATTATGGTCTGAAGATGTATTTAGTGGAAACGGAACTGCAAGATTCTCTGCCTTTAGTTCAGGTGATTCTTCTAACATTGGTTGGTTAATTACACCAAGTATTGATATGGATGCGCAAACTGGTGAAGTATTGACTTTTGAAATGCAACACGCTTTCCCAGATGCAGGTCATGACCCAATGGAAGTTTTATATTCTAATGATTTTGATGGTACCGAAGCTGGTGTATTAACTGCAACTTGGACATCTATGCCATTTACAAAAAGTTATATTGTAGATTCTGGTAACTGGTTTACGTTCGTTAACTCTGGAGAGATAGACTTATCTGCTGTTACTGGAAATGCTTACATAGCATTTAAGTATACAGGTAGTGATACTGCTAATCAAAATATGACTATTGATATTGATGATGTAAAAATCAGCGTTCAATAAACATTATAAAGTTTGATAAAAAACCGCATCTAAACTAGATGCGGTTTTTTTATTTTTATCATTATGTTTGACTCTTTCTATATTACGTTTCTTAATGTTACTAAACCTAAGTTTGGTAGAAAAGCTATGTCTTTAGCCCTACAGTATATCTGTATAACTGAAATTGCTTTTTATGCACTTTTAGCGTGTTTCTTCGCTGCTTTTTCTAGTCAACTTAACATAGGTAAAGTGAATTTAGAAAAAGCGATTACCCTTTCTGTATTGTGTATCCTTTTTATTTACTTAAAAAATTGGATGCGGTATAATGGTAAACGCCGAAATGTCTTAAACGCAAAGTCAAAAAAGCAAAAACTACAAGTATGGAAACTTGTCGTTGTTCCTGTTGCTTTTATTGTTCTTGCTTATGTTTTCTTTCAAGCTATATAATCCTTAGAGTATAATTCTTTAATTATAAGTGTAAAAAAAACGCCACCCATGAGGATAGCGTTTATATAATTATTTTCTTTCGAGTCTTTTAAGCTTTTTCAGCTTTACAACATTCTTTTTCACAATCTTTAGCACAACTCATTTTTGACTTTTCTGCTTTATCTTTACAGCAGTCCATTTTGCAATCAGGCTTACAAGCCATTTTAGCTTCTTGTTTTTTTTCTGTTGAGAATACATCAACTGTTTTAATTTCTTCAACCTTGTAGATGTCGCTTACTTTAGCAACAGCTTCTTTTAGGGTTTTTGGTGTCACTTTAGCTTCGTCAAACTCTACCATAGCAAGTTCTTTATCAAAATCGACTTTAGCCATTTTTACGCCTTCTAGCTTAGCCATTTTCTTTTCTATAGTTTTCGCACAACCAACGGCACAAGTCATTCCTTTAATATTAAACTCAACTTTAGCATAAGTTGCATTTGGGTCTAACTGACTCACTGTTTCTTTTTTCGATGTTTCGACTGATACAGTTTTCACCTCTGGCTCTGCATTATTTTTACAAGCAATAACTGAAAAAGCAACTGCGATAATAACTATAACACTTTTAAATATTTTCATAACTATATTGATTCTAAGTTTGAAACAAATCTAAGAAATACACAGTTTCTTGAAAAATAATTAACGAATTTTGTGACCGCTAACCAGCATTATATGAAAAACGTTAACATTAAGTGGTTCTATCTCATTATTTTATCTATAATTTGGGGTAGTTCTTTCATTCTGATTAAAAAGTCTTTATTAGGATTAACAGCATATCAGATTGGGGGTTTGCGTAACGTTTTAAGCGGAATTATTTTAATTGCATTTGCTTACAAAGGCTTAAAGAAAATTGATAAGGCTAAGTGGAAATGGATTATCATTTCTGGTTTTTTGGGTTCTTTTTTTCCTGCCTTTTTGTTTGCTATTGCCGAAACTGAAATCGACAGTGCAATTACCTCTATATTAAATTCTCTTGTACCTTTAAATACTGTTTTAATGGGTGCTGCGATTTTTAAAATCGCTTCTACTAAACGTCAAGTTCTTGGTGTTATAATTGGTTTTATTGGTACAGCAATCTTAATTCTAAAAGGTGCAGATATTAACCCAAACCAAAACTATCTCTATGCAGCTTACATTATCATAGCTACGCTAATGTATGCTGCTAACGTAAATATTATTAAACGACACTTACAAAGTGTAAAACCATTAACCATTGCTGCAGGTAATTATGTGTTTATTGTTGTTCCGGCGTTTGTAGTCTTATTGTTTACGGACTTTTTTACTGCTAAGACTTTTGAATCTGAAGCATTCTATGAATCTCTTATTTATATCTGTATTTTATCCATATTTGGGACGGCATTAGCTAAAGTTTTCTTTTTTAAACTCGTACAAATTTCAACACCTGTATTTGCAACTTCTGTCACATATCTAATGCCTATTGTTGCAGTTATTTGGGGAATAACTGACGGCGAAACTTTTACACCTCTTCAAGCCATTGCAACCGCAATTATCTTAGCTGGCGTTTATATTGCTAACAGAAAAAGGAAATAAAAAAACCGAAACCAATTAATTGGCTTCGGTTTTGATTTTATGTATTTAAAGATTCTTAATTAAAATCCTCGGCAGTTACACCTTCATTGATTTTAATTTCAGTAATGTCCATCTCAATAACTTGAGGACCATTTGTAATCTTCATTTTACCTGGCATCATAACACCTTTAATTTCTTTATAATTTGAGTATTCAGTGATAGATGTTATAGACTGTCCTTGAACTTCAGTCACACTTTCAGTTCTGATTAATAAACCAGAATCTGCTGCATAAAATCGTGTTGTTTTTTTACCGTCTTCTGTAGAGATTATTTTGTAGGCGTCTACACCATCTACATCAGTTAAGCTTTCTAATTCGATATTTGAAGCTTCCATATATATCTCAGGAAAAAGTCCTTGTGTCTTTTTTCTAGAAGATACATCATCATCTGACATAGGAATTTTTCGTCCTTGCTGCTCTTGGAAACCTGACTTACCATCAAACTTTTGCTTGTATAATGTACCCATACCTTCTACAGACATTTCCATAGAATACATATTTGGAGCCATCTGTTTTATAACTGCTTTTGGCTTAAAAGGTGCTCCTGCAATAGTAACTTCTGCAACAGATAACGTAGATTTTACCTCTCTTAATTTAGCTTCACCACCAACAGCTTTTACGTAATTTTTAACTACATCAGACGCTGTTAAACCTTCTGGTAATGGCTTAGAAAATACTGGTTTATCTGTGGCTGTTGCATACTTGTCATAGTATTTAATTGGTATACCAACTTTCTCAAGATTATCTAAAACTTCACTTCCTTTACCTACAACAACAATTCTTGAGTTATCTAAACTAAAGTATTTGTTTGCAACACGTTGAACATCTTCAACAGAAACATTATTAATGTTTTCTAAATAGTTTGAATAAAAGTCATCTGGTAAATTATTTCTTCTTTTGTTTAGAGCGTAGTTAGCAATAGTTTGAGGGCGCTCTAAAGCCATCACAAAACGACCAACATATTTTGCCTTTGCATTGTCTAAGGTTTGTGCTTCAACTGGTTCTGTACGGATACGCTTAATTTCTTTTAAAAACTCAACTACAGCACTATCTGTAACAACATTACGTACTTTTGCACTTGCATTAAAACGAGATACACCATAACGACTAGCTCCTAAACTAGAATATGCGCCATATGTATAACCTTTGTCTTCACGAAGGTTTTTAAATAAATAACCTTCACCACCACCACCAAGGATGTTATTTGCCATTAATGCTGCAAAATAATCTTTATCACTTTGCTTTAAGTCTACATTATTAGTTACTGATATGTTTGACTGCGTTGCATTTGGCATATCTACAAAATTGATTTCTGGAGAAGATACATTTGCTGTTAATTCTGGCGCTGGTAACTCTTTTAAATTTACTTTTTCCCACTTGCCAAAATATTTTTTCATTTGCTTTTTGGCGTCTTTTACAGAAATATCTCCAACAACAACAATGTAAGCATTGTTTGGTGCAAATCTAATTTTGTAAAAATCTAAAACATCTTGGAATGTTACGTTATTTACAGTTTCTTCAGTAGTAAACTCTCCATAAACATGATTTTTACCATAAGCTAAAGCACCTACAACACGACCTGCAACAGCATCCGAACTTTTGGCATTCGATTTTAAATTTTCGATTAATTTATCCTTTTCCTTTTTAAACTCTTCTTCGGTTAGTAAAGGATTGATTGTTGCATCTGCCATTAACTCTACAATACGGTCAGAATATTTAACTAACCCACTACCAAAACCTCCACTAGATCCAAAAGAAATATTGGCTCCTAAGAAGTCTACTTCTTCATTAAAATCATCCTTAGAAATATTAGTTGTTCCATTTCCTAACATTGCAGAAAGTAAGCTTGCAACACCTGCTTTATCACCTTCAGCATAAGGCTTATTGTCTATACTTAATTGGTAAGATACTCTTGGTAGCTTGTTATTTTCGACTACCATTACGGTAATCCCATTCTTTAGTTTAAACTCTTGCGGGTCTTCTAAATTAATTACTGGTTCTGGTCCAGCTTCTGGCATTTGAGACCTGTCTAATTGTGCGTTTACTCCAAATGACAATAGAGCCATACCTATAAACGCAGCTAATTTTAGTTTTAATGTCTTCATCTTATTTGTCATCTTTTTTAGGTAAATACTGAATTTCTACGCGTTGATTTGGGCTTAAATACTTAGCCGCTACATCTCTAATTTCTTCTCTAGTTATAGACTTGTATAAATCTAATTGTGTATTTATTAAATTAACATCTCCATATAACATATAATATGTTGCTAATGAACTTGCAATACCTGCAACACTAGAATTAGAGCTTACAAACTGATTCTCGAATTGATTTTGTAGTTTTTGATAATCACGCTCAGAAATTAATTCGGTTTGCATTTTTTTGATTTCCTCATCCATTTCAGAAAGTAATGTATCTAATGGAACATCTCCTTGAGGTAAAGCAAAAAGAGCAAAAATATTATGGTCTACCTGTCCAAGATTTACCGCTTGTACTTGTAATGCTTGTTTTTGTTGATCGACAATTTTTTTATACAATACAGAACTTTTTCCACCGCTTAAATATGTAGAAATCATATCTAATACAAAAGCATCTCTGGTTGCTTGTCCTGGTAATCTGTACGCTGCAATGATAGCAGGAATCTGGATATTAGCATCATAAGCTTTAACCTTTTTTGTTTCTGTTATAGGTGTTTCTTTAGGAAAATTTCTAACCACTTCTGGTCTAGCTTTTACTTCACTAAAGTATTCCTTAACCATCTCTTTAGTTTTGGCAGTATCAATATCTCCTGCTACAATTAACACAGCATTATTAGGGCCATAATATTTATCGAAATAAGCATTGAACTGATCCAGAGTAGCAGCATCTAAATCCTTCATATAGCCAATATTCGGGTCTTTATAAGGATGTACCTCAAATAAATTTAGACCTATCTCTTCTAATATTTTGCCATAAGGTCTATCATAACTTTGACGTTTTTCTTCTTTTACAACTTCATTCTGTGTATCAACACCAACTTGGTCTATTACAGGATGTAACATACGCTCTGATTCTAGCCATAATCCTAATTCTAATTTGTTAGAAGGGAATATTTCGTAGTAGTAAGTTCTATCTTGGGAGGTATTAGCATTAAAGGTTCCACCATTGGCTGGTATAATTTTCATAAACTCCCCACGTTCAATATTCTCTGAGCCTTCAAATAAAAGGTGTTCAAAAAAATGTGCAAAACCAGTACGATTCTTTTCACGGTCTTTTCCTCCAACATCATACATTACAGATGTAATGACAACAGGTGCTGTATTATCTTGATGTAAGATAACATGCAGTCCGTTATCTAAATCAAATTCTTCAAACTCTACCTTTTGGGCCGTAGAAGAGTATCCTACAAACATCAAAAGCGCTAGACTTAATAAGCTTTTTTTCATTTTTAGTGTTTTTTAATAAAAGTTTCAAGTGTTTGTCTTGCCAAACAACTATTTGTTACAGCAAGTCTTACAAAAATAGTGAACAAATACACTTTTCAATCTAAATAAAATGTGAAATAATCTTATTAGTGAATATGACGTACTTATCATCGTTATTATTTAAGTATTTAAAAGCTTGTCAAATCATTTAAAACGTTTGTGAATTAGGAATTTAAGCGTATATTTGCATCCGCTTTCTGAGAAGAAGGCTATTTTGATATAAAAACAAATTAATAAAAACGTTACGCTATGTACGCAATTGTAGAGATAGCAGGGCATCAATTCAAAGTTGAAAAAGACCAAAAAGTTTTTGTTAACCGTTTGCAAACAGAAGAAGGTAAGAAAGTAAATTTCGATAACGTTCTTTTAATTGGTGATGGTGACAATACAACTATAGGCGCCCCAGCTATAGACGGAGCACAAGTAAGTGCAAAAGTCTTAAAGCACCTTAAAGGTGACAAGGTTATTGTTTTCAAAAAGAAAAGACGTAAAGGTTACCGTGTTAAAAATGGACACAGACAATCTTTAACAGAAATCGTAATCGAAAGCATTAAAGCTTCTGGAGCTAAAAAAGCTGCTCCAAAAAAAGAAACTAAGAAGGCTGAACCTAAAAAAGTAGAAGCAAAAGCTGCTGCTCCTAAAGCTGAGAAAGCTGCTCCTAAGAAGGCTGCTGCAAAACCAGCTGCTAAGAAAGCAACAGGTAAAGCTGATGATTTAAAGAAAATTGAAGGTATTGGACCAAAAATCGCATCTACTTTAGTAGAAGCAGGTATCGCTACTTTTGCTGATTTAGCTAAAACTAAGCCAGCCGCAATTTCCGAAATTATCGCTGGAGTTCGTGGTAACCATGTTACTGATACTTGGCCAAAGCAAGCTAAATTAGCTGCAGATGGTAATTGGGACGAGCTTAAAAAATGGCAAGACGAATTAGATGGTGGTAAAGCTTAATTGCAATCACTTAAGTATAACAATATAAAACCTTAAGACAATGGCTCATAAAAAAGGAGTTGGTAGTTCTAAAAACGGTAGAGAATCAGAATCGAAACGCTTAGGTGTTAAGATTTTTGGTGGACAAGCTGCTATCGCTGGAAACATCATTTTAAGACAACGTGGTAATACACATCACCCAGGTGAAAATGTATATCAAGGAAAAGACCATACTTTGCATGCAAAGGTTGATGGTTTAGTGAAATTTACAAAGAAAAAAGACAACAGATCTTATGTTTCTATTGAGCCTTTTGAAGCTTAGTAGACCTTTCTTTTAAGAATTAAAAAACCCTTTCTAAATTAGAAAGGGTTTTTTGTTTTTGTAATTCTGAATGGGATGAAGAATCTTTAAGTTTTGAAAAGAGATTCTTCACTTTGCTCTGAATGACATTTATACTCTGCTATTGCTATTAAACAATCTCCATCTTCTTCAAGAGAAAGCTAGCGTTCATGTTCTGGCAAACACCTTGCTTAAGTTTATAATCAAAGTAGAGCTCGTCGTTTACAATTTGCGCATCAAAGAAGTAATTTTTAACCGCATCTAATTGGCTTTCAATTTCTGTGAGACTCAAATCATGTGTAGCGATAATACCTGTAGCATTAAGCTTTACTAATTTTTCTACAAATTTCCTTGAGCCAATAGCTTTGTCTGTACTGTTTGTACCTTTTAAAATTTCGTCAAGGATGATAAAGTAATTATTATCTTTTTCAATGGTATCTACAACAAATTTTAGGCGTGTTAACTCACTAAAAAAGTAACTGCTATCGTCAGTTAATGAGTCTGTAGTACGCATACTTGTTATAAGTTTAATCGGTTTATACTTGCTTTGTTTTGCACAAACGGGTAATCCAACATTAGCCATAACTATATGCAAAGCTACAGTTCTTAAAAACGTACTTTTTCCTGCCATATTTGCCCCAGTTATTATGAAAAACTCCTCTTCTTTTAGCTCTAAATCACTATTAATACGTTTTTCTTCGGCTAATAAAGGATGTCCCAGTTCAGAGGCTAAAATCGTATGTGATTCTGAGGAGATTTTAGGATAGCAGAATTGTTGGTGATTAAACGCATAACTTCCCAAGCTATTATATGCATCAAAAAACGTCACGACTTCAAACCAATCTTCAACTTTATCAGCGTAGGTTTTTATCCAGTTTTCAATATAGTAAGTTTGTCTAATGTCTGATAGAAAATAACCATTTCCAAAAATTGCAGAAATCAAATTATTCCTATTGTCTAAAGTATCTATGCGTTTTGATAACTTTGCAAAAATTGCTGAAGCCTTCTGACCTTCTAATTGAATTTTACACTGTTGTTCTTGTAATAGTTGCGAAGAAAATTCTTTTATTTCAATCTGCTTAAGAAGCAAAGCATATTGTCTAAAAGTATCTTTTGCTTTTGATGAGTGTTGTGATAATTCATTTATTTTTTTGAGGAATTTTACTGTGATTCCTAAGCCCAAAATAAGCCAATACCCTAAAAATCCTACCGGAATAATTTCGGCAATTGCAAGACCAGCTATCACTAATGACAGCAAACTAAATGCTAACGTTATATAAAACCATGTTTTGCTTAAAAATGGTTTGTAGTCCTTTAACCATTTTATTATGGACTTTGCAGAATATTCTGCTTCAACACCTTGGGCTATGGCTCTATAATTTTGATACCACTTTGGATTTTTCCCCAACTCCTTTATAGCTTCTTGACGTTTAGGTATATCTTTAATTTGGTTAGCTAAAAGGCTTTGAGCAAACTTTCGGGTACCTTCTTTTATCGTAGTCCTATTTGTAAACTGAAAAAAAGAGCCTACACCAAATAAATCAATATCTAAACTGTAAAAATGCTTGGGGTTCTGAAATTCTGAACCATCACTTCTTTCATGGAAATTTCCTGAAGCAATCGCAATTTCTTCTTCGTTTATTTTTATTAAACGTTTAAAACGCTGCCTTTCGAGTTTTAAATCGGTATACTTTGAGAGTAGGAATAAAAAAATAATAACTCCTATAATTCCAATAGCAACTGCAAGTTGCCATTGCTTGAAAGTAAAGTAAATCCCGATACTAGTTAAGACAAAAACAGAAAGCCTTAGAACACTATAAAGACTTAAAGTTTTAAATAAGGCTTTAGATTTATTGTTGTGACTTTCTAGTTGACTTTTGTAAAATTCTGAAGGATTCTGCATCGTTATTTCTATTGCCGAAATATACTAAAAACAAAATCTTTGAAACTTAATATTAACGTGCAATTATAATCCTTTAGCATCTAAATCTCTAAATACTGAAATAATTATCGAAACTGCATTTTTATAAAACTTAGGTGTTATGTCTTTGAAGTCATCAGAAGGTTTATGGTAAGCTGCATGGTCTTCATTTCCAAAATACAAAAATGGGATTTTTGCACGATGAAAAGGACCATGGTCAGAAGAAAAAGTCCAATCTTGTTTACCATCTGTCCCATCATGACCAACTAATAACTTTGTATCTGTTGGGTTTTTAAATTCTTCAATTATAGCTTTTAAGCCTTTATTGTATCGACTTCCAACTACGTACAATTCGTTTTTAGCACTTCGGCTAATCATATCCATATTTATGTTAGCTACAATATTAGATTCTTTCATTTTTTCAACAAAATATTTTGCACCTCTGAGTCCTAATTCTTCTGCATCAAAAGCAGCTAATATTATAGAATGTCTTGGTGGATTCTTTTTTAAATACTCAGCAAATGCAAATAATGCCGAAACTCCTGAAGCGTCATCATCAGCTCCATTGAATATTTTGTCACCAGACTTTCCTAAATGGTCATGGTGTGCACTAATGACAATATATTTATCAGGAAATTCTGTACCTTTTACTATTCCTAAAACGTTTTTTGCACTAAAGCTTCCTACTCTTGAATCGAAGGAAAAGGCGTGCTCATAGCTTCCATTAAAGGCGTCCACTCCTAAATCTTTAAACTCTTTTATAATAAAAGCTCTTCCTAAATCATTCCCTTTTTCTCCTGTTCTTCTTCCTTCAAATTTATCTGAGCTTAAAACCTCCAATCTATCTAAAAGCTTGTCTTCATTAAATTTATTATCCTGAGCATATCCTATTTGAAGAACTAATAAGATACAGATGATAGATTTTACTATATATTTCATGATTGATGTTGATTTAGCATTAAAATAAATAAAAAATCCTAAGATAAAATTTATCTTAGGATAATTAATATTATTTGAGATTCTTCGCTTTCGCTCTGAATGACATTAACCTTTAAAACTTGCTGAAAGGTATTCACGATTCATACGTGCAATATTTTCTAGCGAAATGCCTTTAGGACATTCTACCTCACAAGCTCCTGTATTTGTACAGTTACCAAAACCTTCTTCATCCATTTGCTTAACCATATTTAAAACACGGTCTGTTGCTTCAACTTGGCCTTGTGGTAATAATGCAAACTGAGACACTTTTGCCGATACAAATAGCATCGCCGATGAGTTTTTACAACTTGCTACACAAGCACCACAACCAATACATGTTGCTGCATCAAAAGCTTTATCTGCATTTTCTTTCTCAATAGGAATAGCATTTGCATCCTGAGTATTACCCGAAGTATTTACTGAAATAAATCCTCCAGCATGTTGTATACGATCAAATGCACTTCTGTCTACAATCAAATCTTTGATTACAGGAAATGCAGTTGCTCTCCATGGCTCTATAAAAATTGTATCACCATCACTAAAACTACGCATGTGTAATTGACAAACTGTTACCATCGAATCTGGTCCATGTGCTTGTCCATTGACATACATCGAGCAAGAACCACAAATACCTTCGCGACAGTCATGATCAAAAGCTACTGGCTCTTCTCCTTTTTCAATAAGGTCTTGATTTAAGACATCCAACATTTCTAAGAAAGACATGTCAGGAGACACATCGCTCATTGGATAGTCTACAATTTTTCCTTTGTCATTTGCGCCTTTTTGACGCCATATTTTTAACGTTAAATTCATAGCACTCTCTTTTTTTTATTGTTCAATTTGTTTTAGAAAAGATTCAGGTTGTGAAATGTCTAAACCTGCTTTTTCAAAATCAATATCTAAACCACCTGTTTTCTTTAAAATAAAATTTAATAATGAACTTGATATTAGCGTAATTATAAATACAAGAACTCCATAAAATATAGGCACAAGTATTATAAAAACACCACTACCTAACAATGCTCCAAAAACACCTGCACCACTTCCGTATTCAGAAGAAGCTGCACCAAGACCTATTGCAGAAAACAATAACATCATTGGTACAAAAACAATTAGCATTATTAGTACCGTAAGTATAGATGCTATTAAAGCATACTTAACTGGATCAATTCTTTTTAGTTTCAATTTTAGAATATTATTATTCATCACTATCGGTGTTTTTAAAATTCATATTTGGCAAAAGCTTTTTGATTTTGTTTGCTTGACGGCTCTTCACTCTTTCATAAGCTTCCATAGCCTTAGCTATATTCTCTACTTTCTCTTCAGTTTTCCTACTATCGACTATGTTAGCACTGATATGCTTTTTTAAGACTTTATTAACTCTCTTTACGTGTCTTTTATTATCTGGTGAATATGGTTCAACACCAACAGCAGCGATAAACATCCCTAACTTAGCTCTTAAATCTATAACGTAGGTTTTGTTTGCTTCTAGATTTGCTTCAACAAAATCTCTATTTTCAGAAGCTGCCCAAAAAAGATGTTCTCCTGGCTCACACTCGTATTTGAAATAAGCTCTTGAAGGTAATGCTCCTAAAAACAAGTCTTTATCATATACTCTAAAATTCATAGCTCCGCCTAAATCATTACTTCGAGTGATATAGACTAAAACTTTGCCTTCTGATGGTTTATCTAAAACCTGAGAAAAGCTATTTAGGGTACTAAATATTAGTATTATGGAAATTATAAGCCTCATTGATTACTTGTAACTTCTTTCTTTTACTTCGATGTTTTCGTACACTAAATCCTCTTTATGTAATACTGCATCTTTTGGTTCTCCTTTATATTCCCAAGCAGAAACAAACTGAAACTCTTTACGTCGCGTCGCTTCACCTTCGGCAGTTTGATATTCTTCTCTAAAATGTCCTCCAGCAGATTCTTCTCTTACCAATGCGTCTTTTGCAAATAATTCTCCTAACTCTAGGAAATCTGCAACACGACCTGCTTTTGCTAACTCTTCGTTATACTCGTTAGCTTCACCAGGAACTCTTACCTCTTTCCAGAATTCTGCTCTTAACTCAGCAATTTCATCAATTGCTTCTTTAAGGTCCTTTTCATTTCTGGCCATTCCGCATTTATTCCACATAATTTTTCCTAAACGCTTATGGAAATGGTCTACAGATTTTGAACCATTGTTATTAATGAGTTTGTCAATAGTTTCATTAACATTCTTCTCAGCCTCTTCAAACTCTTTTGTGTCTGTTGGGATTGGTCCTGTTCTAATATCATCCGCTAAATAGTCACCAATTGTATATGGTAATACAAAATAACCATCAGCTAAACCTTGCATCAATGCAGATGCTCCAAGTCTGTTAGCACCATGATCAGAGAAATTTGCCTCACCAATTGCATACAATCCAGGAACTGTAGTCATTAAGTTATAATCTACCCAAATTCCACCCATTGTATAGTGAACCGCTGGATAAATCATCATTGGTGTTTCGTATGGATTTTGATCAACGATTTTTTCATACATCTGGAATAAATTTCCATACTTATTCTTTACAATCTCTTGACCTAATTTTTTTACTAAAGCATCGTCATTTTCATCTAATCCTTTAACGTGAGCTTGTTCTTTTCCGTAACGCATAAAAGCGGACGCGAAATCTAAGTAAACTGCTTCGCCTGTCTGGTTAACACCGTAACCTTCATCACAACGCTCTTTTGCAGCTCTTGATGCTACATCACGAGGCACTAAGTTACCGAATGCTGGATAACGTCGCTCTAAGTAGTAATCTCTATCTTCTTCAGCTAAGTCAGTAGGCTTTAAACTCCCGTTTCGAATAGCTTCGACATCTTTTTTATGTTTTGGCACCCAAATACGTCCATCATTTCTTAAAGACTCTGACATCAATGTTAATTTAGATTGATGATCTCCAGAAACAGGAATACATGTTGGGTGGATTTGTGTGTAACATGGGTTTGCAAAATAAGCACCACGTTTGTGTACTTTCCATGCAGCTGTTACATTAGAACCCATAGCATAAGTTGAAAGGTAGAATGCATTTCCATAACCTCCAGTACCAACAACTACAGCATGACCAGAATGTCTTTCAATCTCACCAGTAACTAGGTTACGAGCAATAATACCTCTTGCTTTTCCATCGACAATCACAACGTCTAACATTTCGTGACGTGAGTACATTTTTATTTTACCACGACCAATCTGACGATTCATAGCAGAATAAGCACCTAATAATAATTGCTGTCCTGTTTGTCCTTTGGCATAGAACGTACGTGATACTAACACACCACCAAATGAACGGTTATCTAATAATCCACCATAATCTCTTGCAAAAGGCACACCTTGAGCAACACATTGGTCAATGATATTTGTAGACACTTCAGCTAAACGGTGAACGTTTGCTTCACGCGAACGGTAATCACCACCCTTTACAGTATCATAAAATAATCTGTATGTCGAGTCGCCATCACCTTGGTAATTCTTAGCCGCATTAATTCCACCTTGTGCTGCAATAGAGTGCGCACGTCTTGGAGAATCTTGAAAGCAAAATGCTTTTACATTATAGCCTAACTCTGCTAAAGTTGCTGCGGCAGAACCCCCAGCTAAACCAGTACCCACAACAATGACATCAATTAGACGCTTGTTTGCTGGGTTTACTAAGTTGATTTTATTTTTATGATTAGTCCACTTATCTGCAAGTGGACCTTGAGGTATTTTTGAATCTAAAGCCATATTATATGTTTTTAGTGTCCTGTTAAATGATGAAATAATGCAATGAAAATAAATCCTAAAGGAATACCAATAGAATATACTTTTGCAAAACCTTTGAGTCCTTTAGTGTACTTGTTATTTGCTCCAATAGATTGAAATGCTGAGTTAAATCCGTGTAATAAATGTAGACTAAGCAATACAAATGAAACTATGTAAGCACCAACACGAAGTGGACTGTGAAACTTTTCGACCAACTCATGGAAATATCTAAACTCACCATTGTGCATACCACTCATATCGCCAACGATATATTTGGTATTAATTTCTGGAATCCAAAAATCAATAAAGTGAAGCACCATAAATGCTAATACAACGGCACCAGTCAGCAACATATTACGACTCATCCAAGTCGAGTTTGCACTACCCTTATTTTTGGCATAACTTACTTTACGTGCTTTGTTGTTTTTGATTTCTAAAACAAAACCCATCACAAAGTGAAAAATAACACCAAAAATTAATATAGGTTGTAAAATAAACTGTACTGCCCAAAACGTACCCATAAAGTGTGATGCTGTATTAAAAGCATCTGCACTAAATACAGATAAGATGTTGATAGCAAAATGTTGAAGTAAAAAAACCATTAGGAAGAGTGCCGAAAGCGCCATGGCAAACTTTCTTCCAATCGAAGAATTTAAAATTCCGCTCATTGTCGAATAAATCTTTTTGTTAGTCTAACAAAGATACGGTGCAATTGGCGTATTGACAACTGTGCCAATACCTAATTGCTTATTTAGAATCGTTTTACTTAAAAGTCAAAACGTGGATTTACAATTGTATTGTAAATAGACCCAAACGAATAGTTAAATCCAACGCTAACAAAATAATTAAATCCAGATTGTAATTGTTGTTGCTGTAGTAATAATTCTTCGACCGTTAAGTCGCCACCTGGAATATTAACTTGATTTCTTGTAATAGAATAACTACCGCTTACATTAAAATTAAAGCCCTTAAATAAGCGGACATTGGTACTTAGAAAGAAGTTTGTTGCGTTTAAAGTTGGGTCATTTAAAAACTGATTAAAAGACACTTCTGCATTAACAGTTCCCCATTCTTGATTAATACGACCTCCAAGCTGTAGCCCATGTTCCCAAAGAAATTCTTCCGTTTCATTAAAAACGGTACGCTCGATATATTCATTATAACGAATCCCATTTCGGTAAGAAATCGTTAATTGCTTTTTAGCAGAATCTACATAATCAAAAAAGCTATATTCTAAAGCAGGTCTAAAAGTTGCAAATAAATCAAAATTACTAAAAGTTGAAGTCCCTAAACTTCCGAAAAAACCGTAAGACCAATGATCATTAATACTTAAAACATCATTAATATTTAGACGTTTATTATTATTAAAAACTTTAAAGTCTTCCTCTTCGTCTTGGTCATTCACAAAAGTAAAAGTTGATCTATTTTCTCCATAACGCAAAAAGAGTGAAAATTTATTTTTCTCTGTGACACGTCTTGCAGAAGCATTCACATTAAAGTTACTTCTACTATTTAACTCCTGACCATTAAAAAAGCCATTGGCTCCGACACGAAATAACCAATAATTCCAAGGATCTTCTTCCTCTACCTCTTCTTCTTCATTTTCTGGAGTTGGCACATTTACTGCAACTTCCGAAGTAGTTCCTTTTGCAATCCAAAAACGCACTAGACCAAGCTTTAAATATTCTAAAACACGCTTTCTGACCTCGTCATTTGTCATATTTGCATCTGTAGAAAAAGTTAGTTTATAATTAATGGCTTCTAACTCATTCTTACCAATAAAATCCATTTCATAACTTTGACCACCAGCACCGTTTCTTTGAGTCACTACAAAAATATGAACGTCACTTAAATCTTGATCTCTCACAAATTGAACGTTTCCTAAATTTTGCCGTTGAAACTCGTCATCACAACGGTCACAATCCAAAAAAATCTTGACTTGTTCAGTTTGTTCTTCTTGTGAAAATACAGTAATAGAAAGGCATAAAAATGCCAGTAGTAAAAAGCGGTTTAACATAACGATTGATGATTGATGATTGATGATTGATGATTGATGATTGATGATTAGTTTAGTGAACTAAAAGCTCTTTTTATACTTAACGCGAAAAAGACGTTTTAGTATTAACAGCTCGTTTACAGGTCCAAACTACAACTTAATACCTCAAATAATGTGAAAAAAATGCAAAAGAAATGTCAATTATTTAATTTCTAGTTTTGTTATTGCACCATCTATTTCAACAGTATACTCTCCTTTTGGTAAATAATATTTTCCGTTACTCGCTTGGTTAATATCTAAGCTTGTATTTTCTTTCATTAAGGCTTTTCTACCTTTATTTGTTAATTCTAAATTATAGTCTACGTAATTAAAACCTTTGTCGACAATAACTTTCATACTGTTTAACTCTGCACCTTTTTCCGATAAGATTTTGATGGCTTTTTCTCCTGAAGCATTACTAAAAAACTGAATCGTCGTTTCTGGTTCGTAAGCATCTAACCATTGACTCCAAGAACTTCCCCATCGGCTAGAATAGCGCATAGGATTCATATCAAACAGCGTAATAGCTTTTGAATTCATATCGGCATTCATCTTTTGTAAAGGCGCAATACTGGCTTTATAAATGCTTCTTCCGTGCGTTCCTAATAACACATCTTTTGCGTCTGATTGAAGAACAATATCATGCACTGCAACATTAGGAACACCGTTTGAAAACACGTCCCAAGTTTCACCTTGATTGAATGACACATAGGCACCATTATCTGTTCCTATATATAAAATATTTTCGTTCTCTGAATCCTCACGAATAACATTTACTGGCGACGCTGGAATGTTACCACTAATATTTTCCCACGTCTGCCCATAGTTATCACTCATATATACATAAACACTAAAATCATCCCAACGATACCCATTTAGTGTGACATATACGCGTTCTTTTTTGTGCTCTGATGCTACAACGCGACTCACCCATAAATCCTTTGGTAATGAACTTGAAATATTTGTCCAACTACCACCAGCGTTTTTAGTCACGTGTACTAAACCATCATCACTTCCGGTATAGATTAATCCAAACTGAAATGGACTTTCACTGATTGAAGCCAATGTACCATAAGCCACGTTTCCTTTTTTACCACCATTGGTTAAGTCGTCACTAATAGCTTCCCAATCATTACCTTGATTCATAGAGCGCATTAATTTATTTCCGCCTAAATACAGGATATCTTGATTGTGCGGTGACAATAAAATTGGCGTTTGCCAATTAAAACGATATGGGTTTTCACCTAAAGTATGCTTTGGCTGAATGTATCTACGATCGCCTGTTTCTAAATTTAATCGATAATAATTTCCAAACTGAAACCCTGTGTAAACGATATCCGAATTGCGATTATCTATCTGAATCTGCATACCATCACCACCCATAATAGACTTCCATGGGTATTGGCCTTGCTGGTGCCATGCTTTATTTTCGCGAGCATTATTAGCGCCTTTCCAAACACCGTTGTCTTGCAGTCCGCCGTAAACATTGTATGGCTTTTCGTTATCGACATTAATCGCGTAAAACTGACCTACTGAAGGCGAATTGTTTTTAATCCAATTCTCGCCATCATCATAAGTAATATTAACACCACCATCATTTCCATTGACCAAGTGGTTTGGGTTTTTTGGATTTATCCAAAGCGCGTGGTGATCGGCATGTACGTTTTCGGCACTAATAGAGGTAAACGTTTTTCCACCATCTTTAGATTTTACGATTGGCACACCATAAATATAAATAGCATCTGCATTTACTGGAGATACGTGGATATGTCCAAAATAATAACCGTAACTAAAATAGATACCATCCAAATAATCGTCATGCGTTTTTTTCCAAGTTTTTCCGCCATCTGTACTTTTATAAACTTCGGCACCAACTACTGGTGTATCAAACAACATCGAATTGGCATCTTCTAAATATTTTGCCAAATCAATAGGCTTAACATTTCCGCTACGTACCATTTGTTTTACATTTTCGGCACGGTATTTTTCTTGAAAACCGTTTGTCTTTAAAAAAGCATTTAGTTTTTTATCCTCAAGGGCTAAAAAATCTCCATTAGACATTGATTTAAAATCATCTTTAGTCAATCCGCGTCGGTCAGATTTTTTCTTCTCGTCTGGTCTTCTAAACTGGCTATCATGAACAGCATAAATAGTATTATCATCAAATACAGCTACACCAATACGACCAACACCTTCACCTGTCGGAAAACCACTAGATTTGGTCGATACTCTCGTCCAAGTATCACCAGCATCAGTACTTTTATATATGGCAGAATTATTTCCATTTCCTGTAAAGTTCCATGCTTTACGGTCTTTTGTCCAAGATGTTGCAAACATAACATCATAGTTTTTTGGGCTGTGTTGTAAATCAATGATACCACTCATGTCATCAACAAAAAGAGTTTGTTTCCATGTTTTACCACCATCGGTAGTTTTGTAAATTCCACGTTCATTGTTTGCAGAATATAAGTGTCCAGTAACACCAACAGTAACCACGTCAGGATTCTCTGGGTGAATTAATATAGGTGCAAAATGATGGGCATCCATCAGGCCAACATTCGTCCAGTTTTTTCCGTTATCTGTAGACTTTAAAATTCCAATACCAGCGTAAGACGAACGCGACGCATTATTCTCTCCGGTACCAACATAAATAGTTCTGGTTGGCCAATGCACAGCAATATCTCCGACATTTTGTGTATCAGAACTGTCTAAAATAGGCTCGAATGTTGTTCCGTTATTCGTTGTGTACCAAACACCACCAGATGCATAACCGACATAAAATTCTGAAGGCATATCAGGATTAACATCAACATCGACCACACGACCACTCATTATCGTTGGTCCAATATTTTTGAAAGGCACATTTTTTACTAGTGAGCTTTCAGTTAATTGTCGTTTTTGTATTAAAGCATTCTTAACTGTTTCTGCAGAAGTCGCTGGTTGTTGTGCTATTGCAAACACTGAACTTAGACTTAAGATAAAGCCTAATAATTTGGAATAATTCATGGTTAGTTGGTTTTAGGAATTCAAGTTAAAAATAAACACATAATTCGCCCAGATATAAACTAAAGTTTAACAAAAGTTACGCGACGTATGCTATTATTTAATCACCGATTTACACATTCTAAACTATTAATAATATAATTTTTTAACATTTATTTAATCATTTTAATTACATTTATGTTAATTAACTAATAAAATATTATAAAAATGGAAGAGTATTTACCTTTAATTATTCAACTAGTCAGTGGAGCTGTCGGTGGAAATGTTGTCGGAAAACTTGCTAAAAATTTAGACTTAGGCACATTGTGGAATTCTGTCGCAGGTATTCTTGGTGGTGGACTTGGCGGAAAAGTCCTGGGAATGCTTGGGCTTGGCGGCGCTGCAGCTGCTGAAGCTTCAACAGGCATGGACGTCACTAGCATTTTAGGTAGCGTTGCTGGCGGTGGTGTCGGTGGTGGAATCTTAATGGCTATTGTTGGAGTTGTCAAAAAAGCCATGGCTAAATAAATAGGTAGCAACATAAAAATGAAAAGAGTCTATTTTTAGGCTCTTTTTTTATGCTTTATAAATTGATTGTTTATTTTTGAAACTCACAACTTATTTTCGATTATGAAATACGATTTAATTGACCGCAACCTCTTTATAAAAAACCGTAAAAACTTTGCTTCAGCAATGCAGCCAAACAGTTTAGCAGTATTTAACTCAAACGATATTTATCCGGTAAGTGCAGATAGCACATTACCATTTGCACAGCATCGCGATATCTTTTATTTAAGTGGTGTTGACCAGGAAGAAAGTATTCTGGTTATTTTCCCAGATTGTCCAAATCCAAAAAATCGTGAAATTCTATTTTTAAAAGAAACCAACGCACATATTGCAGTTTGGGAAGGTGAAAAACTAACCAAAGCAAAAGCTTTTGAAACTTCTGGTATCAAGACGGTATATTGGCTTCAGGATATGGAAAAAGTCATGTTTGAGCTTATGACACAATGCGAGACTGTATATATCAACACCAACGAACATTACCGTGCTAGTGTGGTTACAGAAACGCGCGAAGACCGTTTTACAAAATGGCTCAAAGACAAATATCCTGCACATGCAGTTGCCAAAAGCAATCCTATTTTGCAACGTTTACGTTCTGTAAAAGACCAGATAGAATTAGACCTCATGCAACACGCCTGTAATATTACAGAAAAAGGCGTGCGTCGCGTTTTGGACTTTGTAAAGCCTGGTGTTTGGGAATACAATATCGAAGCCGAGTTTATGCACGAGTTTTTAAATAACCGTTCTAAAGGTTTTGCATACACACCGATTATTGCTTCAGGTAACAATGCCAACGTACTGCATTATATCGAAAACAATCAGCAATGCAACGCTGGTGATTTAATCCTTATGGATGTTGGCGCAGAGTATGCCAATTATTCTAGTGATTTAACGCGTACAATTCCTGTTTCAGGAAAATTTACTGACCGCCAAAAAGCCGTCTATAATGCTGTAAATCGTGTTAAAAATGACGCTACAAAATTATTAGTTCCAGGCACACTTTGGGCGGAATACCATGTCGAAGTTGGTAAACTGATGACGTCAGAGTTATTAGGTTTAGGATTACTAGACAAAGCCGATGTGCAAAACGAAAACCCAGATTGGCCAGCCTACAAAAAATACTTTATGCATGGCACAAGCCACCATATTGGTTTAGATACCCACGATTATGGATTGTTACACGAACCAATGCAAGCCAACCAAGTCTTTACGGTAGAACCTGGTATTTATATCCCAGACGAAGGTTTTGGCATCCGACTAGAAGACGATGTAGTTGTACAAGAAACAGGAGCACCTTTTAATTTGATGCAAAATATCCCAATCGAAGCAGAAGAGATTGAAGAGATTATGAACAGCTAATGGCTAACAAAAACAAATCTTGGACCGAAGCCTTACTCGAAATTTTTAGAGTCATTCTTGAGGCTTTTGGCACTTCGACAGGCTCAGCAACCAAAACAAGGACATGGCACCAACATGTTGTGCCTTACGAAGATGGTTGGGCTGTCCGTCGCGAAGGTAATAAACGTATTAGCTCTAAACATCGTAAGCAATCTACTGCAATCCGAAAAGCCAAAACCATTGCCAAACGCAAAAAAGCAGCGGTGATTATCCATCGCGAAAGTGGTGGCATTCGCGAACGGATTGATTATAGTGACTAAAAAATAATAGCTGTTTCTAGGTTTTTACTAACTTTTGGTCATGAAACAGCTCATTCTTATTATAATAGCGGCAAGCTTTTTTAGTTGCCAAGAACGGTGGAAATCCATACCAACCGATACCGTAAAAATTGACACTTTGCAAGGGCAATCCTTGTTAAAAACACCTTTGCTAAGCTCGCAGTTGCAAGCTAAAGATTCTGCCAAAGTCAGCAAATACCTTAAAGCATTAGATACCTACAATAGCAATCCTATAAACGCCGATTTTATAGTTTGGCTTGGGCGACGCACCGCATATTTGGGCGATTACAAAAAGGCTATTGCCATTTTTGAAGAAGGTATCTCAAAATTCCCTGACGATGCTCGTTTTTATAGACATATTGGTCATCGCTACATTACAGTTAGAGCGTTTGATAAAGCCATTTCACATCTCGAAACCGCAGCAAAAATTATACAAGACACAGAAGATGTTATAGAACCAGATGGGATACCTAACCGTCTTAACCAACCCGTATCTAGTTTACATACCAACATTTATTACCACTTGGGTTTGGCGTATTATCTCAAAGCCAATTGGTCAAAAGCACAATCCAATTTTCAAAAATGTTTGGATGCGTCTACCAATGACGATATGCGTGTGGCGTCTCTGCATTGGCTGTATATGATTTTACAGCGTCTAGACCAACCCCAAGATGCAAAAACACTTATTATGTCCGTTGATGCCGATGCCATGACCATTATAGAAAATGAAGCCTACCACATGCTGTTGTTATACTATAAAGGCGAGCTTAATGATAACGATTTGGACGCCAACAATTCTGGTGGTGCAAAAGAAGCTGTCCATTACGGTATTGCACATTGGCACCAGTACAATGACCAGTTAGAAACAGCTGTAGCCATGTACCAATACTTAGTTGCTAATGGCAATTGGTCTGGCTTTGGTTACATTGCCGCAGAGGCAGAACTCTTACGCATGCAAACGCTTTAAAATTAATTTGGCGCTGTAAGAATTTTTATATAGTTTTAACATAGCTATTTAATTACCAATTGCTTACCGATTAATTCGTTGTTTACGCACGATAGTAAATACCCAATATTGGGTATGTTTTGCTATGGTGCTTGCTATTAATTTTATTAACCAACCAAAACCAACGAATTATGAAAATTGAATTTGAAGTTGATAAGTCCGAAGCAATTGTACTCCTTGATGGACTTAAACATTTAATGAGCATTACCAATAGTGCTAACACCATTAAAACATTACATAAAATCATAGTTGAGATACAATGAAGCGTATGGCAGATACTATAAAATAAAAAAGCGCCTTTCGGCGCTTTCTTCAACTAAAAACTAAGCTAATACGGAATAACCATTAAACACGTAACGCTGTAGCTTTTGTAAGGTTTCTAGCTTATCGCTGGTATTAACGAGCAAGGATATGTTATTATTGCTTCCGCCATAAGCAATCATACGTACATTAACATCTTGCAATACTTGGAAGAGTTCTGGCGTATCTGGATGGTAAATAATATTGTTACCAACCAAACAAGCAATACTCATATAATCTTCGACTTCTACTTGGGCAAATTTTTGCAGCTTGGTGACAATCGCATCTAAATTTGTGGTATCATCAATCGTTAAGGATACTGCAATTTCTGAGGTTGTAATCATGTCAATAGCGGTTTCGTAGGTTTCGAAAATCTCAAAAACTTTCTTTAAAAAACCGTGTGCTAATAACATGCGCACCGACTTTATTTTTATCGCTGTAATACCATCTTTGGCAGCAATGGCTTTAATACCATCGCCATGAATTTGGTTGGTAATTAATGTGCCATGTGCATCTGGTGCCATCGTATTCTTTAATCGTAATGGGATATCTAAACTGCGTACAGGCATTACCGTTTGCGGATGTAAAATCTTAGCACCAAAATACGCCAGCTCCGCAGCTTCGTCATAAGACAAATGCGATAAGGCTTTGGTATCGTTTACAAATCGTGGGTCATTGTTATGAAAGCCATCGATATCGGTCCAAATCTGTACCTCATCGGCTTCGATTGCAGCGCCAATGATAGTTGCCGTATAATCGCTACCACCACGTTGCAAGTTGGTAATGTAACCATCGGCATCAAGAGAAATAAAACCTTGCGTAATATAGATGTCTGCCACTGGTTGGCTATTGATAAGTCGTGTTATGTTTTGTTTGATGTAAAAATTATCAGGTTCGTTATTGCGGTCAATACGCATAAAATCTAATGCTGGTAATAAGGCCACATTAAAACCTTCTTGTTGCAAAAACCGGCTAAACATATAAGTGGATAGTAGCTCACCATTTGCTAAAATAGAATTGTATAATTGGGTTGAGTACTCTTTTTGAGTCGCTTCGACTAAATTTTTAAAAATACGATTTACGTAATCACTTACCTCTTGTCTTAGCGTTTTGTCATGCAACAAATCGTAAACCGCAGTATTGTAATTTTCGTTAAGCGTATTGATGCGCGCGATAGCGGCTTCAGTGTGATTTGATTTTATAAACTCTGAGATGTCGACCAAAGCATTTGTGGTACCAGACATTGCTGACAAGACCACTATCTTTCTATCATTGTTATCGATGATGTCTTTAACGTGATTGATATTAACCACCGAACCTACAGATGTACCACCAAATTTATATACTAACATGTTATTTAGATTTTAGAGTGCAAAAATAAGTGGACAGGTTTCTTGATGACGAATATTTTGAAGAAATAGTTTATATTTGCACATATTGTTAATTATATAACAGATGAGAACTATAGCATCTTGTGTCGAAGACATACTGGTAAAGCAACCCTTTTTAGAGGAAGCTTTATTTAGAGAAATCATAAATTTTTCTGCCTTATCAGAAGAATTACAAACGCCTGTAAGCAACATGTTGGGAAAACCTGTGAAAACAGGTGCCATAATGATGGCATTGCGTCGTTATTCGCCACCAGTACATTTGCGTCAATCGCACCAGCTAAAAGCGGTGCTAAAACAATTGGGTGATATTACCGTACGTAGTAATTTGATTGATTATACGTTTCAAAATTCGGACACCTTGATTAAAAGCCATTCTACTGTTATGGAAACTTTAGATACCAAATCTTTCTATGGGTTTTCGCGTGGTATATACGAGAGTAATATTGTGGTTTCGGCTTCTGAAAAACGTATCATTTTAGAAGGTTTTAAAAATGAAAAGATGATTGATTCGCAAGATGAATTGTCGGCAATTAGCATCCGATTACCAAAAAACAATCAGCGGATTTCGGGTTTGTATTATCAAATTTTTAAACGTTTTGCTTGGGAAGGTATTTCGCTTCACGAAGTGATTTCGACCACCAATGAATTTACCGTTTTGGTGGAAAGTCATTTGGTAGATCAAGCATTTTCTGCGATTAAGAATCTGAATGCGGTCTAGACTTCTGTAATACATTTACCAATACAAATACCACTAAAGCTGGTAAAACCCATCCCAAACTATGCTCTGCCATTGGTACAGCTTCGATGATAGGTTGTAGTTTTTCGGCATTCATAAAAAACTTTAAAAAATCTGGTATACTAAATACAAATGTTGTGATGACTACTGCTTTAAAAACCAAACCAGAAGTCCATCGTTCTGGACATACATTTAGGATAATTAATACAATAGTAATCGGATAAATAAACATCAAAGCTGGTAAGGCAATGTCTATAATAAAGCCAACATTATAGCTACCAACAATAACACCAATAACGCTTCCTAAAACGGCAGTTATAATGTATGCCAATTGCGATTCTTTAAATAAGCCTTTAAAATAATCTGCTGTACCTGTAATAATTCCGACTGCTGTTGTAAAACAAGCTAAGGCCACCAAAACACTTAAAAAAGTAGTACCAATACTACCTAAAGTTTGTAAGCTTAAACCAGATAGTAATGCTGTACGGTCAATATCTGCGCTAAAGCTGCTGCCATATAAAGCACCAACAAAAATAAGTCCTGCATAAATGATAAATAATCCACCACCAGCAATAAGGCCAGATTTGATAATGAGTTCTTTTTTATCTTGAAACGTGTTATGACCACGAAGGTTTAATGATATAATTAAAACAGCACCAACCACAACACCGCCAATAGCATCAAAGGTTTGATAGCCTTCTAAAATACCATTAACTAAAGGTGCTTCTGAAATTCCTGAAGCTATACTTGGTACATCTGATGTCATGCCAATACCAATAATAAGCAACAGTATAATGACAATTAATGGTGTTAAGAACTTACCCAGAATACTCAATACTTTTGAGCGATTAAGTACAAAGACCAATACCAAAGCAAAGTAAATCGTGCTGGTTAATAATGTGGGGGTTTCAAAAAAAGGTTGGATAGCCATCTCATGAGTTACCGATGCGGTTCGAGGTGCAGGTAATGCAATGGCGATGATATAAATCAAGACACAATAGACGACACTAAAATCTGGTGATACTTTTTTGCCAAAGTCATAAAGTGTGCCTTGCAATCGTGCATGTGCATAAATCGCCGTAATTGGAATAATTACTGCGGTAATCGCAAAACCAGCAGCTACAATAAACCATTGATCTAGAGCTTTGAATCCTAAAAGTGGTGGCAGAATAAGGTTGCCTGCTCCAAAAAACATTGAGAATAGCGCAAAGCCACTCATCCAAATTTCTTTAGTTCTGTTCATTTTTAGTCGACGCGTTTAAGTTCTAAATCTCCAAAATCGAAACTAAAGTCTGTGATAGAAGTAATGTATTTCATGGTTGCACCAGTCGTTTTTCCGTCTTCATCAAACACAAAATTGACAAACACATCGGCATCAAAACTGCGGTTATTCCACTTGGCTATATATGTGGTTTGATTATATGGTAATAACTCACCTACAAGCTGCGACGAACGTTCACTCTTAATTGTATATGTATTGCCATCATGAGAGATAATAAAATTCCCAAACCAAGCATCGTTATAAGTGCCAACAATTTGATTTGGTTTTGGTAAACTATTGTCTTTTTTAGCAGCTTCAACTTGTGCAAAAATATCTTTCTTTTGTGCTTCAATTCGGTTTAAATAATCCTTTCTGTTTTTACCATAACGCGATAACCAATTTCTATCATTATAACCCAAGTAACTATCTTTAATGGTATTTGTAATGGAATTAAATGCAGAGCCCACCATTTGATTGGTTAATACTACTATTGCCAAATCCAAATCAGGTATCATAGTAAATTGTGTTACTGTACCTAATAATCCACCTGTATGATACACCTGCTTGTGTCCACCTTTTACATCCGTCAAGAACCAACCCAATCCGTAACCTCTAAAGTTACTATTGTATGCATCATTTGCTCTAACACGTAATGGTGTTTGTAGTTGCCACAACTCGTGAAACAAATCTTTATCTAATAATCGTGTACCGTCTTTTGTAACAGCATCATTCATTAAAAATTGTGCCCATGTTAGCATGTCTTTTACATTACTTACTATTCCTCCAGCAGGATTTGCTAAAGGTGACCAATCATGAGGAATTTGTACAACTTCGCCATCTGCCAAAGTGTGTGCATCAATAATATTTGACTTATCCGTAACACGATTGTAAGAGGCTTTACTGTTGACCATTCCGACTGGTTTCATAATCTTGGTTTCAATAAACTCTTCCCAAGACATGCCGCTAACACGTTTTAAAACTTCGCCTGCAATGATGTACATATTATTGTTGTATCTAAATGTACTTCGGAATGAAGATTCTGGTTCTAAATGCTTAACGTTATCAATCACATCGGCTGTTGTAAAATCACTACCTTCAGGAAAAAACATTAAATCTCCTGCACCAAGTGACATGCCACTCCGATGTGTTACCAAATCTCTGACCGTAAAATTTTCAGTCACCCAAGGTTCTGCTAATTGAAATTCTGGGATGTGTTTTCGCACTTTGTCATCCCAATTTAGCTTACCAGCATCAACCATCATCGCCAAAGCAAAACAAGTAAACCCTTTACTATTTGAAGCAACACCAACTTTGGTATCTGCATTCATAGCCTTTTTAGTTGTCAGAGAACGTACCCCATGACCTCGTGAATAGATAATTTGGTTGTCTTTAAGGATACCAACAGAAATACCAGGAACATCAAAAGTCGTTAGAGTTTCTTGAACAAGTTTATCTAGCTTAGCTTCATCAATCTGAGCTGTAGCTGTTAATGAAATAGCGAAAAGGATTAGTAAAAACCAGCGTTTAATTGCCATAAGATATGTTGTGTTTTATATTGAATGATTTCAAATATAGTAAATACTTATTGATGAATTAGTGTGTATCTGTCTACAAGAAATTTATCTTTGTAAACATGTTTGTTACTCATAAAAATAGTCAGGTTTATTACAATACGGTCGGAAAAGGAAACGCAATTGTTTTACTTCATGGTTTTTTAGAAACTTCGGAAATGTGGGAGGCTTTTATACCTCAACTTTCTGAAAATAACCAGGTCATCTGTATCGATTTATTGGGTCATGGCCAAACAGATTCTATTGGATACATACATGGTATGGGAGATATGGCTGATGCTGTATTTTCTGTCTTAAAAGCTTTAAAAATTGAAAAAATAGCATGCATAGGACACTCTATGGGTGGTTATGTGGCTTTGGCTTTGGTTGAAAAATATCCCGAATTGGTCGAGGATTTATGTCTTATGAATTCGACCTTTGAAGCAGATGATAACGAACGAAAAGTTCTTCGTGCTCGCGCTGCTCGATTGGCTGAAACTAATTATGAGAACTTAGTTAGAATGTCTTTTACCAACCTTTTTCCTGCAGAAAGTAAAGTAGAGTTCAAAACGGATTTTGATAAGGCGCTAAAAATAGCATTAAAAACAAGTCGACAAGGATTTATTGCTGGACATAAAGGTATGGCCATAAGACCTAATAGGTTAGCTGTTTTTAAATCTGTAAAAGGAAAAAAAGCAATAGTCATTGGCGAACAAGACTGGATTGTAGACCAAGAATTATTAGAGAAAAAAACAAAATCTACCGATACAGAAATCCTATTACTATCAGGTGGACATATGAGTCATATTGATAATAAATCAGAGTTATCTTACTTTTTAAAACGTTTTAGCGAAAAATAATACTCTTTAGCGTTTTAAATGGTTTTTTTATTTAAGTTAGTTGTCCCAAATCTAATGACTTATGAAAACCTCTACTAACAAACCTATGCCACAAAAACTGTATTGTGATATTTTTGGACATAACTACAAAGTCACAAAAGAAGTGACTCACCATGTCAAAGAATATAAATGCTCTTGCTGTAAAAAAGAATTAACTACAAATAGTAATGGTAAGTTGACAGAACTGACTCCAAAATTTAAAGATATCAATGCGGTTTTGTCCCGTATCTATTCAAACAAATTAGCTCGCATGAGAGCACAACGTCTCAATCCTTCTGCAGCCTAATTATTCCGTTTCGGTTTCATTAAAATTTTTCCAACCTTTTGCTATGATTGGTATCTTCGTATCTCCTCGAGTTACCAAGTGCATACCTCTATCCGCTTCAGTCATATAACCAATTACAGTAAGATTAGGGTTGCCTTTTATTTTAGGGAAATCTTCTTGAGAAATTGTCATTAATAACTCATAATCTTCTCCTCCATTTAACGCTATTGTTGTACTGTCTATATTAAATTCTTCGCAAGTAGAAATAACTTGTGGGTCTAAAGGAATTTTGTTTTCATAAACATCAACACCCACATTACTCTGTTTGCATAAGTGCATGACTTCTGATGATAACCCATCACTAATATCAATCATACTAGTAGGTTTCACTTTCAATTCTTTTAATAAATCAACGATGTCTTTTCGAGCCTCAGGTTTTAATTGTCTTTCAACAATATAAGTGTACATTGATAAATCTGGTTGACTTTGAGGATTGACTTTAAAAACTTCTTTTTCGCGCTCCAAAACTTGTAAACCCATATAAGCACCTCCTAAATCTCCTGTAACCACTAATAAATCATTTGGTTTTGCTCCAGAACGTTTTACAACTTTTTCTGCCTCAACTTCGCCGATGGCTGTAATAGAAATAATCAAACCCGATGTAGATGATGTTGTATCACCACCAATAACATCAACGTTATACATTCGCGAAGCGGTTTCAATACCTGCATATAATTCTTCTAAAGCTTCTAACGGAAAACGATTAGATACCGCAATAGAAACAGTAATCTGGGTTGGTAAAGCATTCATCGCACAAACATCAGATAAGTTGACCATAACAGCTTTGTACCCTAAATGTTTCAACGGTACATAGCTTAAATCAAAATGAACACCTTCAACTAATAAATCTGTTGAAACCACAATTTGCTTTTTCTCTGAACTTAAAATAGCAGCATCATCTCCAATTCCCAAAACTGTAGATTTATGATTTATCTTAAAGTTTTGTGTTAAATGTTCAATTAATTTAAACTCACCTAGTTCGCTCAATGGTGTACGTTGTGGATTCTTATCTTCTATCATGCTGCAAAAATATTATGCTTTTTGCAATTAACACATAATTTATTGGTCTAATTTCAGTTAAGTGTTTAGAGCAATTACTAATTATTAATTAAATTGCAAAAAATACCCAAATGAAAATCACAAAACTTACCCTTGGATTACTACTATGTTTGATGACTCTCTTTACATTGAGTTGTAATGATGAAGAATCTCCTGCATCGCCACCACCTACAAATGGCTCTGGAGTAGATACAGATAATGATGGTATTGATGATGATGTAGATAACTGTCCCAATACACCTAATAATGACCAAGCCGATGCAAATAACGATGGTATAGGTGATGTTTGTGACGAAGATTTAGATGACGATGGTGTTTTAAATGATAACGACAACTGTCCTATTAACGCAAATCCAGACCAACTAGATACTGATAGTGATGGAGAAGGTGACGTCTGTGATTCTGATGATGATAATGATGGCGTTTTAGACGTTGACGATAATTGCCCTTTAATAGCTAATCCAGGACAAGAAGATGCTGACAACGATGGTATTGGTGATGTTTGTGATGACTCAGATAGCCCATTGTTTCCATGTGAAGGCGGAATGGCTGGTCCGTTTCCTTGTGATGGTATTGATGTTATGGGAACTATAGATGTCGCTACACTCGGCGGCAGTACTGCTTCTAACATAGAAGGTAGTGATATTTGGGGTTGGACTGACCCAACCACAAACAAAGAATATGCTTTAGTTGGTCTAACAAATACGACCGCTTTTGTAGATATTACAGATCCAATAAACCCTGTGTTTCTCGGTCGATTAAACTCAAGTGCAGGCACAAATTTTTGGAGAGATGTAAAAGTATATGATAATTATGCTTTTATCGTTGCTGATAACGTAGGTAATCATGGTATGCAAGTTTTTGACCTTACACGATTAAGAAACGTTACTACTCCACAAACTTTTACAGTTGACGCACTTTACAACGGCGTTGGTAGCTGTCATAATATTGTAATTAACGAAAGTGAAGCTGTTGCCTACTTAGTTGGTTGCACATCTACTAATGGTGGTGGTCCAATCTTTGTTGATATTTCAAACCCACTTAATCCGACTTTTTTAGGAGACTATACAGCTGGTGGCTATTCTCACGATGCACAAGTTATTACTTATAATGGCCCTGATCAGGATTATCAAGGTAAAGAAATCTATGTAGGAAGTAACGGAAATACTGATAAAGTTGTGATTTTAGATGTTACAGATAAATCTAATGTTATTCCTATAAGCGAATTCACTTATCCTCAAACTGCATATGCACACCAAGGTTGGTTTACCGAAGATCAACGTTATTTTATATTAGGTGATGAGATTGATGAACGCCAGTTTGGATTCAATACTAAAACTTTGATATTTGATTTTTCTGATTTAGATAACCCAGTTCCATCAGCAAACTATTTTGGCCCGACAGCTGCAATAGATCATAATGGCTATGTTTTGGGTAACGAATACTACTTGTCAAATTATCGTGCAGGTATGCGTATACTAGATATTTCTAATATTGCTTCCCCTACAAATCCAATGACTGAAACTCATTTTATAGATACTTACCTGCCAAATGATGATTCAGAATTTAACGGAGTATGGAGTGTATACCCTTATTTTAGTAGTGGTAATATAGTAATAGGAGATATCGAGCGTGGTCTTATTATTGTCCGAAAGAGTATGTAAAGTCTAAAAAGATGAAAACCCAAAAGTCTTTTTTATATATCCTACTAATTAGCTTCATTACAAGTTGTACTGGTGTTGAAGACTTGAGCAACCCAAGTGCTAATAATGGAAATATTTCTACTGTTTCTACTCTAGGCGGCACCAATAATGATAGTGCGCAATCTGTAGTTGCAACTGCAGATGGCGGTTACGCTATTCTAGGCTTCACACAAAGTAATGATGGTAATATTACTGATAAACAAGATGATAGTTTTGACTATTGGGTTATAAAATTTAGTGCTCAAAACGCTATTGAGTGGCAAAAAACTTATGGTGGATTAGACGACGATAGAGGTCGCGATATCATTCAAACTTTAGATGGCGGCTATGCAATAATTGGCACTAGTGCAAGTGACGATTTTGATGTCACTGAAAACAATGGTTCACAAGACTTTTGGATTGCGAAATTAGATGCCTTTGGCAACATCTCTTGGCAAAAGTCATTTGGTTTTCAAGGTGATGATATGGGACTTTCGGTAATACAAACCTCAGATTCTGGTTATCTGCTGACAGGTGTTTTAGACGTCACATCATCTAATGGACAAGGAAATACAAGAACAAACACAACTAGACATGCTGGTGGCGATTACTGGGCTATTAAACTCAATGTATCAGGTAATATGGAATGGACCAAATTCTTTGGTGGTAATTTCACTGACACAGCAGAAGGTATTATAGAAACTGACAACGGCGATTTTATAATAGCTGGTGGCTCAGATAGTATAGATACTGATATTTCAGGCAATAAAGGAACCTATGACTTTTGGGTGATTCGTATTGACTCAAACGGAATTTTAGTTTGGGAAAAATCGTTTGGTGGTACACAAACAGAAGAGGCTCGAGCCATGGTAAAAGCTACTGATGGTAATATTGTAATCGTAGGAGAAACGAGAAGTAACGACTTAGATGTTTCTGGAAATAATGGTGCTGCTGACTTTTGGTTAATTAAAATTTCTCCAGACGGAAATCTTATTTGGCAAAAAACATTTGGAGGTAGTGGATTTGATGTCGCCAGAGACATAAGCACAACTGAAGATAATGGTTTTCTACTAACAGGAAGTTCCAGAAGTAGTGACGGTGATGTATCAGAGAACAAAGGACAAAATGATGTTTGGGTTGTAAAAATTGATAGCAATGCAAATATTCAGTGGGAAGCTTCTGCAGGTGGAAGCAATATTGACTTTGCTTACGGCGTTACTGAATTAAATGACCTATCTGTTGTAGCCGTCGGAGACACTACAAGCGATGATTTAGATATTATAGAAAATAGAGGCTTTACAGACCTCATGATATTGAAAATAAATTAAAACTATGAAAAAGATTTTTGCCCTTTTAATCTTAGCATCTTTATGTTTCTATTCTTGTAGTGATGATGACGCTCCAGGAGAAACAAATGTAAATGCAACTTTTAACTTTAGCCATAATTGGGATGGCACTCCTGTAACGAGCTCAGATTTTAATACCTTTCAGTATACCAACGAAAATGGAGAAACGATTAGTATCGAACGGCTTCGGTATTTAATTTCTGATGTCACTTTTACGAATTCAGATAACGAAGTCATAGAACTAGATGTCTATAACTTAATAAATCTTACAAACGACACTAATCTAAGTTTTGACTTAGGCTCTCAAATACCAACAGGAGATTACAGAAATGTCTCTTTTACTTTTGGTTTTGATAATGAAGACAATAGCGAAAATTATATAGATTTAAATTCTGCATCATTTAATGTGCCTGATATGTTAGGTGGCGGTTACCACTACATGCAATTCGATGGGGAATATTTAGACGCAAACAACAATCAGCTAGGCTTTAACTATCATGCAATTAGAGCTGTAGATAATCCAGGAGCTGACCCTACTTTTCCACAGGATACTTTTTTTACAGTTAATCTTGGTGCAGTCGCTATCGGCGATAATACAACTTTTAATATTGAAATGAACATTGCTGAATGGTTTAAAGGTCCAAACACTTGGGACTTAAATCAGTTGAATACTTTTCTTATGCCAAATTCTGCAGCTCAAATATTAATGTCTGAAAATGGTCGTAATGTTTTTAGCCTAGAATCTGTCTCACAATAAATTTGAAAAAAACCATCTACATATTAGTTATTAGTATAATTTTTAGCTCTTGTTCAAATAATGATAATGATGGTTACACACCTGTTGCATTAGATTTAGAAATTCCTGAGATATTTTCCAACAATATCATTCCTCCAGTAATTCCGGTAGATAATCCTCAAACCGTTGAAGGTGTCGCTTTAGGAAAACGCTTGTTTTTTGATAGAATTTTATCTAGTGATCAATCTATAGCTTGTGCAAGTTGCCACAGTCCACAAAATGCATTTACTGACGAAAGAATCGTGAGTGCTGGAGTCAACGGTACATTAGGAAACCGAAACTCAATGCCGCTTTTTAATTTGGCCTGGAATTACAACGAACGTTTTTCTTGGGATGGTAAAGAATTAAGCCTTGAAAGACAAGCCTTAGAACCAGTAGAAAATCCTATAGAAATGCATAGTGATTGGGGTGATGTTGTTGATAGATTGTCAAATCATCCTGAATACCCAGAATTATTTAGACGTGCTTTTAATACCGAAGACATAACAAAAGAGTTAACTACAAAGGCTATTGCTCAGTTTGAAAGAACATTGATTTCAGCAAATTCTAAATTTGACAGATATTCTCTTAATCAAGCAACTTTAACACCTCAAGAGCTAAATGGTTTAGATGTTTTTCTGAGGGAAGATAAAGGCGACTGTTTTCATTGTCATGGTAACCCTAATAATCCACTATGGACAGATAATGACTTTCATAACAACGGTCTTGATGCTACATTTACGGATTTAGGTTTGGGTGCTGTCACTGGTGACCCAAATGATAATGGAAAATTTAGGTCGCCATCACTTCGAAATTTAGCATTTACAGCACCATATATGCACGATGGTCGTTTTGCAACTATAAATGAAGTTATTGATTTCTACAGCGAAGGCTTACAAAATTCAGCAACTATCGATCCATTAATGAAAAATATAGATCAAGGCGGTGTACAACTTTCATCACAAGACAAAGCAGATTTAAAGGCATTTTTACTAACACTTTCTGACCCTTCTTTTATAAATAATCCTTCATTTCAGAATTAAAATTCAAGGTCATAATCCATAAAATTTATGTATTTCATCGAAAAAATACGTGTTTCAACTTATTTTACTGTGTAGTTTTTTATATTGGTAATTCCCCAAATAGAAAATATGAAACCTACTAACACTGATAATATATCATGTATTATTTTTGGTCATAACTTTTACAAACCCCAAGAAGGTGAAAGTGATACTGACCATTTAAAATGTAAAAATTGTAACTCTTCTACTATAATAGATAAGCATGGAAACTTTAATACAAGTGGTGCCGACAAAACATTCGAAAGTACGCTTCGTGCTCTATTTTTATTAAAAAGAAAAATCGCTTAATTTCTAAAATACTTTTAATAAGCATTCGCTTAGCTTGTTTGCATTTTAGTATAGCTAAATACTATCAAATCATATCTTAATATAATGTTAGCAAATGTTGTAAGACTGCAGCTATATCGTATCTTTGCACTCTATTTAGAGAAAATCTATATAAGGATATGATAAAAGTTTCTGACACAGCAAAGCAAAAAGTCGTGCAATTAATGCAAGAAGACGGCTTTGATGCTTCTACAGATTACATAAGAGTTGGCGTAAAAAGTGGTGGTTGTTCTGGCTTATCTTACGATTTAAAATTTGATAAAAGTCAAGACGAAAGTGATAAAGTTTTTGAAGACAATGGTGTAAAAATCATTGTAGACAAAAAAAGCTTTTTATACCTCATCGGCACAACTCTAGAATATTCCGGAGGACTTAACGGAACCGGTTTTGTGTTTAATAATCCTAATGCCAACAGAACTTGTGGTTGTGGTGAATCATTTTCATTGTAACCTTTTATAAAACTTCCAATAAGGAAGACTTTAAAAAAAACATTATGTCAAAATATACTGAAGACGATTTAAGAGAAGAATTAAAAACCAAAGAATACGAATATGGTTTTTATACAGATATCGATTCTGAAACTTTCCCTGTTGGTCTTAACGAAGATATAGTTAGAGCAATTTCTAAAAAGAAAGAAGAGCCAGAATGGATGACCGAATGGCGTCTTGAAGCTTTTAAAGTTTGGAAAGAAATGATTGAGCCAGAATGGGCCAATGTAAATTACGAAAAGCCAGACTTTAAATCTATCTCATACTACTCTGCACCAAACAGCAAACCTAAATACGATAGCCTAGACGAAGTTGATCCAGAACTTTTAGCCACTTTTAAAAAACTCGGCATCTCAATTGACGAGCAAAAAAAACTAGCTAATGTAGCAATGGACGTTGTTGTCGATTCAGTTTCTGTTGCAACAACATTCAAAAAAACACTTGCTGAAAAAGGAATTATCTTTATGAGTATTTCCGAGGCTATTAAAGAATATCCAGAATTAGTAAAAAAACACATAGGTACTGTAGTTCCTACAAAAGATAATTTCTATGCTGCTTTAAATTCTGCTGTTTTTTCTGATGGTAGTTTTTGCTATATACCAAAAGGTGTGCGTTGCCCAATGGAATTATCTACGTATTTCCGAATTAATCAAGCCGGTACAGGTCAATTCGAAAGAACCTTAGTTATTGCTGACGAAGGTAGTTATGTCTCGTACTTAGAAGGCTGTACAGCACCTAGTCGTGATGAAAACCAATTACATGCTGCCGTTGTAGAGCTTATTGCTCTTGATGATGCCGAAATAAAATACAGTACCGTGCAAAACTGGTATCCAGGAAATGCAGAAGGAAAAGGTGGTGTTTTTAACTTTGTAACTAAGCGTGGACTTTGCGAAAAAAACGCAAAAATATCATGGACACAAGTAGAAACAGGTAGCGCAGTAACATGGAAATATCCGTCTTGTGTATTAAAAGGAGACAACTCTATAGGTGAATTTTATTCGATAGCAGTAACCAACAATTACCAGCAAGCAGATACAGGAACAAAAATGATTCACTTGGGTAAAAATACCAAGTCGACTATAATCTCAAAAGGAATTTCTGCTGGTAAATCTCAAAACTCTTATCGTGGATTGGTACAAATTAGCTCTCGTGCAGAAAATGCTCGTAACTTCTCACAATGTGATAGTTTATTAATGGGTAACGAATGTGGGGCTCATACATTCCCGTACATCGAAGCAAAAAACAAGTCAGCACAAATAGAACATGAAGCAACAACAAGTAAAATTGGTGAAGACCAAATTTTTTATTGTAATCAACGAGGCATCGATACTGAAAAGGCCATTGCACTTATTGTTAACGGATTTAGTAAAGAGGTATTGAACAAATTACCAATGGAATTTGCTGTTGAGGCTCAAAAATTATTGGAAATTTCTTTAGAAGGTTCTGTTGGATAAAACATTTATAATTATGAAAAAAGTAATCGTTCTACTCTTAGTTTTACTAATTTTCTCTTCTTGTAAAGACTTTAAAGAAGGTTACAAAGACGGCTATAATGAAGCTCAAAAAGAAGCTGAAGCTAACAAGAAGCAAGGTGTGAAACTTTATGCTCTTGATGGCGGAACTGTAAAGGTAAATATGCTTGAGGTATTCTCTCAAGACACAACTTACACAGGTCAAACAAAGACATTTGCAGATGCATATTATGTTATTGAACATCCAAAAGGACGACTATTATGGGATGCTGGTTTAGCTGAAAGTCTTGTTGGTCAAGAGCCTTTTACAACACCAAATGGTGCCTTTACTGTGTCACGAAAAGACTCTGTAGTCTCTCAATTAGCAGAACTGAAATTAACGCCTAAAGATTTCGATTTTATTGCAGTTTCACACACTCATTTTGACCACACTGGTTCTGCTTCAAAATTTACGGAATCGACTTGGTTGGTTCAGGAAACAGAATACAACTTCATAACTAGCGAAGAACAAAAAAATGGAGATAATTACCCAGCAATTGCACCTTTGAGTAAAGTAAAAAAGCTTAATGGTGATTACGATGTCTTTGGTGATGGGTCAGTTATCATCAAGTCAATGCCTGGTCATACGCCAGGACATCAGGTATTGTTTTTAAAGCTAGAGAATGCCGGTAACATTTTGCTAACTGGTGATTTGTATCACTTCCAAGAAAATAGAGATTCGCGTGGTGTCCCTAGCTTTAACTTTGATGTAGACATGACTTTAAAAAGCATGGATGCTTTTGAAGCTTTTGCAAAAGAAAACGATGCTGATGTTTACATTCAGCATAGCCAAGATGATTTTAATAGATTACCAAAATACCCAAAGTACCTAGACTAATGATGAAAAAAGTTTTTACCCTTTTGATTTGTGCAAGCGTTTTTATTTCATGTAAAAATGATTCAAAAACTGAGGCTTCGACTATTGAAGAATCTGAATCAAAATCTTACGACCAAAATGATGGTTTAGTTACTCTAAAAGGTGACTTTATATATGACCAAGGTCAAAACGCCGCGGTAATACAAACAGCAAATAATACAATTTACGGTGTAGTTGTCGATGACAACATGAAAGCCCTAAACGAAAAAGTAAAGGCTTTCAAAAAAGAAGATACCGATATGATTCCTGTTACTGTAAGAGTAAGACGCTTTGAAAGTAATAAAGAAAACACATGGAAATTTCATGTGGAAATAAAAGAAATAATTAAGGTCGAAGCACCTAACCCAGAACAAAACGACGTTATTAAAATAGAAAATTAAGACTATGTTAAAGATAAATAACCTTCATGCAAGTGTTGAGGACAAACCAATATTAAGAGGTATCAACCTCGAAGTAAAACCCGGAGAAGTACACGCTATTATGGGACCAAACGGTTCTGGCAAAAGTACTTTGGCATCTGTGATTGCAGGTAAAGAAGATTACGAAGTTAGCGAAGGAGAAATTTTTCTAGAAGGCGAAGATATTGAGGAGTTAGGCGCCGAAGAGCGTGCTCATAAAGGTGTCTTTTTGTCATTTCAGTATCCTGTAGAGATTCCTGGAGTGTCTGTCACTAACTTTATGAAAACTGCAATTAACGAAACACGTAAAGCCAAAGGTCTAGAAGATATGCCAGCTAACGAAATGCTGAAGCTTATCCGCGAAAAATCTGAACTATTAGAAATCGATCGTAAGTTTTTATCACGTTCATTAAACGAAGGGTTTTCTGGTGGTGAGAAAAAACGTAACGAGATTTTTCAGATGGCCATGCTTGAGCCTAAATTAGCTATACTTGATGAGACTGATTCTGGTTTAGATATCGATGCACTCCGTATTGTAGCAAATGGTGTAAACAAACTAAAATCTGAAGATAACGCAACAATCGTTATTACACACTACCAACGTTTGTTAGATTATATCGTACCTGATTACGTTCACGTATTACACAATGGACGTATCGTAAAATCAGGGACTGCAGAATTAGCTCATGAGTTAGAAGCTAAAGGTTACGATTGGATTAAAGAAGAAATAAACGCGTAAGTCCGTTTGCAAGACACGGTCATTTGTATGCAGTACGCATCTGAAGACTACAAAGTAAACGACTAACAACTATTTATATGGAATTAAAAGAAAAATTAGTATCGTCTTTCATGGCTTTCGAAAATACAATCGATGTAGATTCGCCAATACATGATATTAGAATTGATGCTATTAAAACGTTTGAAGCTGAAGGGTTTCCTCATAAAAGGCAAGAAGCTTGGAAGTATACCTCTTTAAAATCTATTTTAAAAAATGATTTTAAATTATTTCCTGAAGAAACTGGTGCTTTAGATTACAAGGACATAAAAAAATACTTTATTCACGATATTGATGCCTATAAAATCATATTTGTAGATGGCAAGTATTCTTCGCATTTATCTGCGACTACTCACGATGGTATCGATGTTTGTTTAATGTCATCTGCATTAAGTAAGCCAAAATACAAGCCAGTTATTGATAATTACTTCAATAAAATAGCTACAAAAGACGGCTTATCGTCATTAAATACTGCATTTTGTTCTGAAGGTGCTTACATACATATTCCAAAAAATAAAGTTGTTGAAAAACCTATACAAATCATTCATTTTTCGACAGGTAAAGAAGCAGCATTAATGCTTCAACCAAGAAACTTAATTGTGGTAGATGAAAACTCTCATGTTCAAATTATTGAGCGTCATCAAAGTTTAACTGAAAATCCTGTTTTAACAAATAGCGTTACTGAAATTTTTGCCAATAAACGTGCAATTGTAGATTACTACAAAATTCAAAATGACAAACAATCAGCGACACTTATAGATAGTACATTTGTTAATCAAAAGGATCAAAGTTTAGCCAAAGTACAAACCTTTTCTTTCGGTGGAAAATTAACACGTAACAACCTTAATTTTTATCAAAACGGTGAGCGAATCGACTCTACTATGAAAGGTATTACAATCATAGGAGACAAGCAGCATGTAGACCATAATACTTTAGTTCACCATATAGAACCTAACTGCGAGAGTCACCAAGATTACAAAGGTATTTATGATGCTAACTCTACTGGTGTTTTTAATGGTAAAGTAGTTGTAGAAAAAGAAGCTCAAAAGACAAATGCTTTTCAGGCTAATAACAATATCTTAATTAGCGATAAAGCAACAATAAACACAAAACCTCAGCTCGAAATTTTTGCTGATGACGTTAGATGTACACATGGCTGTACTATTGGACAACTCGACGAAAGCGCCATGTTTTACTTACGTTCTCGTGGTATCCCTGAAAAAGAAGCACGCGGATTATTAATGTATGCGTTTAGTAACAACGTTTTAGATTCTGTTGCAATACCAGAAATAAAAAGTAGAATAACAAAATTAATCGCTCAGAAACTAGGCGTTAATATTGGGTTTGATTTGTAAATGAGTACCACTCAAAAACATATAACTTTTGATGTAGAAGCCATAAGAAAAGACTTCCCTATTCTCAATCGAGAAATTAATGGCAAGTCTCTTATTTATTTTGATAATGCTGCAACATCTCAAACACCACAACAGGTTATTGATGTTATTGTAGATTATTACAGTAACTATAATGCTAATATTCATCGTGGTGTACATGCATTAAGTCAAGAAGCAACAGACGCTTACGAGCAAGCACGAATAAGGATTCAAAAGCATTTTAATGCTGCTCACAGTCACGAAATTATCTATACCTCTGGGACAACTCATGGTATTAATTTAGTTGCTAATGGCTTTTCGTCTTTATTAAAAAAAGGTGACGAAGTTATTGTTTCGGCTTTAGAGCATCATAGTAATATTGTGCCTTGGCAAATGCTTTGCGAACGTACAGGAGCGACATTGAAAGTCATTCCGATGAACACTGATGGCGACTTAATTTTAAGTGAATTTGATGCGCTTTTAAACGAGAATACTAAACTTGTTTTTGTCAATCATATATCTAATGCATTAGGAACCATAAATCCCATAGAATATATCATTGAGAAAGCACATGCTATAGGCGCAGCAGTCTTAATTGATGGTGCACAATCTTGTCCTCATATAAAACCAGATGTGCAAGCTTTAGATGTCGACTTCTATGTCTGCTCTGCTCATAAAATTTGTGGCCCAACAGGTGTTGGTATGCTTTACGGAAAACAAGAATGGCTAAAAAAATTACCACCATATCAAGGTGGTGGCGAAATGATTGCCGAGGTTACTTTCGAAAAAACAACCTATGCAGACTTACCTCATAAGTTTGAAGCTGGAACACCAAATATCTGTGGTGGTATTGCTTTCGGAGCTGCATTAGATTATATGAATGCCATTGGTTTTGACACCATAGCTTCTTATGAAAATGAGCTTTTAGAATACGCTACAAACCAACTTCAGCAAATTGAAGGCTTAAAAATTTACGGAACAGCAAAAGAAAAAACGTCAGTTATTTCTTTTAATGTAGGTAATATTCATCCTTACGATATTGGGACCATTTTAGACAAAATGGGTATAGCTGTAAGAACAGGACACCATTGTGCCCAACCAATCATGAATTTCTACCAAATTCCAGGTACTGTTCGTGCTTCATTTATGTTTTATAATACTAAAGAGGAAATTGATAGTTTTATTACTGCACTAAAAAAATCTGTAATGATGTTGTCTTAACTCAATGATTAACATACGATTATGTTTAGCACCTTTCGAGGTGCTTTTTTTATACCCTTTAGAATTTCATCGAAAAATTAAAATAAACACTACTAATTTGTTAAAAAATTAACAAATTCTTTTATATTCGTTAAAATTTTAACAAAAAACACTCAAAAAAATGAAAAAAACAATTTTTGGAATGGCTGTTTTAGCTCTTCTTTTTACTAGCTGTAATGATGACAACAACAGTTTAGAGCAAGAGCAAGCAAAAGTAGATATGAGCGATTTTTATCTGTATACAAATCCTACCGATGATGGAACAACGGCTAGAGTTGCAAACGGTAAAAATTGTAGCTCTATGGAAGTATTAAACAGACAACTGGATGAAAATCCTGGATTGTACAAAAAAATGTATGATATAGAGTTAAGTTCTAGAAAATTTATGGCTAATGCTAAACCAAAAGGCGGAAACGGCGGCGGAAACGGAAACGGCGGTGGACCAGGTGGTGGTGACGGCGGCGGTGATGGCGGTGGAGAGCCAATTGATGATGGTTTAGGAACACTTAATATCCCTGTTTACATTTACGTAATATACTCTAACAGTCAGCAAAACATTAGTTCTGCTCAGATTAACTCTCAAATGGCAGTATTGAATGCAGATTTTAATGACACTAATTTTAGTGACGTTCGTTCTGAATTTCAAGGATTAGGTGCTGACGTTGACATTAATTTTGACTTACAAGTTGTTGACAGACAAGCAAATTCAACATCTGCTTGGGGTACAAACAATGCTGTAAAAGCAGCATATCCTGCACAACCAGGTTACCTAACAATGTGGATTGCTAATATTGGAGGTGGTATCTTAGGCTATGCACAATTCCCTGGAGGAAATGCATCTACGGATGGTGTTGTGATGTCTCCTCAATATTTTGGAACTACAGGTTTTGTTGCTGCACCTTTTGATGGTGGTCGTACTACAACTCATGAAGTAGGTCACTGGATGAACTTACGTCATATTTGGGGAGATGGAAGATGTCGTCAAGATGATTTTGTGTCTGATACACCTTCTTCTGATGCACCAAACTATGGTTGTGATTTAAGTGAAAGAAGTTGTAAGTCTACAGATATGGTAGAAAACTATATGGATTACTCTGATGATGATTGTATGGGCTTATTTACCGAAGGGCAAAAAGCAAGAATGCGTTCTGTTTTTGCTCCAGGTGGAGCTCGTGCAGCATTAGTAGGAAATTAATCATTTTTTATATGAATTAAAAAGAGTGCCAATTGGCACTCTTTTTTTTGGCATAATCTCTGATATATTCAAATTGTAATATATTTACTTAAAATCAAATCAATATGAAAATTTTATATAGCTTGTTAATTGTATTTCTTAGTACATCGTGTGATTCTCAACAAAAATCAATTGACAAATCTAAAACGGCTGTTACAAAAGAAAAGATGTCTGAAATAAAACAAACAGATAAAGTATCTAATATTGGCAAACATTATCAAACCAGTTCAATAACTTACCAAGCCATATCAAGAGGTTTTTTTAGACACATATCTATATCTAATGGCAATATTTCAGTCAGTGATGATCGTAATCTAAAAAACATGACTACTGTAAAATGTAACTCTGAAGACTTGAATCAAATTAAAATCATGCTTAATGATTTAGAAAAAGTAAGTCTACAAAAAATTGAACCGCCATCAAAAAAACATACTTTCGACGGTGCACCTCACGCAACTTTAACTATAAGAAATGGTGATGTCGAAAAATTCACACCAACATTTGATCATGGCAACCCACCAAAAGAGATATCAGAATTAGTTAATAAACTGTTATCCATGGCTAATATGGATAAAAAATAAGAGTGATTTTGTACCTTTGCACCAAATTTTGAAGATGACCATACAGGAAATACAAGACGAAATTATTGACGAATTCTCAATGTTTGAGGATTGGGAAGAACGTTACCAATACATGATTGATTTAGGCAAAACTTTACCACTTATTGACGATGATCATAAAACTGAAGATAATATTATTAAAGGGTGTCAAAGTAAAGTATGGGTGCATGCCAATATGAACGACAATAAGATTGCTTTTACTGCTGATAGCGATGCTATAATTACAAAAGGTATTATTGCCATTTTAATTCGTGCGTTTTCAAATCAACACCCTACTGCTATCATTGAAGCAAATACCGATTTTATAGATAAGATTGGATTAAAAGAACATTTATCTCCTACCAGAGCAAATGGCTTGGTCAGTATGATAAAACAATTAAAAATGTATGCTATCGCATACCAAACTCAATTAAACTAAAATGAGCGATACAACTATAGATACAAATGCATTAGGAGAAAAAATAGTTAAGGTTATAAAAACTATTTACGATCCTGAAATCCCAGTAGATATATACGAATTAGGACTCATCTATGATGTATTTGTAAACGAAGATTATGATGTTAAAATATTAATGACATTAACATCTCCAAACTGTCCTGTTGCAGAAACCTTACCATTAGAAGTTGAAGAAAAAGTAAAATCTATCAATGAAGTAAAGGGTGCTGAAGTCGAAATAACATTCGACCCGCCATGGTCTAACGAATTAATGAGTGAAGAAGCAAAACTCGAATTAGGAATGCTGTAATGGCAGGCGAAATTATAAATAGAGTTGCGAGCAGTAAACTTCAAGTTATTGATTTAGAGGATTTCTATCCTGAAGGCAAGCGTGTACTTTTTGATATCAAAGACTGGCTGCTAGAAGGTCTTGTCCTTCTTGAAAAAGACTTTAGAGCTTCAGTTTCTAATCATGATTGGTCTCAATACAAGGATAATTATGTCGCTTTATATTGTTCAACTGATGCTATAGTACCAGATTGGGCATATATGCTTATTGCAGTTCAACTTCAAGATATAGCAAAATTGAGTGTTATTGGTAATTTAGAGCATCTAGAATCTATAGTCTACAGCCAAATAATTTCTGACTTAGACGTTTCAACATACAAAGATTTACCAGTAATTATAAAAGGCTGTTCAAACAAACCTGTTCCTTCAAATGCTTTAGTCTTACTCATTCAAAGACTAAAACCAATTGCAAAATCTTTGATGTTTGGCGAAGCTTGCTCATCTGTGCCTCTTTATCGAAAAAAAAGATAGTTTCGTCTGTTTTTTTAAAATACGAATGGCATTAAATAAATTCTAATAATACAGTATTGCATATATTTGCATATCAATTTATAAACAACTTATACATATGAAAACTAGATTTATTTTATCATTACTCATGGTGTTTGCTATTAGCTTTGGGTACTCTCAAACAAAAGAAGAATTAGAAACAAAAAAAGCTGAAAAGCAAGCAGAAGCTGACAAATATCAAGGAGAAGCTGATGCATTGCAAGCAGAAATAGATGCTCTACCAGGTTGGCGCACAGGTGCTTTTGGTACTATTGGTGGTAGTTTATCTAACTTTAGCAATTGGTATGCGCAAGGTGCTCCTAATAACGCTTCAGGTAGTATTGGTTTTACAGTAAATGCTTTCGCTAATAAAATTGAAGACAAATACTTTTGGAGAAATAGTTTGAATGTAAATTTAAACTGGACAAAATTAGACAACAAAGATATTGACACTGATAGTGACGATTTTGAGCCAACAACAGATGTTTTTAACTTAACATCACTTTATGGTAAAAGATTAAACGATAAATGGGCTGTTTCAGGTCTTGTAGAATACAGAACAACAATTTTAAACAACTTCAATGATCCTGGATATTTAGATGTTGGTGTTGGTTTTACATGGACACCAATTACGGATTTAGTAGTTGTTATTCACCCTGCTAACTACAACTTTGTATTTTCTTCTGGCGATACTGTTTTCGATTCTTCTTTTGGTGCAAAAATCGTCGCAGATTATACAAAACAGATCGGTAAAGTAAACTTTAAAACAAACTTATCTGCGTTTCAGAGCTATAAAGATAGTGACCTATCTAACTGGACATGGATAAATTCTTTTAGTTATACACTTTGGAAAGGTATTGGTGTTGGTTTTGATTTTGGATTACGTAACAACAGACAGGAAGCTGCTAATTTTGAAGGCACAACATTACCCGATGCAGATAACGACCTACAATCATATTATACTATTGGTATGAGTTATAATTTCTAAACAAATAGAAAAATAATAAAAAAGGCGTCTTCATTAAGACGCCTTTTTTATTTACCGAATATCCTCAACATCAGGATACAAAAAATTATTGTACGGGAAGCGTGTCACATGAATTTCACGGACTTCTTTATACACACGTTTTTTAAATTCGTCTAAGTTTTCTTTGTTTAATGCCGAAATGAATAACGCATTATCACCAATTTTAGACATCCATGTTTGTTTCCACTCATTAATAGAATAATTGGCTGGTGTACGCTCAACAATTAAATCTTCTTCATCGTAAGGCTCAGCTTCGTATGCATCAATCTTATTAAAAACCATAATGGTTGGTTTGTCTTTACTTTCAATTTCGTCTAAAATTTGATTTACTGATTCAATATGTTCTTCAAAATTAGAATGCGAAATATCTACAACATGCAATAATAAATCAGCTTCTCTCACTTCATCCAAAGTACTTTTAAAAGATTCTACTAATTGCGTTGGTAATTTTCTAATAAAACCAACGGTATCACTAACCAAGAATGGCAAATTACCAATAACCACTTTACGTACAGTAGTATCTAACGTTGCAAATAGTTTGTTTTCGGCAAAAACCTCTGACTTACTAATCACATTCATTAAAGTAGATTTACCAACATTGGTATAACCAACTAAAGCCACTCTGACTAGCTTTCCGCGGTTACCACGTTGCACAGCCATTTGCTTGTCAATGGTCTTGATTTTCTTTTTTAGAAGCGAAATTTTATCACGTACAATACGTCTATCTGTTTCTATCTCTGTTTCTCCCGGTCCACGCATACCGATACCACCTTTTTGTCTTTCAAGGTGAGTCCACATACCCTTTAATCTTGGTAATAGGTATTGACATTGCGCCAATTCTACTTGCGTACGTGCATAACTGGTTTGTGCACGTTGCGCAAAAATATCTAGAATGAGATTTGTACGATCTAAAATTTTACAATTAAGTATTTTACTAATGTTTCGTTCTTGAGCAGGCGATAATTCGTCATCAAAAATAACAGTACCTACTTCGTTTTCTTTTACAAAATCCTGCACATCATTCATCTTACCTGTACCAATAAACGTTTTTGGATTAGGCATATCTAGTTTTTGTGTAAAGCGTTTTACCACTTCTCCACCTGCTGTAAACGTCAAAAACTCAAGCTCGTCTAAGTATTCCTTAGAGCTTTGTTCATCTTGTTCTTTGGTAACAATTCCTATAAGTACAACCTTTTCGAGGTTGATATCTTTTTTTTCTAACATAAATTATATAAAGTGCAAATTTAGGTAATTACACCATATCAGATTATTCATATTAATTATATCTTTAGCAACATGAGTGAGAAACATACTATTGCATTTTATAATATCGAAAACTTATTTGATACTAAAGATGACGAACATACTAATGATGAAGACTTTTTACCAACTTCGGTGAAACGTTGGACGACAAAACGTTACGAGAATAAACTTCGTAAATTAGGCCAAGTTATTTCGCAAATTGGAGAGGACGATGTAGATAGCCCGCCAGCAATAGTTGGTCTAGCTGAAGTTGAAAATGAACACGTTGTTAAAGATTTGATTAACAGCAAGTATCTAAAGCATTATAAATATGATATCATACATTATGATTCTTCAGATGAACGCGGCATTGATGTGGCTTTAATTTATAATACAGATGTTTTTGAAGTTTCACATTCTGAAGCTTTTGCAGTATATCTTACAAAAGAAGATGGCAGTCGTGATTATACCAGAGATGTCTTACAGGTCACAGGAAGACTTAATAACGAACAAATACATATTGTAGTTAACCATTGGTCGTCTCGTCGCCAAGGACAAAAAGAGACAGAACACAAACGTCTAGCAGCTGCAAATACCGTAAACCAAGTTGTCGAAATCTTAAAGAAAAATTATGACGACCCAAAAATAATTGTAATGGGTGACTTTAACGATACACCATATGATAAAAGCTTATTATCACTCGAAAATGAGTCACAACTTTATAATCCTTTCAAAAAAATATCCACTCGGGACAAAGGCAGTCTAAACCATAATTTTGAATGGCACTTATTTGATCAGATTTTAATTTCTACAAACTTTTTTGATTCAAAATCAACGCAATTTAATCTTAGTGAAGCTAAGGTTTTTAATTCACAATTTTTGACGCAATATCATGGAAAATTTAAAGGACAGCCTTTTAGAACTTATGTTGGTAAGCGTTACAAAGGTGGTTATAGCGATCATTTTCCTGTATACATAGAGCTAAAGGAAGACGACTAAAAAAACTAACATTTAATCGAGTAAAAACCGTATTTCACCTATTAATCTTAACTTTTATGTTAAAATTTTAACAAAAATTTATCTTCGCTAGTCTAATAGCCAAATTTAGATTTTTATGAAATCATTTTTACTTTACTTTTTTATCATTTTAGTTGGTAATTTTCAGACTCTAGATGCACAAAACCTTGTCTTTGATGTAGACTGTGCTGCTGGTTCAGATATATTTAGCTACTGTTACGACAGCAATGACAATTCGACGTACACATTTACCTCAACTACTGGTGTTCCTGTTTTTCTGGAATTCCTTGCTGGTTCTATTGAAAGCGGTTTTGACGATATCACCGTTTATGACAGTGCTGATAATACTGGAACTGTTTTATTTAGTGGTGATAATGGAGGTGATTTAGCAGGTCTTAATTTTCAATCAACAGGTGATTCTCTTTTTATTGAAGTTGATAGTGATGGAAGTATAAGCTGTCAATCGAGTACTACATTTACGCCTTGGGAAATTAACTACAGATGCGTAACATGTGTGTCTCCAACGGCTGCTTATGATATAGTAAGTAATTGCGCTAATGGAAATGAAGAATTTTTTATAGACGTTATAGTCACAGATGTTGGTGACGCAGAAAGTATTAATATACTTGATGACCAAAATAGCCCAGTTCAGACTACAACTGTTGCTGGCTCATTTACTTTTGGTCCTTTTCCAAACGGTACTGAAGTCAATGTTACTGTAGAAGATGCTGATGATATCAATTGTATTCTAGAAAGTGGTGTGCTATCGCAAGCATTTTGTCCACAACAAGAATGTGATATTGTGAATGCTGGACCAGATGCGGTATTTGGTTGTGCTAGTGATATTGAAGAGATAGACCTTTCGGCAACTTTTATGCCAAGTGCTTTAACTTCAAATACTAGCGTTTATATAATTGACGATTTTGAATGCCCGTTAGCAAACTTAGATGGCACACCAACTGGTTTAAATATCGATGACCGCTGGTCTCAACCTATCGACTTAGGTTTCGAATTTGAGTTTTTTGGAATTACTTATAACCAAGTTGTTGTCGGTGCAAACGGCCTAATCGGATTTGACACAAGTTTAGCAGGAGATTTTTGCCCTTGGAGTTTTGAACCAGACGAATTATTACCAACACCAGATTTACCAACTAATGCTATTTTTGGACCTTATCATGATATCGATCCAAGTGAAGGTGGACAGATAGAATTTACAACTGTCGGTGTTGCTCCACAGCGTCAATTTAAAGTTAGTTTTGTTCACGTTCCTCATTTTAGTTGTAACGAATTATTAACGACTTCACAAATCATCTTATACGAAGCATCAAACGTAATTGATGTTATTATCGAAGAAAAACCTACGTGTCAAACCTGGAATGATGGTCTCGCTGTTGTTGGTGTACAAAACGCATCTGGAACAGTTGGCTATACTCCTGCAGGAAGAAACACTGGTGATTGGGTCGTGTCTTTTCAAGAGTTGTGGCGATTTATCCCAGACGGCGCACCAAACTATGTTTTTGAGTGGTTTGATGACCAAGGAACATCATTAGGAAACGATACAGATATTACAGTAAGCCCTACAGAAACTACCGTTTACTCAGCGACAGTCACTTACACCAATGCTAATGGTATTGAAACTACAGTTACTGATGACGTTACAGTATCTGTAATTGATCAAACTCCACAAGCAGGAATTCTTCAAAATTTAGTGAATTGCGAAAACGCAAATGGCAATGCTTTTTTTGATTTAACATCTCAAAATGATGCCATATTTAATGGTCAAACAGACTTGTCTGTTACGTATTATGAATCTCAGTCTGATGCCGATAATGATGTAAATTCAATTCCTAATCCAGATAATTACGAAAATCTATCTAATCCTCAAACCATTTATTTCAGATTAGTGAATGATATAAGTCCTGATTGTTTTTCTACAGGAAACTTTGACCTAAGTGTTACTTCTTTTGACACAAGCCTTGTAGCTTTTGATCAAGGTTGCGATGGAAATGATTATATGATTACTATATCTCCAATTAATGATAGTTATGACCCAAATACAGTTACTTATGAATGGTCTGGCCCTATTGGTGCAAGTACAGTCGACAATACCTCAAGCACGTTTACTGCAACAGAGGATGGCGAATATTTTGTAGATATTACAACCGCTGAAGGTTGTGTATATACTGTTTCAACAATGGTTAGTAATGCCATGTGTATATTTCCAGAAGGTATTTCTCCTAATGGCGATTCTATGAATGACACTTTTGACTTATCAGCTTTTAATGTTTTAGAAATCGAAATCTTCAATAGACAAGGACGCTCCGTCTATAAAAAAACCAATTACACCAATGAATGGGTTGGACAATCAAGTAGTGGAGAGTTACCTGTAGGCACCTATTTCTATGTTGCTCGATTAGCAGATAATGAAACCCGAAATGGATGGATATATATACAACGCTAATTGATTTTCTCCAAAAGCCAAATAAAATTTAAACCGTATTCAATGAAAAAACTCACTATAATATTGATTTTGTGCTTAGCATTTAAAATGCAAGGGCAGCAAGACGCACAGTATACACAGTATATGTATAATATGAATATCATTAATCCTGCATATGCTGGTTCAACCGAAAGCTTATCTTTTGGTTTGTTGTACAGAAACCAATGGACAAAAATAGATGGCGCTCCAGAAACAGGTACCTTTTTTGGTCATTCTCGTATTGGTAATAATATGGGGCTAGGACTTTCTGTTATTGCTGACCAGCTTGGTCCAGTAAAAGAAACAAACGCCTATGTAGATTTTTCATACAAGTTAAAACTCGGAGGCGAACATAATCTGGCTTTTGGTCTTAAAGCTGGTGCAACATTTCACGATATAGGATTAGCAAATATCGCACTTATTAACCCTAACGACCCGTTTTTTCAAAATATAAATGAAACGACACCAAACATTGGTGCTGGTGTATTTTACTATTCAGACAAATACTATTTGTCTGTTTCAGTGCCAAACATGTTATCGTCAGTACATTTAAGCCAGAACGGAAACAATATTGGCTCAGAAACACAACACTATTTTGTGTCAGGTGGCTATGTGTTTGACTTATCTGCTAATACAGAATTAAAGCCATCATTTTTAGTAAAATCTGCTTTTGATGCACCAACATCATTTGATGTTAATCTAAATGCAAGATTTTATAAGAAGTTTGAGATTGGTGCATCATACAGATTAGACGATTCGTTTTCTGGTCTTGTAAACTTTGCTATTTCACCATCATTGAGAATTGGGTATGCCTACGATGCTGTATCATCAGATATTAATGCATTTGCTCCTGCATCTCATGAGGTTATGTTATTATTCGATCTAAATTTCTCTAAACGTGCTTCACGTTCACCAAGATATTTCTAACCAGTTAAGCTAAAACATTATGAAAATTTTTAAAACATTATTTTTTATAGCATTGATGAGTAGTTTAAGCTTAACTGCTCAAAATTCAAGCACCAAAAAAGCAGATAAGCAATTCGAACGCTTTCTATTTGTAAAAGCTGCAGAGAGTTACAATAAACTTGTTGAAGATGGAAAAGGAGATGCCTATGTATACGGACGTCTGGCTGAATCATATTACAATATGTTTAATACTGTTGAAGCTGAGCGTTGGTATGCCAAAGCATTAGAGTCTTCAGAAAACCCTGAAATGATATACAATTATGCCGAAATGTTAAAAGCAAATGGTAAGTATGAAGCTTCAAATACACAAATGCAGCGTTTTGCTTCGATGCGTCCTTCAGACAATAGAGCTACAGCCTTTTTGAGCAACCCAAATTACTTGCCAAAAATATTAGAACAAGGAAAAAAATTCAATGTTCAAAATGCTGATTTCAATTCTGAGAATAGTGATTTTGGTGGTACAGTAAACAAAGGCAATCTTTACATAGCTTCTGCGCGTAATGACAATCGTAAATCTTACGGTTGGAATAACGAACCTTTTTTAGACATCTATTCACTTTACAAAAATACAGATGGATCATACCAAGATGCACAGTTATTAAACAAAGACATTAACACTAAATATCATGAAGGATTAGTCTCCTTTTCTCCTGACGGAAATACAATGTATTTTTCTCGTGAGAGTTATTTTGAAAAGGCTTTTGAAAAAGATTCTTTATCAAAAATAAAATATAGTCAATTGTATTTGTTTAAAGCTTCAAAAATTGGTGACGATTGGGACGATATTGTAAGTCTACCGGTTAATAGCAAAAACTACTCTGTTAAAAATCCTTCTGTAAGCGCAGATGGTAAGACACTTTACTTTGCTTCAGATATGCCTGGCGGTTTTGGGCAATTTGACATCTACAAAGCATCAATAAATGACGATGGTTCTCTCGGAACACCAGAAAACTTGGGGCAGAAAGTAAATACCGAAGCGCAAGAAATGTTTCCTTATATCAGTAGTAATAACACACTTTACTTTTCATCTAATGGTCATTTAGGGCTTGGTGGTATGGATGTGTTTTATACTGAAGAAATTGATGGCAAGATGGCGCCTATTCGTAATATTGGCATCCCTGTAAATAGTAATGGTGATGATTTTGCATTTACAATTGACGAAGATTCTGAAGAAGGTTTTGTGTCTTCTAACCGTGAAGGCGGAAAAGGAAGTGACGATGTATATCTTATCAAAAAACTACAACCACTTTGTGATGTTGTTTTAAATGTTGAAGTCTTAGATGACAGTAATCGCAAGCCAATTTCAGGAGCATCGGTTAGCTTATATGACGACCAAGGCAATAAAATTTCGACAAAATCTTCGGATGCCGAAGGTAAAACAACGTTCATCGTAGAATGTAACACAAGTTCAGACATCGAAGTTCTTGCAGATGGCTATGACAGTAAACGTATCACTGAAAAAACAGAACGTGTGGAAGAGCAAGATGTTAGAATTTCTTTGAATCCAATTGAAGAATTGATTGTTGAAGACAAAATAGAATTAGCACCTATTTACTTCGATTTTGATAAACACAATATTACATCTACAGCAGCTTTTGAATTAGATAAGCTTGTACAAATCATGAATAAATACCCTGATTTGGTTATTAATGCAGCATCACACACAGATAGTAGAGGTTCTGAGCCATATAACCAGAGACTATCACAAAGACGTGCAACATCTACACAACAATATGTGATTTCAAAAGGTATTTCAGAAAAACGCATTCAGGCCATTGGACGTGGAGAAAATGATCTTAAAATCAAATGTGGTAATAATTGTACTGAAGACGAACATCAGCAAAATAGACGTTCGGAATTTATTATAATTAGCGGCGGTCCAAATAACCAATAACAGAATACTAACTATAAATAAAAACGCTTTGAGAATCTCAAAGCGTTTTTTTATGTCCAGTCTATAAAAGGAAGTCTACTCAAATTAGAGTTGTAGTATTTAATCTCTCCAGTGACTTCTTTGCCTAACCAATCGGGCTTTTCAAAAGTTTCAGTTTTTGAGTTAAGCTCAACTTCGGCTATAATTAATCCTTGGTTATCACCATAAAATTCATCTACTTCAAAAGTATGATTACCGACTTTGACTTCGTATCTGGTTTTATCTATAATCCCTTTTTCGCATAGTAACAGTAGTGCTTCTGCTTCCGTTTTGGGTATTTCCTTTTCCCATTCAAATCGGCTCAAACCATCCTCAGATGATTTTCCTTTTATAGTCAAAATACCTTTATCTTTTTTTAGTCTTATTCTAACGGCTCGTTCAGGAGCACTATTCAAAAATCCTTGCTTTATATCGTAGGCGTTAAAAGCTTGGTCTTTAAAAGCCTCAGATTTTACTAAAAATTTTCGTTCTATTTCAGTCATGCTATCTTCCCGTGAAAACGGAAATTTTTTTATAATTCAATTTAACTTTTGTAAGATTCCTGCCTGCGCAGGAATTCATAAATTTACAGTATGCCAGACGATTTACCAATTCGGAAAATAATTCATGTAGATATGGATGCTTTTTATGCCTCTGTCGAGCAGTTGGATAATCCCGAATTACGAGGAAAACCCATCGCTGTTGGCGGTGGCGGAAAACGTGGTGTCATTAGTGCTGCAAGTTACGAGGCACGAAAGTTTGGTGTAAAAAGTGCCATGTCTGGACGCTTGGCTGAAAAACTTTGCCCTGAACTGATTTTCGTCAAAACCAATTTTGAACGTTATAAAGAAGTCTCTCAAAAAATTAGAAAAATATTTTTGAGCTATACCGATTTGGTAGAGCCTCTATCTCTCGATGAAGCCTATTTAGACGTCACACAAAACAAAATAGGTATGCCTAGCGCATCGATAATCGCGCAACAGATAAGACAACGTATTTTTGAAGATACTGGCTTAACAGCTTCTGCAGGAATCTCTATTAATAAGTTTGTGGCTAAAGTCGCCAGTGACTACAACAAACCTAATGGACAAAAAACCGTAAATCCCGAAGATGTTTTAGAATTTTTGGAAGCATTAGATATCCGAAAATTTTATGGAGTTGGTAAAGTCACAGCCGAAAAAATGTATCAAAAAGGCATTTTTACTGGCAAAGATTTAAAATCAAAATCCCTAGAATACTTAACTGATAACTTCGGGAAATCTGGTGGTTATTATTATCATATTGTCCGTGGCATTCATAACAGTGAAGTCAAACCAAATCGTACCAGAAAATCATTAGCTGCCGAGCGTACATTTAGTGAAAACTTATCTTCCGAAATATTTATGCTCGAAAAACTAGAGCATATCGCCGAAGAAGTTTCCAGGCGATTACATAAAAGTAAAGTCTCTGGTAAAACAGTAACTTTAAAAATAAAATACAGTGATTTTACTTTGCAAACACGAAGTAAAACATTACCCTATTTTATAAGCGACAAATCTATAATCTTAGAAACTGCAAAGAATTTACTCTACCAAGAAAAACTTAATAATTCTGTGAGGCTTTTAGGGATTTCATTGTCTAATCTAAACACAGAAGCCTCCAAAAAAAAGCTAGCAAAAACAGAGAAAAAATCTGTCAGTGTACAATTAAAGTTTGAGTTTTAATTTATAATTTTAGAAAACTATGAGAACTAGACTTTTAGAAGTAGCGCCAGTTTTACCAAGTCAGAATATTGAGCGCGATATAGCTTGGTTCGAAAAACATATAGGTTTTAAAACATTGTATAGTGATAAGATGTATGCGTTATTACAACGCGAAAACATTAATATGCATTTGCAATGGCATGCAGACACCAAAGATGATCCATTACTTGGCGGCTCTGTTATACGTATCATGGTTGACGATATAAAACCAATTTTTGAAGAATTTGTAGAACGAAAAACCGTAACACCAGAAAAATTAAACCTAAAAACAGCTTGGAATACTAACGAGTTTGGGTTTTATGATTTGAATAATAATGTGGTGTTTTTTGTAGAGCGATTATGATTAATATTAACAATCATGTCCAATTGATTTTCCATTATTTTAGACTAACTTAATCTAAAGGCTGACATAAAACATTAAAACGATTTCATATCAGTGAAATCTTGTAAACAAGCTAAATCAACATATGAACTTCATTAAAAAACTTTTCGGAATTAATAAAAAAGGGAAAGAAGAATACTCTGGAAATTATATTGTAGCAACTCTAAACGATAAGCTAATGCCAATCGATAGAGGAGAAATTTATGAAGACCCATTAGACGAATTTATTCAAGCTAACAAAATTGGAGAAGTTACAGGTGGAGGAACTATGCAATTGGAATCTGGAGAATTAGAATATTGTGATGTTGAAATCCGACTATACTCAGATGAAATCAATGAGAGTCAAATAAAACTAATCATTAATAAGCTAGAAGAACTTGGGGCTCCAAAAGGGTCAAGACTTTTAATAGAGAAAACAGCACAAAAAATACAGTTTGGTAAAAAAGAAGGATTAGGGGTTTATCTAGACGGAATTAATTTGTCAGATGAGGTATATAAAACCTCGGACTCTGAGGCTTTAGCTGTTGAAATAAGAAGATTAGCTGGAATTAAAGATAATACTCTTCGATATTGGCAAGGAAATACAGAAACAGGATTATATTTCTATGAAGATTCATTTGAAAAAATCAAAGAATCAATCGCTGACTTTGTAAAAGCTCACCCTGAATGTGAAAATTGTCGTATTGAACAAATAGCATAAAAGTCAGTTTATAACAACGTGCATAATTAATTGCTAATATAGCCTACTTACGAATCTTAATCTAAAAACTACAACTCTCAATCTCGGTAACTCTTAGTGTGTTTACCATACCTTTATCCTTAATTGGCATCGCTGCTAAGCTAATTAGCATATCGCCAACATCGAGATAGCCTTTTTTACAAGCTATAGCATTAACGTCTTCTATAGTTTCGTCAGTGCTTACAAACTTATCGTAATGAAACGCTGTAACTCCCCAAAGTAAACTTAAGCGTGTTAAAATACGCTCGTTTGAGCTAAATACCAATATGTGTGCACTTGGTCGCCAAGCAGATATCTGAAAAGCAGTGTAACCACTATTTGTCAATGTAGAAATTGCTTTGGCATCTATCTCATTAGCCATTTTTGCAGCATGATAACAAATTGACTTTGTAATATATCTGTTGGTACGAATATGCGGTGGTAATTGTGGAACTTCAATTAATGGAGAATCCTCGACACTACGAATAATATTTGCCATTTGTCTAATAACCTGGACCGGATATTTACCAACCGATGTTTCTCCAGAAAGCATTACTGCGTCTGCTCCATCCATTACAGAATTTGCAACATCATTAACCTCAGCACGTGTTGGTGTCAAACTTGTAATCATGGTTTCCATCATCTGGGTAGCAATAATTACTGGTATACGAGCGCGTTTTGCTCTAAGTACTAATTTCTTTTGTACCAATGGCACTTCTTCAGCTGGGATTTCTACTCCCAAATCACCACGAGCAACCATTAAACCATCACAATAGGCCACAATCTTATCGATATTGGCAACTGCTTCAGGTTTTTCAATTTTAGCGATGATAGGAATTTTGTGGTCGGTATGTTCATTAATTAATTTTTGAAGTTCCATTAAATCTTCGGCATGACGCACAAAAGATAAAGCCAGCCAATCGACTTGTTGTCCAATCGCAAAAATAGCGTCCTCTATATCTTTTTCGGTTAATGCCGGTTGTGATATATTAGTGTTAGGTAGATTAACTCCTTTTTTGGATTTTAATGGACCACCTTGAATAACCTTAGCTTTAACTTCAGATTTTTTATCTGTAGATACCACTTCAAAGATTAGTTTTCCGTCATCTAAAAGAATACGCTCTCCGGGTTTAGCGTCTTGAGGAAACTTATCATAAGTCATGTAAACACGTTCTTTTGTGCCTTCAAAACGTTCGCCAGTTGCAAAAATAATTTCGTCACCAGGATTTACGACAACCTCTTCTTTCATCTTACCGACGCGTAATTTTGGTCCTTGTAAATCACCTAATATCGCAGCGTTGTAACCATACTCTTCATTAAGTTCACGTATCATTTTTATACGCTCTTTTACACCATCATAATCGGCGTGAGAAAAGTTAATTCTAAAGACATTTGCGCCTTCATCTAACATTTGTTTTAAAACCTTCTTGCTGCTTGTTGCTGGCCCAAGCGTTGCAACTATCTTCGTTTTCTTATTCTTCATTAATTCTAAAAAATTAAATGTTCTTTGGATTTTATTTTAGCCAAATCTACAGTATAACTTGTTATGATGTGAGGTATACTCTGTAATTTGCTAATCATCAGTTTTTCGTTAACCTGATAAGTATCGTTTGTTATTTTTATAAAATAATCGACTTGTCTTAATTCTGGTAGTAGATTGTAAGTCTTTGTTACCTTTTTATCGTCGCTAAAAAGAACGCCACTACTTGTCACACTCTCTTCTTCCTTTTTACAAATATTTGCTATTAGACTCCACGTAGCATCGTTTGCTTCATTATACCATTGGTATACCGCGTAAGATGAAGACGTATAATTGAGGTCCAAATCTTTTTTATTACGCTCAAGATTAATACCAAAATGTTTATTAATCATATAGGCTAAACGGTAATCCTCTAATCTACAATGCAGGGCAATTAGTACATAGGTCTCATCATAAAAATCATCTACTAAAAGCTTATGCAGTGCCATATTATTATTTACAAATATTAAGTAAATATAAGATATAAAGATACGTCAAACATTACCTTTTTGTGAAACTTAAAGTTAACTTTTTACGAAAACGTTTGCGCTAATTATCTGTTTTTAGAAGAACTAAGGACGTTCTGTCATTTGGCTTTGAAAGGCAAAAAAAGCGCGTTTTGATGCTTTTTCTTCAGCTTTCTTTTTTGATGTTGCTCGACCTTTTGAAATCACTTTTTCATCGATACTAAGCTTTACAGAAAAGTGTTTTAAAGAGTCATTACCTGTGTCTTCATAAACTTCGTAATTAAAAGTCTTTTTTTCTTTTTGACACCACTCGATAAGCAAACTTTTATAACTAATAACTTTTCCTTCTAATTTACTAATGTCTACATGAGGAAGTATTACATTTTTATGAATAAATTTCTCACAAGCTTTGTAACCTTTGTCTAGATAAATTGCTCCGACAAGTGCTTCAAAAAGGTTTCCGTGAATATTATTTCCAAAATTCTCAGTTGGTATCCTGCTAGTGACTATATCTATGAGTTTTAATTCCTTACCAAGCTCATTTAAATGCTCGCGACTGACGACTTTAGACCTCATTTTGGTCAAATAACCTTCGTCTCCATGCGGAACTTCACTAAATAAAAAAGAAGCAATTACAGAGCCTAGCATGGCGTCACCCACAAACTCTAAGCGTTCGTAATTAATAGGATTACCCTTTTTGTCCTTGATATTCATCGAACGATGGGTAAATGCTTTTCTATAAATATGTTTCTTTTTGGGCTTATAGCCTAAAATCTGTTGAAGTTGTAAAAAAAAATTCCCGTCATCTTCAGAACGGGAATTTTTTAATATGTTACGAATGATACTCATTCGGGATTTAATCTAGTTTCTTAAATAATACACAAGCGTTGTGTCCGCCAAATCCAAATGTATTACTCATTGCTACTTTAATATCGCGTTTCTGCGCTTTATTGAGAGTTAAATTTAATTCTGGGTCTATGTTTTCGTCAACCGTTTCGTGATTGATTGTTGGCGGAATAATACCGTGCTCGATTGCTAGTATTGAAGCAATTGCCTCAATCGCACCAGCAGCACCCAATAAGTGCCCAGTCATAGATTTAGTAGAATTAATATTTATGTTTTTAGCGTGACTTCCAAATACTTCAGATATAGCTTTTAATTCGGCAACATCACCTAATGGTGTAGATGTTCCGTGTGTATTTATATGATCTACATCTTCAGGATTTAAACCTGCATTTTCTAAACAATGTTTCATTACTGCGATAACACCAATTCCGTCTGGATGTGGTGCAGTCATATGATAAGCATCTGATGATAAACCGCCACCTACAACTTCGGCATAAATTTTTGCGCCTCTAGCTTTTGCATGGTCATAATCCTCTAAAACAATCGCACCAGCACCTTCACCTAACACAAAACCATCTCGGTTTGCGTCAAAGGGTCTTGAAGCTGTCTCTGGGCTATCGTTACGAGTACTCATGGCGTGCATAGCATTAAAACCACCCATACCAGCAATGGTAACAGCGGCTTCACTTCCTCCTGTAATCACAACATCACAATGACCTAAACGTATATTGTTTAAGGCATCAATCATTGAATTTGCAGAAGAGGCACAAGCAGATACCGTTGTATAGTTTGGTCCCATGAATCCATGCTTTATGGATATGTTTCCTGGTGCTATATCGGCAATCATTTTCGGAATGAAACGTGGGTTAAATCTTGGTGTTCCATCACCTTTGGCATAGTTTAACACTTCTTCCTGAAATGTTTCTAAGCCTCCAATTCCGGCACCCCAAATTACACCTACTCTGTATTTGTTTAGTGCATCCAAATCTAAGTTTGCATCTGCAATAGCTTCATCCGAAGCTACCATTGCATATTGCGAAAACTTATCCATTTGACGCGCTAACTTTCTGTCAATAAAGTCAGTAACTTCAAAGTTTTTTACTTCACAAGCAAACTGCGTTTTGAACTTTTCAGCATCAAAATGTGTGACAGGTGCAGCGCCACTTTTTCCACTAACAAGGGCATCCCAATATTCATCTTTGGTATTGCCAATGGGTGTAAGCGCACCTAAACCGGTAACTACAACTCGCTTTAATTCCATAAAATTAACTTCTTATTTTGCTTCTTCAATATAAGAGACAGCTTGACCAACTGTTGCAATGTTTTCAGCCTGATCGTCTGGTATTTGAATATCGAATTCTTTTTCGAATTCCATGATTAACTCTACTGTATCCAATGAATCTGCTCCTAAATCGTTAGTAAAGCTAGCTTCGGTTACAACTTCGTTTTCATCAACACCTAATTTGTCTACGATAATCGCTTTTACTCTTGATGCAATGTCTGACATAATTTTTTAGTTTTAAGTTTTAATTAGAGGGCAAAAATAAAAAACTTTATTTTAAAATATACATTTACCTAATAAATGTGACTTACATAGATAAAAATAGAAATAAGTATTTAGTTTTTGAGCCTAATTGTAAATTATTATTCTTTTTTTTGTTTGAATAACTAACGTGATAACTAGATTATGAAGCGTATTGTAATTTTTGCGTCCGGCTCGGGAAGTAATGCTGAAAATTTGATAAATTTTTTTCAAGACAGTGACCAAGCATCGGTTATTCAAATATTATCTAACAATCCTCATGCCAAAGTGTTAGATCGTGCCAAACGCCTAGAGGTTTCTGCTCTTTCATTTAACAGAATTGCATTTACAAAAACTGATGATGTATTAAATATTCTGAAAAACAACAATCCCGACTTAATAGTTTTGGCAGGATTTTTATGGAAATTTCCTGAGCACATTCTAAAACATTTTAAAAACAAGGTCATAAATGTACATCCAGCACTTTTACCAAAATATGGCGGAAAAGGCATGTATGGAATGAATGTTCACAACGCTGTTGTTGCAAATAATGAAACTGAAACCGGTATAACTATACATTATGTCAATGAGAATTATGATGAAGGTGCTATTATTTTTCAAGCAAAATGTGATGTTTCAGAAAAAGATACAGCTGAAGATGTGGCCATAAAAATTCATGAATTAGAAATGGAGCATTTTCCTAAAGTGGTTGAAAAGCTATTAAATGGGTAAAAAAAAGAAGAAATACTACACTGTCTGGAAAGGACATCGTATAGGTGTTTTTGAAACTTGGGACGATTGTAAAGCCCAAATCAAAAACTTTGAAGGCGCGCAATACAAATCTTTTACAACGTTTGAAGCTGCAAAAAAAGCATTAAAAGGCAACTATAAAGACTACATTGGTAAATCAAAAACCTTTAAAAGTGAATTGTCAGAAGCTCAACTCAAAAAAATAGGAAAGCCAAACTATAACTCTATTTCAGTTGATGCAGCATCAAGTGGTAATCCAGGAGTTATGGAATATCGTGGTGTGGATACCAAAACCAAAAAGCAACTCTTTATCCAAGGTCCTTTCGATGAAGGCACCAATAATATTGGCGAGTTTCTGGCATTAGTTCACGGTTTAGCATTTTTAAAACAACACAACAGCGACCGCATTATGTACACCGACAGCCGTACTGCAATGAGTTGGGTGCGCAAAAAAAACTGCAACACTAAATTGAAACGTAATAAAAAAAACGAACCTGTTTTTGAATTGGTGGATCGTGCTATAAAATGGTTAGAAACTAATGATTACAGGACCACAATCGTAAAGTGGGAAACAAAAGCTTGGGGAGAAATCCCTGCGGATTTTGGTCGTAAATAATTTTTTGAATGAGCAGTAGTCATTTTGATATATTAATTGTCGGCGCAGGTCTTTCTGGAATTGGTGCAGCTTGCCATTTACAAAGAAAGAATCCTGAAAAAACCTATATTATTTTAGAGTCCAGAGCTACATTTGGTGGTACTTGGGATTTATTTAAATATCCTGGTATTCGTTCTGATTCTGATATGTACACGTTTGGATATTCTTTCAAAACTTGGGATAATCCAAAATCGTATGCCGATGCAGGTTCAATTTTAACATATTTAAAAGAAGCCTCTGAAGAATACGGCGTTAAAGACCAAATTACATATCATCAGAAAGCTATTTCTTGTAACTTTAATTCTAAAAATGCGCTTTGGACCATTACAACTGAAAATGTTATCACCAAAGAAGAGCATACTTATACTTCAAAATTTATTTTTAATTGTAGTGGTTACTATAACTATGATAAAGGATATACGCCAGAGTTTAAAGGTTTAGAAAACTTTAAAGGGCAATTTATACATCCTCAAAAATGGCCAGAAAATTTAAATCTTAAAAAGAAAAAAGTGGTAGTTATTGGTAGTGGTGCAACTGCAGTTACCATTGTACCCAAAATTGCAGACCAAGTAGGTCAGGTGACTATGCTTCAGCGAACGCCAACATATGTAAGTGCACTACCAAACAAAGATAAAATTGCTGAGTTATTAAAAAAAATCTTGCCCAAGACATGGGCTCATAAAGCCATCCGAACCAAAAATATTTTATTGAGCATTGCTTTTTTTAATGCCTGTAGGAAATGGCCAAATGCACTGAGAAAGTTTATATCAAAAAAAGCTCAAAAGCAATTAGGTGATATCCCTGTAAATCCTCACTTTACACCAAATTACGAACCTTGGGAACAACGTTTTTGTATTGCTCCGGATGGTGACTTGTTTAAAGCTCTGATAAAGAAAAAAGCATCAATCGTCACTGCAAAGATTTCGCATTTTGACGAAAACGGTATTATTTTAGAATCTGGAGAAGCCATCAAAACAGATATTATTGTCAGCGCAACTGGGCTTAAAATCTTGCCTCTAGGTGGTATTAAAATTTCTATAGATGGCAATCCTATCGATGTTTCAAAAACTTTTGTTTATAGAGGTGCCATGTTAAGCGGGTTACCTAATTTATTTTTATTTGTAGGCTATACCAACGCTTCTTGGACACTAAAAAGTGATTTGACTAGCGAGTATATTTCTCGTGTTATTAAATACATCGACAAGCATAATTTAGACACCATTTGCCCAATTGTAAAAGATAAAAATCTTAAACCTACGCCATTATTAAATTTAAATTCAGGATACATTAATCGCGCAAAAAATATTTTGCCCAATCAAGGCGACAAAGCACCATGGCGCGTTTATCAAAATTACATACTAGACTATAAAATGTTAAGAATTGACCGAGTAAATGATGGTGTTGCTGTTTTTAAATAGACATAGAATATCTCTTTATAAAGGAATATATTTTACGTAAGTTTGCACCTTAAATCTAAACCCAGATAATGAGTAAATTAGTAATTGTCGGAACTGTTGCCTTTGATGCTATTGAAACACCTTTTGGTAAAACTGACAAAATTTTAGGTGGAGCCGCCACATACATTGGTCTTTCTGCGGCAAATTTTGATAATGTCAATGCTGCAGCTGTTTCTGTTGTTGGAGGAGATTTTCCGCAAGAATATTTAGACCTATTAATAGATAGAAAAGTTAATATAGACGGTATTGAGATCGTAAAAGAAGGTAAGACTTTCTTTTGGAGCGGAAAATATCATAACGATATGAATTCTCGTGATACTTTAGCGACTGAGCTTAATGTATTAGAAACATTTACACCTGTTGTTCCAGAAAATTATCAAGATGCAGATATTGTTATGCTTGGTAATTTACATCCACTAACACAACAAAGCGTATTAGACCAGATGTCTAAAAAACCAAAATTGGCTATTTTAGATACTATGAATTTTTGGATGGATATTGCAATGGATGATTTGAAAGCCGTTCTTAAAAATGTGGACGTTATAACGATAAATGATGAAGAAGCAAGGCAGTTATCTGGAGAGTATTCTTTAGTCAACGCAGCAAAAAAAATCCATTCTATGGGTCCAAAATATGTGGTCATCAAAAAGGGAGAGCATGGTGCTTTACTATTTAATGAAGACAACATGTTTTACGCTCCAGCATTGCCTTTAGCTGAAGTTTTTGACCCAACTGGCGCAGGAGATACATTTGCTGGTGGTTTTTCTGGTTATCTTGCAAAAACAGGTAATGTGTCATTTGAGAATATGAAAAAAGCTGTTATATATGGCTCAGCATTAGCCTCTTTCTGTGTAGAAAAGTTCGGTACAGAACGAATGCTTACGCTAACAGATGATGAAATATACCAACGCCTACAGCAATTTAAAGACTTAACACAATTTGAAATCGAATTGAACTAATAAAAACTAACGCGCCTAATTTTGGCGCGTTTTTTAATTCATTATTTTTGAATACTCAACAACACAACAAACTCTCACAACAACAATGAGTGACGCTTTAAAACACGAATGCGGAATTGCATTAATTAGACTAAAAAAACCTTTAGAGTTTTATAAAGAAAAATACGGTAGCGCATTTTATGGGGTAAACAAAATGTATCTCATGATGGAAAAACAGCATAACCGTGGTCAGGATGGTGCTGGTTTTGCAAGTATAAAACTTGACACACAACCAGGTGAGCGTTATATAAGTCGTGTACGATCTATAGCACAACAACCCATACAAGATATCTTTGCTCAGATTAATGAACGTATCAATGATGACCTTACCAAAAACCCAGAATATCAAAATGATGTAGCCGCTCAAAAAAAGCATATTCCATACATTGGTGAATTACTTTTAGGGCATGTTCGTTATGGAACGTTTGGAAAAAACAGTGTCGAGAGTGTACATCCGTTTTTAAGACAAAACAATTGGATGCACAGAAACCTAATTGTTGCGGGTAACTTTAATATGACTAACGTTCGTGAGCTTTTTGCTAATCTTGTCAAAATAGGTCAACACCCAAAAGAAAAAGCCGATACCATTACCATTATGGAAAAAATCGGTCATTTTCTAGATGATGCAGTTTCAAAAATTTACAAGAATCTTAAAAAAGAAGGTTATAACAAAGAAGAATGTTCTCCGTTAATTGCTGAACGTCTTAATGTTGCAAAAATATTAAGAAAAGCAGCCAAAAACTGGGATGGTGGTTATGCTATGGCTGGACTGTTAGGACATGGTGATAGTTTTGTTTTACGTGATCCAGCAGGTATTCGCCCTGCTTATTATTATGAAGATGATGAGGTTGTGGTTGTAGCATCAGAGCGACCTGTAATCCAAACAGTATTTAATGTTAGTTTTGAAGATGTCAAAGAGCTTGACCCAGGTCACGCAATAATTACAAAAAAATCTGGCGAAACTTCTATCAAACAGATTTTAGAACCTTTAGAACGAAAAGCATGTTCTTTTGAACGCATATACTTTTCAAGAGGTAGTGATGCTGAAATCTATGAAGAACGTAAAGAACTAGGACGTTTGTTAATGCCTAGAGTATTGGAAGCAATAGATTATGATACCAAAAATTCAGTGTTTTCTTTTATTCCTAATACTGCTGAAACGTCTTTCTTCGGTATGATTGACACTGTAGAAGAGCACCTGAATCAAAGAAAAACACAAGCTATATTAGATGGTGGCGGAAAACTTTCTGCAGCAAAAGTCACTGAAATTTTATCAGAACGCCCAAGAATTGAAAAAATCGCAATCAAAGATGTAAAACTCAGAACTTTTATTACCGAAGATAGTAGTCGAGATGATTTAGTGGCACACGTTTATGATGTGACTTATGGTGTTATAAAGCCAACAGACAACTTGGTGATTATAGACGATAGTATTGTTCGTGGAACAACGCTAAAGAAAAGTATCATTAAGATGATGGATAGGTTACAACCTAAAAAGATTGTTGTTGTTTCCTCTGCACCTCAGATTAGATATCCTGACTGTTATGGTATTGATATGGCAAATTTAGAAGGTCTTGTTGCTTTTAGAGCAGCATTAGCACTTTTAAAAGACACCAATCAATACCACATTGTAGAAGAGGTTTATAAAAAATGCCTAAAGCAAGTCGATTTAAAAGATAAAAAAGTCGTTAACTATGTTAAAGAGATTTATGACAACTTCTCTGACGAACAAATTTCAGATAAAATTTCTGAACTCCTAAGTGATGAGGATGTCAATGCCGAAGTTAAAATCATTTTTCAACCTGTTGAAAATTTACACAAAGCCTGTCCTAAAAATTTAGGTGACTGGTATTTTACAGGAGATTATCCAACTGCCGGTGGAAACCGTGTGGTTAACAGAGCTTTTATTAATTTCTTTGAAGGGAATAAAGAACGTGCTTATTAGTAAGGCACACATTAATAACCAAGGCCTTGTTATATAGCTGATATTACTGCAGTTAATCCAAAAAATAATCTAGTTATAATCTAGACACATATATTAGTACCACCATAACATAAGTAGGTTAAGTTTATGGTAGATTTGGGGCAAAAAAGGACGATAAGTATCGTCCTTTTTTATTTCTATAAGCTTGTAAAGGTCTTACTCACAGACATATACTCACAAAACCCATCGTTTAGACCGATATTTAAGCGTTTCGTCTAGGTTTTAAGCCTTAATTGCTAGGCTTAACATATATTTGTCCTTACCATAACATAAGTAGGTTAAGTTTATGGTAGATTTGGGGCAAAAAGGGTGAATTTATATTCGCCCTTTTTCATTTTATATAAGTTCATTTTTATGAAAGTCTACGGAAGATGTGAAAATTGTTTAGAGGACATTTCTTATTCTACATCAACAAAAACTAGAGTAGAATTTGCTATGTCACATAATGATTCTGTAGATTTATTTTGCAAAAAGTGTAATAAAAATTCTACCTTTCATGTAGATGAATTATTTGCTAAACCCTCTAAAATAGCACAACTCTGTGCTGCATTTATATTTTTCTTTGGAACTCCTTTAATCTATATTCTATAAATCAAATATTAACTGAAAGTAGAAGTAATTATGTTATTTACGCAGTTGGTGGGTTTCTTATAGTTCCTGTATTAGCATATACTATAATCAACAAACAAGACCAAACTCGAGTAAGTGACTTTAATAGAAGAAAACTAAAAGGCCGAATTCATAATATTTAAAACCATAAAACCCAAGCCGTGTGGCTTGGGTTTTCTTTTTTATATAATGTTTGACTAATTACTTAGCCTCTGCATAACGTCTTTCAACTTCGTTCCAGTTAATGACTTTAAAAAAAGCATCAATATAATCTGGTCTTCTGTTTTGGTAGTTTAAATAATAAGCGTGTTCCCAAACATCTAAACCTAAGATTGGTGCTCCGCCACATGTTACCCCTGGCATTAACGGATTGTCTTGATTTGGCGTAGAGCAAACTTCAACTTTTCCACCTTTATGTACACATAACCAAGCCCAACCAGAACCAAACTGTGTTGCAGCTGCTTTACTAAATGCTTCTATAAAAGCATCTTTAGAGCCAAACTCTGCATCAATAGCATCTTTTAAATCTCCAGATAAGTAACCTCTATCTTCAGGATTCATAACCTCCCAAAATAAAGAATGGTTATAAAAACCACCACCATTATTTCTTACACCAGAATTAGACATGTCTAAATTTGTCAAAATATCTTCTATAGATTTATTTGCTAAATCTGTCCCTTCAATTGCATTATTCAATTTTGTAGTATATCCGTTGTGGTGCTTTGAGTGATGTATCTCCATCGTTCGAGCATCGATATGAGGCTCTAGAGCGTCATAGGCATATTTTAGTTTTGGTAATTCAAAAGCCATAATATTTATATTTTTTAAGTGTTAGTAATATTAGATTTTAACAAATTTACAATAATGACATCAACAAATTCTAAATAAAATATTAAGATTCCCTATTTTGGTATAAAAATAATCTGTTGCAACACACCTTTGAAATATACAGCGCGTCTGCCGGTAGTGGTAAAACCTATACACTTGCCAAATCTTACATAAAGCGTCTTATTTCTTCAAAGCATTCTGAAGCTTTCAAAAATATCCTTGCCATTACCTTTACTAACAAAGCCGTTGGTGAAATGAAAAAGCGGATTATAGATATGCTTAAGACCTTTTCTGAAGAAAATTATGACGAAAACCCTCATCCAATGTTTTTGGATATTTGTAGGGAACTTTCCATTTCTCCAGAAGAGCTTCACAAGAAATCAAAAACTGTACTACACAAAATCATACATAATTACGGAGCTTTTGATATTTCGACCATTGATGGGTTTACGCATCGTGTTATCAGAACTTTTGCCTTTGATTTAAAACTACCTATAAATTTTGAAGTAGAGCTTGACCAAGATTATTTATTGACTAAAGCTGTTGATGCTTTGATTGCCAGAGCAGGAAAAGACAAGGTACTAACGCAAATACTTGTAGATTTTGCTATTGAAAAAGCCGATGACGATAAAAGTTGGGATGTTAGTTATGATTTTAAAAAAATAGGAAAACTGCTCCTAAAGGAAAATGATATTCCATATATCAATAAACTCAAAGAGAAAACACTTGATGATTTTAAAACACTCAAAAGCACATTGCAAAAAACCAAAGCTGAGCTTGAGATCAAAATCAAGGAAGAAGCTAAAAAAACATTACAACTGATTGACGAAGCTGGTTTACAGTATGATGATTTTAACCGAAGTTATTTGCCCAAATATTTTGAAAAGTTAGCTGATGAGAATTACAGTGTTAGTTTTGACCCTAATTGGCAAACCGATTTAGTTGATGGAAATACATTATATCCAAAACGTGTTTCAGATACCATTGCACAAACAATACAAAGTATCCAGCCCAATCTTGCAAAAGCGTTTAGAAATACTAAAAAATGGGTTTTTGATTTAAAATTCAATAGAGCAGTTTATAAAAATATCACACCACTTTCTGTTATAAATGCACTTCAAAAAGAACTAAAAACTTTAAAAGAAGACGAGAATAAGTTGTTGATTTCAGAATTTAATTCACTTATAAGTAATGAGATTAAAAATCAGCCAACACCTTTTATTTATGAGCGTTTGGGTGAAAAATTTAAACATTATTTTGTGGATGAATTTCAGGACACCTCTGCAATGCAATGGCAAAATTTAATTCCGCTAATGGACAATGCATTGTCGTCTACAAATGGCTCTGCAATGCTAGTTGGTGATGCCAAACAATCTATTTATAGATGGCGTGGTGGTGATGCCGAGCAGTTTATTGATTTATATCAAAAAAGAACACATCCATTTCAGATTCAGGCAGATGTCAAAAATTTAGAAAACAACTTCCGAAGTTACCAAGTCGTTGTAGATTTTAACAACTCGCTTTTTAAATTCATCTCAGAGCAGTTTTTCTCAAAAGATAGTTATAAGTCGCTATATAAAGAGGCTTCTCAAAAACTAAAAAAAGATAAAGGTGGTTATGTTCATACTTCATTTTTAGATTGGGAAAATACCGAAGACAGAATAGATGCTTACGTTCAAAAAACCTTTGAGACAATAAAATCCTGTCTCGAAAAAGGCTATAGACCAAAAGATATTTGTGTTTTGGTACGCAAAAAGAAAGAAGGTATTGCTGTTTCGGATTATCTAACTAATAACAATATTAGCATTGTTTCATCTGAAACTTTGTTATTGAATAATTCACCAAAAGTGCAGTTGCTTAATCAAGTTATGGCATTATTGGTTAGCCCAGATGATGAAAAATTAAAGTTAGAAATGCTGAACAATATTTCAAGAATTTTTGAAATTGAAGATAAGCACACATTTTTTAAGTCTCATTTGTCGTTTTCGATTTCAGAATTATTAGACAAGCTAAGATCGATTGACATTCACCTCGATTATAATAGATTATTACAAATGCCTATTTATGAAATGGCTGAAAGTTTGGTGCGTGGTTTTGGATTGTGTAAAACAAAGCCAAATGCTTATGTTCAGTTTTATCTAGATACTGTTTTTGATTATAGCAATAAGCAAGCATCAGACATTTTAAGCTTTCTGGATTATTTTGAAACTAAAAAAGAAACACTAAGTATAACTATGTCCAATAATTTAGATGCAGTTTCAATAATGACTATCCACAAATCTAAAGGTTTAGAATTTCCGGTGGTGGTTTTTCCTTTTGCAGATTTGGATATTTATCGCGAATTAGAGCCGAAAGAATGGTTTCCGTTAGAAAAGGAAAACTACAATGGTTTTGAAAATGCCTTGATAAATTACTCTAAAGACTTTCAGAATTACGGCGGAATTGGTGAAGTCATCCATAATAAACATCAATCAGAGTTAGAACTAGATGGTATTAACTTGTTATACGTAACCTTGACTCGAGCAATTGAGCAATTATATATAATCACAAAAAAAGACATCAGTAACAAAGGTGTTGTTAACGAAAAAACATACGCGGGGATTTTTATCAATTACCTTATTTCTGAAAATATATGGAAAGAAAACCAATCTGAATACAGTTTTGGAGAACCTACTAAATTATCTATCGGGCAAGCTGTCTCTGAAGAATCAGAAGACTACGAATTTATATCTACTCCCAAAGAATCGCATAACCTCAGAATCATTACTAGCTCAGGTGTTTTATGGGAGACTGATCAAGAAAAAGCTATTGAATATGGTAATCTAGTACATTTAGTGATGTCTAAAATCACAACACCTCATGATGTCGATTTTTCTATTAAATCAGTAGTGAGTGATGGGCATATCAAAGCATCGGAGTCAGAATCGCTTAAGCAAATTGTACTTTCAATTATTAATCATAAAATGCTTTCAGCATATTTCTCAACTGACTATTTAATATATAACGAAAAAGATATTATTACAAAAGAAGGCCACTTTTTTAGACCAGATAGATTGGTAGTAAAAGGTAACAAAGCGGTAATTATAGATTATAAAACTGGGGTTGAAAACAAAAAATACGAAGCTCAGATAAACGACTATTCCAATGTCTTAAAAGAAATGGGGTATGTTATTAAAAAAAAATTGATAGTTTATACTAACGATACTATTAAGATTTTAGAAGTTAAATAGTAACTTTGTAAAACAAAAAAAGCAATAATGTACGGAGCAATAAAAGAATATCTTAATCAAGAAATAGAAAATATAAAAGATGCTGGACTTTTTAAAGAAGAACGTATCATAACATCTGCACAAGGTCCTGAAATTACCTTGAATACAGGAGAAAAAGTTTTAAATTTTTGTGCAAACAATTATTTGGGTTTATCATCCCATCCTGAAGTTGTAAAAGCAGCGCAAGACATTATGGATACTCATGGTTTTGGGATGTCGTCAGTGCGTTTTATTTGTGGTACTCAAGACATACACAAAGAACTTGAGCAAAAAATAGCGGATTTTTATGGTACTGAAGACACCATCTTATATGCTGCAGCATTTGACGCTAATGGAGGTGTTTTTGAACCTTTACTGGGTAAGGAAGACGCTATTATCTCTGACTCATTAAATCACGCATCCATTATCGATGGTGTGCGTTTATGTAAAGCTGCCCGATATCGTTATCAAAATAATGATATGGCTGACTTAGAAACTCAGTTGATTGAGGCTAACAAAAATGGAGCACGACATAAAATAATTGTTACCGATGGTGTGTTTTCTATGGATGGACTTGTAGCTCCGTTAGATAAAATTTGTGATTTAGCAGATAAATATGACGCTATGGTTATGATTGACGAGTGTCATGCTACAGGATTTATAGGAGAAACGGGAATTGGGACATTAGAAGAAAAAGGTGTTTTGGGTCGAATAGATATTATCACTGGAACTTTAGGTAAAGCATTAGGTGGTGCTATGGGTGGCTACACTACCGCAAAAAAAGAAATTATTGAAATCTTAAGACAGCGTTCTAGACCTTATTTATTTTCAAATTCATTAGCGCCAGCAATTGTTGGAGCATCAATTAAGGTATTTGACATGCTTTCAGGTGACACTTCATTAAGAGACAAACTAGAAGCAAATACAAATTATTTTAAAGCCGGAATGAAAAAAGCTGGTTTTGATATCATTGATGGTGATTCCGCGATTGTACCAGTAATGTTATACGATGCAAAGCTATCACAAACCATGGCCAATATGCTGTTAGAAGAAGGTATATACGTTATAGGATTCTTTTTTCCTGTAGTACCAAAAGATAAAGCACGAATTAGAGTCCAACTTTCAGCTGCTCACGAAAAGGAGCATTTAGATAAAGCAATTAATGCATTTATTGAAGTTGGTAAAAGATTAGAAATAATCTAAATTCTTTAGAATGGCTTTATTTAAAGGCTTTCTATCAATATTTTTATATATTTGTCTTTGTTAATAATATTTAACAACTTACATTTGCTAACAATTAACACTTAAAATTAAATTATTTAGAATATGAAAAATCTTAGCAGATTATTATTTGTAGCTGTGCTTCTAGCGAGCTTTAGCACTGCTAACGCTCAGGATGAGAACAATCCTTGGGCTTTTGGTCTTGGTATCAATGCAGTTGATTTTTATCCTGTGGGAGAGCCTCTTCCTCAAGGTGAGTTTTTTGACGAATTTCTTAATGCAAACGACCATTACAATGTATTACCTTTCTTATCGAGAATAGCAGTTTCTAGATATTTAGACGATGGTTTTACTTTTACAATTGCTGGTAGTCTTAACAGAATTAGCAAGTTTGGAGACGTTGTTGACGCTTTCGGTAATGAATCAGTTAACAGTGTTCCAAATTTAAATTATTATGCTGTTGATGCAACTGTTTCTTACAGTTTCATGGACTTAATCAAATCAAACACTCTTGACCCTTACTTAGGTGTTGGTGGTGGTTACACTTGGGTAGATGATATTGGTGCTGGTACTTTAAATGGTACTTTAGGCCTTGACTACTGGGTTTCTGAAAAAGTTGCTTTAAACTTACAAACATCTTACAAGCATTCTTTCGAAGATAGATTAGCGAAACATTTCCAACATTCATTTGGTGTTAAATTCAAATTTGGTGGAACTGATACTGACGGTGATGGTATTTTTGATCATGAAGATGCTTGTCCAGAAGTTGCAGGTTTAGAAGCCTTTAACGGTTGTCCTGATTCTGACAATGACGGTATCGAAGATTCTAAAGATGATTGTCCTAACGAAGCTGGATTAGCTGAATTTAATGGATGTCCTGATGCTGATGGTGATGGTGTAATTGATGGTAAAGATGATTGTCCTACAGTTGCTGGTCTAAAATCTTTAAATGGTTGTCCTGATGCTGATAGCGATGGTATTGCTGATGCTAAAGATGGTTGTCCTAATGAAGCTGGTCCTGCAGCAAACAACGGTTGCCCTTACCAAGATAAAGATGGTGATGGTGTATTAGACAAAGATGATAAATGTCCAGATGTTGCTGGTACTGTAGCTAATAATGGTTGCCCAGAAATAACTGAAGCAGAAAAAGATCAATTAAATGCTTATGCTAAAACTATCTTATTTGATACTGGTAGAGCGTCAATTAAAGATGAGTCTAAGCAAGTATTAGCTGATATTATAGCTATATTAAGTAAATACCCAGATGCTAAATTTACAGTTGAAGGTCACACTGATAGCGTTGGTTCAGAAAAATTAAACCTAAGACTGTCTGATGAAAGAGCAATATCTGTTAGAGATTACTTAGTTGCTAACGGAGTTAATCAATTTAGATTATCTGCTGAAGGTTTTGGTGAAAGTAAGCCTATTGCCTCTAACAAAACAAGAGACGGAAGAAAACAAAATAGAAGAGTTGAGATTAACTTAGCTAACTAGTTTTTTTATCACATAAATTTTAAAAAACGCTTCGGATATTCGAAGCGTTTTTTATTTTTAGGTAATGGATAGTTTTATAGAAAATGTTTTAAAAGATTTAAAAAAAAAGGACGTTTCTTTTTCAGAGTTAGTTTTTATTTTACCAAGTAAAAGAGCTGGTGTCTTTTTAAAAAACAGACTTAATAATTTTATTTCAGAAACCTGCTTCGCTCCAGAGATAATAAGTATCGAGGATTTTGTTCAAGATCTTTCGCAGTTAAGACAGATATCTGGTGTCGAATTATTATTTGAATTTTATTCGTCTTACAAAAAAATTACTCCAAAAAATAAAGTTGAACCTTTTGATTCTTTTTCAAAATGGGCTCAAATTTTAGTTCAGGACTTTAATGAAATTGATAGGTATCTTATTAATTCGATAAAGATTTTCGATTATTTGGGTGCTATTCAAGAACTAAATCATTGGTCTTTAGAGACTCAGAAGACAGAATTAGTTACTAACTATCTTAGTTTTTGGAAAAACCTGAGTAGATACTACAATCAGTTTACTAATGACTTAATTTCTGAAGAAACTGCCTATCAAGGTCTAATATATAAAGAGGCTACAGAACACGTAGAAACTTATATTCAGAACACAAAAAAAACACATGTCTTTCTTGGTTTCAATGCGCTTAATTCTGCTGAGGAATTAATCATTCAAGAATTATTACAAAACAATATAGGTCATGTGTATTGGGATATTGATTCTCATTTTTTTAATAATAAAAATCATAGCGCAAGTTTATTTGCCCTGCGTCACCAACAAAAATGGTCATTTTACAAGACAAATCCATTTAATTGGATAACAACAACTTACTCTTTACGAAAAAACATTAATATTATTGGCTGCCCAAAGTCTGTAGGTCAAAGTAAATACGTTGGTAACTTGTTAAAACAATTATCAAAAGAAAACAGTTCTTTAAACAGCACTGCAGTTGTGCTAGGAGACGAACTATTATTAATGCCTGTACTTAACGCTCTACCAATTGGTATAAATGCAGTAAACGTTACAATGGGTTTGCCTTTAAAATCAATACCAGTAGCGTCTTTATTTGAGCAGCTTTTTATGATTCACAGAGTAAAGGTTAAGCGTTTTTATTTTAAAGACGTTATTGCTATTCTTTCTCATCAAATGATTCAATATATTTTTGAATCTAGCGAGCATATCATAAAAACAATTCATAAAAACAATATCGCCTATTTATCAGTAGATGATATTATAAAATTATCATATGAATCAGATGTAGAATTAATAAAGTTACTGTTTGAAGATTGGCATGTGTCTATTACAAAAAATATAAGCAACTGTCTAAAGCTAATTAAAAGTATCAAAGAAGGTTTTGATGATTTTAAAACAGAAAAAAGATTAGAGTTAGAATATCTATACCGTTTTAATACTCTTTTTAATGAAATAGCGTCTCTAAACTCTAAATTTGGATTCATAAATGACGTTTCAACACTATTCTCTGTTTATAAAGAATTACTGAATAGTGAAACTTTAGATTTTCAGGGAGAACCCTTAGAAGGACTTCAGATTATGGGAATGTTAGAGTCTCGTGTGTTGGATTTTGAAACCGTAATTATAACCTCAGTAAACGAAGGTATTCTACCTGGTGGGAAAACCAATAATTCCTTTATTCCATTTGATGTAAAAATTGAAAATGAATTACCAACCTACAAAGAAAAAGATGCCGTTTATACCTACCACTTTTATAGCTTAATTCAAAGAGCTAAAAATGTTTATTTAATTTATAATACCGAAGTCGATGCCTTAAAAGGTGGAGAAAAAAGTCGTTTTATAACCCAACTTGAAATCGAGGGTATTCATGATATAAAACATAAAGTCATTTCGCCTTCTATCCCAAAAATAGAAAGTAAATTAATGACTATAAAAAAAGATGATACTATTATTAATAAACTCAAAAACTATGCTACTAAAGGGTTTTCACCTTCATCATTAACAAAATACATTCGAAACCCGATAGACTTCTATTTTGAGAAGGTTTTGGGTATTAGAAATACTGAAGAAGTTGAAGAAACTGTTGCAGCTAATACTTTAGGAACAGTTGTACACAATTCTCTCGAAGATTTCTATAAACCTTTTGAAGGTAAATTTCTTCAAATTGAAGACATCAAAAAAATGAAGTCTTTAATTGATATAACTATTACTAAACATTTTACTAAAGAGTATAAACAAGGTGATATAACATCTGGCAAAAATCTTATCATATTCGAAATTGCAAAACGTTACATCGTCAATTTTTTAAATTCTGAAATAGACCTTTTAAAAAACGGAAATGCTTTAAAGATAATTGCAATAGAAGTAGATAATACTGTTGCTATAAATATCCCAGAACTTGGTTTCCCAATCAATATAACTGGTAAAGTAGACCGCGTTGACGAACTTAATGGCGTGACAAGAATAGTGGATTATAAATCTGGTAAGGTAGAGCAAAACAATGTCGAAATTGTAGACTGGAATTTATTAAATACAGATTACAAAAAGTACAGTAAGTCTTTCCAAGTACTTTGTTATGCTTATATGATGAAAAAACAAAATCTTATTAAACTTCCTGTTGAAGCTGGCATCATTTCCTTCAAAAATCTAAAACAGGGCTTTTTAAAGTTTGCTGAAAAGGAATCTACTCATAGCAGAAAGAAAAACCACGAAATTTTTGATGAAACCCTTCAAAATTTTGAAGCTCAACTTAAATCGTTAATTATAGAAATCTGCAATCCTAATATAGATTTTATCGAAAAAGAATTGGAATAATGTATATCGAAAAAAATACTATAATAAAGCGCTATGGTCAAAAACCAATGGTTGTTGATACGTTTTATAATCCAGAAATAAAGAAGCAGCCAATAATTATTTTTTCTCATGGCTATAAGGGTTTTAAAGATTGGGGCGCTTGGAATATAATGGCCAAAACAATTGCAAAATCTGGGTTTTGTTTCTTGAAATTTAATTTTTCTCATAATGGAGGCACTGTTGAAAATCCAATAGATTTTCCAGATTTAAAGGCCTTTGGAAATAATAATTATACAAAAGAGATTAATGATTTGGGTGACGTTATTAATTGGTCAATTGATAAATTTGAGAATAACTCAGCGATAGACACAACAAAAATATATCTCATAGGACATAGTCGTGGAGGCGGCATTACTGTGCTTAAAACTGCTGAAGATAATCGAATAAAAAAACTTGTCACTTTAGCAAGCGTATGCGATTTTGAAAAGCGCACTGCAACTTTTGGCAATTTAGAACAATGGAAAAAAGATGGTGTTAAATACGTGACTAACGGACGTACAAAACAACAAATGCCTCATTATTATCAGTTTTATGAGGATTTTATTAAGAATAAAGATAATTTAAATATTAAATCAGCATGCAAAAAAATTAATGTGCCGCATCTAATTATTCATGGGGAAAGTGATACTTCAATCGCTGTTTCTGAAGCAGAAAATCTTAATCACTGGAATCCCAAAAGTCAGTTAAATATTATCAAAGGTGCAAATCATGTATTTAACGTAAAACATCCGTGGACAGAAAAATCTGTTCCAAAAGAGTTTAAAGCGATGATGAATGCATCTATAAATTTTTTAAAATAAAAGGTGGAGAAGATGGGATTCGAACCCACGACCTCTTGACTGCCAGTCAAGCACTCTAGCAAACTGAGCTACATCCCCGAAAACTATTTTAAGCCGCTTAAAACTAAAACGGGTATTGTCGTGCTGTGAAAATCTTTTTTTAGTATCGTGTTATCTTCCCATAGTTTTTTGAAAAAACCTCTCTTTCGTCTTACAACACAAAGTAAATCTGGATTATGATTCTTGTAATGCTCTAAGACACCTTGAAACGTTGTCTGGGCATTAGTTTTTGTTGTGTTTGTAATAAGACTCGACAGTTTTTTACCGACTTCTAAATCACCTTCATTATAATTAGGTGTCTTTACAACTAATAAATTAAGGACTGCCTTATACTTATCCTTTATGGCAATTAAAGGAATTAATGCATCTTCCTTTTTAATTACGGCAGATTTAATGGCCATTAATATCTTAACCATTGGTTTGTAAGTATAGTTCTCTGGGACTATCAAAGCAGGGATTTGTGTTTGCTTTACTATTTTACCAGAAGTTTTTCCTAGATAAACTTCATCTTTAATTGAATTTGTTCTTGGTTCTAAAATAATTAAATCTACATCCAAAGCTTTACAAGCTAACTCAATGGTGTCAATTAATTTTCCTTTAAAGACTCTTGTAACAACCTCAACACCTTTTTTATCAATAGACGCAACATGTTTATCTAAAAATGCTTGACTTTCACGTTCTAAAATATGATCTATCTTCACTAAAGTTCCGGCTTTGGTGTAAACATTATATATTTGAACAACATAAACCTTTGCTCCAAAACTTTTAGCAAAATCAACAGCATATTGCAAGTGACTTTTTGCGTTTTTGGATGACCCAACAGGAACTAAAATATTTTTCATCATAATAGAATTAGACCACAAAAGTAAACATTATTAATGATTCGTAAAGCTCGACTTACCGATATTGATACCTTAATGCAGGTTACTAAAGCTTGTGCAAAACACATGATTAGTATTGGTATTTATCAATGGAATGAACACTACCCAAATAAAACTGCTTTTTTAAATGATGTAAAAAGAAATGAACTTTATGTTTTAGAATTTGAAAATTCTGTAATTGGCTCTGTAGTGTTGTCGGATTTAATGGACGAAGAATACATGCCTATTAATTGGCTTACAGAAAATGACAAAAATCTATACATCCACCGATTGGCAATCGACCCAAAACATCAAGGAAATGGTTATGCTCAAAAACTAATGGATTTTGCAGAACAGTTTGCTATAGACAACAACTATAGGTCTATTAGATTAGATACCTTTTCTCAGAACAAAAGAAATCAAAAGTTTTACGAACTTCGTGGCTACAAACGATTGGGTGATATTTACTTTCCGAAACAAAGTAAATATCCTTTTCATTGTTATGAATTAATGCTGTGAATACTATAATTTCATTAAAAAATATTAATAAACTGGCAATTCCGGCATTAATTTCCGGAGTTTCAGAACCCATATTGTCATTAACTGATGCAGCTATTGTTGGTAATATTGAATTAAATGCAACAGAATCTCTAGCAGCTGTTGGTATTGTTTCAACATTTTTATCGATGTTAATTTGGGTTTTAGGACAAACCCGAAGCGCTATCTCTTCAATAGTTTCTCAATATTTAGGTGCAGGAAATGTAGAAGCAGTAAAAAATTTACCAGCTCAAGCTATTTTTATTATTACATCTTTAAGTCTACTAATTATTGCTTTTACGTATCCTTTTGCATCTCAAATATTCAAGCTATATAATGCGTCAAACATTATTTTAGAATATAGCGTAGATTACTACAAAATACGTGTCTTTGGCTTTCCGTTTACCTTATTTACAATTGCAGTTTTTGGTACGTTTAGAGGTCTTCAAAATACGTATTATCCAATGTTAATAGCCATTTCTGGAGCTATAGCTAATATTATTTTTGACTTTATATTGGTTTATGGTATTGCAGATGTAATTCCGCCTTTACATATCAAAGGTGCAGCTTACGCTAGCGTTATTGCTCAAATGCTTATGGCTGGTTTATCTGCTTTCTATATTCTTAAAAAGACAGATATTCCATTACTAGTTAAATTCCCTTTTAATCCAGAAATCAAAAGGTTTACTTTAATGATTCTTAATCTATTCATCAGAACAATCGCATTAAATGTGGCTTTGTATTTTGCAACTAGCTTTGCAACATCTTACGGACCAACTTACATTGCCGCTTATACAATTGCCATAAACCTTTGGTTTTTGGGGGCTTTTTTAATTGACGGATATGCTAGTGCAGGTAATATTTTATCTGGTAAATTATTAGGTGCTAAAGATTATAAAAACCTTATTCTTTTAAGTAATAAACTAATTAAATATGGTATTCTCATAGGTCTAATAATTGCTGTTATTGGTGGTGCGTTTTATTATTTTATTGGTAGTATCTTTAGTAATAATACTGAAGTTTTAAACGCGTTTTATGACGTCTTTTGGATTGTTCTTATTATGCAGCCTTTATGCGCTTTAGCATTTATATTTGACGGTGTTTTTAAAGGCTTGGGGAAAATGAAATACTTAAGAAATCTACTCCTTTTCTCAACACTACTCGTTTTTATTCCAGTAATACTTTATACAGATAGTATTAACCTAAAACTACATGGTATTTTTATTGCCTTTACATTTTGGATTATCGCCAGAGGTTTCCCGTTAATCATAAAATTAAGAAAAACATTTAGACCACTAGCCCAAAACCCTTAAATTTGAGCCATATATAAAACTGTTAAATGAATCTATTAATTCTACTATTACAAAACGCAGAGATAGACCAAAAACTCAAAGAAGCTCCTGATGCAGCATATGGTATTGGTGTTTTTATTGGCACTGTCTTGCCTTTTGTGGTTTTAGTAATCATAGCATACTTTATTTACAGAAGTAGAAAGAGAAGATTAAACAACGAATAAATGGATATCTTAAATTTTTTTAGTGGAAATGGACTGTTCCTTTTGTTAGGATTGGTACTTATTATCGTGTATTTTGTAAACAGAAATAAGAGACGTTAATGAGTAATATCAGAATCACAAAACAGTTTTCTTTTGAAACTGGTCATGCATTATATGGTTACGATGGTAAGTGCAAAAATGTTCACGGTCATAGTTATAGACTAGATGTTACTGTTATTGGCACACCAATATCCGATACATCAAACGTTAAGTTTGGTATGGTTATAGACTTCGGTGACCTTAAAAAAATTGTAAAAGAAGAGATTGTAGATGTATTTGACCATGCTACTGTTTTTAATAAAAACACACCACATGTAGAACTGGCAAAAGAACTTCAAGAACGTGGACATGATGTTATTCTTGCAGATTATCAACCCACAAGCGAAATGATGGTCATTGATTTTGCAAATAAAATTAAACACCGTTTACCTAATCATATCAAGTTACATTCCTTAAAACTTCAAGAAACAGCTACAAGCTTTGCTGAGTGGTTTGCTTCAGACAATGACTAATATTCATCACATAAATATACCAACTGGTAAAAAAATTTACTTTGCCTCTGATAACCATTTAGGTGCGCCAACTATGGAAGCATCTAGACCTCGCGAAAAGAAATTTGTGGCTTGGTTAGATGAAATAAAGCATGATGCAGCAGCTATTTTTCTATTGGGTGATTTATTTGATTTTTGGTTTGAATACAAAACCGTTGTGCCAAGAGGCTTTACAAGAACTTTAGGTAAATTTGCCGAAATATCTGACTCTGGTATACCAATTCACTACTTTGTTGGTAATCACGACTTATGGATGAATGGCTATTTTGAAGAAGAATTGGGAATACCTGTATATCATAAACCTCAGGAGTTTAAATTAGGAAGTCAAGATTTTTTTATTGGTCATGGTGACGGCTTGGGACCAGGAGACAAAGGCTACAAGCGTATGAAAAAAGTCTTTTTAAGCCCCTTTTTTAAATGGTTATTTCGATGGGGACATCCTGATATTGGAATGCGAATTGCTCAATATTTCTCGGTAAAAAATAAATTGATTTCTGGTGACGATGACGCTACATTTCTTGGCGATGATAATGAGTGGTTGGCTTTATACAGTCGCAAAAAATTAGAAGATAAGCACCGTGATTATTTTGTGTTTGGTCACAGGCATTTACCTTTAGAAATTCAGCTTAATCAGAATTCTAAGTATATCAATATTGGTGATTGGATCCAGTATTTTACTTATGGTGTGTTTGATGGTGATACTTTTGAGTTGAAAAAATACTAGTACACATCTTACATAATTATAATTAAACCTAGGCCTTGTTTCAGAGTCTTAATTAAAAATATATTTATGAAATTTCGCCCAATCACCATTATCACCTTAATCTTTGTTTTAGTAATTGCTTGTCAATCTTCTGATGATTCTGACTCTGGACCTGGTCCTAATCCACAGTCTGAAAAGCCAAACATCCTATTAATTATAGCAGATGATATAGGCTTAGACGCAACACCTAACTACAATGTTGGAAGTGTCAAGCCAAACATGCCAAATTTAGAGTCGATGATGAGTAGAGGAATACGATTTAATAATTTCTGGTCAAATCCGACATGCACTCCGACAAGAGGAAGCATCATTACAGGTAAGTATGGATTTAGAACAGGTGTTACAGAAGTTGGTGACCTAATGCCCTTATCAGAGGTGTCATTACAATCTCATTTAGATGATGCCGGTTCTGGGTATAATCATGCGGTGGTAGGTAAATGGCATTTAGCCAATAATGACGCAAGTCATCCAACAAATATGGGTGTTAATTATTATGCAGGATTGCTTAGTGGTGGTGTGCAGTCATACAACAGTTGGAATTTTACCGAAAATGGACAAACTTCTAATTCAACAGAATATACGACCACAAAATTTACAGATTTAGCTATAGACTGGGTTGACCAACAAACTCAACCATGGTTTTTATGGTTGGCATATAACGCACCACACACTCCGTTTCATTTACCGCCAAACAATCTACACAATCAAGGAAACCTCCCAACTGATCAAGCAAGTATTGATGCCAATCCTTTGCCATATTACATGGCTATGCTAGAAGCAATGGATACGGAAATAGGTCGACTACTTAACTCAATGAGTGACACCGAAAGAGACAATACCGTTATAATATTTATTGGCGATAATGGTACGCCTGGCGAAACAGCACAGGCATATTTAAGCTCAAGAGCAAAAGGCTCAATTTATAACGGAGGAGTTAACGTCCCAATGGTTATTTCTGGTAAAAATGTTACAAGGGTAAATGCCGTTGAAAATGCATTACTAAATTCTACAGACTTATTTGCTACAATTTCCGAATTAGCAGGGAATACTACTTCTGAAATTAATGACAGTAAAAGTTTTAAAGATATTCTTACCTCAACAAATGCTGTGACTAGGGACTATATATGCCGAAAGAGGTCCTGTTGGAGTGCAAGATTATACAATTAGAAATACCACTCATAAATACATGATTTTTGATAATGGAGCTGAACGTTTTTACAACCTATCTATTGACCCATTAGAGAACACAAATTTATTAAACGCAAATCAGTTACCATTAAGTCAAAATGATAGTGACATTCTAAATGAATTGATTAATAGAGTAAATGAAATCCGAGAGTAATCAATTATCCTTCTTCTGAATGTTCTTCAATATCTTTTGTCAAATCAAGTTTTCTAAATGATGGTAATGCAATGCCCGTAGTTAGAACTGTTATTAAGGTCATTGTACCACCAAAGACAACAGCATTAGCCGTTCCCATTAACTTTGCGGTTAAACCACTTTCAAAAGCGCCAAGCTCATTTGAAGAGCCCACGAACATAGAGTTTACTGATGATACGCGGCCTCTCATATTATCGGGAGTTTTTAATTGTAAAATCGTTTGACGTATAACCATCGACACACCATCTGTTACACCACTAAAAAATAAGGCTGCAACTGATAGCCAAAAGGATGTTGAAAGCCCAAAAACTATAATACATAAACCAAAGCCAAAAATGGCAACAAGTAATTTCATACCTGCATTTTTGCTAATTGGTAAGTAAGCTGTGATTAACATCGTTAAAAAAGCACCAACTGATGGTGCAGCTACTAGGATACCAAACCCTTGTGGTCCAACTTTTAAAATGTCTTGTGCAAAAACCGCTAATAAGGCTACTGCTCCTCCAAATAATACCGAAATCATGTCCAATGTTAAAGCACCCAAAATAGCTTTGGTTTTAAAAACAAATCGGACACCTTCTTTGAGGCTTTGTAAAATAGGCTCTCCTATTTTTGGATTTAAAATCGGTTTCTTTTTGATTCTAAAAACTACGAATAAAGAAAAAATCACCAACCCAAAAACAATACATAAAGACCAATGTACACCGATCCAACTAATTGAAAATCCCGCAAAAGCAACACCTAATACACGTGAAATTTGCCATGTCGAACTGCTCCAAGTTGCGGCATTTGGATATAGCTTTTTTGGAACAATTAAAGCAACTAATGAAAAAATAGTGGGGCTAAAAAAAGCTCTTAGGATACCTCCAAAAAAAACTAAGAAATAAATAGAATAAAGGATGCTATTTTTTGACCAACTCTCCTCAATAGTAGAAGTTGTCAACCAAAACAAGCCAAAACTAATTAATGAAAATGCTGCAATTGTTTGAATAAATAGATTTCGTTTTTCACGTTGGTCCACTATATGTCCTGCAAAAGGGGCCATTAAAAATGCTGGAATAAATTCGCAAGCACCAATTATGCCCAATGACAATGGGTCTTTAGTTAATGCATACACCTGCCACTCTATAACTACAAACTGCATAGACCACCCAAAAATAAGTGCAAACCTAATTAACAAGAATGTATTGAACTCTTTAATCCGTAACGCTGCGTATGGGTCGTTTTTTGTCAAATATTATTTTTTTATGAGCCTAAACTCCACGCGTCTATTTTGTTGACGCCCTTCTTCGGTTTTATTGGTTGTTATAGGGTTAAGACTTCCAAAACCAAAATATGTGATGCGAATCTCTTTTATTCCTAGTAAAATTAAGTATTGTGCTACAGCTTTTGCCCGTTGTTTGGATAAATCTTCATTTCTTTTATCCAGACCTATGTTGTCAGTATGTCCATAAATCTCAATATCTAATTCTTCGTTTGCTTTTAGATGCTTAAATAAACCCTTTAATTCATCTTTAGACGAATTTAATAATTCAGATTTATCAAAATCAAACAAGACATTTTTAAAAGTATAGGTCTTATTAGCCACAATCTTAAGTTCTTCTTTTGTAGTACTTATTTTTGAGTCTTCTGAGGCTAATGCCTTATTTAATGGTATAACAGATACCTCATCGATGTAGTAATAGGAAAACAAATACGGGCTTGAAGACAAATTTCTTTTAGTTTTAGTTCTATTATTTCTATAAAAATTCCCAATTGAAAAAAAGTTTTCATAACCCTGGGCTTTGAACTGAAAGGTATATGCTTTCCATGACCTTTTATCAGCAAAAAACATATCGCTGTTATCAGAATATATTTTGAATTTTTTATCAGTAGCGGCCTTTGGTTTAATTGCCTTTTCGCAACTGTTAGACTTATAACAAGGATTTAATTTTTCTTCAGTAAATAAGACTTCAATATCATTTATTGCAAAAGATGACTTATCTGCTAAACTAAGGTAAAAAGTCACTTCATAAATTTCATCTTTAGTCAACGTTTCCGAAAGTTCACCTTGTACATATTCTCTGTAATTCTTATCCGTATAAACATATATACCGGCATAAGCCTTTCCTGACTTAGGCTTTTGATAACCGTTATAATTTTTCGAACCCATGTCGTCACTACAAGTATCAAAATAATCTGTTGAACCCATATTTGGTATAGTCCAACCTGAAATAGTCTTATTAAAACCGCCTAGATAAACACGACATCTTTCGTCCACTTGCCTTTCGAAACTTGGGTTCAAAACTAAATTTTGAGAAAATGTAATCTGAATGTTAAATAGAATAAAGAGTGTGCAAATATTTTTCATAGAAATATAACGCATATTAAAAGACTTTATGCTTTAATGTCTTTTAACTTTAATTGTAAACTCACATTGCCATTCCAATGATTTTCATCAACAGTATAAGCTACATTAAATAATTGTTTGTCTTTGATCAAGTCTATTTTATTTCCCAAACCAAAACCAATACATACAATTTGGTCTTTGTGATTTTGACTAGCCGTTAATCTTATATGTGTCTTATCCTCGCCAACACATTTTCCCCAACCAGTGTCTCTGATGCCTTGTGTCATAAAAACCGGTGTCATATTTCCTGGCCCAAAAGGTGCAAATTGTTTTAGAATTCGCATTAATCTATCATCTATTTGACTAAGGTCAATCTCTAAATCTATTTTTAATTCTGGTACTAATAGTTTTGGGTCAATAGTTTCTTTTACCACTTCTTCGAACTTCGACTTAAAAGCGACGTAATTTTCTGGTAATAAGGTTAAGCCAGCTGCATATTTATGTCCTCCAAATTGTTCGATATACTCGGAGCAAGCTTCTAGAGCATTATAAACATCAAAACCATTTACCGAACGTGCCGAAGCTGCTAGTTTACCACCACTTTTTGTAAAAACTAAAGTTGGTCTATAATACGTTTCTATTAATCGAGAAGCTACAATCCCAATGACACCTTTATGCCAATCCTTATCAAAAACGACTGTTGTAAAACGGTCGTGTTCATTATTTTCTTCTATCTTAATTAAGGCTTCTTCGGTAATGCGTTTATCCGTTTCTCTGCGGTCTGTATTGTACTGATCAATATCAACTGCATACTCGGCTGCTAGATTAAAATCTGTTTCGGTTAGTAAAGTCACAGCATGATTACCATGTTTCATTCTGCCTGCGGCATTTATTCTTGGCGCTATTATAAAAACAACATCTGTAATTGTTAACTCCTCCTTTTTGACCTCAACAATCATAGCCTTCATTCCGGGTCTTGGATTACTATTTATAACCTGTAAACCAAAATAAGCTAATGCTCTATTCTCGCCCACAATAGGAACAATATCTGCTCCAATGGCAGTCGCCACTAAATCTAAATATTGAACCAAATCTTCAGGAGTGTGACCTTCTTTTTCAGCCAAAGCAGAAATCAATTTAAACCCAACACCGCAACCGCAAAGTTCTTTAAACGGATAGTCGCAGTCGTTACGTTTTGGGTCTAAAACTGCGACTGCATTTGGTAAATCATCACCTGGTCTATGATGGTCACAAATTATAAAATCGATACCTTTTTCTTTAGCATAGGCTACTTTTTCAATAGCTTTTACACCACAATCTAAGGCTATAATAAGACTAAACCCATTGTCTTCAGCGAAGTCAATACCTTTATAAGACACGCCATAACCTTCATCATAACGATCAGGAATGTATGTTGCTATATTTTCGGTTTTTGTTTTTAAATAGGAAGACATTAAAGCCACAGATGTTGTTCCATCTACATCATAATCGCCATAAACCATTATGTTTTCACATTCGACTATAGCAGTTTCTATTCTAGCAACAGCTTTGTCCATATCTTTCATTAAATATGGGTCGTGCAAATCTTTAAAACTTGGTCTGAAAAACGTCTTTGCAGCTTCGTAAGTTTCAATGTCACGTTGTAACAATAAAGTTGCTACGGTTTCATCGACTTGAAGTGCTTTTTGCAACGCTTCAACTTTGGTGGCTTCGGGTTTTGGTTTTATCGTCCAACGCATAATTTCCTGCGGAAATAAGTTTTTAAACCGTTACTGCTTCATAATAATATGAAAATGATTATTCGTTTCAACTTTTGCAAATTGTCTGAACATTTCCATAACACCACAATATTTTTCAACAGATAACTCTACAGCGCGTTCACACTTTTTCTTATTTAAATCTGTACCATAGAAGTGATAATCCACAACTACCGAATGGTAATATCTTGGATGCTCATCGGTTAATTCTCCAGAAACTTCAATTTTAAAATCATCGATAGGTGATTTCATTTTCTCTAAAGTTGAAATCACGTCTAATGCCGAACAACCAGCCAAAGAAGACAACATCATCGCTTTTGGTGATAATCCATAACGCTCATCCTGACCATCGATATTGGTATCCATGACTACAGTTTTTCCGCTTGGATTATCAGATTCAAAAGTTAATCCGTCTTTCCAGTGTGTTGTGATTTTATCTGGCATTTTATACTATTTTATGTTATAACTATTATCTTGTCCTTTCAAAAATACGACTTAAAACAAACAAATATGGCATTAGTAACTCCGTTATCTCCTGAACACGATTTAGAAACCAAAGAACTTGCAGAATTCTTTAATGAAACCTTGGGGTTTTGTCCAAATTCTGTCTTAACGATGCAACGCAGACCAGCAATTTCTAAGGCGTTTATAAACTTAAATAAAGCTGTAATGGCTAATGAAGGTCGTGTAACTTCGGCATTAAAGCGTATGATTGCCTGGGTAAGTAGTAACAGTACAGGTTGCCGTTATTGCCAAGCGCATGCTATTAGAGCTGCGGAACGTTATGGTGCAGAACAAGAACAATTAGATAACATTTGGGAATATAGAACACACCCCGCTTTTTCTGAAGCTGAACGTGCTGCCTTAGACTTTTCTTTGCAAGCGTCTATGGTGCCAAATGCTGTTGATGCAGAAATTAAAGAACGTTTATATAAACATTGGGATGAAGGTGAAATTGTAGAAATGCTTGGTGTTATTTCACTCTTTGGCTACTTAAATAGATGGAATGATTCTATGGGAACAAACATCGAAGAAGGTGCTATTGAAAGTGGAAACCAATATTTAGGAAAGCATGGCTTTGAAGTTGGAAAACATGATGGCAGTAAATATTAAATCGCGTCGCTTTTAGATATAAGATTAACCTCATCAGAAATGGTGAGGTTTCTAATTCAATATTTCCCTTACTTTCTTCTGCAACTCCGCCACAATCAACTCCTCAAACCAAGGATTTTTAGCCCGCCAAAAACGATTGGTAGGTGATGGATGAGCAATAGGAAAATACTTTGGTAAATAGCTTTTGTACTCACCTACAGTTTCGGTCAATGTCCGTTTAGCTTTATCTTTTAGATAATATTTCTGTGCGTAAGCACCGACTAAAATAACCAACTCAACATTTGGCATTTTGTCCAATAATAGCTGATGCCATTGCGGCGCACATTCCGGTCTTGGTGGTAAATCTCCTGTTTTTCCTTTTCCAGGATAACAAAATCCCATGGGTATAATCGCAAAGTTTTCAGTATTATAAAATTGCTCGTCAGTAACATTGAGCCATTGTCGCAGTTTTTTGCCACTTTGATCATCCCAAGGAATTCCGGATTCATGAACCTTAGTTCCTGGTGCTTGACCAATGATTATAATTTTAGAATTTATGTTTGCTGTTACTACAGGTCGTGGTCCTAATGGTAAATATGCTTTACAAATTGTGCACTGGCTAATTTCTTTTAAGAGATTCTTCACTTCGTTCTGAATGACAACTATTTCTTACCACCAACAACAATTACAATCTCTCCTTTGGGTGGCTTATTCGTGTAATGTTCTAAAACCTCTTTAGCCGTTCCCCTAATGGTTTCTTCAAATAATTTAGTTAATTCTCGCGAAACTGAAACTGGTCTGTCTTCTCCAAAATATTCGCTAAAATGTCCTAGAGTCTTTACTAGCTTATGTGGGCTTTCATAAAAAATCATAGTTCGAGTTTCTTCAGCAAGTAATAGCAAACGTGTTTGACGCCCTTTTTTTACAGGTAAAAAGCCTTCAAAAACAAACTTATCATTTGGTAATCCACTATTTACCAAAGCTGGCACAAAAGCAGTGGCTCCTGGTAAACATTCGACTTCAATATTGTTTTCTACTGCAGCACGCGTTAATAAAAAACCTGGATCAGAAATTGCTGGTGTACCTGCATCGCTAATCACAGCTATTGATAATCCTGATTTTAATTTTTCGACCAAATGTGTTACCGTTTTATGCTCGTTGTGCATGTGATGGCTTTGCATCTGTGTCGTAATTTCAAAATGTTTTAAAAGTTTACCCGAAGTACGTGTGTCTTCGGCTAAAATTAGGTCGACTTCATTTAGTACCTCAACGGCTCTAAACGTCATATCTTTTAAATTTCCTATTGGCGTTGGTACGAGATAGAGTTTTCCCATTTAATCTCTAATATATTTACCCAAAAAATAAGAAGGAAAAATTGCTACTAGCGCTATCAAAGCAAATAGTTCTTGTCCATCATTAGCAAAATGATGTGCCATGTAAGCTAAAACCAAATCAAAAAAGAAACCAGCATATGCCCATTCGGTAAGCCATTGGCTTTTTCTCCATAAAATCATAATTACACCAAACACTTTTAAAACTGCAAGTGGAATCACGAAATATGTTGGGTAATTAAAACTCTCAAAAAAACCTTTGACCATTTCAGTATTCCTAAAATACATCTGTGCCGAATACAACATAATACCACATAGTACCGCTGTCGACACCCAGTAAATGATTTTTTTTGTTAGCATGTGTTAGTTAAATTTACCTTCTACTATTTCAAGGAAACGGGCTTCATATTCTTCCTTTCCTTCCCAATTATTATAGTCTGGCTTTACCAATTGATGTATAAAATCTTCTGCTTCTTGAAGCGTAGTTGATGTGTTTATTTGAGATATAACCCGGTCATAATCTTCACTCTGTCCATCAAACAAATGCTTTATAAAAGCAATTTTATCATTAAGTCCAATTTGCAATCCACCAGATTTCAACTTGTCATTTAAAGATTTTACTTTACTCTCAGCTTCACGTTTTTGGGCATCTTCTATAGGCTCAAACTCAGGAATATTGGCAAAATCTTTGGTTATAGTTTCAAACTCAATCGTTTTTGCCTGCTGTCCGTTTGAGCTTACTTTTGGAACCTCTTCGATGGCTTCATCTTCTTCTGGCATAAAAGCAACCATGTCTTTTATTTTGTTCATAACAGGCTCCATAATACCATCGTCTTCGCGCTCATCCATATTGACGTATACCTTGTTTTCAACCTCTATATTATCGCTGATTTTATTGTTAAAGGCCGCATCTAACATCCCGAAAAATGAAGAATCGTTACCGATAGTTGGTAAATCATCTTCGAAGTTTTCTTGTGCAAATTTTAAAACCGTAAGCTTCTCATACAATACCGCAACCTCTTTATGCATGCGATTAATGTCTTCTTTTCCTGTTAGTTTTAGAATCCTATGCGCAATGCTAACTAATTCTGATTCTAATTTCTTTTTCATCTTGAAATACTTTTGATTTTTAATAAATTTGCGTCACCTTTATACAAACGAAAATCGAACACGATTTAGTGCTAAAATTACAAAATGTTTCTCGAAAATACGGTAAATCAGAAAGAACAATTTGGTTGGATTGAAGTCATTTGCGGTTCTATGTTTTCTGGTAAAACAGAAGAATTAATACGTCGACTTAAACGTGCCCAATTTGCTAGGCAAAAGGTTGAAATATTTAAGCCTGCTGTTGACGTGCGTTATGACGAAGAAAAAGTTGTGTCTCACGATTCTAATGAAATTCGCTCAACACCAGTACCTGCAGCAGCAAATATTCCGATTTTGGCTGATGGTTGTGATGTTGTTGGTATTGACGAAGCTCAGTTTTTTGATGATGAAATTGTTAGTGTTTGTAATGATTTGGCAAATAAAGGTATTCGAGTAATTGTTGCTGGTTTAGACATGGACTTTAAAGGTAATCCGTTTGGACCAATGCCAAACCTTATGGCTACTGCAGAATACGTTACAAAAGTGCATGCGGTTTGCACAAAGACCGGAAATCTTGCACAGTACAGTTATCGAAAAGCCAAAAGTGACGATTTAGTTTTATTGGGAGAAGTTGACGAATACGAACCTTTGAGTCGTGCAGCATATTACAAATCTATGCTTCGTGAAAAAGTACGTCAAATGAAAGTTAAAGATGCTGAAGAATTGAACTCAAAAGACGAAAAATCTGATGTCTAAAGCTCAAGAAACCATCTTAGAAATTCACTTAAATGCGCTGACGCACAACTACAACTATTTAAAAAATAAACTAGAGTCCAAAACTAAATTTTTAGCAGTAATCAAAGCATTTGCTTATGGGAGTGATTGTGTCGAAGTCGCAAAACACCTTGAGACTCTTAATGTAGACTACTTTGCTGTTGCTTATACAAACGAAGGCGTCTTGCTTCGTGATGCTGGTGTCACTACGCCTATTCTAGTATTACATCCACAAGCTGTAAATTTTAAAACTATAATCGAGCGATGCCTTGAGCCAAGTATTTATAGCCCAAAGATTCTAAAAGAATTTATAAGTGTTGCAGAACAAGAAAACCAAAAAGATTATCCGGTTCATCTTAAATTTAATACTGGATTAAATCGTTTAGGATTTTGGCAAAATGATATCGATATTATTGCTTCTAATTTAAAGAAAACTAAAGCTATTATTGCTAAATCTTTGTTCTCTCATCTTGCCGCCAGTGAAGATGAAAATGAAGAGGAATTTTCATTACAACAAATAAAAGATTTCAAGGCTATAGCTACAGATTTTACATCTAAAATGGGTTATAGACCTTGGTTACATTTATGTAATACATCTGGTGTTATTAATTATCCTGAAGCTCATTTGGATATGGTTCGTTGTGGCATTGGACTTTATGGCTTTGGAAATTCTGAAAAAGAAGATGGTAATTTAAAACCAATAGCTAAATTAAAATCTATCATTTCTCAAATCCATAAAATTGAGAAAGACGAAACCGTAGGCTATAACAGAGCGTATACCGCATTTGGTTTTGAAAAAACAGCAACCATCCCAATCGGTCATGCCGATGGCATTTCTAGACAATTTGGAAATGAAAAAGGTTTTGTTTTTATAAATAATCAGAAAGTACCAATAATTGGTAATGTGTGCATGGACATGATTATGATAAATATTACAGGTATAGATTGCCAAGAAGGAGATGAAGTCATAATCTTTGATGAGAATCATAAAGCTTCAAGTTTTGCAGAATCTACTAATACAATCTCATATGAGGTACTTACTAGCGTGTCTCAGCGAGTAAAACGTGTCTTTTACCGATAATTTAAATTCTCAGAAAAAATAATTTTCTTAAAATGTTAAATTTTTAACTAAATTGCTGTATTAATACTAACTAAAACAGATGTAATTATGTTAAAAGAATTTAAGAATTTTATAATGACGGGTAACGTTATTGATTTTGCCGTTGCCGTTATTATGGCTGGCGCTCTCGGTGCTGTTATTAATGGTTTTGTTTCTAACATTGCTATGCCTTTTATTGGATATTTTGCCGGAGGAATGAACTTTGAAGACCTTCATTATGCGATGGACGGTCAAGAGTATGCTTCACTTGCTGCTGCTAAAGAAGCAGGCGCAGCTGTAATAGCATATGGTTCATGGATTAACACTATAATTAACTTATTAATTGTTGGTTTAGTTATGTTCATGATTGTTAAAGCTTACAACAAAACTAAAAAGCCAGCTGAAGAGGCTGCCCCAGCAGGACCATCTGAAATCGATTTATTAACTGAAATCAGAGACTCATTAAAAAAATAATATAGCAACCGCTACATTACATATTTAAACCAAACCCCGATTTAACAATCGGGGTCTTTTTTGTTTTAAATTTTAATAGCTATCATTAATAAATAATGAATAGATTACATTTGTACCCTATTATATTTTAATTGTTATTATTATGAAAATAGCGATAGTTGGCGCCACTGGTTTAGTTGGTACTGTAATGCTAAAAGTGCTGGAAGAACGTAACTTCCCATTAGACGAATTATTATTAGTTGCATCAGAGCGTTCTGTTGGTAAAGAAATAGTGTTTAAAGGCAATCCTATAAAGGTCATAAGCATTTCTGATGCTATTAATCAAAAACCAGATATCGCTTTATTTTCTGCAGGTGGAAACACATCAATAGAATGGGCACCAAAATTTGCTGAAGCAGGTACGACTGTTATTGACAACTCGTCTGCGTGGCGTATGGATTTAGACAAAAAATTAGTCGTTCCTGAGATTAATGCTGGTCGGCTAACCAAGCAAGATAAGATTATTGCCAACCCAAATTGTTCTACCATACAAATGGTAATGGCTTTGGCTCCGCTTCATGCAACATATAAGATGAAACGTGTCGTTGTTTCTACTTACCAATCTGTATCTGGAACTGGTGTAAAAGCTGTAGAGCAATTAGAAAATGAGATTGCTGGTATTAAAGGCGAAATGGCTTATCCATATCCAATAGCAAAAAATGCTATTCCACATTGTGATGTATTTGAAGAAACAGGATACACAAAAGAAGAAATGAAATTGGTCCGTGAAACTCAAAAAATTTTAAATGATAATACCATAGCCGTAACAGCAACAGCAGTCCGTATCCCAACAGCTGGTGGACATAGTGAATCTGTGAATATCGAATTTGAAAATGATTTTGATTTAGCAAACGTACGTAAGTTATTAACCGAGACAGATGGTGTAATCGTACAAGACAACACAGATGTTAATACCTATCCGATGCCTATGTACGCGCACGGAAAAGATGACGTTTTTGTTGGTCGAATTCGTCGTGACATGTCGCAACCCAATTCTTTAAACCTATGGATTGTTAGTGATAATCTCAGAAAAGGAGCGGCCACAAATACAGTACAGATAGCTGAATACTTAATAGCTAATGATCTAGTTTAATTCTTAAGCTTACATAAATAAATCTTAAAAAAGCATCGTTCCCATATTGAAAGATGCTTTTTTCATTAATTTTAGGATAATAAACAACCTTGAAATAATGAAAAACATATCTTACGTGCTTATTGCACTCGTACTTTTTATGTCTTGTAAAAACGAACCCCAACCAAAAGAAGTCGCTAAAGTAGACTATCCTGAAACCGTAAAAATTGAACATACGGACACCTATTTTAATGAACAAGTCAATGATCCTTACCGTTGGTTAGAAGATGACAGAAGTCCTGAAACTGAAGCTTGGGTAAAGACTCAAAACGCAACTACTGGAGAATTTTTAGATAATATTCCATACCGTGAAGAATTAAAAGAGCGTCTATCTAAATTATGGAATTACGAAAAAATCGGCTCGCCATTTATCGAGGGAGATTACACCTATTTTTACAAAAACGATGGGCTTCAAAATCAATATGTTATTTACCGTTACAAAAATGGCGATGACCCAAGTACAGCAGAAGTATTTCTTGACCCAAATACTTTTAAAGAAGATGGAACAATTTCACTTGGAGGCACTAGCTTTTCTAAAAATGGAAAAATATTAGCCTATTCTATCTCTGAAGGCGGAAGTGACTGGAGAAAAATTTTAATAATGGATGTTGAATCCAAAGAGATAGTTGAGGACACTTTAGTTGACATCAAGTTTAGTGGTATGTCTTGGTATAAAAACGAAGGTTTTTATTACTCTAGTTATGATAAGCCAAAAGGAAGTGAACTGTCTGCAAAAACAGACCAGCACAAAGTATATTATCATAAACTAGGTACTACGCAATCTAGTGATAAACTAATTTATGGAGGCACACCTGAAGAGAAACACCGTTATATCGGTGGTGGCGTAACAGAAGATGACCGTTATTTAATTATTTCAGCTAGTGTTTCTACATCCGGAAATAAACTTTTTATAAAAGATTTAACCAAACCCAATTCCGACTTTGTTACAATACTTGACCATACAGATACAGATTCAAGAATAATCGAAAATGTAGACTCAAAATTGTATATAATGACGAACTGGAAAGCCCCAAACCAACGTGTGGTTACAGTTAATGCTTCAAATCCTACTCCAGAAAATTGGGTCGATTTTATTCCAGAAACTAAAAATGTATTAAGCCCATCAACTGGTGGTGGATACTTCTTTGCCAATTATATGGTAGATGCAGTTTCAAAAGTACTACAATACGATTATGATGGTAAGCTGGTTCGTGAAATTAAATTACCAGGTGTTGGATCTGCTAGAGGTTTCGGAGCTAAAAAAGAAGATACTGAGTTGTATTATTCTTTTACCAATTATGTGACCCCTGGAAGTACTTATAAATTCAATATAAAAAATGGTACTTCAGAATTATTCCGTAAGCCAGATATAGATTTTAATCCTGAGGATTACGAAAGTAGTCAAGTATTTTACACGTCAAAAGATGGTACAAAAGTACCTATGATTATTACACACAAAAAAGGCCTAGAGCTTAATGGGAAAAATCCAACAATCCTTTATGGTTATGGTGGTTTTAATATCAGTTTAACGCCTAGTTTTAGTATTACAAATGCTGTCTGGATGGAACAAGGCGGCGTCTATGCTGTACCAAATCTACGTGGTGGTGGCGAGTATGGTAAAGCATGGCATGATGCAGGAACAAAGATGCAAAAGCAAAACGTTTTTGACGATTTTATAGCTGCTGCAGAATACCTAATAGAAAACCAATATACGTCTTCAGACTACTTAGCTATTAGAGGTGGTTCTAATGGAGGATTATTAGTTGGTGCAACAATGACACAACGCCCAGATTTAATGAAAGTAGCATTGCCTGCTGTTGGTGTTTTAGATATGCTGCGTTATCACACGTTTACTGCTGGTGCAGGTTGGGCATACGATTATGGTACGGCAGAAGACAGTAAGGAAATGTTTGATTATTTAAAAGGCTATTCTCCTGTACATAATGTAAAAGAAGACGTAGAGTATCCAGCAACTATGGTAACTACAGGTGATCATGACGACCGTGTTGTACCTGCACATAGTTTTAAGTTTGCTGCAGAATTACAAGCTAAACAGACAGGAAATAATCCAACACTAATTAGAATTGAAACTGATGCTGGTCACGGCGCAGGAACTCCTGTAAGTAAAACCATAGAACAATATGCCGATATTTATGGTTTCACTTTATATAATATGGGTTTTGAAACATTACCTAGTAAGCCAAAAGAGAAGTTAAAAGACTAAAAATAATTTATAGTTAAAGTAAACCCACTTCAATTTGAAGTGGGTTTTTTTAATGGTATTTTTGTAAAATGCTTCAAGTAAAAAATATTTTGTTTGGATATGGTCAAAACTCGGTTTTAGAAGAGATTTCATTCGCTTTGAAGCCCGGTGAAAATTTGGCTGTTATTGGTGAAAGTGGCTCAGGAAAAAGTACCCTTCTAAAAATCCTTTATGGCGAATATGATTTACCACAAGGTGAAATTTTTTGGAAAAACGAACAAATTCTTGGACCAAAACACAACTTAGTCATTGGGTACGATTTTATGAAATACGTCACCCAAGAATTTGACTTGATGCCTTACACTACAGTTGAAGAAAACATTGGCAAACACTTATCTCGTTTTTACCTAGAAGAAAAACAAAAACGCACAGATGAGCTCATTAAAATTGTAGAGCTCGAAGCCTTTGCAAAAACAAAAGTTAAAAATCTTAGCGGCGGCCAAAAACAACGTGTTGCTCTAGCGCGTGCACTAGCAAAACAACCCGAAATTTTTTTGCTAGATGAGCCTTTTAGTCACATAGATAATTTTAAAAAACAATCTCTCCGAAGAAATATCTTTAAACATCTAAAAGCAAATAATATTACCTGTATCGTTGCTACTCACGACAAAAATGATATTCTTGGATTTTCGGACGATATACTGGTGCTTCATGATAAAAAAATTATAGCAAAAGACACGCCTCAAAATTTATATAATAACCCAAAACTATCTCTTATAGCTTCGTTTTTTGGGGAATTTAATGTTATTAATGGCCAAATTTATTATGCCCATCAGCTTCAGATTGTAAATAATTCGGATTTAAAAGGCATTGTGAAGGCAAGTTATTTTAATGGTAGTACTTGGTTAATTGAAGTTGAATATATTTCTAAATCTGTGTTTATACATCATGATTCTGAAATTGAAGTTGGTTCACGAGTATTATTCTCTATACACAAATAAATTATTTATCAAACTTCTTTAATAAAGCTGGTAAGTAAAAGATATCTGTAATCAAAGCAATCGCAACAGTAGTTGCACAAAGCAACCCAAAATCTCTTACTGATGGTGTTGCACTACTTGCAATGATTAAAAAGCCGCCAACAAGCGCAATAGTTGTGCTAAATAATGCGCCGCCAGTATAGTTTATGGCATTATCCATACGCTGTTTTGGTGTTCCAGAAATAGTTTTGCTACGTCTGTATTTATAGACTAAATGAATAGTGTCGTCCATGGCAATACCTAACATTATCGGTGTAATCATAGCCGTTGTTACATCTAACGGAATATCCAAAACACTCATCAATATGGCTAAAATTGTTAACGGTAATAAATTAGGAATCAAAACTAAAATTGTGGTTCGAAAATTTTTTATGAAGATTAACAAGCATAAGAATGCTACAAAAAATGCTGCGAAAAATGATTTGAACTGTGTTTCTAAAATAAAATTATTCAATTGTGCAAAAACAACTGCAAATCCATTAATCTTAAGTTTATACCCATTAGTGTCAAAAGAGCCTTCAAAAGCCACTTTTATATCCTCTAAAACTTGATTAAGCTGAGAGGTTCGGCCTTCCATAAGTGTTAATGTAAATCCTGCTGTGGTTAGGTCTTCAGAAAATAATTTGAAAAAGCTATTGTCTTTAGCGTCAACTTCCGAAAGTGTAGTTTTTATCCTATCTTCAGATACATTAGATTGAAATAAAACTGGTGTTCTTTTTTCTAAAAATTGTTTGATATTAACCACTGAAACTGGATTAGAAATCAATGTGTTTACTTCCAGTTTTTCTTGAAAATCTTCTAAGCTTTTTAAGGCGTCTTTTTTTAGAATAACACTACCGTCGGCTGTGGAAATGTTAATCTGCAAACGGTTACTTCCACCAAGTTCTGCCTCAACGCTTCTTAAGTCTTGTTTTGCTTTTCCCTCTGCTAAAAGGTCGCGTGAATTCGTATCAATCTTTACTTGAAAAATTGAATATACTCCAATTAATAATACTACTGTAAATCCAATGATTATTCCGTTTTTATAATCCGATGTTACACGGTTTAACCAATCTATAAATGCCGTTTGATTCCAACGTTTTAAACTTAATAATGGTTTTGCTTTTTCGAAGTTTAAATTCATGTAACTGAACCCAATAATCGTAATGATATATACCAAAATAAAGCTAAGCAGCAATCCAATACACGTAAAAATACCCATATTTTTAAATGCTGGCAATGGTGATAAATACAGCGCAAAGTAACCTACAAAAGTGGTTAAAGTCGTGTAAAAACAAGGTGTTAAACTTTTTCTTATAGCAACTGAAAGTAATTCAACTTTAGTTAATGATTTGTTTGCTAATCCTTCTTTATGATAAATGTTTATGATGTGCACAGCGTCACTTACACTATAAACCATAAGGATTGTTGGGATAAGCATCGATATCATATTCAATGCAAAACCAAGTGACGTTATCAACCCAAAAAGTAGACTTATTGGTATGGCAACAGACAATAATGAGATAATTAAATACCGTTTGCTAGGTAGCAAAAACAAAAGCATTATAGTGATAACTAAAACCGTTAAGACACCAAAAATTAAACTCTCTTTATATATGCCTTTACTGTATGCTTCGTTTAAAACTGGTGGTCCTGTTAAATAGTAATTCTCGTAGTTAGACTCTATAATAGCGCGCATTTCTGCGGCAATGGCTTGTCGGTCTTCCTCAACAGTTGGTGTTGGATTAAGCTGAATATAAAAGAATTGATTTTTATAGTCTTTAGTAACTAGCTGAGATGTAATATTTGGTAATTTCTTAAAAAGATTTTTTAATCCTTTTTCACTACGTTTTGGGTTGTATAAATCATCAAAATTGATGGTTTTATTGGCATAAATCGGATATTTTGCCTTTGCCAAGCTAAAAGACGTTTGTACATATGGCAACGCTTCAATTTTTTGATGCAACTCTTTTAGAGCCGACACTTCGGCTTCGCCAATAGCGTTTTCAACGGGCAGCATGGCAATGAAAATCTCATCCGAACCAAAACTTTCCTGAAAATCTATATACGCTTTATAACTTGGGTCATCTTCCAAAAACCAAATACCAAGTGAGTTGTCAACGCTCAATTTATTTAGCGTGTTATAACCCGAAAACCCCATAGCAATTGCCAAAACAGCTATAATTGCTACTCTAAATTTGATGATTGCTGCTATGATTTTTCTTAATCGCTCCATATCATGCTATCACAAAAGCACCGTAATTTCCGTGATGCGTTAAGCTTATTGGGATAAGCTTTGAATTGATTTTTACCCTTGGTATATTAAATACTGAACTTGTAATTCTAATCTTATCACTTGGTTTACTCAAATGCTTAGTTATAAATTTTAGTGTTTGATTTCTAATGGCAATACTCTGTAATACTGGTTCGTAATTTTTAAACTTAATCACTTTTGATGTCATTGGAATAGTATCTAATCTTGCTTCCGAAACTATGTAGTCAGACGTTATTTTCGTTTCAACAAAACACTCAAAGTCTTTAAAACGGACTAAACTATGCTTTCCCTCAATTTTACATTCGAATCCTTTTGGATTATAAAATCTACTGGGCTTTAATTGTGTGTATAATTTATAGGCTGCTTCTTTCATGCTCCATAATCGCCAAACCATAATAAACGAATTGTCAGAATAGCGGATAAGTTGCTGTTCTTTTATGGTAAATAATTTATCTAAAAAACGTGGGCGTTGCCAATTAGATTCTTTTTTTGCCTTAGCGATATCTATAATATCGTTACCGACCATTATGAACTCAGCTTTGTGTTGACAATAGCCATGGCAGATTTAACATCTAGCATTTTTTCCATGTCTTCATTCTCTAGTCTAATATCAAATTCATCTTCGATATCTAATATGATATCTACCAAATTAGCCGAATTTATTTTTAAATCCTTAACGAAATCTGTGTCTTCGGAAAGATTTTTAAAGGCTTCTTCGTCTTGTACATACGGCGCAACGATACCTTTTAATTTAGCAATTAGTTCTTCTTTTGTCATGGTATTTTTTATAATGTAAAGTTAAGCTATAAAACGCTTAAATAAAACACATGCGTTAACGTCTCCAAAACCAAAACTAGCTTTAATTAGAACGTCAATATTATAGTCAACTTTTGTGGTTGGAACTTTCTCTTTAGAAATTATTCTTTCTATTTCGGGATTAAGATTCTCACAATTAATATTTGGTGCTACAAATTGTTCTTTGAGCTGAATAACACTCGCCACACATTCAATAGCGCCAGCAGCTGCCAAACAGTGGCCAACCATAGATTTTGTTGAGTTTATATATGGAAAAGTGTTTCCATTTCTACTGAGAGCTTTTGACCAGTTTTCAATCTCTAAAGTGTCTTTTGATGTTGCGGTAAGATGTCCATTAATGACATCTACCTGACTTGATGTTATTCCTGAATTTTCAATAGCGTTTGTAATACAACGCTTTACAGCTTCTGCGTTTGGTGCTGTCAAAGTACCACCTTGACGTTGTCCTCCAGAATTTACCTCGCCACCTATAACCTCAGCATAAATTTTTGCACCGCGCTCCAAAGCACTTTCTAAAGATTCTAATACTAGTGCACCAGCACCACTTCCTGGCACAAATCCTGAGGCGGCAGCACTCATAGGCCTAGAACCTTCTTCTGGATTTTCATTATGCTTATAAGTCATCACGCGCATCGCATCAAAACCTCCCCATAAATATGGTCCGTGGTCACTACAACTGCCAACAAGCATTCGTTTTGCTTTTCCGTTTTGAATCCTATCGTAAGCCATCAATACACCTTCTGTACCAGTTGTACAGGCCGAAGAGTTTGTAGTTACTTGATTACCCAAGCCTAACATACCACTTAAATACGCACTCACTCCACTTGCCATAGTTTGTAAAACCACTGTACTTCCTAAGCGTCTAACCTGACCTTCATCAAGCTTATAAATCGCTTCTCGAAATTTTTCAACTCCTGACGTTCCTGTACCAAAAATTAAACCGGTATCATAATCTAATTTACTGTCAGGGTTCATGTCAAAACCTGCATCTTTCCATGCGTCAATTCCGGCAATGCAACCATATAAAATGCCAGAGCTATTAAAACCTCGTAATTGTAAATCTGTAAAATATTCTGATTTTAATTCATTCGTAACATTAGGCATACCACCTATTTGACATGAGAAATTAAGGTCTTTGAGCTCTTGATGAAAAGTGATGCCTGACTTTCCCTGTTTTAAGGCTTCAGTAAATTCAGTTACACCAATGCCATTTGGCGCAACGACTCCCAATCCTGTTATGACGACTCTGTTTTTCATGCTTTCAACATTCCTGAAATTGTTCCTCTGGCAACCAATTCGCCTTTTCTATTTAGCATTTTTACTTTACACTTTAGTTTATTGAAACGAAAAACTTCTTTTTCTGAAACTACAGTTACTTTTTCTTCGGGTAAAACAGGTAAATAAAAATCCATTTGATGACTTGTTAAGGCTATCTGAGGATTTTCCCCTTTCAACTCATCTTTCAATAAATAAATACCCAAGCAGACGAGTCCGATTTGCGCCATACATTCCGTAAGTATTACACCAGGCGTAATAGGATTATTTTTAAAATGACCTTCATAAAACGACTCGCCTTTTTTAAACGTGTAATTGCCTGTTACACCTTCTTCTGAAATGTTATCAATACCATCTACAAATAGAAATGGTTTTTGATAAGGTAAAAATGATATGATTTCTGATGTTTTCATACTAACTCAAATGTTCTCCACCATCTACAGGAATGACAGTTCCTGTAATCCAAGAGGCTTCATCTTTACTTAATAAATAAACAGTATTTGCTACATCTTCTGGCAAGGTTAAGCGTTTATTTGGATTTCTTATTAAACTATGTTTTATGATTTCTTCACTTCCAGGAATCATCCGTAATGAACTTGTATCAGTCACACCTGCTTGTATACAATTAGCTTTAATGCCATATGGCGCAAACTCTAAAGCTATGTTTCTTGTAATGGCCTCTAGCGTTACTTTTGCTGCTGAAACTGCTGCATAATTTTGCCAAGCTTTACTATTGCCTTCGCTTGTAAAACTTATAATTCTTGCATCGTCTGCAAATAGTTTAGCGTCAAAAAGTGCTTTAGTCCAATCGTAAAGACTAATTCCCATAGCTCCAATAGTTAATGCAAAATCATCAGTTTTTAATACTGGTTTTTCATCTGAAACCATTGGTTTCAAGTTCCCTTTGGCAACGCTATGTACCAAAGTTTTTATTTTGTGTTCACCTGTAAACTCACTTAGTAATTCCGCTATAACAGCATCTCGCTTTTCAGGTTTAAAAGCGTCTGTATTGAATGACTTAAAAGCAACACCTTTTTGTTTTATCGTTTCAAATTCAGCTTGAATTTCATCTTCTTGCATGCGAGAATTACGATGCACAATACAAATATTCATGCCATGTTTGGCTAGTTTTTTTGCCGTAGCTAAACCCAATCCGCTACTACCGCCAAGGATTAATGCCCAGTAATTTTTATTTTGAAACTCTTTATTCATTTTTTCTTAAAGTTATGAGATGCTGAAACGCGTTCAGCATTACAAATACTAATATTTGTCACCATTCTAATAAAATACGTTGAGCAGAAAAACCTGGCCCAAAACTAAGCATGACTCCTTTATCGCCTTTTGGCAAATCTCTATCCATAAAACGCTCCAATACATATAAAACGGTAGCACTACTCATGTTTCCATAAAGTCGTAAAACCTCTTTTGTGTCATCAATGTTTTTTCCTAGCTTACCAAATAAATCTTCAACGGTTTGCACAATCTTTTTCCCACCTGGATGAAATACCAAGTGGTCGATATCTTCAATAGTTAAATCGTTTCTTTCTAAAAATGGATGAATAATTTTAGGAAAATGGTCTGCAATGGTTTGCGGTACACTTTGGTCTAAAACCATCTGCAATCCAGTATTCCTCAGCTTAAACCCCATCATGTGATTAGCATCATAAAAATGATACATAGCCTCATCTTTAATTTCTGGCCCTTTTTCATCTTCATAAGATGATAAAATAACGCTTGCGCATCCATCTCCAAAGATAGCAGCACTCACAATATTTACCATTGAGTAATCTTGCAATTGAAAGGTTGCTGTTGGCGACTCAACAGCAATAACTGCGGCGCGTTTGTTAGGATTGGCTTTGAGAAAATTCTTAGCATATATAATTCCTGAAACCCCAGCAGCACAACCCATTTCTGTCACGGGTAAACGCACAATATCTTGTTTCATTTTAAGACTATTAATCAAATACGCATCCAGAGACGGAATCATAATTCCGGTGCAGCTTACTGTGATTATATAATCAATATCTGTTGGTTTGAGACTCGCTTTATCTAAAGCTTTTACTAAACTTTTCTCAGCAAGCTTAATAGATTCTCTTGTGTAGATATCATTTTTTTCTTCAAAAGAGGTGTTTAAAAAAACTTCTTCTGGTCCCATAATAGAGTATCGCTTATCTACTGCTGCGTTTTCAAATATCTTAAGGACTTTGCGCTTAAAACGGTCTTCTTGCCCTTCGAGCCAAAGCTCTACAAAAGGTAAAATGTCCTTGGTTTCTCTAGTGTGTTGAGGCAGTTGTTTGGCAACTGATGTGATTCTTACAGCCATTTATTTTTTAATTAACCATTGGTAGCGGAATGCCCATTTCCAACGGATTTCTGATTTGAGGTTTAGTTTTTGGTTGAGGTTTTCTAAATCTTTTCTTTTAAAAGCCCTAAGAATAGATGTTAAGCCGTCGTCTATAATCATCTGGTTAGAAATCACCAAGCTTAATAATTTAAAAAGCCCATACGCCACTTCGCTTCTATGCAAATCGTTAATGACTAATCCTAATTTTGCTTTGGATGCTAATTGTTTCAATAGCACTTCTAATTCATCTGTTTTAAAATGGTGTAGAAACAATGTTGCCAATGCAATATCATAATCCATTTTCTGAAAATCTTCAGAAAAAATGTCCTTATTTTCGAATACCAACTCCGGATAATCTATCGATAGCTCAGTCGCATAATCTATCGCATCTTGATTGGCGTCAATACCAATAAGCTTAAATTTATAACCTTCCTTACGACCAAAATCTGCAATTAATCTAAGTATGTCGCCGTGACCACATCCTAAGTCAATAATATTATAAATTTTGTCTTTAGGCTTTTCTTTTAAAAGTCTTTTTATACCACTTAAAGTCACTCGATTTCCACCAAGCCACTTGTTAATGTTTCCAAGTTTATCTAGAGTATCACGAAGCAACTCGCCTTTCATAGAAAAATCATCCATGATTTCGGTCTTATTGCTTCGATGTGTGGTGTCAATAAATATTGCCATTATATTTTCATCGGTTTCCCGTGCGTCATTTTTATAATTAAGGGTGCTAAAAATGGAAAAACTCTAAGCATTATCAGGAGCTTCGGTGCTAACCAGTCTTGGCGAAATAAATACGCGATTGTATGACCAACTTTTAAACGCAAACTAAACGTTTTTTGCCATTGTTTTGCGTAACGTTTTTCTAGAGTTTTTCTTTCTTCAATTTTTCCTTGAAGATAATCAATTATAAGCTGTGATGCTAATTGCGAACTTCGAATGGCCATACCCATTCCGTTTCCACATAATGGATGAATCATACCTGCAGTGTCACCGCACATAATCATATGGTTTTCGATGGGGTCTTTGGTCTCAAACGAAATCTGACTTATCGTTAGTGGCTTGTCGAACTCAACTTTAGTATTTTGAAAAATACTTTTTAATTCTGAATTATTAAACATGACATCACGTTGAAACGTGTCAATGTCTTTAAACTTTTTAAACGCATCGTAATTGGTTATATAACAAAGATTAATATGATTATTCTCCACTTTTGAGACGCCACAATAACCACCTTTAAAATTATGCAGTGCTACTTTTTCTTCAGGAAATTCACCTGAAGCATGAATTTTGACGCCTAAATACGGTGACTTTTTAGTAATGAATTTACGATTGAATTTAATGTCTAGATTTGAGCGTTTCCCATAAGCGCCAATAACTACTTTTGATTCTATCTGTACATTTGATTTTGTTGAAATTTGAAAACTATCAGATTCAAATTGAACATCTGTAACCGTATCTTGAACGACTTCAACGCCTGTCTTTAATGCTAATTTAAAAAGCTGAAAATCTAATTCGTAACGACTCATTCCAAATCCGCCTAATGGGAGTTTTGCTAAAATTTTCTTGTTGTTATGTGTGGTTAATTCAAATTCTGAAATCTTTTTTGCACCAAATTCAAAAGGATCAAAATCTAGATATTTTAGATATGGTAGGACTTCATTGGAAATATATTCTCCACAAACTTTATGTTTTGGATAACTGTTTTTTTCAATCAGTAAAACTTCAAAGTTATGTTTTGACAGATGAATTGCGCTAGTTAATCCAGCCAATCCACCACCAATTATAATAACATCAAACTTGTTTTTACTCATTGAATATTTTCGACATGAACCACCTTAATTTTTACAGTTTTACTCATAACAAAACTGCTGCCACCAACTCCGAAGTCTTTTCTATTAATTTCAAATTCAGAGGTTATTTTTCTATGTGTCTTTGTGATTTCCAATTGTAATGGAATTGATAGTTGTTTTACTTTTCCTTTAATTTTTAAATTCACTTTTGCTGTGTAATTACTGCTTGATTTTTTGTATAACTCTGCAACATCTAAGGTGATTAACGGGTGTTTTGATGTGTGAAAATAGTCTTCTTCTAACAGATGCTCATCACGGCTGTCAATTCCTGTTTCAATAGATTTTACTTTAATTTCACTGCTGAAGTCTATAAGCGTATTAGAATCGTCAAACTTTGTGGTTACGGTAAAAGTTTTGAAAAATCCATCGACATTAATCCCAAGGTTTTTAATCTTAAATTCTATTGAAGAATTTTGAGCAAAACTAAATGCAAATAGTGTTATAAAGAGAGATGACGTTAACAGTTTTTTCATAACAAATAATTGTAACGTGAAGTTAAAACAATAATTGATAGAACTATGTTACAAAAACGTCAAAAAACAAATGAAACTCTTTCCTAAGAATCGTTTGTCATTCCGAATGAGGTACGAAGAGGAATCTCTTAATTTATGAGATTTCTCGTCACTCGTTCCTCGCTCTGTCGAAATGACAACATACTCTTAAACGCTTATGAAAACTAAAATCATTTAATGGTTAAAATGTAGTGGTTAGACTTACAAAACTTCAATAATTTTGAATTGTTGCGTTCTGAATTGAATTACATCACCTACTTCTTTAGAAATTAAAAGTCTTCCGATTGGTGTTGCGGCTGAAATCGCATAAAAAGATTCATGTTCTATTTTTATTTCACCAACACTTACACTAATAAAGTAATTTAACTCTGTAGTTTTTACAATACTACCTAGTACGGCTTTGTTATGCAACGCTTCAGTATTTATTTTGTGAAGTAGTTCTATTTGTTTTTGTAATTCTGCTAATTGATTACCTGCTTTTTCGCGTTCTAATTGTAGCATCGCTCGACCAGTTTCGTGCTTGTCTCCTGCAGAACTTTTAGTTTCGGATTGTAATGCTTTTTGAATATCAGAAATAGTATGCTGAATGACTTCTAAACGTTTGTAGAGAATTGTTTCAGATTCTTTATATAATTGTTTTTTGATATTCATTATCTTAATATGAACTAAAAATAATCATTATTACTTCTACACTAAATCTGCTAATTCTTTACCAACTAAGCTACCAATAGCAACACCCATTCCACCAAGTCTAACACCACAAAACACATTATTACTTAATTGTTTAACTATTGGTTTTTTCTGAGAACCAACTCCCATAATCCCAGACCAATATTGGTCAATATTTACATTTTGATTGGGTAAAATTGTCGTTTCTAAAAGTTCTTTGAGCTTGTTTTTTACAAGTTCTGTTTGCGCTAACTCTGTTGTTTCTTCCGCTTTGAAATCAAGGTGTCGCCCGCCTCCAAAAAGAATGCGATTATCAATATTTCGGAAATAGTAATAGCCTTTTTCTAAATGAAATGTGCCTTTAATTTTTAAGTTTTTTATGGGTTCTGTAATCAACACTTGAGCTCTTGCTGGTTTTACTCGATAATCGAGATTTAAATTTTCGTCCAATAATTTAGAAGCAAAACCATTTGTTGCAATCAATAATTTACTTGTTGTAAACTCAAAGTGATTGGTTTTTACTTTTACGGAATTTGAGTCTTCTGAAAATGATTCTACCGTAGTTGCGTTTAATATTTTAATACCTTTTTGATATACTAATTGTAATAAAGCGCTCATCATTTTACCTGTGTCAATCTGACCTTCAAATTGATTAAAGCCTTGTTTTGATTGGATGTTTTGAAATCCAAAACTGTCTTCTTTAAAACTAAAAACACATGTGTTAAAAATTGGTTTGAGTAACTTATTTATAGCGTCTTTTCGCTGCAAACATTCTTCATAAAGTACTTCATCTGCTTTGGTAAACAACTCGTAGCCGCCGAGTTCTTGATAATCGATATTGTCATCTCCAAGTGTTTGTCTTAACAAATGTAAGCCTTCAACGCGTTGGTTAACTAAATTAAAGACCTCAGCTTCTGAATGTGTTTTTAAATCTTCAATAAGCTCGCTTAAACTTCCAAAACAAGCAAACCCAGCATTCTTTGTACTCGCGCCTTGTGGCAGTATGCCTTTTTCTAAGATTAAAACTTTAGCTTTTGGAAAACGATTTTTAAGTTGCAAAGCACAGTTGAGACCAACAATACCGCTGCCAACGATTGTAAAGTCGACATCGGTTAACCAAGATTTTATTTCCCAATAGGATAAGTTCATAGAACAAAAAAAGCCTCTAAAATAGAGGCTTCAAATTATAAAATATATTTTTAGAATAGTGATTTTAATCATTCAACTTTAAAACCGCCATAAATGCTTGCTGTGGAATTTCTACATTTCCTACTTGACGCATACGTTTCTTCCCTTTTTTCTGCTTTTCTAAAAGCTTACGTTTACGAGAAATATCTCCACCATAACATTTTGCAGTTACATCTTTACGAAGTGCTTTTACTGTTTCGCGAGCGATAATCTTAGCACCAATTGCTGCTTGAATCGGAATATCAAATTGTTGTCTCGGAATTAATTCTTTCAGCTTCTCACACATTTTTTTACCAATGTTATGTGCGTTATCAGCGTGGATTAATGCAGAAAGCGCATCAACTGGCTGAGCATTTAATAGTACATCTAGACGCACTAATTTTGAGACCTTCATCCCAATCGGAGAATAATCAAAAGACGCATAACCTTTAGAAACCGTTTTTAACCTATCGTAAAAATCAAATACAATTTCCGCTAGTGGCATTTCAAAAATAAGCTCAACACGTTCGGTCGTTAAATAGGTCTGATTTATAATCATGCCTCGCTTTTCGATACACAAGCTCATCACATTACCTACAAAATCAGATTTTGTTATTATAGTCGCCTTTATGTAAGGTTCTTCAACACGATTTACAGTTGTAACCTCAGGTAAATCACTTGGATTGTTGACAATAAATGCTTCGTCAGGATTTTTATTGGTATAAGCATGATAACTTACGTTAGGTACGGTTGTAATTACCGTCATATCAAACTCGCGCTCTAAACGCTCTTGGATAATTTCCATGTGTAACATGCCTAAAAATCCACATCGGAAACCAAAACCTAAAGCTGCAGAACTTTCTGGCTGAAATACCAAAGACGCATCATTAAGTTGTAATTTCTCCATAGAGTTGCGAAGCTCTTCATAATCTTCTGTATCAACAGGGTAAATACCTGCAAATACCATTGGTTTTACGTCTTCAAAACCTTCAACAATATTTGTGGTCGGGTTTGCAAAATCGGTAATGGTATCTCCTACTTTTACTTCCTTTGCTGTTTTAATTCCTGTAATTAAATAGCCTACATCACCCGCTTTGACGCTTTGCTTTGGAATTTGATTAAGCTTTAAAGTACCTACTTCATCTGCAAAATATTCTTTATCTGTAGCGACAAATTTTATTTTTTGTCCTTTTTTTATTTCACCATTAAAAACTCTAAAATAGGTTTCAATACCTCTAAATGTATTGTAAACCGAATCAAAAATCAAGGCTTGTAAAGGTGCTTCTGGATCACCCTCTGGCGCAGGAACACGTTCGATGATAGCCTTTAAGATGTCATCAACTCCAAATCCTGTTTTTCCACTTGCGTGGATTACTTCTTCGGGATCACAACCTAATAAATCTACAATATCATCCGTAACCTCTTCTGGATTGGCACTTGGTAAATCAACTTTGTTTAAAACAGGGATAATTTCTAAGTCATTTTCCAGAGCCAAATACAAATTAGAAATCGTCTGAGCTTGTATGCTTTGAGCCGCATCTACAATAAGTAAAGCGCCTTCACAAGCAGCAATAGAACGTGATACTTCGTAGGAGAAATCAACGTGGCCAGGAGTGTCTATTAGGTTTAAAACATATTGTTCTCCCTCAAATTCATAATCCATTTGTATGGCGTGGGACTTAATTGTAATCCCACGTTCGCGCTCCAAGTCCATACTATCTAGTAATTGGTCTTGTTTTTCGCGTGCTGTAACCGAACCTGTATAATCGAGTAACCTATCGGCAAGTGTACTTTTACCATGGTCAATATGCGCAATGATGCAAAAATTCCTGATGTTCTTCATGTAACTCTCTTTCTAAATGCAATTTTGATTTGCAAATATAATTCTTTTATAATCCTCTCGCCTATCAAAAGTTATAAGAAAATCACTGTTAACTGCCGATTTTCTTCGTTTTAAAGTAAAAAACTATTTATATCTTGCAGACTTCAACTAATTAAAATGTCAATCAGATTAAAGCCCCTAATTTCTGCTGTCCTTTTTATGTTCAGCATTTTTGCGTTCTCGCAAGAGCTTACCTTAACAGGTAAAGTTGTGGATGAACAACAAAAACCTATATCTTTTGCTAATATTACTCTATTCTCTTTAGATACTGAAATATTTATAAAAGGCACTAGTTCTAACGATGATGGTGTTTTTGAACTCACCTCACTTTCTGATGGAACCTATACTTTAAAAATAAGTTTTATTGGTTTTAAAACTATAGAAAAAACTGTGGAAATAAAAGGTGATGTGCGGCTAAAAAACATAGTCTTAGTTGAAGATTCTGAAACTTTAGAAGCAGTAACAGTTAACGCAAAACGCCCTACTATTATAAGGAAACCAGACCGATTAACTTTTAATATTGAAAATACTGCATTAACGGAAGGCTCTACGCTTCAGGTTTTAAAAAGCACACCGGGAATTATTGTTTCAGAAGGAAGTATTAATATTAAAAGTTCTCCTGCCACGGTATTTATAAATAATCGTCGTGTGCAATTGACTTCGGATGAACTGATTCAGCTCCTAGAGAGTGCACCAGCTAATAGTGTTAAATCTGTCGATGTGATTACAAATCCACCTGCAAGTTATGATGCAGATAGTGGCTCTGTAATTAATATTATAATGAGCAAAAACTTAGTAACTGGTTATCGTGGAAGTGTTGCTACAAACTACACACAAGGTGCTTTTCCGAGATATAATGCGGCTACAAGTCATTATTTTAAAAATGATAAAATAAATCTGAATCTAAATTACAGTTACACTAACCAGAAAATTAATCGAGAAGAAGAAAATGGTATTGATTATTTTGACTCAAATGGAAATATAAATCAAATTTGGAATTCTGATATTGATCGCAACACCAAAACAGAAACTCATAATGCTAATATTAATTTTGATTATTACGTGAGTGATAAAACAACGCTAAGCCTCACAAGTACTGCTTTGTTTACTCCCTATTTCAAATACCGTATTTTAAATCTTACTGATATAAATGATGCAAACTCTAATTTTTTAGAAAATTTTACTGCAAATAATTTATCACGTGATGATAAATTTAATATTGGCTCTGATTTAAACCTAAGCACAGAATTTGATAACGGAAGTCGTCTTTCTTTTAATGGACACTACACAATTTACAATTACAGCCGTAATCAGGCAGTTTTCCAAAACAACTCAAATCAACCCGATTCTGAATTTAATACCGTTGCCAATCAGAATACGGATATTTACACAGCAAAAATCGATTATAGTTTACCTATAAATGATTCATCTTCTTTTGAAACTGGTTTAAAGTTTAGCAACATTAACACAGAAAGTGACATTACAAGAGTTGATGTTATTAACGGTTCTGAAGTTATAAATACTGCCAATAGTAACATATTTAATTATGACGAGAATGTATTTGCTGCATACGCCAACTATAGTAAATCCTGGGAAAAATGGGATATAGTTGTCGGTTTAAGAGCCGAACAAACCAATGTTGATGGTTTTTCGCCCACATTAAATCAAACCAATACTCAGGACTATTTTAAATGGTTTCCTAATGCAAGTATTTCTCATAACTTTTCAGATAATTTTAGCTTATACGGAAATTATAAACGTAGTATTACTAGACCGAGTTACACGTCGTTAAATCCTTTTACGTTTTTCATAAATGAAAATACAATTGTTGTCGGAAAACCTGACTTACAACCAACTTTTCAGGACCATTTTGTTGTAGGATCTAGTTTTTTAGAATACTTTACTGTTGAAGCCTATTACATTAATTATGACGGTGCAATTAATGAATTGCCTAGACAAAATAATAACACAAATATCCTTGCTTATACACCTACAAATCTTGATAAAACTGTTGACTACGGTTTTGATTTCTCATTTTATTATCCCAAAAACAGATGGAGTATATATTTTGTAACGTCATTTTTTAATATTACTGAAGAAGCAAACCTTAGCGAAGGCTTTACAGATTTAAGTCAGTGGTCTAATTATAGTATTCTACAAAACACACTATCTCTATTAGAAGATAATAGTTTAAACTTATCCCTGACATTAACTTGGGTTGGTAAAAATGTACAGCAATTATCTACAGTAGAAGATCGCTTATTTTCAGAGTTTAGCTTAACTAAAAGTGTCTTAAAAAATAAGGGTGTTATTTCGTTAAGTGTTGAAGATATTTTTAACTATCAAGATGCTGAATCTTCAACAAATTATTTCAACCAGTCTAATAGGCAATTTGTAGATATTGACAACCGCTTTGTAAAACTTGGCTTCCGCTACAAATTTGGAAACACGAAACTAAGCACTAATGAGCGTGCTACAGATGCTGAAGAGCGTGATAGAATCAAAGATTTACAATAAATTAATCTTGCCACTCAGCAATAAATAAGTTTGTATCGCGTCCACCACCATTATTACGGTTACTTGAAAACGCTAAATATTTTCCATCATTAGAAAACACAGGGAAAGCATCAAACGTTTCACCATGAGTGATTCTTTTTAAATTTTTACCGTCAGTATCAATCATGTATAAGTTGAAAGGGAAACCTCGCTCTGCCTCAAAGTTTGATGAGAATAATACCTTGTCTCCTGATGGTAGGAAGAATGGGCTCCAATTAGCGTTTCCTAAATCTGTAAGTTGTCGTAAATTACTTCCATCAGCATTACAGATATATAATTCCATTTCGGTTGGTTCTACTAGTCCTTCTGCCAATAAATCTTTGTATTCTTTAATCTCTTTTTCCGTTTTTGGTCTTGACGAGCGGAAAATTAACTGACTTCCATCTGGCGAAAAGAATGCGCCACCATCATAACCTAATTCATTTGTGATTTGTTTTACATCACTACCGTCAATATTCATTGTGTACAATTCCAAGTCACCACTTCTGGTTGATGTAAAAACAATTTTGTCACCTTTTGGAGATACAGTAGGCTCGGCATCGTAACCAATTTCGTTAGTTAATTGCTTTACAATATTGCCTTCTAAATCAGCCACAAAAATATCATAGCTGTCGTAAATTGGCCAGATGTATTTTCCGTTCTTACGCAATGGTGTGTCAGGACATTCATCTTGCTCCAAATGCGTAGATGCATAGATAATATGCTTGTTGTCTGGTAGGAAATAAGCGCATGTTGTTCGGCCTTTTCCTGTACTTATCATTGGTGGTGTTTTATCCTTAAATGTTTCATTAGCATCCATCAAAAACATTTGATCGCAACCAACATTCCAAGCAGCATTATTTGATTGAAAAACCAATTGCTTATCATCAAAACTCCAATACGCTTCGGCATTATCGCCACCAAACGTGACTTGTCTTATAGATTTAAAATGAACTTCTTCAGGATAAATTAAAGAATCATTTCCTGCAACTAACTGTTTTTCTTCAGGTTGAACCGCTACCTTATCTGATTTTTCGCTTTCATTTTTACACGAAACAATTGAAATTCCTATTAAAAGACTCAAGAAAAGCTTTTTCATACTGTAATATTTAATGCCTAATTTTGCACAAAAATAAGATAAGCCATGAAAAGAATAACGATTTTAATACTTGTATTTCTCTGTTTTTCTTGTAGAAATAAAATCCGACAAGATGTATATATTTTAGCAGATGATAAATTTGAAGGAAGGCAAACTGGTACACAAGGCGAAAAATTAGCAGCGGATTACATTGTAGACCGTTTTAAAGAAATTGGATTATCTCCAAAAGGCACTGAAGGTTTTTTACAAAATTTCAGCTTTAAACCAAAGACAGACCCACATAAAGAAGTTGAATTTACAACCAATGCGGATAGTACAATTACTGGCAGAAACGTTCTTGGTTTTATAAATAATAATGCTGAAAATACTATTATAATAGGTGCGCATTACGACCATTTAGGTTATGGTGGCGAAGGCTCACTTTATCGTGAGAAAGATAAAGCTGTGCATAATGGTGCTGATGACAACGCTAGTGGTGTTGCTGTTATGCTAAATTTAGCTAGCAGATTAAATGTAAAAAATAACCACGCCGAAACTAAAGATGCAAATAACTATTTGTTTATGGCATTTTCAGGAGAAGAAATGGGATTATTAGGGTCTAATTATTTTTCTAAAAACCCTACGATTGAAGCCAAATCCATTAACTACATGATTAACATGGACATGGTTGGTCGCATGAAACAAGACAGTACTTTAGCCGTTTACGGTACAGGAACTTCGCCTATGTTTAATCAGACATTAAAAGCCAATAATGATAAATTTAAATTGATTGAAAACGAAAGTGGAGTTGGTCCAAGTGATCACACATCGTTTTATTTAATTGACATCCCAGTATTACACTTTTTTACAGGGCAGCATGAAGATTACCATAAGCCTGGCGATGATTCTGAAAAGCTGAATTATGATGGTATGAATTTAATTTCAGATTACATTTTTGAAATCATCGACGATCTTAACGATAATGGGAAAATGGCTTTCAGAAAAACTAAAAACGAAAGCGAAGAAACACCTCGTTTTAAAGTTGGCTTAGGTGTTGTCCCAGATTATTTATTTGATGGGAAAGGAATGCGTATTGATGGTACGCGTGAAGATACACCTGCTTTTGCAGCAGGTCTACAAAAAGGTGATGTCGTTATTAAACTAGGCGATAATACTGTTACTGACATGATGAGCTATATGCGCGCTCTATCTGTTTTTGACAAAGGCCAAGAAGCCAAAATCACTGTAAAGCGTGACGAAGAAGTTATAGATACGACAGTGAAATTTTAATTTGAAAATCACAAAGTACAACATACACCTTTGGATATCGATACCTATTGTCTTCAGTGCTGGTTTGAGCTATGGATTTTATCCTAATTCTTTTTTAGAAATCCAACCCGAAACTTTAGACGAAAGCAATTTTAACAAAGCCATAATGGGTTTGTATTTTGGGTTTGTTACGTTGTGGACTTTCGGGGTTTTTATGAAATCGTTTTATAAACCAGCGTTAATTAGTCATGTCTGTTTTATGCTGCCAATGGCTTTAGGAAGATTACTAAGTATAATTTTAGATGGTGTTCCTTCAGACTTATATATTTATGGAACCATAGGAGAGTTGGCACTTGGGGTTTATGGTATTTGGGTATTAAAGTCTATCGCTTCTCAATAGAATTGATTATTGACATCGCCTCGTTATAGTATTTGTCGTATAATTCACTTTTAGCCATGTATCTATAGAATTTTAAATTTGAATTTTCTAGCCTAATATATTCTACTTTTTTATATGTGTTTTCAGAATAATCAAGTGATAGCTCATACTCTATTTTACACATGTACTTACTTCCTGTGGCTACCGACGAAATAAGAAAGGTTTTATTCATTTCATGTGGAAACAACGTGTTTGCATGTTCAATTAAATAATCTTTAATTTTTCTTCTATCAAAAACTTGTTTTAATTGATTCGGAAAAACTGTGACCTGAACATCTCTTTTTAAGGATTTACCATTTTCTTCTCGGTTTAACAGAATGTAACCATAAAAGTCTTTCTTTTTCCAAGTCCTCGGATACTCTAATTTATAGTCAGAAAAACGCAGTTTTTTAGTTTCTTTTTCGCTTTGCGATTCTCCAAAACCAACAAACACAATTACTAAAAAAATGGAAAAAAAGTATTTCATAGCTCCTAATTTATATCAATCTTAAAGAATTACCTAAAAAACCCTAATTTTGCACCAAATTATTAAACATTTGGTGAAAATAGGCGACATAGAATTAGACGAATTTCCATTGCTTTTAGCACCAATGGAAGATGTAAGTGACCCACCATTTCGTGCATTATGTAAGGAACAAGGTGCAGACGTTGTATATACCGAATTTGTAAGCAGCGAAGGATTAATCCGCAACGCAGCAAAAAGCGTTATGAAGCTGGATATTTATGAAAAAGAACGTCCTGTTGGTATTCAAATTTTTGGTGCTAACATGGAAAGTATGCTGCAAACCATTGATATTGTAGAGAAATCGAAGCCAGATATCATTGATATTAACTTTGGCTGTCCTGTAAAAAAAGTAGTGAGTAAAGGTGCGGGCGCAGGTATTTTAAAAGATATCTGCTTAATGGAAAAACTCACTGCCGAAATGGTAAAACGCACTAACTTACCAGTTACGGTAAAAACACGTTTAGGATGGGATCACGATTCTATTAAAATAGTGGAAGTTGCCGAAAGACTGCAAGATGTTGGATGCAAATCTATTGCAATCCACGGACGAACTCGCGCACAGATGTACAAAGGCGATGCCGATTGGAAACCTATTGCTGAAGTTAAAAATAATCCTCGGATGCACATTCCTATTTTTGGAAATGGTGATGTAAATACACCTGAACGTGCTGCCGAAATGCGAGACAGTTATGGGCTTGATGGCGCCATGATTGGACGTGCTACGATTGGTAATCCATGGTTTTTTAAACAAGTCAAACACTTTTTTGAAACTGGTGAGCATTACAGGCCAATCACTATGCAGGAACGTGTGGAAGCTGCACGTCGACATCTACAAATGTCGATTGATTGGAAAGGCGAAGTTCTTGGGGTTTTTGAAACACGTCGTCATTATACCAATTACTTTAAAGGCATACCAGATTTTAAACCTTACCGTATGAAAATGGTTACTAGCGATGCATCAGAAGATGTTTTTGCTGCTTTTGATGAGGCTCTAGAGAAATTTGGTGACCATCAATTTGCTTAAAAAATCTAAGCCATTTTTATCAAATCCTTTGTGATGCGTTGTGATGCTAATTTTGAGGCAATTATACCTAAACCAAAAATCGTTACAATAACAATAATCACATCTGATAGTTGAAGATTTACTGGATAAGGAAAATCTGATGTGAGCATAATCCATTCAAATTGCTGTTGAGATACTATAACTATAAGACCAATTATAATACCTACAATACCACTTAGAACAGTCATTAATGTGCCTTGCAAAAAGAAAATAGATTTAATCATTTTTGGTTCTGCACCCATATTAAAAAGGGTGTTTAATGACTTTTTTCGGTCCAAAATCATCATGATTATTGCGCCTATGACATTGAATAAAGCGATAATTATAACTAAAGTGAAAATTAAATAAACAGCTAGATTTTCAGTATTCAACATTTTAAATAGGGCATCATTTAGTTGTTCTCTATTTTTTATAAGAAACTTATTAGGAAATTGCGCTTCTATAGCTGCTCTCACTTCATCTTGGTCGACTTCTGGGTTTAGTTTAAATTCGATTGCAGAAATTTGATTAGCCTCGTAGTTTAATAACGAACGTGCCATGCCTATATCAGCAAATATGTATTCATTATCTAAATTTTCATTAACACTAAATAACCCAACATTAGTAACCCTTTCAGAATTAAAGTAACCTGATAAACTACTGCTTTGACCCTTTCCTGGTTTGGGCACATATATTGTCAGCGGTTTCATAAAATTAAATAACCCAAAAGACAGATTATTTGAAATTCCCATACCTGAAACGACATCGTTGTTCCCGGGAGAAAACCAGCTGCCTTGTGAGACCATACTGTCTATTTGAGTAACGGATTGGTAGTGCTCATCAACTCCTTTTAAGGTAGCTAATAGGTTCTTGTTCTCAGATTTAATAACAATACGTTCTTCAATTATTTTTGAAGTAGCAGAGATACCTTCAATAGAGTTTATGATTTTTAAATCATTTTCAGAAAGGATAAAGGACTTGCCTTCTATTGGTAAAATTTTTAAATCAGGATCAGTAAAATTCGAAAAATCTAAACTGAATTCTTTTAATCCAGCAAAAATCGAAAGAACAATCAACAGTGCCGCCGAAGCCACGATAACGCCACCAGAAGCAATAAAGCTCATAATATTTATGGCATTATTACTGCTTTTGGAAAACAAATACCGCTTTGCTATGTAAAATGATGTGTTCATTACCTAATGTCTACGCATAAAATTAATATAAATAGACGGTGAGGCAATGCTTTTAGAAAAGAGTTATGATTTTTTTCTTCGACCTAATAAATCTTCGTCTTTAATTGGGTCTTCTTCACCTTTTAATGAACGCTCTATATTATCTATATATTCCAAAGAATCGTCAATAAAAAACTCTAATGTTGGCATACGTCTTAATTGATGGCGTGTGCGTTGCGCTAATTCATGACGTATTAATGGTGTGTTAGAACGGATTCCCTTTAATAATTCTTCAGCTTCTTTATTCGGAAAAATACTTAGGTATACTTTTGCGATTGACAAATCTACAGTAACATTAACTTTAGATACCGAGATAATTATGCCTTTCATTCCGCCTTCAGATGCGGCACGTTGTAAAACGTCAACTAAATCTTGTTGAAGAATTCCTGCTATCTTTTTTTGTCTATTACTTTCCATTTTGCAAAAGTAGATGTTATTTAAGTATTATAGTATTTTTACAGTACAAAATTGAAGTCACAATGAAAAAAATAGAACATATTGGTATTGCTGTAAAGGATATTGAAAGCTCAAATGACTTATTCAAAGCACTATTTGGAAAACCTCATTATAAAATTGAAGCTGTTGAAAGCGAAGGTGTAATGACTTCCTTTTTTAAATGCGGGCCAAATAAAATTGAATTGCTACAAGCTACCTCAGAAGATAGTCCAATTGCAAAATTTATAGAAAAAAAGGGGGAAGGCATTCACCATATTGCTTTTGCTGTTAGTAATATCGAAGAAGAAATAGAAAGGTTAAAGAACGAAGGTTTTAAGATGATACACGAAAAACCAAAAAAGGGTGCCGATAATAAACTGATTGCTTTTTTGCATCCAAAATCAACAAACGGCGTTCTTATTGAGTTGTGCCAAGATATTGACGATTAAATTGAAACAATTTTCTTGTAGAGTTTATAAATATATAGTAATATTGCACACTCTTTACTTGTGAAGAGTGTTGGCTAAGCCATCAGGTCCTATAGCTCAGTTGGTTAGAGCACCTGACTCATAATCAGGTGGTCCATGGTTCGAGTCCATGTGGGACCACAGACAAATAAAACTGCTTCATTCATTTGAAGCAGTTTTTTTATGCTATTAACAATTTGAGAATTATTAATGTTGATAGCTTTTCTTTTTCTTTAATATAATATCTAACAATTATAATATTTTAGCAGTAGCTATTAATTTAATAATTCTATTGTAAGGAAAAGACTACTTTTTCATTGTTTTTCTTCAAAAAAATGTTTTTTATCGATATTTTTTGCGTTTTGTGGCGTTTTTTTTGAAATAAAACTTTGGCAGCACACTTTTTTTTTTACATTTGCGTTAGTCTTTTATAATTAAAAATGAAGATTCCCCCGTTAATCTACAATTTAATACTCTTTATACAAGGGCCTTGTGCAGGCTGTCCTAGTGGTAGCCCATGTGCGCCATGTTGTTCAGACCCAATGCCTTGTGGTGGTGGACCACCTCCAGGACCAGGCTTTCCTATAGACAATTATATCATTTTCTTGTTTGTAGCTGCTCTTATTTATGGAGTATATATTATAAATAATAGACAATCAGAGTTCAACTAAGTAATTAAGCTCTTAAATCATTTAAGCGCTTTACATATTTTCCAATTACATCAAACTCTAAGTTAACCAAACTTCCTTTTTTAAGATTTTTGAAAGTAGTATGCTCATAGGTATATGGTATTATTGCTACAGAAAACTCATTAACTTTAGAGTTAACTACAGTTAAACTAACTCCATTTACAGTAACCGAACCTTTTTCTATTGTTACATTATTCAAAGATGCATCATATTTAAATGTGTAGGACCAACTCCCATTTTGTTCGCTTACATTTTCACAAACTGCTGTTTGGTCGACGTGCCCTTGAACAATGTGACCATCTAATCTATCTCCTAATTTCATGGCGCGCTCTAAGTTTACGGTAGTATCGACTTCTAATTGACCAAGATTGGTTTTATCTAAAGTTTCTTTGATGGCTGTTACAACGTATTCGTCTTTATCAATAGAAACCACAGTCAAGCAAACACCATTGTGAGCTACACTCTGGTCTATTTTTAATTCTTCAGTAATATTACTTCTTACAGTAATATGTAAATTATCCTTGTCCTTATTTAGTGCCTTTACATTTCCTAAATCTTCAATAATCCCAGTAAACATAATTCTATTTTATAATGGTTAAATTTGTACTACAAAGTTAAGGACAAAAAAGTACTAAGCTTATAAAGCCACGTTAATATTAAAATCCCTTTTGTGAAAAAAGAAAACACTATAAAAGTTGGTATATCCATAGGTGACCTCAACGGTATTGGTCCCGAAATTATCCTAAAAACATTCGAAGATAGTCGCTCATTAGACTTATGCACGCCTGTTATTTTTGCTTCTTCAAAAGTTATGAATTTCTTCAAACGTCACTTTTCGAGTAAAATTCATTTTAATGAAATAAACTCTATTAACCAACTTACCCACGGAAAAGTCAATGTATTAAACGTTTGGAAAGAAGGCGTTAATATCCAATTTGGGCAAGAGAATAAAAAAGTTGGCGAATATGCTATTAAATCTTTAGAAGCTGCTGTTTCAGCTTTAAAAGAAGACGCTATCGATGTTTTAATTACAGCACCCATAAACAAGCACAATATACAATCAGACAAATTTAAATTTCCTGGTCATACCGATTATCTTAATCAACAATTGGACGGTGATAGTCTAATGTTTATGGTTTCAGAAAACCTTAAAGTTGGACTCTTGACAGATCATGTCCCAGTAAAAGATGTTCCTAGTCATATTACCGAAGACTTAATTCGCAAAAAGATAACAACTGTTTCGAATTCTCTAAAACAAGATTTTGCGATAACAAAACCAAAAATTGCAGTATTAGCCATTAATCCTCATGCGGGTGATAATGGAGTCATTGGTAATGAAGACGATACAGTTTTAAAACCTTCTTTAGAAAAATTAAGAAAAGAAGGCAGTTTAGTTTATGGACCATATTCTGCAGATAGTTTTTTCGGCTCCGATAATTATCAAAAATTTGATGCTGTTATCGCTTCTTATCATGACCAAGGATTAATTCCATTTAAGACAATAACCTTTGGTAATGGTGTTAATTTTACAGCTGGTTTAGATAAAGTTCGAACATCTCCAGACCATGGCACAGCTTACGAAATTGCAGGTAAAGGCCAAGCTGATGAAAGTTCTTTTAAACGTGCAATGTTTACAGCAATTGAGATTTTTAGGCGACGTAAGGATTATAATTTTTACTCTAAAAACCCTTTAAAGAAAATGTCGCGATAGATATTAACATTTTTTGTTGATATCTAGACCTCTATATAGAAAAAAGTTTTATATTTGCACGCTCAAAATGAATGTGATAATGAAAGCAATGAAAGCGTATACAATACAATTTGTAGGGCTAAAAGTAGGAGAGCACCATTTTGATTATCAAGTTGATAATGCGTTCTTTTTAGAATTTGATTATGATGAATTTAATGAGGCAGACCTAAAAGTTGACCTTCTTTTTGAAAAGAAAACAACACTTTTAGAGCTCACCTTCACCGTCAATGGCACCATCAATGTTAACTGTGATGTTACAAATGAACCTTTTAATTTAGATATTAAAGATTCTTTTAAGCTTGTAGTTAAGTTTGGTGAAGACTACAATAATGACAATGAAGAAATATTAATTGTACCTCATGGAGAATATCAAATCAATGTTGCTCAATATATTTACGAACTTGTAGTTTTAGCTGTACCAGCAAAAAAAGTTCATCCAGGTATTGAAGACGGCACATTACAATCTGATATATTAAATAAATTAGAAGAATTAAGCCCTGAAGAAGGGAAAACAGAAGAAAATAACACTGAGGATACAGATCCTCGTTGGGATACATTAAAAAAACTATTAACGGATAAATAACATTTAAAATGGCGCATCCAAAACGTAAAATATCTAGAACAAGAAGAGACAAAAGAAGAACACATTATAAAGCATCTGTTCCTCAAATTGCAACTTGCCCTACTACTGGTGAGCCTCACCTTTACCATAGAGCACACTGGCATGAAGGTAAGCTTTATTACAGAGGCCAAGTTCTTATAGATAACTCTACAGAAGAAGAGAATTTAGCATAAGTATTATGCGTGCATACAATAAAACGCCCACATTTGGGCGTTTTTTTTGTTTTAATGCCACAAATCACTCAAAAACCACTTAATTTGCATAATTATTTGCCTAAAAATGGTGAAAATGCCCTAAAAATGGCTCATTTTAATCATTTTTCGATACTTTTAATTAATCTAAAAGCTAATAATGAGTAAAATCACAGCGGCTATAACAGCTGTCGGAGGCTATGTTCCCGATTTCGTTTTATCTAACAAAGTTTTAGAAACAATGGTAGATACTAATGATGAATGGATTACTACACGTACGGGAATCAAAGAGAGACGTATACTTAAAGAAGAAGGCAAAGGCACTTCTTTTCTAGCTATCAAAGCAGCAGAAAATCTATTAGAAAAAAGTGGTCTAAACCCTAAGGAAATAGACTTAGTCATAGTTGCTACAGCAACTCCGGACATGAAAGCAGCTTCAACTGCTGCTTATACAGCGACACAAATTGGAGCAACAAATGCTTTTTCTTATGACTTGGAGGCAGCATGCTCGAGTTTTTTGTTTGGTATGTCTACAGCAGCGGCTTACATTGAATCTGGTCGTTACAAAAAAATACTACTGATAGGTGCTGACAAAAATTCATCTTTTATTAATTACAAAGACCGAGCAACTTGTATCATTTTTGGTGACGGCGGTGGCGCTGTACTATTTGAGCCTAATAATGAAGGTTTAGGTCTTCAAGATGAATTATTAAGGAGCGACGGAAAAGGTAGAGAGTTTTTAAGAGCTCAATTTGGTGGGTCATCTTATCCAATAAATAAAGATACTTTTGATGAGGGCTCACACTATGTTTTCCAAGACGGAAAAACAGTGTTTAAAAACGCTGTATTTAATATGGCAGATGTTGCGGAACGCATATTAAAGAGAAATAATCTAACCAATGATGATGTTAATTGGTTAGCGGCACATCAAGCTAATAAGCGTATTATTGATGCTACGGCAAACAGAATAAAACTAGAAGAAGATAAAGTTCTGATGAATATTCAGAAGTACGGAAATACTACGTCAGCGACTTTACCTCTATTACTACATGATTTCGAATCACAACTAAAAAAAGGTGATACTATAATATTCGCTGCTTTTGGTGGCGGATTTACTTGGGGTTCCATTTATTTCAAGTGGGCCTATAATTCTTAAAACTAACTAATTATAATAACTGAATACTATGGATTTAAAGGAAATTCAAAACTTAATCAAATTTGTGGCAAAGTCTGGCGCGAGTGAAGTTAAGTTAGAAATGGATGATGTTAAGATTACTATTAAAACTGGCTCAGAAAATGAGACAACCATCGTTCAACAAATGCCAGTTGCAGCTGCCCCTATGATGCAACAACCAGCTCCTGTAGTAGCGGCTCCTGCTCCAACAGCAGAAACGCCTGCTCCTGCAACTGCAGCAACTGACGATTCTAAATACGTTACTATAAAATCGCCAATAATCGGTACATTTTACCGTAAACCATCACCTGACAAGCCTGTTTTTGTTGAAGTAGGAACAGACATCAAAGAAGGTGATGTGTTATGTGTGATTGAGGCTATGAAACTTTTTAATGAAATCGAATCTGAAGTATCAGGTAAGATTGTAAAAGTATTGGTAGATGATTCATCTCCTGTAGAATTTGATCAGCCATTGTTTTTGGTTGACCCTTCATAACAATTGAAAATTCCAATTCACTAACCCAAAATCAATTCTTGGAATTTGGTGTTTGGAAGTTGAATTTTTAAACAAAAAGTTATGTTCAAAAAAATATTAGTTGCCAATCGAGGCGAAATAGCGCTACGTGTTATTAGAACCTGTAAGGAAATGGGTATTAAAACAGTAGCTGTTTACTCAACAGCAGATGCAGATAGTTTACCTGTAAAATTCGCTGATGAAGCCGTTTGTATAGGTCCTGCCCCAAGTAATGAATCTTATTTAAAAATGGCTAACGTTATAGCTGCTGCAGAGATAACAAATGCAGACGCTATTCACCCAGGATATGGATTTCTCTCTGAAAACGCTAAGTTTTCAAAAATTTGTGAAGAACACGATATTAAGTTTATTGGTGCTTCTCCAGAAATGATTGACCGCATGGGAGATAAGGCTAACGCAAAGGCTACAATGAAAGCTGCTGGTGTGCCTTGTGTTCCCGGTAGCGAAGGTGTTATCGAGGATTATAAGGAGTGTGAAAAACTAGCCAAAGAAACTGGTTATCCAGTAATGCTTAAAGCCTCTGCTGGTGGTGGTGGAAAAGGTATGCGTGCTGTTTGGAAGCAAGAGGATTTAAAAGATGCTTGGGACTCTGCTAGGCAAGAATCTAAGGCGGCTTTTGGAAATGATGATATGTATATGGAAAAGCTTATTGAAGAGCCTCGCCATATCGAAATACAAATTGTTGGAGACTCAACAGGAAAAGCTTGTCATTTATCAGAGCGAGATTGTTCTGTACAAAGACGTCACCAAAAATTAACAGAAGAAGTTCCTTCTCCGTTTATGACTGACGCTCTTCGTAAAAAAATGGGGGAAGCTGCTGTAAAAGCTGCGGAGTACATTAAATACGAAGGTGCTGGAACTGTAGAATTTTTGGTTGATAAGCATCGTAATTTCTACTTTATGGAAATGAATACTCGTATCCAAGTAGAGCATCCAATTACAGAGCAGGTTATCGATTTTGATTTAATTCGAGAACAAATAAAGGTAGCGGCTGGAGTTCCTATTTCTGGTAAGCATTACACGCCTAATTTACACTCTATTGAATGTAGAATTAATGCTGAAGATCCATATAATGACTTTAGACCGTCACCTGGTAAAATTACAGTTTTACATGCGCCCGGTGGCCATGGTGTTCGTCTTGACACTCATGTGTACGCAGGATATAGCATTCCGCCAAATTATGATTCTATGATTGCAAAATTGATAACAACTGCGCAAACACGTGAAGAAGCTATCAATAAAATGAAACGTGCATTAGATGAGTTTGTAATTGAAGGAATAAAAACTACAATTCCTTTTCATAGAGAACTGATGGATCATCCAGATTATTTGGCTGGTAACTATACCACTAAATTCATGGAAGATTTTGAAATGCCAAAAGAAATCAAATAACAAGAAAGACCTCAATAGAGGTCTTTTTTTATGCAGTAATCTCTTCTACATCAATAGGCTTTCCTAAATACACAAGCTTCCAGTTTTCTCCAATTTCTGTTTGATTATTTTCAGATGAAATAATTATTAATTCGTCATTATCGTCTTTTAGGAAAATAGGAATAATCTCCTTGTCTGCTTTTGTTAATTCTATTATGTTTTGATAATGTTCTTTATTTTCAATTTCTATTTCTTGAATACTTGGGTATTTTTTACTAACATTCATTAGTGATTCATAATCGTCTGTGTGAGAAAACAAGCCTTCTTTTGGGTTGTTATTATTGTCCCTCATCTCTTCTTTAGAAACCAATCTAAATGCTCCATTTTCACCAAACTGTTTACTAAACTTATTTATAGCATACTTGTTTATATCTGGACTTCCTGTTAAGGCCATTAAATAACCAACATCATTAAGCTCTATATTGTCAGAAAGTGTGTTTGAGTAAATGTCTGTAGATATAGCCTCTAATCCCATTTCTTTTGCTTTCTCTATATTGGTTTGATTACTGTCTATAAGAACCACGTTTCTATCATTTTCATTAAGGTAATGAGCTAATAAACGTGAAACTTTAGAAGCGCCAACAATTAAAATTCCATCGGATTTTGTTAAAAAAACACCCACAATCTTAGCAAAAAAACGTGCTGTGGTTGCATTTAACAATACTGTTCCTAAAACAATCATAAACACCAAAGGTGTAATATATTCGGCGCCTTCTACACCTTGCTTTAAAAGTTTGCTTCCAAATAACGAAGCAATACCTGCAGCAACGATACCTCTAGGGCCAACCCAACTTATAAATAGGCGTTCGTTAAGTTTTAAATTAGATCCTTGTGTACTAACAAATACAGCTAATGGCCTTATTATAAGAACGACTACTAAAAACAAGGCTGCTGTTTTCCAATTGTACAGTAGATACAAATCTTCCATATTTATATTAGCGGATAATAAAATAAAGAGTATGGAGATTAATAATACACTTAAAGATTCTTTAAAATAAAGCAGTTCTTTAAGGTTTTCAAGTTTACCGTTGCCCAACACCATTCCCATAACAACTACTGCCAAAAGACCTGATTCATGAGCAAAAATCTCAGATTCTACAAAAACAAGAAGTACTACGGACAAAGAAACCACATTTAGTAAGTAATGCGGTATTAATTTTTTATTTATTGCAAAGGCTAGTCCATGAGCAAAAGTAAATCCAAAAGTAGTACCAAAGAGCACTATTTTACCAAACTCCATAAAGGCTGTTTTTGTAAAACCACTATCGCCTTCGACACTTATAAATTCAAACACTAAAACTGCAACCAAAGCTCCAATTGGATCAATTAGAATACCTTCCCATTTTAAAACTGCTGAAACATCCTTTTTCAGCGGAATGTTTCGTAAAATAGGTGTAATTACTGTTGGGCCAGTAACTATAATTAACCCAGCAAATAAGAAGGATAATTCCCAACTCAATCCAAATAATAAGTGAGCACAAATACCTGCACCAAAAAAAGTAATCACAGCGCCAACAGTTATTAGTTTTGTAATTACTGGGCCAACGTTTTTTACTTCGTTTCGTTTTAAGGTCAATCCACCTTCAAACAGAATGATGCTTATGGCTAGCGACACAAAATAATAAAGACTTTCTCCGGGAAAAAGCCCGCGTTCTCCGTCCCATAAAGGCTCAATCCATTTATTTCCATCTTCTGATAAAAACTCTTGTGCGATTGGTCCGACTAAAAGTCCAATTAAAATTAAAGGTAAAATTGCTGGAATCTTAAAACGCCACGCAACCCATTGCGCCAAGATTCCTAAAATGATAATTCCTGCTAATTCTAACATATGTGTGTTTTAAAGAAGTAAAGTTAGTAAAGAAACCACAAATTGAGCGCTAATTTGCTTTAATTGTAAGTCGCAATACGGAGCATGCCGATTTTTCTGTAAACTTATCTTTTCCTGTTCCAAAAAGCATACTTGTCCAGCTTTCCTTTTGTGGAGTACCTAAAATTAATAAATCATAAGATGCTGACATTTTTGAAATGGTATCAATAGAATTGTTGGACTTTACAACAACTAATTTAGATTCTGCACTTGACTTTTCAATAAGTTTAGTTGAAGCATTTTCTATTTCTTCTAATTCTTCATCCGAGATATCTTCATGAACAACACGAAGAAAAGAAAATGAAGCACCATAAAATTCGCTAATTCTATCAGCAACTTCTATAAATTTTTCATCATTTCGTCCTGGTCTCAACGCAATAAGAACTTTACCAATATAGCGAACACCGTTGTCTTTAAATAGGGCGAAATTTGAGTTGATATGCGTCATTAACCAACCAATTGGGTTATTGATTAAAATTCCTGTTCTAGCACGACCATTCCAGCCAAAAACAAGCCAATCGCAATGGGTTTGGTCACTCAACTCATATATGGTATCTGAAACATTATGTGTTACAACTGATTCAAAATCGATATTGATTTCATTGTTTTGTGCTAGTCTAGAAAAACGACGCGCCAAGGCATTTACCTTTGGGTTTTCATCTACAACAGCTTCCAAAAATGTCTGGTTTGGTACTTCGATGATATTAGCTACTTGTAATTTTTCCTTAGTATTTAAAGCGGCTCCTATTTCTACCAACATTTCAGGAGATGTTTCGTCTCCCAAAAGCGGAACAACAACACCAGCATCATCTAAGAATTTGCCATCAAGAAACTCTTTTTTAATAGTAACCTCATTACTTTGAGTGAGTTTTTTTCTATGCTTTCTTTTGTATAACAAAAACAATGCTGCACGACGACCGTATTTACGTAAAACACCAACTCTTGCTGTTTTTTTTCCATATTTTAAATAAATTAAAAAACCTAAAACACTAATAAAAAGAATCGCTAATAATGGCACAAAACCTAGTAAAATCAATAAAATAATACCACTTATTATTCCAAATAATTGAACGTAAGGATAAAAAGGGGATTTATATGGAGGATTATACCACTGTGTTGCTGTTTCTCTTAAAACAATTACACAAGCGTTAACAGATATAAACATCATCACCATAAAAGCACTGGCTAGTTTTGCAATTTTTTCTACATCTAAAAACAAAATAACTAAAGCCATAACCATACAGGTCATAACTATAGTAACGACTGGTGTTAAGTATTTTGAATGAATTTTACTCATAAACTCTGGTAGCAATTTATCTATTGCCATCGCAAACGGAAAACGAGATGCCGCCAGAACGCCTGAATTTGCCATAGACACGAGAGTGATGACACCAACTACAGCTGCCACGTAACCAACATAAGTGCCGCCTAAAATTTCGGAAATGGTGTAAATAGGTTTGATATCTGTTCCTAAAATATCCATAGGAATGTTTCCAACTAAAGTAAAAGCAACAGAAACATAAATCAATGACATGATAACCAGCGATAAAATCATGGCGCGAGGCAAATTAACATTTGGTTGTTTAATTTCGCCAGCAATAGCAGCAATTTTAGTCACACCCGCATAAGAAATATAGACAAATGCTACTGTTGAAGCTAAACCGATATTACCATTAGAAAACACGGGTTGTAAATACTCTTGCTTTACGTTTGGTAAACCAAAAATTAAAAGCGCCGCTAAACTTATAAGGCTTATGGTCACAATAACTATTTGAACCTTCCCAACTTTTTTAATGCCAAATATGTTAAGGAATAAAATAACCAGTAGAAAAAAGAGTGCTGCATATTTTGTAAAACCTTCGTCAATACTCACTAAAACTGTAAGGTAAGCTCCAAAACCAACTAATGCAAATGAACTTTTTAGAAGCAAAGACAACCATAAGCCAATGCCTGCAATTGTGCCAAAAACAGGCCCAAACGTTCGCTCTATGTAAACATATGTTCCTCCAGAAGAAGGCATTGAAGTCGCTAATTCGCTTTTAGATAATGCTGCAGGGAGAATACAAATAGCAGCTAATAAATATGCAATCCAAATAGACGAACCTGTTTTTGCAGCTGCAATTCCAGGTAAAACAAAAATGCCACTTCCAAGCATTCCACCAATACTAATGGCTATTGCCGATGTTAAGTTTACGCTTCGATTTAGTTTTTTCAAGCTGGTCTATTTTTATTCGAAAATACTCTTTTTTTAAATACTAATAAATTCTAAAAGCCTTCCTAGAATTTATGCGGTTTTTCTTAATTTGCGTTCTTATGAACCTTTACCCAATAGAGGCAGGAAATTTTAAGTTAGATGGCGGCGCTATGTTTGGTGTTGTACCAAAATCTTTATGGCAACGAACCAATCCTGCGGATGCTAATAACATGATAGATATCGCAGCTCGATGTCTATTAATCGAGAATGGCGATAGATTGATTTTAATCGATACAGGAATGGGTGACAAACAAAGTGATAAGTTTTATGGCTACTATCATTTATGGGGTAATGATTCTATTGATAAATCTTTAGCTGCAAATGGGTTTCATCGTAATGATATCACTGATGTGTTTATGACACATTTACATTTTGACCATTGTGGTGGAAGCATTCAATATAATAAAGACAAGACTGTTTTAGAGCCCGCTTTTAAAAACGCTAACTTTTGGAGTAATGAAGACCATTGGCGATGGGCGACAGAACCAAATAGACGCGAAAAAGCATCTTTTTTAAAAGAAAATATTCTGCCAATGGAAGAAAGTGGGCATCTGAAATTCACATCGCTTCCTGATGATTCAATATTAAAAAATTCTGAACTAGGTTTTGACATATTTTTTGCAAATGGCCACACTGACAAACAAATGATTCCGATGATTAATTATAAAGGGAAAACCATTTGTTTTATGGCTGATTTATTACCAACTGCTGGACACTTGCCTATCCCTTTTGTAATGGGATATGATACTAGACCTCTACTAACCCTCGATGAAAAAGAATTGTTCTTAAATTTAGCTGCAGATAACAATTACTATTTATTTTTGGAGCATGATGCTCATAATCCTATAATAACAGTTAAAAACACAGAAAAAGGTGTGCGCCTTGATGATGTTTATAGTTGTGAAGATATTTTTTAAAACCCTATTATAATGAAATATATAAGTAAGTCACTATTTTTTTATGTCCTAACAACTTTATTTTTAGTAGGCTGTGGGCCTTCAAAACTAATTTCGACACCTATTGAAAATATTGATACCTCACCCCTAAAAGTTTCAGAATTAACTAAAGCTGAAAAAGAAAATTGGGGTCACCTAGATCTTGAAAAAGATACCATTCCAGGAATGGGTGTTGATAGAGCATATGCCGAAATTATTAAAAGTAAAAAAGGTAAAAAAGTAATCGTTGCTGTTATCGATTCAGGAATTGATATAGACCACGAAGACCTTGATGGCGTTATATGGACTAATAAAGATGAAGTTCCAAATAATGGAAAAGACGATGATAACAATGGCTATGTAGACGATATTCATGGTTGGAACTTTTTAGGAGACACCTATAATGAGCAATTAGAAATGACGCGTTTGGTGGCAAGTGGAGAAAAAAGCAATCCTAGATTTGAAGAAGCTAAAGCTGAAATTGAAAAAAGTAAAAGTGAAGCGCTACAAACAAAACAAAATGTTGATGCCTTATTACAACAAATTCCACCAGCTCAAGAGGCGTTAAAAAAACACTTAGGTAAAGACAATTATACAGAAGAAGATGTACAAAAAATTCAACCTAAAGACCAAGCAATGGGTCAAGCCAAAGGGATACAGATGTTTTTATATAGTAACAACTTAACTCTTAAAGCAGTTAAAGAATACGCAGTATCTTTAAATGAACAACTTAATTATAATTACAACACAGATTTCAGGGGTCGCAAAACTGGTGATAATCCAGATGATTTTAATGACAAACCAGGTTATGGAAATGGGAATGTTAAACCTGTAAAAAAATCTGAGAGCCACGGTACTCACGTTGCTGGTATAATCGCTGCAGAACGTAACAATGGTAAAGGTGCAAATGGTGTTGCTAATAATGTTGAAATCATGTCAATAAGAGCAGTGCCAAATGGTGACGAATATGACAAAGACATTGCTAAGGCAATACGTTATGCGGTAGATAATGGCGCTACAATTATTAATGGAAGCTTCGGTAAATCGTACTCTCCACATAGTGACTGGGTAAGAGATGCTATAAAATATGCTGCCGAAAAAGACGTATTAATTGTTCATGCTGCTGGTAATGACAGTAAGGATATAGATGTTGAGCCTAACTTTCCTTCAGATAATATCAACGGAACCGAAGTTGCTGACAATTATATTTCTGTTGGTGCTTTAGCGCCAAAATATGGTAGCGGATTGGTTGCTGGTTTTTCTAACTACGGTGACAAAAATGTAGATATATTTGCTCCGGGAGCACAAGTATATTCCACAACTCCTGAAAATGAATATGATACAAAAGGAGGTACTTCTATGGCTGCGCCTGCAATTGCTGGTTTAGCTGCTTTATTACGTTCTCAATATCCTAACTTATCTGCTGTACAAGTCAAAGATGTGATATTAAGTTCTGGTCTACAGTTAACAACTAAGGTGGTTGTTGGTGGTGACTCTAACGACGTGCAGCCGTTTTCAAACTTATCTAAAACCGGTCGTATTGCTAATGTATACAATGCCTTAATAATGGCTTCAAAATTATAATCTTAAATTAATTAAAATTCAGATTGATGAAAAAAATATTTTCGATACTAATCATAGCGTGTTTGCTTGTTTCGTGTAATACAACAAAACAGGTAACGTCAACCAAATCAGCAGCAACAGCAGTAAACAATTCAACTAGCTCTTATTGGCAGCAACATGTCGATTACAAGATGAATATTGATATGAATACAAATAATTATCAATATAAAGGTGACCAGACTTTGGTATATACAAATAACTCCCCAGATGTTTTGAGTCGTGTGTATTATCACTTGTATTTTAATGCGTTCCAACCTGGTAGCGAAATGGATGTTCGCTCTCGAACGATTGCAGATCCCGATAGACGTGTTGGAGACAGAATCAGTAAGCTCAAACCAAACGAAATAGGCTTTATAAAAGTTAATTCTTTATCTCAAAACGGAGCCGCCTTGGATTATGAAACAGTTGGAACTGTTTTAGAAGTAAAACTTGACAAACCTATTCAACCAGGTGAAAAAGTAACTTTTAAAATGAACTTTGACGCTCAAGTTCCAGTACAAATTCGTCGATCTGGTCGAAATAATGCTGAAGGCGTTGCACTATCTATGACACAATGGTATCCAAAGTTAGCAGAGTATGATGACGAAGGCTGGCATGCAGACCCGTATATCGGGCGAGAGTTTCATGGTGTTTGGGGTGATTTTGATGTCTCCTTGACTATTGATAAGGATTATGTAGTTGGCGGAACAGGATATTTACAAGGTGAGCCATTAATAAATGGTTCAAGAAAAACGATGCGCTTTTTAGCACCAAATGTTCATGATTTTACTTGGGCTGCAGATAAAGATTATATTCATGACACATACCAAGTTACAAACGGGCCACTTTTAAACTTCTATTATAAAAAAGATTTACCTGCTGAAAACTTAAAAAATTGGAAAGATTTACAAGCAGATACTGCAAAGCTGATGAAATTTTTCTCAGAAAATGTTGGGAATTACCCTTATGAACAATATTCAGTGATTCAAGGTGGTGATGGCGGAATGGAGTATGCAATGTGTACATTAATCACAGGAAAAAGAAGCTATGGTGGTCTACTTGGCGTTACGGCACACGAATTAGCGCACACTTGGTTTCAATTTTTATTAGCTACTAATGAGGCTAAACACGAGTGGATGGATGAGGGTTTTACAAGTTATATTTCTGCTTTAGCTATGAACTCGCTAAGAGATGAGCCTAGAGACAACCCAACATCTGGGTCTTACCGTGGTTATATTGGTTTAGCTAAATCAGGAAGAGAACAACCATTGACAACGCATGCAGACCGTTATGCATACAATAGGGCTTATAGTTCTGCAGCATATTCAAAAGGTGCTGTCTTTATAGCTCAATTAGGATATGTTATTGGTGAAGATAATTTAAAGAAAACATTAAAAAAATACTTTAATGATTTTGCATTTAAACATCCAAAGCCAATGGATATTATCCGTACAGCAGAACGAATTACAGACTTTGAATTGGACTGGTATCTTATCGATTTTGGTCAAACTACAAATACAATAGATTATGGTGTTAAATCGATTGAAGGAAAAAATGTAACTCTAGAGCGCATTGGTCAAATGCCTATGCCTATTGACCTTTCCGTTACCTACACAGACGGTTCAAAAGAAGATTTTTATATACCATTACAAATGATGCGTGGCGAAAAACCAACCGAAGCAACCATCGTAGGTGATTGGGCTTGGGCTTATCCCACTTATACCTTAAAAGCTTCAAAAGAAGTAGCTTCTGTGGAAATCGATTCATCACAAATGATGGCTGATATCAACCGAGACAATAATAAGAAGTAATTAACCAATTACTTAAATTATAAAAAGAAGACGTCTAATAGGCGTCTTTTTTTTGATTTGTACCAATCTAAGTCTTTATACATATCATTTCTAGATACGCGCTCTCTGTTATATAATAAGAGGTGTGTTTTGTCTTCTTGTTTGTTTCTGTATCCTAAAAGGTGGAAAATAGATTTAGCTAAAAAACGAGTAATCTTAAGGTTTGCCCTCAAAACACCTTTAGATTTATCGTGCCATTTTATACCTGGGAGTAATGTTAATAAACGATCTGCCCTAAACTTTCTTAAAATTGAAGAGAGTAAAAGAAAAAAGCGAGGTGTTTTTTTTATAATAAAAAATCCATCGTTACCTCTTTCTTGATATAGTGGCATAAACAACTCATGACTTGATGGTGCGTGTATAGGAATATCATTGGAAGTTGCTAATAATATGCCTTTCTTAATGGGTTGAAAACTTTCAAACCCAGATTTCATTTTAAAGTCCTCCTCTTCTTTTATATCGTACTTATAAACTACTTCATAAATATCTGTTCTCTTTTTTGATGCAGATTGGAGTTGCTTATAGTACTTATTATAGTCTTGAGCTTCTTCTTTTAATAATCCTGATAAATAAAAAGTTAAGCGAATAAAAGCTTCGCAATTATATATTGCTTGTTTATCTATATGTTGACCTGCTTCGAAACCTAAGGAAACAAAACCTCTTTTGTTTAAATAACTTAAGAGTGGACCTTCAAGATATTCTTCAACTCCTAGGACTATAGGTACAGGAAAATGCCTTGAAAACTTCCTATTAATTAAAGCGTCATTAATGGTTATAAAAGGAAGTGTCTTACTTGATGTCGTATGAAAATCTATGAAATAGGTTGGTTCTGTGGTATTTGATAAAATATCTGAAATGAGTTCGTAAATAGCAATCTGCTCTTTTTCTTCGTTGGTATAATTTTCTTTGTCTTTTAATTGATTTAAAAGGTTTGTGGTCCAAATACGATTTAAATCGTTGTCAATGTATCTTTTATTTTGTTGAATCGCATTAATGTTTCCATAAATACCATAAACTTCGCCATAGATATTATGCTCGTTAAGCTGAGGTAAGACATTTTTTAAAGCCTTGACACCCGCTTGTTCATTACCGTGTATGCCAGCAAAAAAAACAAGTGTTGGTCCGCGAAACTTTCCTTTTTTGTGATCAATTATTCGCTTTTCGATAGTGGGGTTTTCCTTTAATATAATCATTAATTAATCCTTAAAGTCATTAGTGGTCAATATCCCTAATAGTTTCTTTTTATGGACTACAGGAAGACAATTTATATGATGGTCTTTCATTATTTGCTTTGCTTTATCGAGCGGTTTTTCTTGACTAATTGTAATAAGCTCTGTTTGCATAGCTTCTTTAACAGTAAATTTCAAATCTAAATTTCCAAGTTTTATTAAATCTGTCCAAGTAATAAGTCCCGTAAGCTCTTTTTGGTTGTTAATTACTGGAAGGTGGTGTATGTTTTTCCATTGCATTATATGACTCACAAGCTCTAAACTATCACTTTCATATACCATAAATAAATTTGTTTTCATTCTATGCTTAACTATCTTTTTCTGCTTAATATAGTTAAGTTCAATACTATTTAATTCAGACCACTCATCAACTGTTTTGTCTCCAAATTGATGCTTGTGCATAAAAGCTGTTAATTGCTGTCTTGATTCAAATCTAGTCTTTGTGTTTTGTAAATTCCTATAACTTTTTATCATCCATTGCGCACCGTTTTTAGATTTTATTCTATTTTCAATAATACCTAAATACAAATCAATATCAGCTTGGTTAATGTCTGATTTTAATAGCCCTTTTCTAGCCATTGGTAATAAGATTTTTGAAATTAAATCTCCTGCCGAAATAAGCTTGCCCATCCACTTAAATTTTGTTTCCATTCCATAGCGAGCAGCTTTAAAAAAATTATTTTTCACGGCTCTAAACTCCATTTTGGATGGCATATCCTTATATTCTTCCGACTGACCCAACATTAAGCCAACCCAAAATACCATATTTGCTATTTCGTCTTTTAATGTCGGCCCACTTGGTATGTATCGGCATTCTATTCTGAGATGTGGTTTTCCTCCACCAACACCGTAACAAACACGATTCCATTTGTATACGGTACCATTATGAAGTTGAAGTGCTTTGAGTTTTGGGATTTCTCCACCTTCTAATAGCTCTAAGCTATCTTCTTGCTCGTTGGAAGTTAATAAGCTTCTAAAACGAGAAATGTGGTCCTTAAAGATATCGGTCACCGAACCTTTTTCCCAAGCACCTCCAAAACTAACTCTAGATTGTTTTTCGTCAAAAACTAGTGAATTAGTTCTTGTGTCAATACTTTGGGTAAATAAAGCTATTCTGGTTTCAGCCCAAAGTTCTCTTCCAAATAATAATGGAGAATTGGCACATACTGCTAAAATAGGTCCAGAGATGGTTTGTGCCCAATTGTATTTTTCTACAAACTCATCTGGATTAATTTGTAAATGTGTTTGAAAGCTTGTGTTACAAGCCTCTAACATTACGCTATTATGAAACAAACTTAACTCATCAACACCTTTAATATGAATATTAAAATGTTGGCTTCGTGAATCTTTTAATGCCTCATTTAAAACATGATAACGCGGTTTTGGCGTCATGTATTTTTCAGAAATATGTTTGTATCTAAGTGTTGGTAATATACCTGTCAAAAGTACTTTTACACCTAATGCCTTTGCCTTTTCTTGTGCTTTGTGTAGAAGCGCCTGTAGTTGATTGTGGAGCTCAGTGAAACATTTGTTTTTAAGTAATAACGGATCTGAATTAATTTCTAAATCATATTTTCCTATTTCGGTAGTAAAATGGTCGTCATCTATAGCTTGAAGGACGTCCAAACATTTTTTACTCGGAAAATAGTCTTCTGTAACTAAACAAAATTCTTGCTCTGCTCCTATTCGCATGGGTTCTTTTTCAATTAAACCTTCTTTTAGCATTGTATCCAGGGCTTTTAAATCCTTGATTAAGTAATGCGTATATATCGCTTTTTCCTCTGGAGTCTCTAATTGTTTTACTTTTAATTGTCCCATACGTTAACTCTAATTAATTAGAATAATGTAAGTTATGCTGAAATACTTGGTATTAATATGATTTTTGTCATGTCAATTTTTTGAATGTACTTGACTATGAAAAGGATATAGCTACATTTGTAAATAGGAAAACCAGCTTATGGATTTTAAATACTCTAAAAAAGACAAGCTTAAAAGTAAAAAGGTAATTGAAGTACTTTTCTCAGAAGGAAAAGCAATTACAGTTTTTCCTTTGCGTTTAGTTTATCTCAAAACAGAGTTTGAAGATGGTTCAGTTTTAAAAACTGGTGTTTCTGTTAGTAAGCGACTTCATAAAAATGCTGTTGATAGAAACAAAATAAAACGTCTAATGCGTGAAGCTTATCGCTTTAATAGACCTAAATACTTTAACAATAGTTCAACACCCTTCGCGTTTATGATTTTGTACATTGGTAAAGAAAAACCGACGTTTGATAGTTTGAGTACCAAAACAGAACTTCTTTTTCAAAAATTTTTAAAAAAGACATCTAAAGATGAAACGATTTCTAAATAAAAAAATAGTCTTACCTGTAGCCATTTTATTGGTCTTTTTAAGCACAACTGCTTTTAATTCTAACTTCTTTGAAATAGCTAAGCAAATAGAAATATTTACCACCATGTTTAAAGAACTAAACATGAACTATGTCGACGATACCAATCCTGGAGATTTAATGGATGTTGCTATTAAAAGCATGCTCGATGAACTAGATCCATACACCCGTTTTTATAACGAACAAGACGTCCAATCGTCAAGAATAAATAATGCTGGAGATTATACAGGTATTGGTGCAAACGTAAGAACACTAAAAGATAAATTAGTCATCGTTGAACCTTATAAAGATTACGCTGCTGATAAAGCTGGTTTAAAAGCTGGTGATGAGATTATAAAAATAGACAATGTAGATATTAGGGATTTTAAAGACGATGCGGGCAATTTGCTACAAGGTGCAGCAGGAACAGAAGTTTCTTTAACCTTCATGCGTCAAGGAAAAGAAAATACTGTTAAGGTTACGCGAGAGTCATTAGAAATTAATGCTGTAACACACTACTCAATGATTAACGACGATACAGGTTATATTGTTCTTCGAAAATTCAATAAAAAAGCATCTTCACAAACAATTAAAGCACTTAATTCTCTAAAGAACTTAGGTGCAAAAAATATTGTCTTGGACCTAAGAGGTAATCCAGGAGGACTATTAAATGAAGCAGTAAATATCGTCAATATCTTTGTGCCAAAAGACCAGCTTGTGGTGACTACAAAATCTAAAGTTAAAAAGTACAATAAAACATATTACACGCAGCGCGAACCAATTGATTTAGATATTCCTGTGGTGGTTTTAATAGACGGAAGGTCAGCTTCGGCAAGCGAAATTGTGTCTGGGGCTTTACAAGATTTAGACCGTGGCGTTGTTATTGGTGCTAGAAGCTTTGGTAAAGGTCTTGTTCAGCGTCCAAAACCATTGACTTACGGCACGCAAATGAAAATTACAATCTCAAGATATTATACACCTTCTGGTCGCTGTATACAAGCACTAGATTATTGGAATAGAGATGAGAAAGGCAATGCTACACGAACTAAAAAAGAAAACTATAAAGCTTTTAAAACCAAAAAAGGACGTTCAGTTTTTGATGGTGGTGGTGTACAGCCAGATTTAGAAATTGTAGCGTCTAAACAAACTCCTATTACAAAAGCTATTGAAGACGAAAATCTAATTTTTGATTTTGCTACAGACTATTATTATAAAAATCAAATAGCAAATTTGAAAGAATTTGAGTTCTCAGAAAATGACTTTAAGGAATTTAAAAACTTCTTAAGTTCTAATAATTTTAGTTTTGAAACCAAAACTCAAAAAGCTTTCGAAAAAGCTATTAATATTGCTAAAAATGAAGATTTAGATTCAAGTATTTCTTCAGAATACAGTCAATTAATTTCAGCTTTAGAGCAATATAAAACCTCAGCAGTTAATGACGACAAGGAAAAATTAGTCGCTTTACTTAGAGATGAAATTATAAAGCGCTATTTCTATTCAGAAGGTCTTTATGAGTACTACAAAGCAAATAATCCTGAAATCAAAAAGGCCTTAGAGATCCTTTCAAATCCTGCTAAATACAATAAGATTTTAAACTAAAAATCTTATTTTCATATATTTATAAGGCGAAATAGCTAAACATCCTGTTTTTAAAAAACTAGATGTTTAATAAAATCCCTTTTATGAAAAGGCTCTGTTTTCTTATTTATTTTTGTTTTCAAGCAGTAATTGCTCAAAAAGAAATAAAGCATATTGTTTATTTTGAAACAGATATGTACTCAATTCCTGAAACAGAGATGCACCGTTTGCTTCTATTTTTGGATGATATAGAATCTATTGATATTCAAAAAATTTCTATCTATGGTTTTTGTGACGACAGAGGAAGTCATTCTTATAATATGAAACTGTCTCAAAATCGAGCAAATGTTATCAAAGAGGTTCTAACAAATAACGAATTTGACGAATCTTTAATTACTAATACAGACGGAAAAGGAGAGTTATTACTAAAAATTATCAAAGAAAGTGATGTTGATAAAGTAAGAGGTCTTAATAGAAAAGTAGAAATTATTGTTTCTCCTGTTTTTCCAGCGCGAAAAAATAATTTTAACTCTAAAAAACTTGAAGAAATTTTAAGTGGAGATTTAAAAGTTGGAGATAAGGTATTATTAGAAAACTTGTTATTTGAGCGAGGTTACAGCTATCTTATTCCAGAGTCAAAAGACGTACTAAGTAAAGTAGCTACCATATTAACTAAACGCACTGATATCTTTTTTACAATTCAAGGGCATGTCTGCTGTACAAACGGAGAACGAGATGCTATTGATGGAAGAACAAAAAAACGCAATTTATCTCAAGCGCGAGCCAGATATATTTATGAATACTTACTTAGAAAAGGTGTTAATAGTAGACGTATGAAATATGTGGGTATGAAACGTAAATATCCGCTTGGTGGACCTCAGCGTTTGGACAGAAGAGTCGAACTATTGGTTACTAAAGTTGGTAACTAAGAAGACTAATTTTTTTTCATTTTTATGTGCGGTATCCCATCTTCAAGATACTCCTCACCTATCTCTAAAAAACCTAAGTTGTTATAAAATCTCTTCAGATAAGTTTGTGCAGATATTAGAATGGTGTCTTTTTTATAATATTTTTTTATAGCTGTAATAGATGCCTTCATTATATCATAACCATATTTATACTTTCTTTCTTTTTCTAAAACTACTACTCTACCAATACTAGATGCTTCAAAATAATCACCAGGTTTAAAAACCCTTGTGTAAGCAACTAACTTTTGGTCTTTGTAGCCTATAATATGTAAAGCTTTTTGGTCTTTACCATCAATATCTTGATAAACACAATCTTGCTCTACAACAAAAACTTCGCTACGTAATTGAAGTATGTCGTAAAGTTCTTGAGTTGAGAGTTCTGTAAACTCTTTTGCTTTAATTTTTAAACTCATCTACTATCAAAGTTATTATAAACATAAACCAAATATAAAATATAGAATTACAAGTTAGTAGAATTAAAAAACCTAGAGAAAATTCTCTAGGTTTTATATGTATAATTAATCCCCCAATAAATTATACAATTGTATATAACTATATAAAAATTAACTATTTATATATCGTAAATCTATAAAATGAATCTACATTTACAAAAAAAAAGGTATCAAATACCATTATCATCTATGAATTAAATTAATCCTGTACAATTACTGACTTACTATCACATTTTCCATACTCTGGTTGAATATTAACGTGATTTATATTATAGTTATGATAGAGTTTTTCTTCTATTTGTTGCAAAATCGTATCAAACTTTGATAAAGAAATATCTTCAGTAAAGTCTATGTGTGCTTCTAAATGGGTTTCATCCTCATTAAGTTGCCAAACATGAACATGATGAACATTCTTTATTTTATTAATGCTTTGTATATCCTTAACAATATCATCTACAGGTATATCTTCTGGGGTAAATAACATTAATACTTTGGTAGAATTTTTTAGTAAATCCCAGCCCATAATTATTAGATAAACAGCTATTGCTAAAGTCAATAAACTATCTACCCAGAATATTTCATAATATTTCATCAAAATACCACCAATCAATACAGCTACACTAGCCATCATATCTGTTAAAAGATGTAAATAGGCACTCTTCATATTCATATTACCATCAGCACTATTTTTTAATAAAAGTACACTGAAACCATTTCCTAAAATCGCAATTATCGATAACCAAATTACCAAATTAGATTCTATATTTTGAGGATTTTGAAATCGTTCAATAGCTTCAAAAATGAGTAATATTGCAACAATAACTAATGTTGATGCATTAATAAAAGCTGCTAAGATTTCTGCTCGTTTATAACCAAAAGTTCTTTTTAAAGACGCTTTTCTTTTAACTAATTTATTAGCTATATAACTTATAACTAAAGAAATAACGTCACTAAAATTATGAAGCGCATCACTTAATAAAGCTAAACTTCCAGACACAATACCTCCAATTATCTGAGCTACGGTTATTGCAATATTTAAAACTATTGAGATTAAAAGATTCCGGCCATTAAAATCTCCGTGATGAGAATGTGAATGATTATGAGAATGACCGTGACCCATGGTTTAGCAAGATATAGGAATTTTGCTAACGCGGTTTTGGTGTCGACCACCCTCAAATGCAGTATCTAAAAATGTATCTACCATTTTTATAGCTTGTGGAATTGCAGTATATCTTGCTGGAATACAAATAATATTAGCGTTATTATGCTGACGAGTCAATTCTGTAATTTCGTTAATCCAACAGATACCTGCTCGAACATTAGGATATTTGTTTGCAGTCATAGCAACACCATTAGCACTACCACAAATTAATATTCCGAAATCTACTTGATTTTCATTTACATCTTTTGCAACTGGATGAACAAAATCTGGATAATCTACACTATCAAAAGTATCTGTTCCATAATTATTTACAGCTATACCTCTAGATATAAGGTGTTTTACAATTGCTTCTTTATAATCTGGCCCTGCGTGATCGTTTCCTATTGCGATTTTCATAATATTACTAGTGATTTATATCCTCAAAGTTAACAATTGCTAGTAATTATTTATACTAATAGTTTAGTAACTTATACAAAACATATAACCTATTAAACTAAAAAAACCCTAAGATAAAATCTCAGGGTTTGATGGGGGTAATTTATTTTTGGGGATTACTTGTATAAGTTATCTAAAATTACCTTAATTACAATTACATCAACAAAAACCTCTAACCTTCTTTTTGAATCATTGTAATTTTAATCTATTAAAAAATCCTCTACAAAGAAACGGTGAATAAAGAATAAGGTGATAATAATAAATTATACTAACATATCATTAACCGATAAAAAACATATATATAGGTTAAAATGCGTAAATTCTACTAATAACTATCTTTTTATAATTTTTATGAAATTTTTAAAATACTGATGATAAAAACATTCATTACATGTTAATAACTGTTCACAAGTATTTAAAACAATAATTAGGTTTCTAATTTAATTTTTACAAACCAGAATTATAACGTAACCACCAAAAAAGTTAGCTTATTTTTTTAGGTGAGTTATCAGACTAAAATTTAGAGATACTAACTAAAAAAAAAGTTTAGTTATTAAAAATTTTATGTAAAATACAGTTATTAACAACTGTGAATAGTATTTACAAAATCTTTGATTTATAAGTCTTTAATGCTATAATAACTTGTTAATAGAAAACTGTAAGTCATTTTTACTACAAAAACTTTAAAAAGTTATACCTGTTATTAACACCCTATAATAACCATCATTTTATTTTTTAAATTTTAAAAGAAAAATGATATATATATTATAATTGTGGATAACTGAAATTTTTAGTTGATTTAACCTTAAAGAAATACCATTAAATATTAATAGCTTAGTTTTGTACCAAACTTAATATAATTACTTCGCTTGATATTAAGTTGATTTACAAAGAATTCCTGACACTTTCAGGAAAATGAAAATGACAAATAATTAAATGACAAAAAGAAGAAAAAAGAAATCCAAAAAAGGGATTTCAAACCTTACAAATACAATTCTTAGTATACTTAAAAAAGAAAGAAACAAATCCTTTAACTACAAACAAATAGCCGCTATACTTGGTGTTAACGACGCTAGTAGCCGTAATCAAATTATAAAAACTTTAGCTAAACTCACTTCAAAACAAGAGATTGAACAAGTAGATAGGGGTAAGTTTAAAGCTATTGTTACAGCTGAATATCACACTGGTATTTTTGATGCCTCATCAAGAGGAAATGGCTATATAATTAGTGATGATTTCGAGGAAGATATTTTTATAGCTTCAAATAATACCAACAAAGCTTTACATGGAGATGAAGTGGAATTTTATGCATACAAACGTAAACATCGTGGGAAGCAAGAAGGAGAAATTACAAACATACTTAACCGTGCTAAAAGCGAGTATGTAGGCACGATTCAGATACAAGAAAAAAAGAATTTCGCTTTTGTAGTTTGTGATAGCAACAAGATGTATAAAGACATTTTTGTACCAATTAACAAAATAAATAAAGCAGAAGATGGTGATAAGGTATTAGTAAAACTAGCCGATTGGCCAGAAAAAGCCGATTCACCTTACGGAAAAGTTATTAAAGTTCTTGGGAAACCAGGAGAACACAGTACAGAAATTCATGCCATTTTAGCTGAGTATGGTTTACCATTAGAATTTCCTCATGACGTTGAAGAATATGCTAATAATCTTGATATTTCTATAACACCAGAAGAAATAAAAAAGCGTCGAGATATGCGTAAAGATTTAACCTTTACCATTGATCCAAAGGATGCAAAAGACTTTGATGATGCTTTATCTTTTAAAGTTTTAGATAATGGTTTGTTTGAAATAGGAATTCACATTGCAGACGTATCACATTACGTTAAACCAGACACTATTTTAGATGACGAAGCTTATGAGAGAGCAACGTCTATATACTTAGTGGATCGTGTTGTACCAATGTTGCCAGAACGTTTATCAAATGGCGCATGTTCATTAAGACCACATGAAGAAAAATATACATTTTCTGCTGTGTTTACAATGAATGATAAATGCGAAATAAAAGACGAATGGTTCGGTCGTACAGTCACATATTCAGATGCACGTTTTGCTTACGAAGAAGCTCAAGCTATTATTGAACAAAATTCACAATTTTCTGTCACTTCGAGCGCAGTCGAGAAGTCTCAAATAAATACAACTATACCGCAAGAAATTTCTTTAACAAATAAGGAATATAATACAGAAAATGAAATTGCTGAAGCTATTCTGGTTCTAGATAGATTAGCAAAAAAAATGCGTTCGCAACGCATGCGAGAAGGTGCTATTTCTTTTGATAAGGTTGAAGTAAAATTTAATCTAGACAAAGAGGCAAATCCAGTAGGTGTATTTTTCAAAACTAGTCGAGATGCTAATAAATTAATTGAAGAATTTATGTTGTTAGCTAACAGAAAAGTTTCAGAATTTATTGGAAAGCAAAAACCAAAAAAGACATTTGTATATCGTGTTCATGACGAGCCAGACGAATCTAAATTAGCACAATTACAAACTGTGGTAAGTCGCTTTGGTCATAAGCTTAATTTTAAAGACAAAGCAAGTGTATCATCATCTTTAAATAATTTACTAAAGGATGTTGTTGGTAAAAAAGAGCAAAATTTAGTCGATACATTAACCATTCGCACAATGTCTAAAGCAGAGTATACGACGCAAAACATTGGACATTATGGTTTATCTTTTGAATATTACAGTCACTTTACATCTCCAATTCGTCGTTATCCAGATGTTATGGCGCATCGCTTATTACAGCACTATTTAGATGGAAATAAATCTGCTAACGAAGATATCTACGAAGAAAAATGTAGACATAGTAGTGATATGGAAAATTTAGCTACTAAAGCAGAGCGTGATTCAATCAAATACATGCAAATTCGTTTTATGCAAGATCACCAGGACGAAGAGTTTTTAGGTGTAATTTCTGGAGTTACCGATTGGGGTATTTATGTAGAGATTATTTCAAATAAATGTGAAGGTATGGTAAGTGTTCGTGACATGAAAGATGACCACTACTACTTTGATCAAGACCAATATGCTATGGTTGGTAAAAACACTGATAAAACATATCAATTAGGAGATGAGGTAGTTGTAAAGGTTAAGAACACTGATTTAGTAAAAAAACACCTTGATTTCTTCTTAGTTGGTAAACCAGAAGAATAGTATGCCGTTGTAACAAAATACTAGCAATTCTGACATATATTGTAACTATAAAACTTAGTAAATTATGAAATCAGAAATGTGTTCAGCTTGTGGTTCGTCAAAAATTATGCATGATATGAAGATTGTAGACTTTGGTCATGGCAATGCTAAAAACGATTTATCAATAGAAATCAAAACAACAGATAGAATTCTTTTTAATAAATTTGAAAAAGGTGCATTAAAAGCACAGATTTGTGGGTCTTGTGGTAAAGTAGATTTATCTATAAATAACCCACAAGATTTATGGAATGCTTATCAAAAAACTAAAAACTTATAATTTATACCATGATATTAACAACAACAAACTCTATAGAAGGTTTCAAAATAGCGGATTATTTAGGAATAGTTACTGGTGTTGCCATCAATGACCAAACATTAGCTTCTGGTTTCAGTACATCAAAGTATTATAAAAAAATTCAAGAAAGTATTGATACTGTTAAGGAAAAAGCGTTTCAAAATATTCAAGAAAACGCTAAAAAATTAGGAGCAAATGCTATTGTTGGCATTAAGGTAGAGATTGAGTTAACGACGACTAATTATCCTGTTGTTTCTGTAACAGGTACAGCTGTAAAAGTGTTGGTATAAATAATTAAAACTGTAACAACTCGTTTATTATACTATCTGTATAACTATAAACAACAATTTTTATGAAAAAAATAATCACCATCCTTTTAGTTGTAATAACTACAACACTATTTGCTCAAAGTCCAATCGTAAAGCAAATAGGAGAGTTTACAGAAATTAAAGCCTTTGACTTAATTAACGTTACTATGATAAAGTCAGATAAAAATGAAGTTGTTATAGATGGCGCTAATAGAAGAAATGTTCAAGTTTTAAACAAAAACGGAAAACTTAAAATCCGTATGGAATTTGAAGAATCGTATGACGGAAACGATACAACTGTGATTTTATACTACACATCTGTAGATATCATAGATGCTAATGAAGGTGCGGAGATTACCGTAAAAGGAACATTAGACCAATTCGATATCAAATTCAAAGCCCAAGAAGGTGGCGAAATTACTGCTAATGTAAAAACGACTTATACGGATGTTAGAGCCGTTACAGGAGGAATTATAAATCTTACAGGAACTTCAAAAAATCAGGATGTAACTATCTATACTGGTGGAGAATATAATGGAGAAGAGCTTATAACAGAAAGTACAGAAGTTTCTATTAATGCTGCAGGAGAAGCTAGAGTTAATGCTACCGAATTTGTCGAGGTTAGAGTCAGAGCTGGAGGCGATGTTTACATTTACGGTGATCCAAAAGAAATAGACGAAAAAACTGTACTTGGAGGTCGTGTAAAACGCATGTAAGCATTTTCCTTATTCTTATTTTCTTTACTACATTTGTGTAAACTAGTGATGTTTACATGTTTGATGATATATTAACAGCCATACCGTTTGGGATAATCCTTGCATTTACGATAGGTCCAGTATTTTTTGTACTGCTAGAAACTAGTGCTACAAAAGGATTTAAAAGTGCATTAATATTTGATTTAGGCGTAATATTAGCAGACATTGTATTTATCTTAGTTGCTTTTTTTAGTACTAATAAATTGGTCGAAAAAGTAAAAGACGACCCAAGTTTTTTAATATTTGGTGGCGTTTTATTGATTGTCTATGGCGTTATTTCATTCGTAAAAACATCAAAATCTTTTCGGTCTATTGTAAGAGAATATCATAAAGTAGAGATTAAAAAAGGCTACGGAAAACTCTTTATCAAAGGGTTTTTACTAAACTTTATTAATATTGGTGTGCTTTTAGGTTGGTTAGGTTTTATTGTTATTGGTACCTCTTTGACAACTTCAGAAAATGGTACCATTGTTTTTGTTGCAACCATGCTAACCACATATTTTGTTACTGATTTAATAAAAATAGCAGCAGCAAAACGCTTACGAACAAAACTCACACCTCGTCGTATTTTCAAAACCAAAAAAATCGTTGCTTTAGTGATTTTGGGTTTTGGAGTTTTATTATTGTCTCAAGGACTTTTCCCAGATATGTACGAGAAAAGCAAAGAACAGATTGAGAAGATTAATCCTGTAAAGAACTAATAAGGCAATTAAAAGCTTGTTTTATCCCGTTAATATTTACTGATAAAAGTATATATTAGTTATGATATAACTAGTTATGTTGCATTTGGATAAACAAACGAAATGAATAAATCAGATATAAAAATTCAATATGTTTTTGAAACAATTCCATCAATCCTATTGAAAAAATTTGATTTGCTTGGAATTACTAATTTACAAGAAGTTTCAAATATCGCTATTCTGGAATTTTCTGAAATAAAAGGAATTGGTGCCTCAGTGGTTTCCAAACTTAAAAGTTATCAAGATTATATTGAACACAATTTAATTGACTTGATTGAATTACAAGAATCGAAGACCAAACAATATTCTATCCCTTTAGATTACCCAAATTTAAACCCAGACTCGTTTATTGATTTAATTAATGAAACTGTCAGTGACTACTTAAATTTAGGAAATAGTGATTTGCTAAAAGGAATTATTAATCATTATTATGGTCTTAATAGTTCTGATAAATATACTCTCGAGGAACTTTCTGATTATTATCAAAAAACGAGTGAGCGAATTAGACAACTCAAGGTATTAACCTTAGAAAAAATCGACTCTTTTCTCTCAAAAGGAACAGATGAAGAATTAAGATGTAATTGCGTTAATGAACTATGCAATAACTATGTGAAATTAAAGAAAGAGGTTTTTGAGCAAAAAATACTTAGTAGAGAGACCTTAATAGAGTTTTTAATAGAAAATTATTCTTACAACAATAAAAATGGTGAAGTAATTAATTTAATTATAGACTTGTTTTCGTTACACATATGTGGTAAAGTGGAAACTTATTTTACAACTGCTGATATCCTGATTATAGATAAATCAGAAAAGAAAAAATTTCTCAAAACAGCTGATTTGGTTCTACGAACACTAAAAAAATCAATTTCACCACTAAATGAGATGCAAGTAATTATCAACTGCAAGAGAAAAGCTAAAACTATTGCTAATAAAGATATTATCAAAGCCATCGAGATTCTGCCAGAAATAGAAATGATACAAAATGGAGATATAAATTTATATCAAGTGAAATTTGAGTTTTTATCGAGTGCAAGTGATAGAGCTTACCGTGTATTAATTGAAAATGGAGATACAATGTATATTGACAATATTGTATCAGAAATAAATCGCAGATTAATTCATTCTAATACTTCAAAAATATATGATAGGCATAGTTTGGCAATTGCCTCAGACAATAGATTTACTTCTCTTGGTAAGACTGGATATTGGGGACTGAAAATTTGGGGAAAAAATTCTGTCAAAATTGAGCTACTCATAAAAAAGGCATTGTACAAATTAGATAAACCAAGTAGTTACGATGAAATTTAT